>NZ_NGJT01000025.1 GCF_003950315.1 Vagococcus bubulae
TCGGTTGTCTCTCGCTTCGCGAGACAACCAATTCTCATTAAAAATAAGAGAATCATCTGTTAAATTGAGTAGTTTTCTTGTATTATTATCCATAGGGGTATTCTCCTTTGTAATTTTGGTTTTAGTCGACTTAATTTTACCAATAAGAATGCCTCTTTTTCTATGTCTAAATAAAAAATCGCATTGATAGAATTTAATCTATCAACACGATTTAGTGTACAGCCAAAAAAATAAGAGTTTTAAAGTATCTTTTTTATAAATTTATCAATTGGTATACTTATAATTGTTCATTTATGAATGAAATCACAACTGTTATAAATATTATGCCTTTAATTGTTTATTTTTATGATTTTAAAATTCATTATTGACTTATAGTGTTTTTTTAATTAGTATTTGAAATGAGAATTCTCGAATTTTATATGAAGATACTGTGATTAAACGAGGAGGTTATGAATGAAAATCAAGTATTTGTTGGTATTTATATTATTGATGACAGTATGTGTTATTCTACCAACAGTTGTTGATGCTAATCAAAATGATTTAAGGATAATAACTGATACACCAGAATTAAAAATAGACTATGAAACATTCCAGAATGATGAAAACATTCACTGGAAAATAAAATACAATAAAAATAACGAAAATAGAACAAAACTGAGGTTTAAAGTTGGACAATCTGTTCAAGTAATACCATCTGATAACTTAATAAAAGAAACAGATAGTAACGACTATATCGAAGCACACTTTAATTTAGATGATTATGGAAGTCTTGAAATTATATCTCAAGAAGATATTCAAAGTATTCCAATAGAAATTGAATTAATAAAAGAAACAGAGCCGTTACAAACTTCGGTTGTGGCTGACCAAATACTTTCGTTTAATGAGATGTCATCTTCACCAGATGATAAATCTCCACCATTGTCTACTTCTCTTTATGAAACAGCATATCCAATGTATTTAAACATCACTGAGGGGTATAATGATCCCTTTTATTATATCCATCAAAAAAACAAAACTAATCAAGATAATGGTATATATCCCCATAATGGGACGTATGATTTTATATCGGACAATCGATTAATTAATCAAAAAAATACTGTTAAAAATTTTAATTTTGGGAAAAATTATGATCCATCCCCAAAAACACTTAGCATAGATGGGAAATCTATAAATTTTATCAATGGATATCATAATTATATCTTTGATAACGATGTTGAAAATGGCAATGTATTGACTAAAAAAATTGTTAAGCCTACAGATGATCCAACAAAATTTGACATTGAGTTAGATATTATTGGTGGGTCAACTAAAACACTTAATAAAGTTGATGTGGTTTTCGTGGTTGATAAATCATCTAGTATGATAGGTGATAGATGGGCTACACTACAGAAAACAATGAAACGGTTTTCAGAGGGGCTGTTTGGAGATAATGATGTTCAAATGGGGCTAGTATCCTATGGGTCTTTACAAAATCCATGGAATTATACTCATATTTTTTCAGATTTAGCTAACTTTTCAACAAGCAACTATCAAGAAAGATATTTTACAAAGAGTTCTCGAGAAATTGTCAATCATCCAATTGTATCTAAATCACCGGAATGGAATTCAGGGACCCCTACTTTTATAGGAGTTGATATGGGAGTTAAGTTGCTAACAAATCCTAAATTTGGTTCAAGAGTAGATGCAAAAAAATATTTAATCGTATTAACGGATGGGGAGGCTACATTTGCTCCAAATACTAGGAACTTTGATTCATATGATTTATGGTTAGATGATAGACAGCCATCAAACATTCGCAGATATTACAATTATTCTGTTTCGAAAACTATTGATCGAAATTATCAGGTTTATGGTACAGGGAGTACATCGCAAAACTTATCTAAAGTTGGTCAAGATAATGCTTCTTTAATTAATCAAGTATATAGTCAACAACTTCCTGCAGGTACCAAAGCCTATTCAATAGGTTTTGATATTTCAAAAGATAGTACCTATGGAGTTCTTGATGCGATTGGTACGTCGGGTACTTATACAGCAACCAGTGAACAAGATATGAATAGTGTGTTGGATAATATTAAAAAAAGTATCTTAACTACTAATTATAATGTTCATTCTGGTAAGCTAAATGATCCTATGAGTGAATATGTTTCCTTGACGGATATTTCGAAGGTCAAATTGACCGGTTTGTCATTAACACAAGATAAACAATTACAAACGAATAATGAGTCTTATATAAAAGATGTTGTAGTAAGCATAGATTCAGAAAATATTGTTTTGTCTAATCTGCATTTAGGTTCTGACGATACAACACGTCATGGTATTCGATTGAACTACCAAGTTCAACTAAAAAAAGAATATCAAGATGGAGATTTTTATCCTACTAATGGCCCTACATTTGCATTCACTAAAGAAGAAGAAAATGTTGTTGGATTTGCCGTACCTTCTGTGAGAGTTATTCCAGAAAAAAAAAGTATTAAATATAAAAAAATATGGAATGATGATAATAACAGTTGGAAATTGCGAAAAAATATTTCATTCGAACTACAAAAACGTGAAAAAAATAGTAACGCAGACTGGGAAACTGTTTCTAATCAATCGATTGATGAAAAAACACTGCAAAATAGTAATGAGTATCAAAATGAATTTAAAGATGTGATTTTTAAAGTAGGAAATACAGAATATGAATATCGAATTGTTGAATTGAATGATAAAAAAGAAAATGATTCTTTATTTGGATATAAGCCAACCCAATACTCATCAGAGATTATAACTAAGGATAATGTGAAAAATGAAGTACTCATTACTAATATTTTAGACACATTACCTATAGTGATAACAAAGGTGGGAGAAGATGGGCAGACTGGACTATCCGGAGCTAGTTTTTCTATATATAAAGAGAGTGGTACAGAGTTTATAGAGAAAAACGTAATATCTGACCATCAAGGAAAAGTTAAATTTTTAAAAGAATTACCAGTAGGTAAGTATATTCTAAAAGAGAACACTTCTCCTACAGGTTATGAAAAAATTCCTGATATTTCTTTTGAAGTGATTCAAGATGAGAAGACAAAGTCTCTTTCGATACAAGGATTACCAAAAAATCATATAGTTATTAATAAATTAAAAGATTTTTCTTTAAGGGTTGAAAAAGTAAATCAATATAATCATCCTGTAAGAGGTGTTAAATTTAAATTAACTGATTCGAAAAATACTTATTCCAAAGAGTTATCTTCAGATGAAGACCATGGAAATATTTTTACGTTTAAAGGATTACGACCAGGAACATATTTTTTAGAGGAAACTAAAAATGATAGTAATCATGTCTTGTTAGAGAAAAAAATTGAAATAGTTATTTTATCTAGTGGAGCTGTAAAAATAGATGGAAAACTAATAAAAGATGTTTTAGAGCACAATAATGAGATAGTTTTAACTGTTTCTAATACAGTTAAAGGGTTGTTACCAAGTACAGGTGGTAATGGTATTTCAAAATTTAAAATATTAGGAGCGAGTTTATTATTTATTAGTTTATTTTTTTGTTTAATTTATTTTTATAAATATCTTAGGAGAATCGGCTAATGGAAAATAAGTTTATTTATTTAATGTTAATACTATTTAGTCTGTTGTCTTTTGGATTAGATAGTAGTGCAGAATTAGAAGATAGTAGGTTAAATATAATCATTCACTTATACGATCCTTCAGACGATTCAATACTAGACCAAGCCGGTTTAGATAAAAAAGAATTTGATATTTATGATATAACCGAATTAGTTCAACAAAGTGAGAGAGATTTTATTGAGTTACAAAAAGAGTTTCTAAATGCTGATGAAGGATATATGAGAAAAATAACCAAAGACGTGAAAAGGTTATCATATGATAAAACTGAACTTAAAAAAGGGATAATCCAATATAATGTAAATTTAGTTGGTAAAGATATACAATATATGATGATTTTGGAAAATAAAGATTACAAACAAAGTATGATGTTAAAAACGTCACCTATGCTTATTAAAGTTTCAGATTCTATTTTTGAATCAACAAAAAATAAGTTAGAACTATATCCAAAGTTGTATCAAGAATTAAGTAACGACGAAGAAACAAAGATACTTTATAAAAAGAAAGATCAGTATTTACTCCCTCAAACGGGAGAAGTTAAAAATATGATGTTTTATATAGGATTATTAGCCGTTGGAAGTATATTATATATAAAAAAGTTAATAGGGAGAAACATTAATGAAAAATAGAATAAAAACATTGATAATAGGGTTGTTAGCATGGGCAATGGTAGTTATAACAGGAGCTCACCCAGTAATAGCAGCAGAACTAAGTGATAATGTACAGGCAAATGTGACATTACATAAACGTGTATTTAACATGGGAGAAAAACCTGAAGAAAATTCTCAGTTGAATACAGGAGAGGTAAACGTGGACTTTGGTGGAGAACCGTTGTCTAATGTAACCTTTACAATGTATAATATTACAGATATTTATTATGAAAAAATGAAAAAGATGACCGGTGATATTAGCGTATCTCAGAAAGCGGTCATAGAAGATATTCAGAATAGTGTTAATAGTCTTGATTTAGCTAATAAAGATGGTATTGATAAAATTACCTCAGAGGATGGTCAAGCCATCTTTGAAAAATTGAATACAAAGACAAATGGAAAAGATTCAGTATATCTATTTTTAGAAACCAAAACACCATTTAAACCTAATATTACGACAGTTTCTTCACCTATAGTGTTAGCTTTTCCTATCTATAAAGCTAGTAATTCAGATGAAATAAATAAGGATATTCATATTTATCCTAAGAATGAACAAGCTGAAAATTCTAAAAAATTAGCTAACATAGATTCATTTAGTAATAAATTAATTTTAAACGGACAAGAATATCGTAATGTTACAACAGGTGATATGTTTAATTATGAATTAACGTTATTTATACCTACTAATATTCAACACGATGATACTACTGGGTATGTTGTTGAAGATAAACCAACTGAAGGTTTGGCATATAGTGGTAATCTAAAAGTTGGAGATTTAAAAGAACATGAAGATTATACATTAAAAACTGATGGTGGTGGTTTTTCAATAGAGTTTAATTTAGATAGTCAGAATGTTAAAAAATTAGCAGGGAAAAAATTAATAGTTACATATGATATGAAATTAACTAAAGATATTAATCCAGATGAAGCACAAAATAATGAAGCGTTTATTATCTACAATCCTGGAAAAGAAGATACTGTTAAAACCAAAATCCCTTCACCACCAGGAATTGCTACAGGAGGGAAAAAATTTAAGAAAATAGATGCTCATAGTGGAACTCTTT
Source organism: Vagococcus bubulae (assembly GCF_003950315.1). Taxonomy (GTDB): domain Bacteria; phylum Bacillota; class Bacilli; order Lactobacillales; family Vagococcaceae; genus Vagococcus; species Vagococcus bubulae. The sequence goes on from NZ_NGJT01000025.1 coordinate 5,321, forward strand.
TAAAAGGCGCAGAATTTATTGTAAAACAAGAAGATAAATTTGCAAAATTTGAAGAACATGAAGTAAATAAAGGAGTATACATTTTCACTCGTTGGGTAAATTCTAAAGAAGAAGCGACTCGTTTAACTTCACAAGATAATGGTGAGTTTGCCGTTAAAGGTCTTTTAGACGGAGAGTATCAACTTGAAGAAACGAAAGCACCAAGTAGTAAATATGTAAAACTACCAAAAGATATTTTATTTTTAGTTTCTCATGGTCAGTATGAAAAAGAGGAAGTTCAGTCAATTAAGAATACACCTAAAGGCTTACTACCATCTACTGGAGGAAAGGGAATTATTATGTTTTTAGTTTTAGGAAGTCTAATGATGTTTACTGCTATTATTTGGTCTAAAAAATATAAAAAACAAATAAATATATAGATGGTAAAAAAAGACTACTTCAAATGAAGTAGTCTTTTCACTGTAAGGGAGAATAATGAACAAAGAAATAATAAAACCGTTTTTCAAATTGCTTATTATTATATTATTTATTACAGGCTTAATTACTTTTTTTTATCCTTTTTTATCAAATGTAGTTAATGTTATGTATACTAACAAACTTGTTTCTGAAGTTACTAGTGATAATAACATGCAGTTTATCAATGAAAAGAAAAGAATTATTGAGAAGGAAAAAAATAAAAAAGAAAGTGTCACAACGATAGGATTAACAGCGGATATTTTTGAACAGCAATCAATCACTAGGTTGAATAAACAACAATTAAAACAGCATTTTATTGGAACAATATATATACCAAACATCAATGTAAATATACCAATATTTGATGAAACTAATGATAGTTTACTGATGGAAGGTGCAACTCTATTACAAGGAACATCATATCCTACAGGTGGGGTGAGTAGGCATACTGTGATAACAGGACATAGCGGTTTCCCTGAAAAAAAATTATTTACGGATTTAAGTGAACTTAAGATTGGCGATCATTTTTTAATAGACAATATGGAAGAGATATTGAAATATGAAATTATATCCTTAAAAACAGTACTGCCTACGGAGACGAAAGATTTAAACATTAAAGATGGGGAAGATTTAACAACGTTATTGACTTGTACACCATACATGATTAATACACATCGTTTACTAGTAACTGGCAAAAGAGTAGATTATAATACAAAAATGATTAAGCAAGATATTGATAGTATAAATAAACATCAACTAAAAGAAACTATTGGCTTACTTTTGCTACTTTTAATTATACTACTTTTATTTTTATATTCTATTCGAATGTTAGTTTTGTCATTTAAAAAGAATAAAGAATATGAATAATATTAAGAAGGTTTAGTAATGAAAAAAAAGATTATAGTAAATGGCTTATTTATGATAATGTTTTTATTAGGGTTTTTGGTAATGACGTATCCATTTTATATCAATGAACTAAACAATGTCATATCTCAGTATAATATGCGTAGTTATCAAAAAGAAGATGATAAAATATACAGTCAACAGGCCAAAGAGTTTAGAGAAAGAAATAGTCAATTATCTGAAGAAGGGATTCATATAGGAGGCGATCCTTTTGATGAATCAAGTGATAATAATCATAAAGTAGATAAGAAAAAATATTTGATTGGGAAAATAAATATTCCTAAACTATCCATACAATTGCCATTATTTGGGATAACAACACCGTACTTACTTGAATATGGTGCAACAGTGCTAGATGGAACGTCTTTACCAGTAGGGGGAGAAAATACCCACTCTGTCATTTCTGCTCATAGAGGTTTACCCAATAGAGAATTATTTACTAATTTAACTAGCTTAAAAGAAAATGATGTATTTTTAATTGAATTAAAAGATGATACTTTGGCTTATCAAGTTGAATCTATTAAAGTAGTAACCCCTGATCAAACAGATAGCATTGAAATCGTACCAGGGGAAGATTTAGTGACCTTATTAACGTGTACTCCTTATATGGTGAATACGCATAGGTTGTTAGTGACAGGTCATAGAATAGAGTATACAGAAAAAGTTAAAAAAGATGAAAATGGAGGTAATAAAATACGATTATTAAAGATGTACGGAATAATCATATTATTATTATTATTTTTATTAACAACTTTTATTTACATTGTAAAAACCATTACAATGTTTATCTTATCTAAAAAAAATATGACTCTATCAGTAAGGGTCTTTTCTAAGGATTTCGATTCACCATTTATAGTTTCTTTATATAGTAAAAATGGGCATCACCCAATGTACAGAGATGGCACTGTATATGAGCATAAAGTTTACTCAGATGATATTGTTACGTTTAAAAATATACCTAGAGGTTTGTATCGTTTGAAAATTAACGATACGTTAACTACTAATCAATTAGGTATTAGAAAAATAAAACAAACACAACTTTTTATTTTTAATAAGAATAAAAAATATACTAAAAAAAGATATGGAAAATATGAAATAGAAGTCATTTAAGCATACTAGCGATTGATACTAGTATGCTTTTTTAAGTGTTTAAGTTGTTTAGAAAAAAAGAAAAGTGTTTAAACAGTATAATTTACCTAAAACCCTTTTGTAACCGTATTCTATTGACTTTGAAAGTTGGCATCATACTTGCTTATATAAAAGTGAAGAGGTGAAAAAGATGGAGAGAAGTTATTTAATTGCAACGCATGGCAAGTTTGCTAGTGGATTACAAAATTCGTTGAACCTCTTAACCGGTAGTGGTGATAACGTTCAAGTGATAGATGCTTATGTCACGGATGACGATTACACGCCAGAAGTTCAACAATTTATTCAAGAGGTTAGTGAAGATAGTCAGGGGATTGTATTCACAGATTTGTACGGTGGAAGTGTGAATCAAAAAATTGCAGCAGAGATTATGACATCAGGGAAAGACAACATTATATTAGTATCAAATTCAAATTTAGCTATTATTTTATCGATTATGTTTCATGAAAATACTGGTGTGTTGTCAAAAGAAGATATACTGGCTGCAATTCAAGAATCACAGGTTCAACAGGTTCCAACCACAATAGAAGAAGAGGACGATATTTTTTAGGAGGAGAAAAAATGATTACACAAATTAGAGTAGATGACCGATTAATTCATGGGCAGGTAGCTGTTGTATGGACAAAAGAATTAAATGCCCCACTTTTAGTTGTGGCAAATGATGAGGCGGCAAAAAATCAAGTGATGCAAATGACATTAAAAATGGCTGTACCAAATGGGATGAAGTTGTTAGTTCGTTCAGTAGATGATGCGATTGAATTATTTAATGACCCTCGTGGGAAAGATAAACGTATGTTTGTGATTGTAAACTGTGTGTCTGATGCAAATAAAATTGCGCAACATGTCGATGCTGTTGAAACAGTGAATGTGGCAAATGCGGGTCGTTTTGATAAATCAGATCCAAAAGACAAAACAACGATTTTCCCAAGTGTTCTACTTAATCCAGATGAGTTAACGGCTGCTAAAGAATTGTCAGAATTAGAACGTGTGGATAGTTACAATCAAGTTTTACCAACTAATCCAAAATTAGAATTGAAAAAAGCATTGAAAAATGTTTAAGGGGGATAAAAAATGTTAATGCATGCACTTATGGCAGGACTTAGTGTGTTTATCTGTTTTGCTGGTAACTATTTAACAGGTCAAAGTATGTTGGAACGCCCATTAGTTGTTGGTCTTGTGACAGGACTATTGATGGGAGATTTAAAAACAGGTGTCTTGATGGGAGCAGCACTTGAAGCAGTGTTTATGGGAAATGTTAACATAGGTGGTGTGATTTCTGCTGAACCAGTGACAGCGACAACTCTTGCGACAACCTTTGCGATTATTGCAAACGTTGAACAAAAAGCGGCGATTACACTAGCGATTCCAATTGGGATGTTAGCAGCATTTGTTGTGATGTTCTTGAAAAATGTTTTAATGAATATTTTTGCGCCAATGTTAGATCGTATTGCACGTGAAAATAATCAACGAAAAATTGTGGCACTTCATTATGGGACATGGATTTTCTATTACTTTATTATTGCAGCGATTTCATTTGTTGGGGTCTTACTTGGAAGCGAACCTGTTGCTGTTATGGTAAATAACATACCACAAAATGTGATGAATGGTTTGAGTGCGGCAGGTGGCTTATTACCAGCTGTTGGGTTTGCAATGTTGATGAAATTACTTTGGGATAATAAATTAGCAGTGTTTTACTTATTAGGGTTTATTTTAACAGCTTACTTGAAATTACCAGCTGTTGCAGTCGCTGCTGTTGGGATTGTGATTTGTGTGATGATGGTTCAACGCGATGTACAAATGATGAATTTACCAACCACACAAGGAAAAGTAGCCAGTGGTGAAATGAGTAAAGAAGAGGAAGAGGAGGACTTTTTCGCATGAAATTAAAACAAGATATGTCAGTTGAAGATAAAAAAATGATGCGCTCAGTCTTTTGGCGCTCATGGACAATGAATGCCAGTCGTACAGGAGCCACACAATATCATGCGTTAGGCGTTATTTATACCTTACTTCCTGTGATTAATCGTTACTACAAAACAGATGAAGAACGTGCCGACGCGATTGTTCGTCATACCACATGGTTTAACGCAACGATGCATATTAATAACTTTATTATGGGTCTTGTGACTTCAATGGAAAAACAAAATAGTGAAGATGATCATTTTGATGCTAGTTCAATTACAGCGGTTAAAGCATCATTGATGGGGCCTTTATCAGGTATTGGTGATTCATTCTTTTGGGGGATTTTACGTGTTATTGCCGCAAGTATTGGGATTTCAATTGCCAGTACTGGATCAGTTATGGGAGCGATTGTATTCTTAGCACTTTACAATATTCCAGCTTTTATTATTCATTATTATGCTCTTTATACAGGGTATTCCGTTGGGGCCAACTTCATTCAAAAACTATATGAAAGTGGCGGTATGAAAATACTGACTAAAGCCTCTAGTATGGTTGGGTTACTAATGATGGGAAGTATGACTGCTTCAACTGTAAAATTTAAAACGATTTTAGAAGTAACCGTTAGTGGGTCTGATCCAATTAAAATTCAAGATTATTTAGATCAACTATTTGTTGGGATTGTTCCACTAACAGTGACATTAATTACGTTTTGGTTATTACGTAAAAAAGTAAACATCAATGTTGTGATGTTTGGCATCATGATTTTAGGGATTATTTTAGGATTACTTGGTATCTGTTAATCAATTTATTACACAATACATAGGATTTTGGTAACGAATGATCATGTATGAAGACAGTAAAGTGTGCTAAAATTTAACAAGTAAAAAACTATGTGATGTTAAGGTTATAAAATAAAGGGATTGTTAAAACAAAAACGCATGGGCGATAAGTGTCATGCGTTTTTTAGTATGATGGGGGATGAGTGAAAAAATGAAAGAGTCCACTAAAAGACAGTTACTTCAAGGTATTAGAGAAGTAAAAGAGGGAATTACCACAACAGAATTAGCCAAAAAAATTGGTTTGAGTCGTTCTGTAACGAGTTTGTATTTGAATGAGTTAGCTAAAGATAATGAAGTCATAAAAAGTCAAACCTATCCTATTGTTTGGCAAATTGCTAATCGTGACGAAACCTCATCACAAGATGTGTTTGAGCAATTTATCGGTAGTCAAGGTAGTGCTAAATCTATGATAAAGACCTGTAAAGCAGCCATGTCTTATCCGCCAAAAGGGTTGCCTATATTAATACATGGAAATAGTGGCGTAGGAAAAACGTATTTAGCTCACTTAATTTTTGATTATCTCAATCAGCAACAAGCCAATTGTTCTGATAATATTGTGGTATTTAATTGTGCGGATTATGCTAATAACCCTGAGTTACTTTCTTCAACATTATTTGGTCATAAAAAAGGAGCCTATACTGGGGCAGATAAAGATAAAAAGGGATTGCTTAGTAAAGCGGATAATGGCATTTTATTTTTAGATGAAGTGCATCGACTATCATATGAGAATCAAGAAAAACTATTTCAGTTTATGGACTCGGGGCAGTTTCGCTTAATTGGTGAAGAAGATAAAGTAGAAACAGCTAACGTTCGCTTGATTTTTGCGACAACAGAAGAGCCTAAAGATGTTTTATTGCCCACTTTTTTACGCCGTATTTCAGCGGTTTTAGAACTAGCAGACTATCATTTGCGCCCACTCCATGAAAGAGAAACGATTTTAAAAGCGTTATTTTTAAAAGAAGCGCAGCTACTTAGAAAAGACATTGTGATTGATCGTTTAATTTTTGATACCTTTTTACATGAAAAAATGCCAGGTAACATTGGTCAATTAGCCAATAAAGTGAAGCTATATTGTGCAGATGCTCTTCACTACCAACAGCAAGAAAATAGTGAGATTCTTTATGTTGGGGATCATCAGGATAGTTCAGTGGTTGTTTCTTATAAAACCCCATTAAAAGATGTTACCGCTATATCAAAAGAAGTCATCAGTGCGTTAAACACAGTAATGAATTCGACTACAGATGTTCTAGAGTTAAGGGAAGCATTACTAGATTTTTCTCTTGATTCAAACTATTTGTATCAAGATGTATATGTCTTAAATCAAGTAAAAGAACAAGTATTAGCCAGTGCAAAACAAATACTCGGAAAATCAGATAGTGTCATGCCTTATATGGATAAATTACTTAATTACTTAACGTTAAAAGATAAAGTAGTATTAGACAATCAGTCCATTCGTCAAACATTAAGTATGGAATACCCTAGGACAGCACTATTTGCAAAAAAAATTACGTCTAAATTGCCTGTTGAATACAAACAAGACGCTCGTTTTCTATTGAGTCTATTTTTAATTGGAACCATCAAAGAGCAAATTGCCTATCATGCTCTTCTTGTAGCACATGGGGATACAACAGCAAGTAGCATTCAAGCTGTATCTAATCAACTTTGTGGAAATTATGTGTTTGATGCAATCAATATGCCGTTAGACGCGTCGATTAAAGATATTGTCTTAGAAGTAAAGGCTTGGTTAGCTGAACGTGATACATCTGAGGGCGTGATTATGTTGGTTGATATGGGGTCCTTGGTTCATTTTTATAAAAGTTTAAAACCAGAGATTATGGGAGAGTTATTAGTGGTGAATAATTTAACCACGTCATTTGCTTTGGAAATCGGACAACAATTGTTAAATCATCACACATTTTATGACATCACAAAAAATATTAAGCAGAAATTTATTACGGATATTCAGTATTTTGAGGGATTTTCAAATGATCGCAATGTCATTATTTCGAGTATTTTAGGTTATGATATTGCTAAAAAATTAAAAAAGTTATTTGAACCATTTATTAATCCAGAAATCAAAATCATCGTGATGCATTTTAATGAGTTACTAGATATTTTAGATCGTGAAAATTCAGATAAGGGCTATCTTGACACAACAGAATTAATTATGACCACGTCTTATTTGGATAATAAAACTAATGTGTCTTCTGTTAATCTACTAGACATACTAGATGAGGACACGGAACATCAAGCGATGAAATATACGTTTCGTAATACGATTCACGAAAAATATATGACGGATTTAACGAATAAGTGTATCTATTTCTTTTCTAAAGAAGGACTGTCTGAAAAATTAAATTTCTTAAATCCTGAAATTATTATTAAACAGGTGGAATTAATCATTGAAAAATGTGAACGTCGATTTGGCATAAAGTTTAATGTGAAAGTTAAATTTAATTTAACGATGCATTTAGCATTGATGATTGAACGAACCATTTTAGGTTCAGTTGATTATCCTGTCCCAACTGATTTATCACAACTTAAAATTAATGATAACTATTTTTATGGAAACATAAAAGACTTGTTGTCCTCTATTGAAGATTTTTATCGCATTAGCATTTCTGATTGGGAGTTATATGTCTTACACGAGATTATAGCGAGTTAATATCATTAAAATGATATTTTTTGTATAAAAATAAAATTTGTGATGTTTATCATTTAACAAAAACACTTTTTTTGTGATAATATTCTATTTGTAGTAATGTTTTAACAATGACTGTATTTTTTACTAACGTTGGTTTAGAAAAGGAGAGATATCATTGGAACATAAATTAAGCAAACCAAAAGAAGATTATCATCAAAAAGACGGCAATGAATTCATGTCAACAAAAGTATTGATTGAAGATCCAAATTACTTGTCAGCAAATAAGTTGAAAGGTAAAAAAGCGATTGTAACTGGTGGAGATAGTGGGATTGGTGCCGCTGTTGTTATCGCATTTGCCCATGAGGGAGCTGATATTGGGATTGTGTATCATGAAAATGATGCTGATGCATTACAAGTAAAACAACGTGCCGAAGAACTTGGGGCAACGGTTTATCTTTATAAAGGAGACGTTGGGCATGAACATGTGGTAAAAGAAGCCGTTGATTACTTTATTGATAAGTTTAAATCAATTGATATACTAGTTAATAATGTTGCTGAACAGCATGAACGTGATAGTATCGTTGATATTACAGAAACCGAAGTTCAACGTGAATTTGCGACTAATATTTATAGTTTTATGTATTTTACAAAATATCTTTTCCCATATTTTAATGAGGGAGCAGCTATTATAAATAATGCGTCAGTCAATGCGTATCGTGGCCATCCTTATCTATTAACTTATTCGACTACTAAGAGTGCAGTGGTAGGGTATACGCGTTCATTGTCAGTGCGTGAGGAGTTTATTAATAAAAAAATTCGCGTCAATTGTGTGGCCCCAGGACCAATTTGGACACCTCTCATCCCAGCGACAATGAAAGGGATGACTCATGAAAAATTTGGGTTAGACACACCGATGAAACGTTGTGGTGAAGCTTATGAAGTAGCCCCTAGCTTTGTTTTTTTAGCATCTAATCAAGATAGTAGCTATATGAGTGGTCAATGTTTACATGTTAATGGTGGTGCCGTATTGAATGGATAAAAATGCTATGGCATTTTTATCTAGTTGTTAGTTCAAATAATATTCCTTAAAAGTATTGACAAAAAATATAATAGTCTTTATAATTTAATTTGTAAACGATAACAGAATATTCGGATTGTTACTGGTAAAGCAGGCGATACCACAATTTTTTATTGTGTGTATTTGCGTGTTTTTTTTGTTGGGAGGTGTTGGGAAACCAAAATGATTATTAAAAAGAAATTTAATAATAACGTATTAATGTCAACGGATTATAAAAATAGAGAAGTTATTTTGATTGGAAATGGGTTAGCGTTTAATGTTAAGCCAGGTGAACAGGTGGATGAAAGTAAGATTGAAAAAGTCTTTCGCTTAGAAGCAGAAAGTACACCAGAAGAATTTATTGATTTTTTAGAAAACATTTCTGCTGAACAATTAGTATTAGTGAGAGAAATTATTAGTTATGGGGAAGAGGTATTAGATTTTAAACTGGGAAAACATTTATATTTGAGTTTAAATGATCATATTGAAAATGCCGTAGAAAGGCATCAAAAAAATCAGGATATTTCAAATCCATTACTGTGGGAGATAAAGCAAATTTATCCGACAGAATTTCAAGTGGCTAAACAGGCACTGACCTTGATAAATGATTATTATTCTGTTGAGTTATCAGAAGATGAAGCAGGGTTTATTGCCCTTCATTTTGTAAATGCTCAGCAACGCACTGAAAAAATGCATCAAACCATGCAAATTCCTAAAATTGTAAAAGATATTTTAGTCATTATAGCGTATCATTTTAACCAGGAGTTAGATACAAGCAGTTTATCGTATGAACGGTTTTTAGTTCATTTGAAATTTTTTGCACATCGAGTCATTACGAATCAAGATTTTCCATCATCGAGTATGACCATGTTAACGCAATTATCCCAAGCTTATCCTAAAGTTTATTCGTGTGTAGAAAAAATAAATAAGTATATGAATGACACACAAGGCATCACAATTAGCGATGATGAACAATTTTATTTGATGGTTCATATACAAAGAGTTCTTGATAACTAAAAGGATTGTTACTGTTAAATCAGGCGATACCTTATTTAAACCTTTTTAAGGGTTTATTTAAGGTATCGCTTTTTATTTTATAAAAAATGAGAGAGGGGAAGTAACGATGAATAAAACAAAGAGTTTTCCAGAAAATTTTTTATGGGGTGGTGCTATTGCAGCCAATCAATATGAAGGGGGGTATAAAGAAGGAGGCAGAGGATTAGGACCAGTTGATTTTTTACCTAATAAAGATGAAGACCGTGTTCACGTCATGTACAATCCACATTTGGCAATGTCTCAAACGTTTGATTATTATCCAAGTCATAAAGCCATTGATGGGTACCATTATTTTAAAGAAGATATTGCTTTGTTTGCAGAAATGGGATTTAAATGTTTGCGTTTATCAATTAGTTGGCCAAGAATCTTTCCACAAGGCGATGAAAAAGAGCCAAATGAAGCAGGATTAAAGTTTTATGATGACTTATTTGATGAATGTTTGAAGTATGATATTGAACCAGTAGTTACATTAAATCATTTTGATACACCTATTTATTTGTATGAAAAATATGATGGTTGGACTAATAGAAGTGTCATTGATTTCTTTACAAATTATGCCACAGTAGTATTCAATCGCTATAAAGGGAAAGTGAAGTATTGGTTGACGTTTAATGAAATTAATATTTTGCAAGTATTGCCTTTTTTAGGTGGAAGTTTTGATCAGAATAAATTTGAAAATCCTACACAAGCTAAATATCAGGCAGCACATCATCAGTTAGTTGCATCAGCTTTAGCAACAAAGATTGGTCGAGAAGTTGATTCAAATAATATGATAGGTTGCATGCTTGCAGCAGGAGAGAGTTACCCAAATACTTGTAATCCTGATGACATATGGGAAGCAAAAATGATGGATAGAGAAGGATTTTTCTTTATTGATGTCCAAGTAAGAGGTCATTATCCTAGCTACAGTAAACGATTTTTTGAAGAACATAATTTAACGATTCATCAAGAACCAGAAGATGCAGACATTCTAAAAAATACAGTAGACTTTATTGGGTTTAGTTATTATTCGACAAAGGTGGTTTCAGGAGATGAAAAAGTATTATCTAGTGCTGAAAAAACAGATGGAAATATTTTTTCAAGTTTAGAAAATCCTTATTTACCAAAGAGTCAATGGGGTTGGATTATTGATCCAAAAGGACTCCGTATTACAATGAATACTTTATATGATCGTTATCAAATTCCATTATTTGTTGTGGAAAATGGTCTAGGAGCAGTCGATAAGATAGAGGATAACGGGGACATTATAGATGATTATCGCATTGATTATTTGAGAGAACACATTTTAGCAATGGATGAAGCCATCAAAGATGGCGTTGATGTATTAGGTTATACAACATGGGGCTGTATCGACATTATTTCTGCCGGAACAGGCCAAATGTCTAAACGATATGGATTTATTTATGTGGATGTGGATGATTGGGGTAAAGGAACTTTCAAACGTTCTAAGAAAAAATCATTTACATGGTATAAAGAATTAATTGCATCGAATGGTGACATAATGTAAAGGAGCGTAAAATAATGGACTTTAAAATACTAGCCGAGACTATTTTAAAAGAAGTAGGCGGTAATGAGAATATTAATGAAGTATGGAATTGCACAACGAGATTAAGATTTAATCTCGTTGACCAATCCATCGTTGATGATAAAAAAGTACAAGCAATACCAGATGTACTAGGAACTCAGTACAAAAATAATCAGTATCAAATTATTATTGGAAATGATGTAGCAGAAGTCTATAAAGAAATTGAAAAGTTAGTTGATCCATCGGCACCAAAAATGGAAGGGACAGCTAAAAAAGAAAAATCAAATCCTATAGGAGTGATGCTAGAAGTTATTTCAGGTATATTTACACCAATCTTACCAGCCATTATTGGAGCTGGGATGATGAAATGTCTTTTGACAATCTTTTCTATGACAGGATTAGTTTCTGAAACATCTGGCACGTATTCAGTTTTGTATATGATTTCGGATGCAGCATTTTACTTTTTACCATTTTTAATCGCCGTATCTGCTTCAAGAAAATTCAAAGTCAATGAATTTATTGGGTTATCTTCAGCTGGTATTTTATTGTATCCAACGCTTATTAATGGGGCAGCTGAGGGATTAGAGACTTTGAAATTTTTAAATTTCGATGTGCCATATTTAGCTTATAGTTATTCAGTTGTGCCAATCATTTTAACTATTTGGTTAATGAGTTATGTCTATAAATTTTTAGATAAATATATTCCGAACGTACTAAGATTTATTTTAACGCCAGTTTTGACACTGCTGATTGTGACACCTATTTCATTAGTCATTTTATCTCCATTAGGGAATTATATTGGAAATTATTTAGCAGTCTTTTTAGATTGGTTGTTTGCAACAGCAGGTCCAGTAGCAGGATTCTTATTGGCCGGGTTAAATCCGTTATTAGTTATGACAGGAATGCATTTTACGATTATGCCTATTGCCATTCAAAATTTGGCACTAACAGGATATGATAATTTTTGGTTACCATTTTGTTTAATTAGTAATGTAGCACAGGCGGGGGCAATATTTGCCGTCATGTTTAAAACAAAAAATAAAGAAGGAAAATCTGTTGCTGCTTCAACAGGAGTATCAGCTCTTTTAGGCGTAACAGAACCTGGGATGTTTGGGGTCACATTCAAGCTTAAAAAACCATTTTATGCAGCAATGTTAGCAGGTGGTATTGGTGGGGTAATAGGTGTATTACTAGGTGTTAAAACCTATTCATTTAGTGCACCGAATGTTTTAATCTTACCAACGTATATCTCACCAGACGGCAGTATGAAAAGTTTGATTGCAATAGTTGTGGCTATTTTGGTTAGTTTTATCTTATCATTTGTCTTTACAATGGGATTAAAATTTGAAGGATTAAATGATGAGATTGTTGAAACAGAGGATACGTTACATCAAGAAGAAAGTAAAGAAGTAGTGTTTGACGATGAGGTGATTTATAGTCCATTAATCGGGCAAGCTGTGTCTATTACAGAAGTACCAGATAAAACTTTTGCTGACGAAATCATAGGAAAAGGTGTGGCAGTTAAACCAACTATTGGAAAAATTTATGCACCATTTGACGGAGAATTAGGGATGGTATTTCGGACTAAACATGCACTAGCCTTTAAATCAACAAAAGGTGTGGAGCTTTTAGTTCACATAGGAATTGACACAGTTGAGTTAGATGGTAAAGGATTTAACTTGATAAAAGAAGTGGGAAGTCATGTGAACAAAGGAGACGTTGTGATGGAATTTGATATAGATTTAATTAAGGATTCTGGCTATAGTCTATTGACACCAGTAGTAGTGACTAATTATAGTGAATACGCTGAAATTGATAAAAAATCACTTGATAAAGAGGTCACTAATGATGCTATTCTGATAGAAGTTAGATAATAAAATCCCTATGACATCTTGGTGTCATAGGGATTTTATTATCTATTTTTGTTTAGCCTGTTCAACAATTCGTTTATTTCCTTTATATAAATCCCATATTGTCCATGCTAAAAGTAACAAGACGCCAATGATTAAGAGATAAGCGATGCTATGGGCTAAGGTCAGTTCATTTTGAGTTGGTTTATCACCAAAGAAGGCTTCCATTTGACTAGGTAGACCAATGAGATTTAAATAAGTTAAGCCTATAACGGATATCCAACCAAAGAATTTAACCAATCCAGTATTTTTAAAGCGATGCCCCATTTCGGCTTCACTGTTAGTCATCATGAGTAATGGAATCATTGAAAAAGGCAAAGCAAACGCTAAAAAGACTTGAGAATTATTCATTAAATTATTAAGTGCTTCGTGTTCTTCGAGCGTTCCTTTTTTACTTGTAATTAAAACACAAATGACAACAGGGACAACAGAAATCAACCGAGTCACTAGTCTTCTTAGCCAAGTTGGTAGTTTCATATGGATAAAGCCTTCCATAATAACTTGTCCTGTTAATGTACCGGTAATAGTAGAATTTTGTCCTGATGCCAGTAGTGCCACAGCAAATAATGTTGAAAGAACACCAGATTTTGCAACAGAGACAAGTAACCCATTGCTTAACGTTTCAGGGTCAGATAAAGCCTCATATAATCCAAAAAATGATGGGTCTTTAACCGTTCCTGATTTGAATACCGCAACCCCCATGATTAAAAGAAGAGCATTAACAAAAAATGCCATGGTTAATTGGATATTTGAATCCCAAGTAGAGAAGCGAACCGCTTCAGCAACACGATTTTCATCAGAATGATCGATTTTTCTTGTTTGAGATACGGCAGAGTGAAGATATAAATTATGCGGCATCACAGTTGCCCCAATAATACCTAGTGCTCCTGTTAACGGTGTTTGCCCCCCGATTCTTGGTGAGTCTGCAAATGTATCTTTTGTTGGAATTAATCCTTCAAAAACAGCGCCCCATGATGGGTTTGATAAAGCTATTTGATAAATAAAAACAAATAGAATGACAAAAATTAAGCAGACAACTAATGCCTCTATTTTTCTAAAGCCAATTTTTGTTAAAAGTAATAATAACAAGACATCAAAGACTGTAATTAAAACGGCATAAAGCAGTGGAATGCCAAATAATAAGTACAATGCAATGGCAGCCCCAATTACCTCAGCGATATCAGTTGCCATAATGGCTAATTCAGTTAAAATCCATAAAACGATTCCTAATTTTTTACTCGTTCTTGCTCGAATCGCTTGAGCCAAATCCATTTGAGTCACAATCCCTAACTTAGCAGCCATGTATTGTAGGAGCATAGCAACTAAACTAGACATCAAAATAACAGACATCAACAGATACTGAAAATTTTGTCCCCCTGTAATAGAAGTTGACCAATTACCTGGATCCATGTATCCAACTGCGACAAGAGCACCAGGACCTGAATAGGCGAATAACGTTCGCCAAAATCCTTTTCCAGTAGGAACTTCGACTGATCCGTTAATTTCTTCTAATGAACGGCCATTTGTATGAGCGATTAGTTTGTGTGGTTCATGGTTATTATGAGGTTCACTCATCTTCACCCCTCCTTTATTTTTTTCTGTACATATCATACACTTAAACGTCTAAATGTGAAAGCAAAGTTTATTGGATGGCTTATAAAAGTGAGGGAGTGAAAAACGAGACATTCGATTGACAATGAGAACATTTTTCAATTAGAATGAACATAATAATCTAGAAAGTCAGAGGGCGATGAAATGAAGCGCATAATCTTTTTTATATTAGGGTGTATCACATTTATATTAGGAACAATAGGAATCATCATTCCCTTATTGCCAACTGTCCCATTTTATTTAGCGGCATCTTTTTTTTGGGTGAATAGTTCAAAAAAAGTACATGCTTATTTTATAAAAACAAAGTGGTATAATCAATATGTCAAAGAATATATTGTCGAAAAGAAAATGTCTAAAACGCAACAATACAAAATATTGATAACCGTTTTTTGTTTGTTGGCTATTCCATTTGTTATGGTTCCAAATACAATCATGCGTATAGCGTTGATTTTAGTATTTGTTGGTCATGTTATTTTCTTTAGACTCTATTTTTCTAATAAGCGAAAAATAAGTGCATCAAAGGCAGAAGGAATGGACATATGATTAATAAACAGTTAATGAATTTATTACAAGATGATAAAAAGTATATTGTCGGTATTGTGTTATCGAAATGGGGCACTCTTTTAGCTAATATTGCAACAGTCAGCGTGGTATGTATGACTCTTGCACAGTATTATACCGAAAAAAAAGTGTCTCCTTTAATGATGATTAGTTTTGTTGGGGTGATTATTGTTAGTTTAATCATTAAATCACTGGCAAATAATTGGCAATCGCATTGCACGCATTTTGCTTCAAGTCGTTTGCGATTAGATGTTCGAACAGCTGTTTTGACCAAGAGTTTAGAGGTCGATGTGAGTCAACAAAGCTTAAATGATACAGAATTGACTCAACTATCAGTAGAAGGAGTTGAGCAGTTAGAGCATTATTTTTCACGCTTTATTCCGCAAGTTTTCTATTGTTTACTATCTAGTTTGACGGTCTTTTTTGTTTTAGCTTTTATGTATATAAAACCTGCTATTATCTTATTGTTGTGTATCCCATTAATTCCTTTATCTATCATGGCAATCATGAAGATAGCTAAAAAAATATTGGGAGAGTATTGGGATGGGTATTTAATTTTAGGTGAGCAGTTTTATGAAAACTTAATGGGATTAACGACTTTAAAAGTATTCTCACAGGATAAATTTAAACAACGAGAGATGGATAAGCGAGCAGAATCTTTTCGTCAAGCTACGATGAATTTACTAAAAATGCAGTTAAATTCACTTATAGTGATGGATATTATTGCTTATGGAGGGGCAGCAGTTGGTATAGTGATTGCATTATCAGGATATGTTAATGGGGTAGTGTCACTAACACAGATGCTGATGTTTATTTTATTAGCAGCAGAATTTTTTATTCCTTTGCGCCAACTGGGGTCATTTTTTCATGTGGCAATGAATGGTATTAGTGCGTCAAAACGGTTGTTTGACTACTTGGATAGTCCAAATAGTTCATTCGCAGAACAAACAGGTGAAAAAAATGCTGCGATACCGACTCTCTTAGAGATTGAACAAGTATCTTTTAGCTACGCAGATGATGAAGAATATGCTTTAAAAAAAGTCAGTGCTAGTTTTGAAAGAGGGCATATTTACGGCATTATTGGTCAATCAGGCTCAGGAAAAAGTACATTAAGTAAACTATTAACAGGAGAATACACCACACCGCTTGGGGCAATAACTGGCTATGATGCTTATCATAATGTGATTAGTCTATCAGATATGCAAGATGACATCATAGTGGTGAATCAAAAAAGTTATTTATTTGAAGGAACGATTAAAGATAATCTATTGATGGGAAATGCTCTGGCGACTGATGAAGAGTTATGGCAAGTATTGAATCGTGTTAAAATGATGTCATTTGTTAAAGAGCAACCTGAGCAACTCAACTATGTGATTCAATCAAATGGAAAAAATCTATCAGGAGGACAACGGCAACGTTTATTAATTGCTAGAGCTCTATTAGCAAATAAAGCCATTTATATTTTTGACGAGGTAACGTCTAGTGTTGATAGTGAGAGTGAAAAAGCCATATTAGAAGCTGTGACCCAATTAGCGAAAACAGCGATTGTTTTATTTATTTCACATCGATTGTATACAGTAAAAGAGATGGATACTATTTTAATATTTGATGATGGTAGTTTAGTAGAAAAAGGAACGCATGATGGATTAGAAAAACAATCCGTTATTTATAAAAACTTTTTAAAATCTGAAAAAGACTTACTTGAGGAGGGATTTTGATGCGTGACACATTAGATACAATAAAATGGTTGTTATCTTTTATAAAGAAAATCCCTTTTCAAGTACTAATTGCAGTGATTCTTGGTGTGATTAGTTATTGTTGTGTGATTTATATTCCTTATGTGAGTGCCGTTACTGTGATGACCAGTTCTCGCATTAGTAATTTTTCATGGCTGATATTTAGTTTAGTCATGGCTATATTATTTAGAGGGATTGCTCGATATGGTGAGCAATATATGAATCATTATATTGCTTTTCATACGTTAGCTGACGTTAGACATGAGTTATTTAAAAAGTTACGCACACTAGCCCCAGCTAAGTTGCTTAGTAGAGGTAAGGGAGATTATATTGCACTGATTACTAGTGATGTTGAGATGTTGGAAATATTTTTTGCGCACACTGTTTCACCGGTTCTTATTGCGACAATCATGGGAATAGGACTAGTGACTTATTTTAGTCAGGTTCACCTCGTTTTAGGTCTCATTGCGTTGGGTGCTTATGTATTACTTGGTATATTAGTTCCAAGTATTCAGTATAGGCAAGCGAAAAAAATCGGGGATGATTATAAGACTAGTTTGTCTAACTTAAATCAAACAGTGATTGAGATGAGTGAAGGAAAAAAAGATATTCAACAGTATGGGTTAAAAAATCAAATGTTACAGCGATTGCGCCAAAGAGGTGATACACTTAATCGTGTGTCATTAAAAAAGACAGGACAACTTAGAAACATTCAATGGTATATGGAGTTAATCATTGCGTTAGGGACAATTTGGTTTGTGCTACTTGGTGTGACGTTATCTGTCCAACCAGATAAGTTGATTGTTTCAAGTCTAGTGTTTGTGAGTTCGTTTGGACCGTTTATCCCCTTAAGCATGTTAGGAAACGAGCTATTATCTACTCTTTCTTCAGCCAAACGTTTAAGACAAGTGATGAACGAAAAACCGGCTGTAAATGACGTCACACGGGAAGAACCATTATATAAAATTGATTTTGAATCATTGTCAGCGAATCATGTGTCTTTTAGTTACCAAGAAGATCAGCCAGTGTTGCAAAATGTTAACCTAATGTTTCCAACAAAAGGCTTTATTGGTATTCAAGGAGAAAGTGGTCGTGGAAAGAGTACGTTTTTATATCTGTTGATGCGCTTTTTCGATGTATCTAAAGGAAGTATTAATATCAATGAACGAAATATCAAAGCAGTTAACACAAGAGATGTTTATTCAATTGAAGGATACATGTCACAAACAACAGATTTATTTACAGGAACGATTCGAGATAATATCGGATTAGGTATGCCGAATGCAAGTGATGAATTGATTGAACAAGCTGCTAAGAAAGCCTCTGTACATGAGTGGATTATGTCTCTTCCAAATAGCTATGACACCGAAATTAAGCAAGGGAAACGTGATATATCTGATGGAGAAAAACAACGTATCGGTTTAGCAAGACTATTTTTACATGATGCACCTGTGATGATTTTAGATGAACCAACGAGTCACTTAGACTATTTGAACGAACAAATCATTCTACGCGCTATTGAAAAAGAACGGTATAAGCGATTAATTGTGATGGTGTCACATAGAGAAACCTCACTATCAAAAGCAGATAATGTAATAAAATTATAGAAAGAGGCTGACCCAAAAGTCTATTAACGAAAATTAAAAGGAATAAAATTATTTTTGATTTTGTTCCTTTTTTTTGACGAAAAAAATAGCACTATCCTTTATAATTAAGGTGACTAAACCAACTAAAAAGGAGTGCTATTTATGTATAAAGATTATAACATGAACCAAGTC
>NZ_NGJT01000026.1 GCF_003950315.1 Vagococcus bubulae
CCGAGAAGTAGCCGACCGTGTCATTTTTATGGATAAAGGTGTGATTCAAGAAGAAGGCACACCTGAAGACATCTTTTTACATCCAAAAAATGACAGAACACAAGACTTTTTAGAAAAAGTACTATAAAATGAAGTCAAAGGTTGATCCTTTGACTTTTTTATTATTAAGGAGGATATAAATGAATAAGACAATGTTAAATGCTTTTTACCAAATACCAGGTGAAAATTTATTAATGGAATTTACTGATTTAGCCAGTAAAACCCCTAACCTATTAAATTTATCTATTGGAGACCCAGATATTACAACCCCTAAAGAAATTATTGATGCTGCATTTAAAGATGTTTCTAATGGACACACACATTATACCGCTTCTGATGGAAGTGATGACTTTTTAACAAGTGTTATCAATTTTTATAAAAAACAATATGGTTTATCTTTTGAAAAAAATCAAGTCAGAGCTACTGTGGGCGCCTTACAAGGAATGTATCTTACTCTTCAAGTTTTACTAAATGAAGGAGATGAGGTCATTATACATGAACCTTACTTTTCGCCTTATAAAACACAAGTTATTGAAGCTGGTGGTGTGCCTGTAATCATCCCAACTTATGAGAAAGATGAATTCCAAATCGATCCAATAATTTTAGAAAAAGCCATTACATCAAAAACAAAAGCCATCATTATTAACTCGCCAAACAATCCAACTGGTGCTGTTTTTTCTAAAGATACCCTAACTAAAATTGCCGATATCGCTAAAAAACATCAACTATTTATTTTATCTGATGAAGTTTATGAAGCATTCACTTTTGGCGAACCTTTTACTCCTATGGCTTCATTAGCGCCAGATAATACCATCACCTTTAGTAGTTTCTCAAAAACATTCGCTATGACTGGTTGGAGAATAGGCTATATGATTGCACCAAAATATATTAACGATGCCTGTCATTTATTATCTGAAGATGTTACTTACTCTGCTCCTACCCCTTCTCAACGAGCTGGTATTTATGCTTTAGACCATTATCATGACGTCTCAAAAGAAGTTGTTGATTTATTTAAAGAACGCCTTCAATATATTGAAAAACGCGTTAAAGACATTCCATTTTTAAGTCTTCATCCATTAAAGGGAAGTATTTATGCCTTTATTAACATTAGCCAGACAGGATTAGATTCTGTTGCTTTTTCTAAAAAATTGTTAACGGAGAAACAAGTTCTCGTTATTCCAGGTCAAGCATTTGGGGAAGGTGGTACTGACTTTATCCGATTAGCTGCGACACAAGATATTCCTGTTCTAGAAGAAGCCTTTAATCGTTTAGAAACTTTAACGTTTGAATAATTTCTAATTATTTTATCAACTCTGCTATTTATGATACACTACACAAAAGGAGAGATAACTATGGCAAGAAAACATTCACTTATTGAGTTAAAAAACAAAGTATTATCATCTAATTTGTACATTTCAGAAGGACGTATCGTCATTATCTATAATAATTCTGAGCGTTTTATCTATGACGATATCGACTTTTTTGAATTAGTTTATAATGGTGATGATTTATATCTTAATTTTTCTAAAAAAGGAACGGACGAAAGATATGATGAACGCATTAATTTAACAACTGTTCATAATATTAATGGCGTATTAATTAATCCTGCTGCGTAGCCTCAATTAATTTTGGGGCTTTTTATTTTATTTTTTAGGTTACCTTAATATTTTTTTCCATCTGTTCTAAATAGTAAATTGTCTGTTATACTAGCTTTCGTATCATTTAAGGAGTGAGTTTATTGACAAAAAGGATTAATGAGATTAAACAAGCAGAAAAAGGAGCCATTATTAGTATATTTGCTTATATATTTTTGGCATTTATCAAATTAGCAGCCGGTTATTATGGTAAATCACAAGCTCTATCTGCAGACGGTTTGAATAACTTCACAGATATGATTGCTTCTATTGCCGTGTTGATTGGACTAAAAGTTTCGCGTAAACCTGCTGACAACGAACATCGATACGGGCATTGGAAAGCAGAAAATGTTGCCTCTTTATTAACCTCTTTGATTATGTTTGCCGTTGGTGTACAAGTTGTGATGGATGGTATCCGTTCTGTGATAGACAGACAAATGGAACAGCCTAGTCAACTAGCTGCCTATGTTGGTCTATTTTCTGCAGCGATTATGTATGGTGTTTATTTAATTAATAAAAAAATTGCAGAAAAAAATAATAGTCAAGCTTTACACGCTGTTGCTAAAGACAATTTTAGTGACATGTTAACAAGTATTGGGACTTCTGTCGCTGTTTTTGCCGCATCATTTAAATTAGGTTGGCTTGATACATTAACCGCGATTGTCATTGGTTGTATTATTTTGAAAACGGCTTATGAAATTTTCAAAGAAAGTACATTTTATTTATCTGATGGTTTTGACAAAGATTTGTTAGCGATGTATAAAGATGATATTCTTAATATGGATGGAATTATGGATGTTGTTAGTATTCGTGCTAGAAGTTTAGGAGCGAATGTATTCTTAGACGTTGTTGTCTCAATGAATCCAACTCTAACTGTTGAAAATAGTCATCATTTAGTCGATCAATTAGAATCTGAGCTAAAAGAAAAATATGATATTTTTGACATTGATGTCCATGTCGAACCTTTTTATCCAAGTAAATAAAGTTCAAAGGATATGATAATATGTCATTAAAACATAAAGTAGGAATTATAGGTGGCGGTATTGTTGGTTCAACTGCCGCCTTTTATTTATCTCAAGAACCAACTGTTGATGTCACTTTGTTTGATGACGGGACTGGTCAAGCAAGTTCAGCTGCTGCCGGTATTATTTCACCTTGGTTATCACAAAGAAGAAATAAAGAGTGGTACTTTCTAGCTAAAGAAGGGGCCAAGTTTTACACTCGGTACATGTCAGATTTATCAGATTTTTTAGATACAACAAAAATCTATCATAAAACTGGAACGTTACTTTATAAAAAAACGCCTAAACTCCTTGATAAATTAGAATCCATTGCTAATAAACGGTTAGTAGATGCTCCAGAAATTGGTGATATTTCTCATCTTACGGAAAAAGAAATCAATCAATTGTATCCATTTATCACATCAACAGATGATGCCTTATTTATTACAGGTGGTGCTAAAATTGATGGAGAACAACTAATCAATGGGATTCATTCTATTTTAAAAGAAAGTGATCAGTTAATAAAAACGAGCGTATCCAAGATAGAATATATGAATCATCAATGGAAAGTCCATACTAAACATGACATCTTGATGTTTGATTCATTGTTTTTAACTGTTGGAGCGTGGTTACCTCAGCTATTAGAACCTCTTCACTATCATGTTGATATTAGACCACAAAAAGGACAACTAATTGAAGTACAGTCTAATCTTTCTACAACAGATTTACCTGTTATCATGCCTGTTGGAGAATCTGATATCATCCCTTTTTATGATGGAAAAATATTGATTGGTGCTACTCACGAAAATGATGAAGGTTTTGACTTAACACCTGATCATACACAATTAGAACATTTAAAACTGGTGGCAAGTGATACTATCGATTTTTTAGCTGAATTACCTATCACACAACACAGAGTGGGAACTCGTGCTTATACATCAGATTTTTTACCATTTTTTGGTGAAGTAAATGGACTTGAAAATGTGTGGGTTGCCAGTGGCTTAGGATCTTCTGGTTTGACAACTGGACCAATAATTGGTAAAACATTGGTAGACTGGCTATTAAAAAAAGAAACAAATTTTGACAGTTATAAAGCTCAACCAAATAACTATATCAAACCTACAACCTGGGAGGAAATATAAATGGGATTAACATTTAAACGAAAAGACTCACTTGAAAAAATGTTTGAAGAATTTGCAATTGAACCAAAAGAGGATAAAAAAGATAAACCTGAAAAAGAAAAAACAACGGTTAATTTTTCAGTTAATCAACAACCTACTGATAAAGACAAAAAATAAAAAAGAGTCCACACATCACGTGGATTCTTTTTTATTTAACAATATATAGCCAAGCATCTTTTTCATCCAGTAATTTCGGATTTTTTTCGGCTTCTTCATTAATTGATACCACAACACCTGTAACGGGTGAATCGTATTCAACAACCGCTTTTTCTGCTTCTAATTCAACGATAGGATCACCTATTTTTATCTCTTTACCTACTTTAGGTAACATTGCAAACGTAATGCTTCCTAGATCATCTTGAGCTGTAGGAGTTAAACCAACCATTTTCCCCATCTCAACGTCTTTTACCCATAATGTTTCTTCTGACATACCAACACTTCCTTATTTAGTTTAACAATAATGATTCATAGTCTGCTTCTTTAAATCCTAGTAATACTTTATCCCCAACTTCTAAAATAGGGCGTTTAATCAACATACCATCCGCATTTAAGCGAGTTGCTGCTTCGTCATAAGAAAAATCATTCACAATTTCTTTTAAATGTTGTTCTCTATAACGCACACCACTTGTATTAAAGAAACGACGAACTGGATAGTCATTTGTCTCCATCCAATGGATTAATTGTTCTTTTGTAGGGGGTGTTTCAATCATATCTATTAATTTATACTCAATATTATGCTCGTCTAGCCAAGCAATCGCTTTTTTACACGTTGAACATTTTGGATACCAATAAAAAGTTGTCATTTTCTCACCTTCACTTCTTTATTTAATACGTTTATAGTATAGCATATCAATTATTAAAAAAAAGATTCATTTTTTCTTTTTTCTAATATAATCTTGATTTTTATGATAGAATAAATTAGTTAATATATTTTAGCAATTATTTTGTAGGAGGGACAAGCATGTCAAGATCTTCCAATAAAGAAGACTATTTAAAAGCAATTTATGAAAATAATGGAATTGACGAATTTGTTTCGAACAAGACACTCTCCCAACATCTTCATGTATCCCCAGCATCTGTTAGTGAAATGGTTGAAAAGCTACAGAAAGATGGCTTGATTGAGTATAAACCTTATACTGGTGCTAAATTAACTTTAGAAGGATTAAATCAAACAATTATCATTATTCGAAACCATCGTATCATCGAAACATTCTTATATGATAAATTGGGATACTCTTTATATGATTTACACCATTTATCTGAAGAATTAGAACATGTCAAAGATTCTGTCTTTTTTGATAGACTCTATGACTATCTAGGTAGTCCAACAAATTGTCCCCATGGTGGTATTATCCCAACAGAAGAAAATTACCGCGAGCAAGCGATTATTCCCTTAACTGAATTTAAAGTTGGCGACATGCCAATTATTGGCCGAGTGATGGATGATGTATCGGTCTTAACTTATCTGGATAGTATCAACTTATCTATTGGTGATACCATCACTATTTTAGATATTGATGACTTCAATGAATTAATTATATTTAAAATTAATAAAGATGACTCACAACATCATATTAGTAATAAACAAGCTAATATTATTTTTTCAACAAATTAACCCACAAAAACAAGCTAGCACAGTTACTTAACTACACTAGCTTGTTTTTTTTCGATGAATAATGATATCTCATATTCATGACTAAACCAACACCAATCATATTACTGACTAAGGCTGATCCACCTTGACTGATAAAAGGTAAAGGAATTCCTGTTAGCGGAAGTAAGCCAATATTTGCTCCAATATTCTCAAACACATGAAAGAGAATTAGCATCACTACTCCAGCTGTCACATAAGAAAAGAAAACATTCTTTGTTTCAAAACAGGCATGAATCATTCGATAAATCAGTAGTAAATACAAAAGAATCACAAAAACACTGCCCACAAAGCCAAAATTTTCCGCAATCACTGAAAAAATCATGTCAGACGATCTAACTGGAACATGAACATCCGATACGTTATACCCTTTACCAAAAAAACCACCCGTTGCTATGGCTAATAGTGCTTGGACTTGTTGATAGGACTGTCCAGTCGGGTCAAAAAACGGATCAATCCACGCATCAATTCTAGCAAATTGATAGGATTTGAACCCTAATTTATATAAAAACTGCCGGCCATTTTCTGTTGTCACTAAAAAAATCAATGTGATTCCTAAAAACAAAAAGACTCCTACAACAGATAATACAATTTTCCACGAAATACCAGAAACTAAAAACACGCCTCCCAGAATGGCTAAAAATACTAGCATAGTACCAAAATCATTTTGTAGATTAAGTAGTATTGCAATAGGCAAGGTAACTAACAACATTTTTCCAATCAATAAACTATCTGTTTTCATATCTCGATTACCAAACTCTTGGTTGTGCTTCGTTACAATATAAGCCAACATTAAAATATACAACACTTTAACCAGTTCTGCTGGTTGAAATGTCAATGACCCAAATCGAAACCAATTTTTTGATCCAGTCTCTATCGCAAGAGCAGCGTCATAAAAAAATAGTAACGCAACCATTAGGAGAATTCCTACACCATAAGCATAAGGTGTTAGTTTCCAAATAATATTGGGTTTAACAACCATTGTTACATATAAAGAAGCGGCCCCGATAGCATACCATAATACTTGTTGCATCATTTTTTTTATGGCATCAGCAGAAGAATACTCCCCACTAATAGCAACGTACATCGACATTAAACCGATAATACTTAACAAAAAAACGGGCAATAAGATTCGATAATCAACTTGATGTAACTCCCTTTTTTCCGCTCGTAACATAGGCTAATCCTTCTTAACGTCAATAATTTCAGATTCTTCCTCAGATATTGACGGATTACTTGGACTAGACATCATTTGGTTCACCAGTTTATGCCTTAAATCAGAAATTTCAAGCTGACTCTCTTTTAATTTTTGTTCCAACTCATTTACCTGTTGATTCTCAACACCCTCTAACTGTGCAGTCTTTAAATCAGTAATATATTGATTTAACTCTTTTACTGTGCGATTTTTTTTCCAGATAGTCCCTACTGTTCCTATTAAAGCTATCAATGCACCAATGATAACCGAAATAATAATGATTAATACTAAAGGCACACGCTGCTTTGTAAAAATAAAATTAATCGTAATAGGTTGAGCATTTATCACTGCAAAAAGTACCACCACAAATAATAATAGTAACATGACAATCGTTTTAGTTGTATTTTTCATGTTATCTACGTCACTCCTCTACTTTTTATTAAACAAGCCTCCAGCTAAATAATCACCCAATCTTGGGAATAGTGTGTATCCAATACTTCCAACTTCCATAATAAAAGGTGTGTTAATTTCCCGTCTACTGCTTCCAATCGTATTAACAATCTTCTTAGCTAATCGATCAGGTTCTGTAACAAATGCTGAGACTTGTTTTAAATAGTCACCTGTTGGATCTGCCGTATCGAAAAAGTTCGTTCTCATTGGTCCAGGATTAACGGTTAACACTTTAATACCAAATGGTTTTAATTCTAATCTTAGTGCATTTGACCATCCAATCACCGCAAATTTCGTTGCCGCATACACACTAGATTTCGGTGTTGCCATTTTTCCTGCTTGTGATGCGACATTAATGATATGACCTGTTTTATTTTCTGCCATCATTACAGCTATTTTTTGTGTTAAAGTCATTAGCCCTAAAATATTAACTGAAAACATCAGGTCTATCTCTTCTTGACTTGTCTCTAAAAATGGTTTAAAAATACCTACTCCTGCATTATTAACTAATACATCAATGGTCACTTCTTTTTCTTCAATAAATGTTACCAACTCATTCACGCTATCATAATCCGTAATATCTAGATGATGAATCAATACTTGACCTGTTGTCATTGCTTGAGACATACTTGCTACTTTTTTTAATTTCTCCACATTTCTAGCACATAATATCAAAGATGCATTTTTTTTTGCTGCCTCATAGGCAATCTTCTCACCTAATCCACTAGATGCTCCTGTGATTAATACATAGTTATTTTTCAATGTTTTTACTGTCAATCTGACCCCTCCTTTTTATTTTTTTAAAGGAATATCAAACACATCAAAATCTTTTACAATGGTTGAAGACTTAAACACCGTTTGTGCTTCGTTTTGAAGCTCTAATGCTTGTCTTCCTAAATAACGCGCGCTGATATGCGTTAAGTACAATTGTTTAACTCTTGCTTTTTTAGCCACTGTTGCCGCTTGTAAACTGGTTGAATGATAATAATTTCTAGCTAGCTTACCTTCTGATGCACTAAATGTGCTCTCATGTACTAAACAATCCGCTTGCTCTGCTAATGTGTAACAATTAGGATGTGTCCTAGTATCACCCAATATCGTCACAACACGCCCCTTTATATTAGGGCCTAAATAATCTTTTCCATTAATAACTCGTCCATCTGGTAAAGTCACCATTTCGCCATCTTTAATTTTTTTATAGATAGGACCTGGCATAATTTGTTCTTCACGTAATTTTTGAACATTTAATTCACCTGGATAATCTTTTTCCACTACTCTGTAACCAAAACATT
This sequence comes from Vagococcus bubulae, assembly GCF_003950315.1. Lineage (GTDB taxonomy): Bacteria > Bacillota > Bacilli > Lactobacillales > Vagococcaceae > Vagococcus > Vagococcus bubulae. Next base: position 8,444 of record NZ_NGJT01000026.1, read on the forward strand.
CAATCCGGTGATCCAAATAATCACAATACACACTAAAGGTTTTATCATCAAAAATAAGCCCAGGTTTATCTATTTCAATAAATTTAATGGGGTATTTTAAATGTGTATCAGAAATCCTAAGCGTTAATTCAATGTATTCTTTGATTCCTTTTGGCCCATATATTTCAAGTTGCTCTGACCCTCCTTGAAATGAACGACTACTAATAAGTCCTGGTAATCCTAAAATATGATCACCATGTAAATGTGTCACAAATATTTTAGCAATTTTTCGAGGACGAATGGTTGTATGTAATATTTGTTGTTGTGTTCCTTCTCCACAATCAAATAACCAAACTTCATTTCTTTCATCTAATAACTTTAAAGCAATGCTTGTCACATTGCGTTGCTTGGCAGGTACTCCAGCACCTGTTCCTAAAAATTGTAATTCCATTTTTCCCCTGCTTTTCTTTCATTCTTTTTAACTATACCAACTATTGTATCAATTTTTAAAGAGTATCGCACCTTAAAAACAAAAAAATGAGAAAGAATATCTCTTTCTCACTTTGATTAATCAACAAATTCAAACACAAAATCTTTGATGCGAACTAAGTCCCCATCTTTTGCTCCCATTGTTCTAAGCGTTTCATCTACACCCATACCACGTAATTGACGAGCAAATTTCATTGTGCTTTCTTCTCTATCGAAGTTTGTCATAACAAATAATTTTTCAAGTTTATCACCTGATAGTACCCATGTTGCATCATCTTCACGCGATACACTAAACTCAGGTTCATCTTCTTTAAAGGTATACGTTACAACGTCTTCTTCTTCCTCATCTTCAAAGTATAGAGGGAATTCTGGCGTGACTTCTAATAAATCTGCTGTAGCATTTAAAAGTGGGGCAACCCCTTGTTGTGTCACACCTGAAATTGGAAAGATTTTAATATCATCTTCCCACTCATCTGTTTTTAACTCAGCTAATTTTTCTTTAAAAATAGCTAAATTTTCTTCCGAGTCTGGCATATCCATTTTATTGGCCACAATTAGTTGTGGTCTTTCCATCAAACGTAAATCATAAGATTCTAATTCTTTATTAATCAACAGGTAATCTTCAAATGGATCACGGCCTTCCATTCCACTCATATCAACCACATGCAAAATAACACGTGTTCGCTCAATATGACGTAAGAATTGTGTTCCAAGTCCTACTCCTTCAGAAGCTCCTTCGATTAATCCTGGTAAATCGGCCATAACAAAACTACGTCCATCACTTGTTGTGACCATCCCTAAATTAGGAACAATGGTTGTAAAATGATACGCGCCAATTTTTGGTCTAGCTTTTGATACAATGGATAACAACGTTGATTTTCCAACTGAGGGAAATCCAACAAGACCAACATCAGCTAAAACTTTTAATTCTAACTCGATTTTTCTTTCTTGTCCTGGCTCTCCATTTTCTGATATTTCAGGTGCCGGATTTCTTGGCGTCGCAAATCGAACATTCCCACGTCCACCACGACCGCCTTTAGCAACTAAAAGCGTTTGACCTTTAACTAATAAATCGCCTAAAATTTGACCTGTTTCAACATCTCTTACAACCGTTCCTGGTGGGACACTAACATAAGTATCTTCTGCTCCTCTACCATGCATGCCTTTACTCATCCCATGCTCACCTGGATGTGCTTTAAAGTGACGATTGTATCTAAAATCCATTAAGGTACGTAATCCTTCATCTACTTGAAATATAATACTTCCACCACGACCACCATCTCCACCGGCTGGTCCTCCATCTGGAACATATTTCTCTCGTCTAAATGCCACCATTCCGTCTCCACCATTACCGGCTTTCACGTCAATTGTGACTTGATCTAAAAACATGGACATGTTAGTCCACCTCTTTTCTTTAAAAAATCTCTTTTCTATTGTATCTGTTCGTTTTTTATTTGTCTACCACGTTTCATACTTTCATAATAAAACATGTTAAAAATCACTCTTCTTGTTTTTCCAATATCGCAGTCACAATACCCGGAACGCCTCGATTGTATCCGTCATCATATTTAATTAATTTAAATCCTAATGACTGTATCAACCACTCAAATTCTTTTAACCCATACCAATATAAAGTAAAATGGGAATACTCTGTTTCAACTACTTTACCTTCATTTATTAATTCATACTTGTCAATAGAGGTTGTTTGTTGACTAATCCAGTCGATGGATTCATCGTAATGAGTATATATAATAGTCTCAGTATTAGATATATCAATTTTAGATTGTGTGATTTTTCCTTTTTTAAAATCATTTGGGACAATTAAATCTAAAATCACTTTCCCCTTACAACTTAAGCAGTGATAAAACCCCTTTAAAACTTTTTCTATCCTATCTTTTTCTAATAAGCAAAAACTTCCAGTCGGCATAATAATCGCTTCATATTCTTGATTTAATGATAAGTCAAACAAATCTTGTTGATAAACAAATGTTGACACAGAATATGCCTCCATATTTTTTTTGCATTGTGATAACATGTCTTCCGACACATCAACGCCTTCAACATTTAGTCCCTTTTCTAATAATGGGATAAGAACCCGGCCTGTTCCAACACCAGCTTCCAGAATACTTCCCTTCACATCTTGTAAAAAATCATAATAATATTCAATATCACCATCCAAGGATTGGCCTACTGCTTTTGTTTTCTGATACATCATTGTGCTAAGAGGACCATACTCTTTAAACATATATAACGCCTCCTATATATTTGTTAACAAGTATTAGTATATCATTGAATGTATTTTGATACGACTTTTCATCATGTTTTCATTATCAGTCTTAAAAACTTACCATTTAAACCACCTTTTATATTTGGAAAGTTATTTAAAGTCTGTTACTATTATAAAGAGTTTACAAATCAAACTATTATATGGAGGCTTTTTTATAATGAAGAAACAACAATTGTTTTTAGCGTCAACAACCCTTCTTTTATCATTGGCTTTGTTTTCAGCTTGTGGTAATAACGATTCAGCAAAAAAAGAAACTGCAACAAGTAAAACAGAACAATCAACAGCTGCTTCAAGTACAGCAACTTCAGAATCAGTAGATATTAATTCTTTAGAGCTACCACAATTATCAACAGAAGTAGCAAAAGACGAAGACTTAGTTGAAATGGTGACAACTGAAGGATCAATTAAAATTAAATTGTTCCCTAAAATTGCACCAAAAGCAGTTGAAAACTTTATGACACACGCTAAAGATGGATATTATAATGGACTTATTTTTCATCGTGTAATAAATGATTTCATGATTCAAGGTGGCGACCCTGAGGGAAATGGGACAGGTGGAACAAGTATCTGGGATAAACCATTTGAAGATGAATTCTCAAATCAATTGTACAACTTAAGAGGTGCTCTATCTATGGCAAACTCTGGTGCAAATACAAATGGGAGTCAATTCTTTATCGTTCAAAATAGTGATGACATGTCTGATGGATTATTAGCAGAAGATGTTCCAACTAAGATTATCGACGCTTATAAAAAAGGTGGCGCACCTCACTTAGATGGAAGACATACTGTATTTGGACAAGTTATTGAAGGCATGGATATTGTTGATAAAATCGCTAAAGTAGAAAAAGACGAAAATGACAAGCCTAAAAAAGATATCAAGATTGAAAAAATAAATATTCTCCAAGAAGCAGCTGAATAATAATAATAAAAACTTTCTGATAACTGATATATATTAAGTTAGCAGAAAGCTTTTTTATGCAATCAATTATCAATATGATAATTTTAAAATTATTTCTTTTAGTATGTCACCCTCTCTTTAATTTTCCTTGTATCCCATTTTAAAACATAACACTATTAATATGTTCATTAACCATTTTTTTCTAAAAATAATATAAGAATTTATAAAATATTAGCTAGTTTTAGTTGTTATATAGTCATTTATTGTATTATGCTAAGAGAGATTCATTTTTTATGAAACATGACACGTTATAAAAGGAGTTTGTACATGGTACCAAAACAAACTGGAATTGGACAATCACATGGAAAAATTATCTTACTGGGAGAACATGCAGTAGTTTATAATTATCCATCGATTGCTATACCTTTTCCTAAAACATCTATCCAAACAATCGTAGAAAAAGCGACATCTCATCAAACTATCTCTTGTGACTTTTATACTGGATTACTTGATGATATGCCTGAATTATTAGACAGCTTAAAAGAAGCTATCCATCTAAGTTTGAAGACATTAAATCAAGAAACTTATCCTTTATCTATCACCATCACAAGCACCATCCCTGCTGAACGGGGTATGGGATCAAGCGCTGCAGTAGCTGTGGCAACTGTCAGAGGTATTTTTGATTATTTTAATGCCGAATTAACGCAATCAAAACTACTAGAGTTAGTTAATACATCTGAAAAAATCGCTCACGGTAATCCTAGTGGGCTAGATGCCCTAATGACAAGTTCCTCTACTCCTTATTATTTTATTAAAGGACAAAAAGAAGTCCCTTTAAATATGGTTTTAGATGCCTATCTAGTCGTTGCAGATACTGGTGAGACTGGACAAACAAAAGATGCTGTTGAAAGTATCAGTCAAAAACTACAACAAAAAAACTCTCTACATTATCAATTTTTAATTAACTCTCTTGGTGATTTACCAAAAAAAGGAAAAATCGCCTTAGAGACGAATCAGCCAAAAATTTTAGGAAATTATATGACGCAGGCTCACAATATATTAAAAGAGCTAGGTGTATCTAGTGAAAAATTAGATGAACTTGTTGAAGAAGCCATAAACCATAAAGCTCTTGGAGCAAAATTAACTGGTGGCGGTCGTGGTGGATGTATGATAGCATTAGCAATGGATAAAAAATCGGCTCATGAAATTGCTCAAGCTTTAGAAGCTCTTGGAGCAAAACAGACATGGGTATATGAAATGAGTGAACAACTATTATGAAACAAATTGGACGATGTCGTGCCCACACCAATATTGCGTTAATTAAATATTGGGGTAAAAGAAACAATGACCTTTTTTTACCAATGAATAGTAGTCTTTCTTTAACCTTAGATGCTTTTTATACTGATACCTCTGTTACTCTTGATTCTAAGCTTGAAACAGATGAGTTTTTCCTAAATGGAACGAAACAAGACAAAGACGAAACAAAAAAAATTAGTCGCTTTCTTGATTTATTTCGTCAAACAGCAAACAGTGAGGTACATGCTAAAATTGAAAGCTATAATCATGTACCAACTGCGGCAGGTCTTGCTTCTTCTGCTTCAGCTTTTGCTGCCCTTGCTGGTGCTGCAAACACTGCTTGGCAACTTAATTTAGACAAACAAACCCTCTCTACTTACGCTCGTCGTGGAAGCGGAAGTTCGACTAGAAGTATCTATGGTGGTTTAGTTGAATGGACGATGGGTGAAGGAGATATATCTGAGTCCAGTCACGCAATCGAAATTGATGATGCATCATGGGACATCGGAATGATTGTCATTGCGATTAACAAGCATAAAAAGAAACTATCAAGCCGTGTTGGAATGAAACTAACTGTTGATACCTCACCATTTTATCCAGTATGGGTCACCGAAGCGAAAAAAGATTTAATCGCCATGAAAGAAGCTATCAAACGAAAAGATTTCATCAAGCTTGGAGAAATCACTGAATCAAATGGGATGAAAATGCATGCAACCATGCTTGGAGCAACTCCTCCTATTTCATACTGGGAACCTGACAGTGTTAAAGCAATTAATAAAGTTAAAGAAATTCGTAACAATGGCATCCCTTGTTATGTTACAATGGACGCTGGACCGAATGTGAAGGTATTATGTAGGCAATCACAAATGTCTGACATATTAGATAAATTAAAAGAAAGTTTTACAAATGATCAGTTAATTTGTTCAGCTGTGGGAGAAGGAATTAAACAGTTAACTGACACAGAATGGAGTTACTAAAGGGGAGATTTTTTTGATTAAAGCAAGTGCACCAGGAAAATTGTACATAGCTGGTGAATATGCTGTACTAGAACCTGGAAATCCTGCGCTAATCGTTGCACTGGACCAATTTATTACTGTAACGCTAAAGCAAGCAGATAAACAAGGAAGCATTTGTTCATCTTATTCAAATGGTATTTCCATTCCTTGGACAAGAAAAAATGGAAAGTTTTACATGGATGAACGTGATAATCCTTTTTCCTATATTGCTAGCTCTGTAACGATTGTCGAATCGTATTTAAAAGAACTAGGATTACCATTAAAATATTTTGATTTAACGATTGAAAGTGAATTAGATAATAAAGATGGACGTAAATATGGTCTTGGTTCAAGTGGTGCTGTAACTATTGCTACCATTAAAGCCATGTTACAATTTTATGATATTAACTATAATGCAGAATTACTTTATAAATTAGCAGCCATCACTCACCTTTCATTGCACAGTAATGGCTCATTTGGCGACTTAGCTGCCAGTTCGTTTGAAGGATGGGTTGCTTATTCGTGCTTTGAAAAAGAATGGGTATTAAACCATTTGACAAATAAAACACTCACTTTAGTTGAGTTACTAAATGAAAACTGGCCAAAACTAATGATTGAACCACTTGAAGCCCCAACTAATTTAGATTTGTATATTGGTTGGACAGGAACACCAGCTTCAACGACGTTACTTGTTGACACAATGAACGACGAGCAACATGAAATGAATGGTTTTTACCGAGATTTTCTAGAAAAAAGTGCAAGTTGTGTCAAAGATTTAATTAAAGCTTTCAAAGACGGAAACATTGAATCATTTCAAGAAGGTATTCGTTTAAATCGCTCTCTTCTCACATCACTAGCACAAAAAAGTGGGGTTGATATTGAAACAGAAGCCTTATTAAACTTGTGTCAAAGTGCAGAAGAATTTGGTGGGGCTGCTAAATCTTCTGGTGCTGGCGGTGGTGATTGTGGCATTGTTTTATTTAAAAAAGAAGATAATGCTTCTTCAATGCTGAAAAAATGGGAAGAACATGGTATTACAAATTTACCACTGAAAGTTTATCGTACTCCTAATACCACACATCAAGCAATTGTATCGGAGGTTTAATGTTCTATGACGACTTCTTGGAATCGTAAGGATCAACATATTCATTATGCTGAGATGCAATACAACCAACCCAAATCTAATGGCTTAGATGGTGTAAGATTTGTTCATCAATCTTTTTCTGAAATTAGCGTGAAGGATGTGTCCTTACACACCAATTTGGATACTTTAAACTTGGATGTTCCCTTTTTTATTAATGCGATGACTGGTGGTAGTGATAAAGCAGCGATCATCAATAAAAATTTAGCCTATGTAGCTCGTGAAACAAATTTAGCTATGGCAGTGGGGTCTATCAGTATTGCTTTAAATGACCCGACACAGCAAGAATCCTTTAAAATTGTTAGAAAAACAAATCCTAATGGTATGATATTTGCCAATCTAGGTGCCCATCACTCTGTTGAAAATGCTAAAAGAGCCGTTGACTTGATTGAAGCCAATGCTTTACAACTTCATTTAAACACACCACAAGAACTCGTGATGCCAGAAGGTGATCGTGACTTTTCGAGTTGGCTAAAAAATATTGAATCAATTGTTAATAGACTCAATGTCCCAGTGATTGTTAAAGAAGTTGGTTTTGGTATGTCCAAAGAAACGATTCAACAACTGATTGATGTTGGAGTAACCATTATCGATGTAGCAGGCAAAGGTGGAACCAACTTTATTGAAATCGAAAATCAACGACGAGAACTCAAAGAATATTCTTACTTATATGATTGGGGACAAACAACCGCTGAATCGCTACTAGAAGCTAGAAAATTTGCATCACAAGCATCGATTGTTTCCTCTGGTGGTATAAAAACACCACTTGATATGTTAAAAAGCTTTGGCTTAGGTGCAGTAGCAACTGGATTATCTGGTGAGTTTCTACACCTTATTTTAACAAAAGGAACGGATGAAACGATTCATCAAATTGAACGTTTCAAAGAAGAATTAACACACTTAATGGTCTTGGTCGGAGCAAAATCAATTGCGACTATAAAAGATCAACCACTTGTGTTAGATAGTCATCTAACAAATTGGTGCTATCAACGACATCTACCAATAAATTAAAAAGTGTAGCAAACCTTTATCTAACAGGTATGCTACACTTTTATATAGGAAAAATTTTGTTGCTGTAGTTCAACTAAGCGAAACACACCTGAAGGAACTATTTTTATCTTCGTTAAAAAATCACTCTCTTTTATCCCTTGATTTGCCATAGCTTTCTGACAACTTGAAAAAATAACAGGTTCCGTTTGAATAAGATGTTCTATCATTTGACATATAGACCTATCTAAATAACCTTTTATAGCTGGACCATTCGCTACTACTTCGACCTCAACCTCTTGCTCATCTTGACTCATTACTAAAAAATTTTTAACATTTGCTAAACAAGTTGGCCACATTGACTCTTCATGAATATGAAATACCACTTTCATGTTAACACTCCTCTCTTAAATAAATGGGTGAGCGATAGTAATCTTGCTCACTGGCAATATCTTTTTCAATTAACTGATAAATCTGACCAGCTCGTATATCTAAAGACAATTGACTCTCGTTTTTTTGGCTAATTTTAGTGATAATTGGCAACTCGCTCCTATTTTTTTCTTGTTTTAGATACCGCCTACCGATTTCATTAAAACCAAGTACTCTAAGGTATGATTGATTCCAAACTTGCTCAATTTCCTCTTGTGTCACGTTTAACAATAAGTATGTTGCTAAACGTTGTAACCTGGCCCAAGTGTATCGCTTCGTTTTAACCATTTCAATAAATTCTGACATGTTACGTGCTTTTTTTGCACACTCTTTCAGACGATACTCAATGCCTTCAGTTAATTGATATGTCTTAGCTAGTTCATTTGTTGAATGACTTAATAATTGATACTTGAGTAATGGCCAATAATCTTCCCATGAATGAAGTAGCATCTGATTCAAATCCGCCAGACTTTCTTTGGGTAGTGTATGTGAAATACTTGAAAGGTTATTTTCTAATGCCTGTTTTCTTATTCCTGTAGCACTTGAAAAAGTTTGATCTTGTATGCCTTCTTCATGATATCCTGATCCTTCTCGGTTAATGGGAATAAGTGACATAGGTGTATTGTATCTAGCATTTTCCTTTGCATATGCCATGCCTAAAATATGATTAGGTGAAGAAAAATCTAGTGGGACACTTGGCAGTAATTCACGATAAATTTGTGTCATTTGTTGCGGATAACTCTGTCCGTTATTTTTTAATTCCTGATACCGTAAATTGATGAGTGTTTCCTTTTCCACATACTCTTTTCCAAATCCACTATAATCTAGGGATTTAGTTGTATCCGTTCCAAAACAAAGCGCATCTACATGTAAACTTTGAAGTAGTTTCACACCACCTTTTGCAAAATAATCGGCTGATTGAACAGCATAGGCAAACGGCAATTCAATCACTAAATCGACACCATGTTTCAAAGCAACTTCTGCCCGATGCCATTTATCAATAATAGCAGGTTCTCCTCGTTGTAAAAAATTGCCACTCATAATAGCAATCAAGACATCTGCTTGTGATTTTTTTTTTGCTTGTTCTAAATGATACTTATGCCCATTATGAAATGGGTTGTATTCCACAATCACGCCACAACTCGTTAATCTCATTTTCTTCTCCCAACATAGTAAAATAGCTTAGAGAACAAGTCTCCAAGCCATTTTTTATTTTTGACAAATGAAAAACCAACGTTTTGACTCATCTTCTGGTTGATTATCGGTAAAATCTGCACAGACTATTACTTCTGAAAAACCAGCCTGTGTTAATAACGTTTGATAGGTTTCAATTGTATAGGTTCTTTCTTCATGTAACTCATCATAACGTTTAAATAGTTCGTCTTGATTATCTTCTTTAACAAAAAATGTCAAGAAGTGCTCGACGCTATAAGGAACATCTCCTGGATAGCTTTCCCATAAAAAAGCAAACTCATCTGTTTGGTAGTGATAACTATACTCTGAAAATTCCTCTTCTATTTTAAAAATAGAATGAACGTCAAATAAAAATGTTCCATCTGATTTTAAAGAGCGATAGACTTCTTTAAAAACAGTTTGGACAGCTTCCTCATCTGGCATATAACATAATGAATCAGAATAACACGTAACCACATCATAGTCTTCGTTTTTATTCAAATCAAGCATATCCCCTACTTCAAAAGATAATAAGTCATCTTCTGGCGTGGTTCTCTCTTTGGCAAGCTCAATCATTTCCTTGGATAAATCCAATCCGACAACTTGATGACCTAAATTAGCCAATTCAACAGATAATATGCCTGTTCCACAAGCTAATTCTAGGATTTCTTTGGGTTTGTCACCTATGTGACGGGTTGTAAAATTCAACCAATCCTCATAAACCGTTTCATCCATGACTTCATCATAGATTTTGGCAAATGTTTGATATGTGGTCATTAACTTACTACCATATGATCAATGTTTACTAATGGAGCATCTGACCATAATTTTTCTAAATTATAGAATTCACGCTCTTCTCCATAAAAGACGTGAGCAATCACATCACCTAAATCGATTAATACCCATCGAGCTGACTCTTTTCCTTCAACACGTCTAACCTCAATATTATGTTTGTATGCTTCATCTACGATTTCTTTTGCGATGGCTAATACTTGTTTATCACTATTTCCATGACAAATCACAAAATAATCTGCTAATAAAGATACCTTAGATACATTTAATCCCACGATGTCTTCAGCACGTTTGTCATCTGCTGCCTTTACTACTAATTCTAAAATCTGCTCACTATTAATAATGAATCCCTCCTAATTACTTACAACCCAATAATTATATGTTTCCAATGTTTTTGGGTAAATCTTTTTTTTGCTTTTTAACAAATAATTTAATGTATGATACGTTTCATATGCTACGGCTTCATCCAAATCACGATTAGCACACTCTCTTGCTTCGATTACACCAGGAAAATCGCGACCATCTTCAATATAGTCTGCGACATAAATGACTTTTGCTAACTCTGTCATCTCTTTAGCGCCTGTTGTATGAAGTCTAATAGCATCAAGAATTTCTGGATTTGTAATATCTAATTCTTTTTCAACTAAATAAGCACCTAACACACCATGCCAAATAGCATTTCCATAATCCAGCAAATCATTAGAAAAATCATGTGATTTAATTAAATCTATCATCTCATCATCCGATCTTTCTTTAGCATAATCATGCGTTAAAGCTGCAATACTCGCTTCTTCTTTATCGACGTGATACTTTTCTGCTAACTCTAGTGCTTTTTTTTCCACTCGTAAGACATGTTGAAATCGTTTTTCTGACATTTGTCGTGATATTTTATCCATTAATTCTTCACGGGTTAAATCAGTATTTTTTTTACCATAAACTAACTCAGTTGTCATGTTTGTACAAGTCCTTTTTCTGTATATAGTCTATTACATTGTCTGGCACAAGATACTTAATCGGGCAGCCTCTTTGGATATTTCCTCTTATTAATGATGAACTCACATCAATTCTAGGAGAATCTACCCATATTAGAGGATATTTCGACACTTCTGGGTAACCACTACGCTTAATCGCAACAAACTGAACCATTTGAACCAATTCGTCAATTCGATACCATTTTGGTAAATACTCAACCATATCTCCACCTATAACAAAATAATAATCCGTATTCGGATTTTTTGCAATTAAAGACTCCATTGTATCAAATGTATAACTTTTGCCTTCACGAAATACTTCTTCTAATTCAATATTTAGATAAGAGCTAGTTTCTGTGGCTAGTTTCAACATGTCTACTCTATGAGTGGCATCAATAACTGTTTTTTTATCTACATGTGGCGGTTGATACGTTGGCATTAAATAAAATTCATCTAATCCCAACTGACCATAAACTTGATCTGCCATCACCAAGTGCCCTATGTGAACAGGATTAAATCCGCCACCTAAAATGCCCACGCGTTTTCTAGATTGAGTTAATGTGTCAACTTCTTCCTTAACAAGCGCATGATGTTGTTTAGTTATCATAAAAAAATCCCTCTACATTTTTTTAACAAGTGGTGAAATTTTTTGATATTTATCTTTAGAAGATGGTCTGTATAACACAATAATGCGTCCAATAATTTGAACAGCTGAACAACCCAGCTCTTCTTCCATACGCCATGCAACATCTTGAATGTCCTCATCCGTATTTTGTAACAGTGTAATTTTAATTAATTCTCTTTTTTCTAAAATATCATCCACTTGATCATAAACTGTATCAGTTAATCCATTTTTTCCAATTTGAACGATTGGGTCTAAATGATGTGCTTGACTTCTTAAAAATCTCTTTTGTTTTCCACGTAATTCCATATATACTTTATCCCTCTTTCTTAAATCAAGGCTTTTCTGATGATAACATCAACGCCTTTTGGTGCCCATCCTGCTACAACACAAGGTTTAGGGACTGTGACCCATCCAAGTCCTGCAAAAACTAAATCTGTTTTTTCTTTAACTGAAAATTCAAAACGAACCAACTCTGGAAAATCTGCTACTTCATTTTCTCTCGGTGGTTGTAATAATCCTCCAACATGTTTTTCATAAAATTCACTTGCCGTTGCAAGCTTTGTCCGATGAAGAACTAGTTCATTTGAAACATAAGCAATAAATCCCATTTTTTCACCTTGAATCACATCAAAACGAGCTAATCCTCCTAAAAAGAGTGTTTGCCCATCATTTAATTGATACACTTTTGGCTTGATTTCTTTAGTTGGTGACACTAATCGTAAATCTTTTTTTCCTAAATAATGCGCCATTTGATGACGATGAATAATCCCAGGTGTATCAATTAAACAACTACCATCTTCAAATGGAATTTCTATCAAATCAAGTGTTGTTCCTGGAAATTGAGAAGTTGTAATAACATTATCAATTCCTGCTGATTGTCTTATAATTTCATTGATTAATGTTGATTTACCAACATTTGTTACACCTACTATATACACATCTCTACCATCACGATACTTATCAATCAATTCAAGTAAATCACTTATATCTTGTTTGCGTTTAGCACTAGTTAACGTCACGTCTATTGGTCGTAAACCAGCTTCGTGAGAACGTTCCTTCATCCATTGAATTAAGCGTGGTTTTTTAAGTGATTTAGGTAAAATATCCGCTTTATTTCCAACTAAAAGGACAGGATTATCACCGACAAATCGATGTAAACCTGGAATTAAACTTCCATTGAAATCAAAAATATCTACCACATTGACAATTAATGCCTCTGCATCACCTATTTTATTTAACAATGCTAGAAAATCACCATCTGTTAAATCCACATCTTGAATTTCATTATAGTGTCTTAGACGAAAACAACGTTGACAATACAATTCTCCAGATTCTAATCCTTTTTCCAAAGCAGATTGTGGTGTATAGCCAATTTTTTTATCATCTTCTGTTTGTATCGTTGAACCACAACCAATACATTTTAATTCATCAGTCATTTAATGACGTCCTCCATTTCATATCTGGATGTTTCTTTAACAAGTGCAACATGATTTTCTTTTCCATAGCACGATTGATACGCGTATTCCAAGCATCCGTTTCAACAATTGGTTTCACTAAAATAGTTCGAATTCCTGCGCTATTTGCTCCCTTCACGTCAGTCATTAATTGATCTCCTATCATGACTAAGTGTTTTGCAGGTAAATTATAGCGTTTTTCAACTTCTTTAAACCCTTTGTTAAAAGGTTTCATCGCACGTGAGACATAATCCAGCCCTAAAGATTCAACCGCTCTTTTAATGCGTGATTCTTTATTGTTAGAAACAACAATCACTGGAATATTTGCTTCTTTCATACGTTGAATCCAATCAAGTAATTCAGGTGTCCCATCAGGATTGTTCCAGGCAATCAACGTATTATCTAAATCTGTTAAGACAGCATCAATTCCTTTTGACTTCAACTGAGCAGGCGTAATGTTATAAATTTTATCTACCATCCATGTTGGTTTATATTGATTAAACATATCTTCTTCCTTTCAAAAAAAATAGAGGCTCCTAGGCACTCTACGTCAACTGTTATTATACGCTATTTTTAGTGAGATTTCATCCGTTACGATTAATTAAATTTATATAAGTTGTATGATAAAAATAAAGGAGGGGTTGCTTTATAACATATATTATTCCTTTATTTTGCTTATCATTCTTAATTATACCGTTTAAATCTATAATTTTTTTGTTATAAAATTATTACTTTAACTTATAGTTATTTACATATTCTTACTAAAGATGTACAATAAAGGTAGTTTTTTTAAAAGGAGGAAGTTTATGTTTAACAAAAATAATATTCTTAAGGGATTATGCGTTTCTGCTTTAGGTTTAGGTCTAGGTTTGAGCCTTTCAACTGAAACTGAGGCAGCTGAAAAAAAATGGGTGCCAAATACACCTGACATGATTCAAATTGATGAATTTCAGTCTGAATATATCATCAAATGGGGAGACACCTTATCTGCAATTAGCGTAAAAACGGGTATCAGTGTTGAAACAATTGCTAAAGCAAATGCAATTGAAAATCCGAACTTAATCTATGTTGGTGACAAATTAGTTTTTGATTGGGAAAAGAAAACTGTAAGTTATGTAACAGCTGATGGTGAAGTAGTTGGAACAACTTCAATTGAAGAGAAGTCTTATATCACAACCATTACAACAACAGAAGAAAATGTATCACTAGTAACTACAACAGATAATTCATTAGTATCTATTAAACCAATGAATCCTATTTATCCTATCAAGCCTGGTAATCCTACCGGGCCCGGTAATCCTACTGAGCCTGGTAATCCTACCGAGCCCGGTAATCCCACTGAGCCTGGTAACCCTACTGAGCCCGGTAATCCTACTGAGCCTGGTAATCCTACCGAGCCCGGTAACCCTACTGAGCCTGGTAACCCTACTGAGCCTGGTAACCCTACTGAGCCCGGTAATCCTGGTGGTACAACAAGTGAACAAGAACAAGTTATTCAAATTATGTTACAACTAATTAATGACCATAGAAATTCACATGGTTCGCCATCTCTAACTTTATCTGAACAATTAGTTTTAGCATCTGAAATTCGTGCGGAAG
>NZ_NGJT01000027.1 GCF_003950315.1 Vagococcus bubulae
GAATCTTCCTTTCTAAAATTTGGTTTGGTCACTTTAATTTTACCTGGAAAATTCGTATGTTTCTTTTTTTATGTAAAAAAATAGATGCAGATGAATTTCTTCATCCACATCAAAAATTATACAGCCACAGTTTTCAAACTTTGCTATTTAAGGCATAAAATAAAAAAAATATCTAATAAGGTGAAAATAAAAAGAATTTAATGTAAAAAAGGGTTGCTTATAGCATTCTTTTTTAGTATAATTCTAGGGGTGCTGATAAAAAAGTATATTAGTACCTCGTATGAAAATACGGAGGCGTTGAATCGAGAGGTTGCGACACGCCAGGAAGCATTGCCATGGTGGCGTGTTGGATATTTTCGAGGAGCTATGTCTACTTTTAAAATAGGCGAAGGAGGGAACAAAATGGCAAAACAAAAAATTCGTATCCGTTTAAAAGCGTATGAACATCGTGTATTAGATCAGTCTGCAGAGAAAATTGTAGAAACAGCAAAAAGAACAGGTGCTGAGGTTTCTGGACCAATTCCATTACCAACTGACCGTTCAGTTTATACAGTAATCCGTGCGACACATAAATACAAAGATTCACGTGAACAATTCGAAATGCGTACTCACAAACGTTTAATTGATATTGTGAGCCCAACACCAAAAACAGTTGATGCTTTAATGAAGCTTGACTTACCAAGCGGTGTTAACATTGAAATTAAATTATAATAACTAAAAGATGGAGGTGTACTCATGACCAAAGGAATCTTAGGTAAAAAAGTAGGTATGACACAAATATTTACAGAAAACGGTGAATTAATCCCCGTAACAGTTATCGAAGCAACTCCAAACGTTGTTTTACAAGTTAAAACTGTTGAAACTGATGGATACGAAGCTATCCAAGTTGGTTTCCAAGATAAACGTGATATTTTGTCAAATAAACCTGCTAAGGGTCATGTTGCAAAAGCAAATACGACTCCTAAGCGCTTCATTAGAGAATTCAATGATGTTGAGCTAGGAGAATATGAAGTAGGTAAAGAAATCACAGTTGATGTTTTCCAAGCAGGAGACATTGTTGATGTCACAGGTACAACTAAAGGACACGGCTTCCAAGGTGCTATTAAGCGTCACGGACAATCTCGTGGACCTATGGCCCATGGTTCTAGATACCATCGCCGTCCAGGTTCAATGGGTGGAGCGTCTGATCCATCACGTGTATTTAAAGGCAAAAAACTTGCTGGACGTATGGGTGGAGATCGTGTAACGGTTCAAAACCTTGAAATCGTAAGAGTAGATACAGATAAAAATGTTATTTTAGTAAAAGGAAATGTTCCTGGAGCTAAAAAATCATTAATTGAAATTAAAACAGCTGTTAAGGCTGCTAAATAATTGTGGGAGAGGAGGAACTAAGAATGACATCTGTAGCATTATTTAAACAAGATGGAACTCAAAATGGCGAAATTGAATTAAATGAAGCTATTTTTGGTATCGAGCCAAACGAAAGTGTTGTCTACGATGCAATTATCATGCAACGTGCTTCTTTAAGACAAGGAACTCACGCTGTTAAAAATCGTAGCGCTGTACGCGGTGGTGGTCGTAAACCATGGCGTCAAAAAGGAACAGGTCGTGCGCGTCAAGGATCTATCCGCTCACCACAATGGCGTGGAGGTGGAGTTGTCTTTGGACCAACACCACGTTCTTACAGCTACAAATTACCTAAAAAAGTTCGTCGTTTAGCAATTAAATCTGTTTTATCAGAAAAAGTTGCTGAAAACAAACTAGTTGTTGTTGAAGGATTAGCTTTCGACGCACCAAAAACAAAAGAATTTAAACAAGTTTTAGCAAACTTAAGTGTTGACACTAAAGTTTTAGTAGTACTAGAAGGTGGCAATGATTTTGCTGCTTTATCAGGACGTAACTTACCAAACGTTTCTATTGTAGAATCAAATAACGTAAGCGTGCTTGATGTAGTCGCTGCTGACAAACTATTAGTAACTAAAACTGCTCTAACTCAAATAGAGGAGGTGCTTGCATAATGGAATTAATCGACGTAATTAAACGCCCAGTTATTACAGAAATGTCTGTAGCAGCTATGGACGAAAAAAAATACACGTTTGAAGTTGACGTAAGAGCCAACAAAACATTAGTTAAGCAAGCTGTAGAATCAGTTTTCGACGTTAAAGTTAAAAAAGTTAACATCATGAACGTAAAACCTAAACTTAAAAGAATGGGTAAACATGCTGGTTATACTAAAAAACGCCGTAAAGCGATTGTACAACTAACAGAAGATTCAAAAGAAATTCAAATTTTTGATGCTGAATAATTACAGCATCAACTAAAGTAGGAGGGAAATCACGTGGCGATTAAAAAGTATAAACCTACCACAAATGGTCGTCGTAACATGACTGGTTCTGATTTTGCTGAAATCACAACATCTAAACCAGAAAAAACGTTATTACAACCATTAAGTAAAAACGCTGGACGTAACAACCAAGGTAAAATTACTGTACGTCATCAAGCTGGTGGACACAAACGCCAATATCGTTTAATTGATTTTAAACGTAATAAAGATAATGTGGTTGGTACTGTAAAAACAGTTGAGTATGATCCAAACAGATCTGCTAACATTGCATTAATCCATTACACTGATGGTGTGAAGGCATATATCTTAGCACCAAAAGGCATCCAAGTAGGTGCACAAATTTCTTCAGGTCCAGATGCGGATATCAAAGTAGGGAATGCTCTACCATTGAACAATATCCCAGTTGGTACTGTTATCCATAACATTGAGTTAAAACCTGGTAAAGGTGGACAATTAATCCGTTCTGCTGGTACTAGCGCTCAAGTTTTAGGTAAAGAAGGTAAATATGTATTAGTTCGTTTGAATTCAGGAGAAGTTCGTATGATTTTAGGAACTTGTCGTGCAACAATCGGTACTGTAGGTAACGAACAACACGAATTAATTAACATTGGTAAAGCTGGTCGTAATCGCTGGTTAGGTAAACGTCCTACTGTACGTGGTAGCGTAATGAACCCTAACGATCACCCACACGGTGGTGGTGAAGGTAAAGCACCAATCGGACGTCCATCTCCAATGAGTCCATGGGGCAAACCAACACTTGGATATAAAACACGTAGCAAAAAAGCTAAATCAGATAAACTTATTGTACGTCGTCGTAAAACTAAATAATTTGATAGCTAAAACGAAATATGTGAGAGGAGGTTCACCATGGGTCGTAGCTTAAAAAAAGGACCTTTTGTCGATGAACACTTAATGAAAAAAGTGGAAGCACAAAAAGATCAACCGAAAAAGAAAGTAATTAAAACTTGGTCACGTCGTTCTACAATTTTTCCAAACTTTATAGGATATACTATCGCAGTATATGATGGAAGAAAACATGTTCCTGTTTACATCCAAGAAGACATGGTAGGCCATAAACTAGGTGAATTCGCACCAACAAGAACTTATCGCGGACACGCTGCTGACGATAAAAAAACAAATCGCTAATTGAGGGGAGGACACGAATATGTCAGAAGAAAGAATTACTTCAGCTAAAGCAACAGCTAAAACAATTCGCACTTCACCTCGTAAGACAAGACTTGTTGTTGACCTAATCAGAGGTAAACAAGTAGGAGAAGCAATTTCAATCTTGAAATTCTCACCTAACAAAGCAGCAGGTATTGTTGAAAAAGTGCTTATGTCAGCTATTGCTAACGCAGAAAACAACTTTGATTTAGATGTTGAAGATTTAGTAGTATCAGAAGTATTTGTAAATGAAGGACCAACAATGAAACGCTTCCGTCCTCGTGCAAAAGGATCTGCTTCACCTATCAACAAAAGAACAAGTCATATTACAGTAGTAGTATCAGAAAAATAAGGAGGGACAACCAGTGGGTCAAAAAATTAATCCAATTGGAATGCGTGTCGGCGTCATTCGTGACTGGGATGCGAAATGGTATGCAGAAAAAGAATACGCTGAATACCTGCATGAAGATTTGAACATTCGTAAATTCATTTCGACTAGATTGGCTGATGCTTCTGTTTCAACCATTGAAATCGAACGTGCTGCAAATCGCGTGAACGTTTCAATTCATACTGCTAAACCTGGTATGGTTATTGGTAAAGGCGGATCTGAAGTTGAAGCTTTACGTAAAGAATTAAACAAATTAACTGGTAAACGAGTTCACATCAACATCGTTGAAATCAAAAAACCAGACTTAGATGCTAAATTAGTAGCAGAAGGAATTGCACGTCAATTAGAAAACCGTGTAGCATTCCGTCGTGCTCAAAAACAAGCTATCCAACGTACAATGAGATCAGGTGCTCAAGGTATCAAAACTCTTGTATCTGGACGTTTAAATGGTGCTGATATGGCACGTTCTGAAGGTTATTCTGAAGGAACTGTTCCATTGCACACATTAAGAGCAGATATTGATTATGCTTGGGAAGAAGCAGATACAACATACGGAAAACTAGGAGTTAAAGTGTGGATTTATCGTGGAGAAATTCTTCCTGAAAAGAAAAACACTGAGAAAGGAGGGAAATAATCATGTTAGTACCTAAACGTGTAAAACACCGTCGTGAATTTAGAGGTAAAATGCGTGGTGAAGCTAAAGGTGGTAAAGAAATCGCATTTGGTGAATACGGCTTACAAGCTGTTGATTCTCATTGGATTACTAACCGTCAAATCGAAGCTGCCCGTATCGCAATGACTCGTCACATGAAACGTGGTGGGAAAGTATGGATTAAAATTTTCCCTCACAAATCATATACATCAAAAGCAATTGGTGTTCGTATGGGTTCTGGTAAAGGGGCTCCTGAAGGATGGGTTGCACCAGTAAAACGTGGAAAAATCATGTTTGAAGTTGCCGGCGTTCCTGAAGATGTAGCTCGTGAAGCATTAAGACTTGCTTCTAACAAGTTACCTATTAAAACAAAAATTGTAAAACGTGAAGAAATGGGTGGTGAATCGAATGAAGGTTAAAGATATCAGAGAGTTAACCACTACCGAAATGATCGCTAAAGAGAAAGAGTATAAAGAAGAACTTTTCAACTTACGTTTCCAATTAGCAACAGGTCAATTAGAAAACACAGCGCGAATTTCAGAAGTTCGTAAATCGATTGCACGCATCAAAACAGTTTTGCGTGAAGAAGCTGCTAAGTAATAGTGGAAGGAGGCCATTGATAGATGACTCAAGAAAGAAATGAACGTAAAGTTTACACTGGACGCGTAGTTTCCGATAAAATGGATAAAACTATCGTTGTTGTAGTAGAAACAAAGAAAACTCATAAGATTTATGGTAAGAGAGTTAAATACTCTAAGAAATATAAAGCTCATGATGAAAACAATGTAGCAAAAACGGGAGACATCGTTAAAATTATGGAAACTCGTCCATTGTCTGCGACAAAACGCTTCCGTTTATTAGAAGTTGTAGAAGAAGCAGTAATTATTTAATTCGAATTTTCCCATAGAGAAACCTGAAAGTTTGAAAGGAGGATACTCAAGTGATCCAACAAGAAAGTCGTATGAAAGTTGCTGACAACTCAGGAGCTCGTGAAGTACTTACAATTAAAGTACTTGGTGGTTCTGGTCGTAAAACAGCAAATATCGGTGACGTTGTGGTTTGTACGGTTAAACAAGCAACACCAGGTGGAGTTGTTAAAAAAGGCGAAGTAGTTAAAGCTGTTATCGTTCGTACAAAATCAGGAGCTCGTCGTAGTGACGGTTCTTATATCAAATTTGATGAAAATGCATGTGTGATTATTCGTGATGACAAGAGCCCACGTGGTACTCGTATCTTTGGGCCAGTTGCTCGTGAATTACGTGACAACAACTTTATGAAAATAGTCTCACTAGCACCAGAAGTGTTATAATACATACTCATGTTTAAAGGAGGTGCGAAACAAGATGTTCGTTAAAAAAGGCGATAAAGTAAAAGTTATCTCAGGTAAAGATAAAAATAAAGAGGGAATCGTACTCCAAGCATTTCCGAAGAAAGATCGCGTCATCGTTGAAGGTGTTAACATTATGAAAAAACACCAAAAACCTAGCGCGACAGCTCCACAAGGTGGAATTATCGAAATGGAGGCATCTATTCACGTTTCTAATGTAATGGTGGTTGATCCATCTAATGGTGAACCAACACGTGTAGGATACAAAGAAGTAGATGGCAAAAAAGTACGTGTTTCTAAGAAAACTGGAGAAGTTTTAGATAAATAAGAATATCAGGAAGGAGGCAATGTTGAATGAACCGCCTAAAAGAAAAGTATCTTAATGAAGTAACACCATCATTGGTGGAAAAATTTAATTACTCTTCTGTTATGCAAACACCTAAAGTTGATAAAATCGTTATTAACATGGGTGTTGGTGATGCAGTATCAAATAGTAAAAACTTAGATAAAGCTGTTGAAGAACTTGCTTTAATCTCTGGACAAAAACCAATTATTACAAAAGCTAAAAAATCTATCGCTGGTTTCCGTTTACGTGAAGGAATGCCAATCGGATGTAAAGTAACTTTACGTGGAGAAAGAATGTACGAATTTTTAGATAAATTAGTATCTGTCTCTTTACCTCGTGTACGTGACTTCCATGGTATCAGCAAAAAATCATTTGACGGACGTGGAAATTACACTTTAGGTGTAAAAGAACAATTAATTTTCCCTGAAGTTGATTACGATTTAGTAGATAAAGTTCGAGGAATGGACATTGTTATTGTTACAACAGCTAATACTGATGAGGAAGCTCGTGAGTTATTAGGTCAACTTGGAATGCCATTCCAAAAATAATTTAAGGAGGCGAACTACGTGGCTAAAAAATCAATGATTGCTAAAAATAAACGCCCAGCAAAATTCTCAACTCAAGAATACACTCGTTGTGAACGTTGTGGACGTCCACATTCAGTTTATCGCAAATTTAAACTTTGCCGTATTTGCTTCCGTGAACTTGCCTATAAAGGACAAATTCCCGGCGTGAAGAAAGCAAGCTGGTAAAAAAAGTAAACCGCAAAAGGAGGTAAAGGACTCAATGGTGATGACAGATCCAATTGCAGACTTCTTAACTCGTATTCGTAATGCGAATATCGTAAAACACGAATCATTAGAAGTGCCTGCATCAACAATCAAACTTGAAATCGCAAAAATCTTACAACGTGAAGGTTTTGTGCGTGAAGTAGAATTCATCGAAGATGACAAACAAGGAATCATCCGTGTTTTCTTAAAATATGGTAAAAACGACGAACGCGTTATTACTAACTTAAAACGTATCTCTAAACCAGGTTTACGTGTTTATGTAAAAGCTGATGAAGTACCTAAAGTATTAAATGGTTTAGGTATAGCTATTATCTCAACTTCAGAAGGTATCTTAACTGATAAAGAAGCAAGAGAGCGTAACACTGGTGGAGAAGTACTAGCATACGTTTGGTAAAAAATTATTAATCAAGGAGGTGGCCTAGAGTGAGTCGTATCGGAAATAAACCAGTCGTAGTTCCTGCAGGTGTTACAGTAACACAATCAGGAAACACTGTTACGGTTAAAGGTCCAAAAGGTGAATTAACTCGTGAGTTTTCACCAAATATTACGTTAAACATTTCAGAAGGTGAAGTTGTCTTAACTCGTCCTGATGATACTAAAGAAAACAAAACCTTACATGGTACAATGCGTGCTAACTTAAACAACATGGTTGTTGGTGTTAGTGAAGGGTTTGAAAAAGCTCTTGAACTAATCGGGGTTGGTTACCGTGCTCAATTACAAGGTAAAAAACTTGTTTTAAACGTTGGATATTCACATCCAGTTGAGTTTGAAACACCAGAAGGCATCACAATTGAAGTTCCTTCAAACACACAAATTATTGTTAAAGGATCTAACAAAGAAGTTGTTGGAGAACTTTCAGCAAACATTCGTGGAGTACGTCCTCCTGAACCTTATAAAGGTAAAGGTATTCGCTATGTTGGCGAACACGTAAGACGTAAAGAAGGTAAAACTGGTAAATAACAAATAAATTAATGAGGTGACAAGTGTGATTTCAAAACCAGATAAAAATAAAGTGCGCCAAAAGAGACATCAACGCGTACGTAGTAAAATCTCTGGTACTGCCGAGTGCCCACGCTTGAACGTATTCCGTTCTAACAAAAACATCTACGCTCAATTAATTGATGACGTAGCGGGTGTGACACTTGCAAGTGCCTCTACTGTTGATAAAGATATCACAGGAGAAAACAAAACTGAAGCAGCTACAGCTGTAGGAGCTTCAATCGCTAAAAAAGCAACAGAAAAAGGTATTAAAGAAGTAGTCTTTGACCGTGGTGGATACCTTTACCATGGACGTGTAGCTGCATTAGCTGAAGCAGCACGTGAAAATGGACTAGAATTTTAGGAAAAGGAGGAACACCATTCATGGCTAATTTAGATGCTAGACAATTCGACTTAGAAGACCGCGTAGTAGCTATTAACCGCGTATCTAAAGTTGTTAAAGGTGGACGTCGTCTACGCTTTGCTGCTTTAGTAGTAGTTGGAGATAGAAATGGTCACGTTGGATTTGGTACTGGTAAAGCTCAAGAAGTACCTGAAGCAATTCGTAAAGCAGTAGAAGATGCTAAGAAAAACTTAATCGAAGTACCAATGGTAGGCTCAACAATTCCTCACGAAGTGATTGGATCATTCTGTGGTGGACGTATCCTTATGAAACCTGCTGTAGCCGGTTCTGGGGTTGCTGCTGGTGGACCAGTACGTGCCGTCCTTGAGTTAGCGGGTATTTCTGATATTACAAGTAAATCTTTAGGATCAAACACACCTGTCAACGTTGTTCGCGCAACTGTTGAAGGATTAAGTAGACTAAAACGTGCAGAAGAAGTGGCTGAACTTAGAGGCATTTCTGTTGACGAACTAATCGGATAAGGGGGACCAAAAATGAGCGAATTAAAAATTACTTTAAAACGTAGTATCATTGGACGTCCTCAAAATCAACGTGATACAGTGAAAGCTTTAGGCTTGAAAAAAACTAATTCTACAGTTGTTAAACCAAACAACGAAGCAATTAAAGGAATGGTAAACACTATATCACATTTAGTGGACGTTGAAGAAATTTAAGTGTAATTTGTAGGTAGACTATTTTTAAGGAGGTGCCGAATATATGAAACTTCATGAGTTACATCCGGCAGAAGGATCAAGACATGTACGTAATCGTGTAGGTCGTGGATCATCATCTGGTAACGGTAAAACATCAGGTCGTGGACAAAAAGGTCAAAAATCACGTTCAGGTGGTGGTGTACGTTTAGGATTTGAAGGGGGACAAACTCCTTTATTCCGTCGTTTACCAAAACGTGGATTTACTAACATTAACCGTAAAGATTATGCAGTAATCAACTTAGACGTGTTAAATCGTTTTGAAGATGGTACTGAAGTAACACCAACTACTTTAATTGAAGCAGGAATCGTTAAAAACGAAAAATCAGGAATCAAAGTTTTAGGTAATGGTGAATTAACTAAAAAACTTACTGTGAAAGCAGCTAAATTTTCTGAATCTGCAAAATCTGCAATTGAAGCAGCTGGTGGGTCAGTTGAGGTGATCTAATGTTTAAGCTGTTGAAGGATTCGTTTAAGATAGAAAATATTCGTAATAAGATATTTTTTACACTTTTCATTCTCTTCGCGTTTAGAGTTGGAGCACACATTACAGTACCTGGTGTTGACGCAAAAGCACTGACAAATCTGAATGATTTGGCATTGATGGCGATGTTCAACACGGTCAGTGGTAATGCCATGGAGAGATTCTCATTGTTCGCAATGGGAGTATCGCCATACATTACTGCATCTATTATTGTTCAATTACTTCAAATGGATATTGTGCCAAAATTTGTTGAGTGGTCAAAACAAGGTGAGGTAGGTCGTCGTAAATTAAATC
The DNA here is from genome assembly GCF_003950315.1 of Vagococcus bubulae. GTDB lineage: Bacteria > Bacillota > Bacilli > Lactobacillales > Vagococcaceae > Vagococcus > Vagococcus bubulae. The sequence continues at coordinate 9,882 of NZ_NGJT01000027.1, forward strand.
AGGCAACGCGTTATATTACGCTTGTGTTAGGTTTTGTTCAATCGATTGCTATCACAGCTGGTTTTAACATGTATGCAAATGCTGGTCTTGTGAAAAGTCCAAGTGTATTTACGTATGTAAGTATCGGAATCATCTTAACAGCTGGTACCATGTTAGTTACTTGGATGGGGGAGCAAATATCTGAAAAAGGAATTGGAAATGGTGTCTCAATGATTATCTTTGCTGGGATTATCGCAAGATTCCCATCAAGTATTAAAGAAATCTATGTAGACTATTTTGTCAATATTGATAAATCTGATATGTGGAAATCTGTATTATTCATACTTGCTTTAATTATTGCTATTCTTTTAGTAGTGGTTATGGTAACGTATGTGCAACAAGCAGAAAGAAAGATACCAATTCAATATACAAAACGCGTAGCTGGCGCACCACAAAGTAGCTATTTACCATTAAAAGTAAATGCAGCAGGAGTTATTCCTGTTATCTTTGCCAGCTCAATTATTGCAACACCACAAGCTATTTTAACTGCCTTTAAAACAACACAAGGTGGTAAAACTTGGTTTGATGTGTTGACAACATTGTTTGATTATTCAACTATCCCAGGTGGAATACTTTATACCATTATGATTGTTGCTTTTACATTCTTCTATGCCTTTGTTCAGGTTAATCCTGAGAAAGTTGCTGAGAATTTGCAGAAGCAAGGAAGTTATATTCCAAGTGTACGACCTGGCCAAGAAACAGAAAAATTCATTTCGTCTTTATTAATGAGATTAAGTGTTGTTGGATCTGTCTTCTTAGGATTAGTGGCAATTCTACCAATTATTGCACAAAATATTTGGGGCTTACCTCAATCAATTGGATTGGGAGGAACAAGTTTACTGATTGTCATTAGTGTGGCTCTTGAAACGAATAAACAGCTTGAAGGGTTATTGTTGAAGCGTCAGTACACTGGTTTTATCAGAGAGTAAGAGTGTGTGTTGGGGTTTTACCTCAGCACTTTTCTCGAACTTAAGGAGGAAAACAAATGAATCTCATCCTAATGGGGTTGCCAGGAGCAGGTAAAGGTACTCAAGCGGAAAGAATCGTCGATGTTTATGAAATCCCACATATTTCTACTGGAGATATGTTCCGTGAAGCAATGAAGAATGAAACACCTCTTGGTAAAGAAGCAAAATCTTATATCGATAAAGGTGAATTAGTTCCAGATTCTGTGACAAACGGGATTGTAAAAGATCGTTTATCACAAGCTGATACAGAAAAAGGATTTTTATTAGATGGATTTCCTCGTACACTAGCTCAAGCAGAAGAATTAGATACAATTTTAGAGGAGTTAGGTAAAAAAGTAGATGATGTTCTAAACATCCATGTAGCAGAAGATGTGTTAGTTGACCGTCTTGCTGGTCGTATCATTTGTAGAAGTTGTGGCGCAACATATCACAAAACAAACAATCCACCAAAAGTGGAAGGTACTTGTGATCGTTGTGGTAGTCATGATTTTTATCAAAGAGAAGATGACAAGCCTGAGACAGTTAAGAATCGTCTAGAAGTTAACATTAAAAATAGCGAACCAATTTTAGCGTATTACCAAGATAAAGGTGTGTTACACACTATTGATGGAGATCGTGATATTGATGCTGTTTTTGAAGATGTGAAATCAATCATAGATAAAGCCAATTAGATCGCTCATCTAGTTATCGATTTATTCTATGTCACTCACTATTTCTTACCTGCGTTTTTTCATTGAATTAGCGTTGGTATCTTTTCTTTGTGTGGCTTTTATGCTATAATACAAAAGTTGAAAAGAAATAGGTGTGAGTACTATTTTTGTCAATTGTCAGATGCAAACACTGTATAAGGAGGTACTAGTTGTGGCGAAAGAAGATATGATTGAAATCGAAGGTACAGTCGTCGAAACTTTGCCGAATGCAATGTTTAAAGTTGAATTAGAAAATGGCCATGTTATTTTGGCTCACGTATCAGGAAAGATCAGAATGCATTACATTCGTATTTTACCTGGTGACAAAGTAACTGTTGAGTTATCTCCATATGATTTAACTCGCGGTCGTATTACTTACCGCTTTAAATAATTGTACTCCGTAAAATTCAAGGAGGTATAATCATGAAAGTAAGACCATCAGTAAAACCAATTTGTGAAAAATGCAAAATAATTCGTCGTAAAGGTCGAGTTATGGTTATCTGTGAAAACCCAAAACATAAACAACGTCAAGGATAAAGGAGGTGTAACGAATAATGGCTCGTATTGCAGGTGTAGATATTCCTCGTGATAAACGTGTTGTTATTTCGCTTACTTACATTTACGGTATTGGAAAGAAAACTTCTCAAGAAATCTTAAAAGAAGCAGGAGTTTCTGAAGATATTCGTGTGCGCGATTTAACTAACGAACAAACTGATAGCATCCGTGCTGCAGTAGATAAATTAAAAGTTGAAGGTGACTTACGTCGTGAAGTGAACTTAAACATCAAACGTTTGATGGAAATTGGTTCATACAGAGGTATGCGTCATCGTCGTGGTTTGCCAACTCGTGGTCAAAACACAAAAAACAATGCTCGTACTAGAAAAGGCCCAGCTCGTTCAATCGCTGGCAAGAAAAAATAAGATTAGAGTGAAGGAGGTTTAAAGCTTCATGGTAGCAAAAAAAGTTTCAAGAAAACGCCGAGTGAAAAAAAATATTGAAGCAGGTGTGGCACATATCCACTCTACTTTCAATAATACAATCGTAATGTTAACTGACGTACATGGAAATGCAATTGCATGGTCATCTGCAGGTTCATTAGGATTTAAAGGTAGTAAAAAAGCAACTCCATTCGCAGCTCAAATGGCAGCTGAAACTGCAGCAAAAGCAGCTATGGAACATGGCTTGAAAACTGTTGACGTAACTGTAAAAGGACCTGGTTCTGGTCGTGAAGCAGCTATTCGTTCATTACAAGCAACAGGATTAGAAGTGACAGCAATTCGTGACGTTACTCCAGTTCCACATAATGGATGTCGCCCTCCAAAACGCCGTCGTGTTTAGTGAGAGTTTATTCATTGGATAGGAATTATAGCGACATTGAACAAGACACTTTCGTTTTGAAAGGGGTATAGACAAGAATGATTGAATTTGAGAAACCAAGAATCACAAAAATCGATGAAGATAGAGATTATGGCAAGTTCGTCATCGAACCGCTTGAAAGAGGATATGGAACGACTTTAGGGAATTCCCTACGCCGTATTTTATTATCGTCTCTACCAGGGGCTGCCATCACTAATTTACAAATCGATGGTGTGTTGCATGAATTTTCAACTGTCAAAGGTGTACGTGAGGATGTCACTCAAATTATTCTAAATATCAAGGGATTGGCTTTAAAGTTATACACTGATGAAGAAAAGACTCTTGAGATTGATATAACTGGACCAGCTGACGTTACTGCTGGAGATATTCTTACTGACAGTGATGTTGAAATTATGAATAAAGATTTATTCATTTGTAGCGTTGCTGAAGGTGCGACTTTCCGTGCAAGCTTAACTGTTAAGCCAGGACGTGGTTATGTACAAGCAGAAGAAAATAAAAGTGAAGATATGCCTATTGGTGTATTACCAGTGGATTCTATCTACACGCCAGTTAATCGTGTAAACTATCAAGTAGAAAATACACGTGTTGGGCGTCGTGATGATTACGACAAACTAACTTTAGATGTCTGGACAGATGGATCTATCGCTCCACAAGAAGCTATCAGTTTATCTGCTAAAATCTTGACTGAGCATTTAGATATTTTTGTTAACTTGACTGATGAAGCGAAAAATGCCGAAATCATGATTGAAAAAGAAGAAACACAAAAAGAAAAAATGTTAGAAACAACAATCGAAGAGCTTGATTTATCAGTTCGTTCTTATAACTGTTTGAAACGCGCAGGCATCAATACATTACAAGAATTAACCAATAAATCAGAAGCAGAAATGATTAAAGTTCGTAACTTAGGCCGTAAGTCACTTGAAGAAGTAAAAGCTAAATTAGCTGATCTTTCTCTAGGATTACGCCAAGAGGACTAATCTAAACCGATTAAAGGAGGGAACACGACGTGAGTTATCGTAAATTAGGTCGCACAAGCAGCCAACGAAAAGCAATGTTACGTGATTTAACAACTGATTTAATTATCAATGAACGCATTGAGACAACTGAAGCTCGTGCAAAAGAAATCCGTTCAACAACTGAAAAAATGATTACTTTAGGTAAACGTGGGGATCTTCATGCTCGTCGTCAAGCAGCAGCATTCGTAAGAAATGAATACTTAGAAGCTCGTTTAGACGAAAATGAAGAAACTATCATTGAAGAAAGTGCTTTACAAAAATTATTCAATGACTTAGGACCTCGTTATGCTGACCGTCAAGGTGGTTACACACGTATCCTTAAAAAAGGACAACGCCGTGGAGACGCAGCACCAATGGTTATCATTGAACTTGTTTAATTTTGATAATTGCATCACTTTATAGATGATCTTTTTAGAGTGTTATGATGTTGGAGAGTTTTCTCCGAGTCTAGCTCGGTGCGGTCCTCTGTCTTTTGAGATAGAGGACTTGCGCTCATCATATAAAGTGCTTTTTTTATATCATCATTTATGATAAATGGTTATTATACATAAAAATGTTTCTTTGTATCCTCAAAAAGTTTGGGTTTAGAAAGAAGCATTTTTTAAAAATTAAAATGACGTTATTTAAGGAAGGCAGTAAAATGAAAAATCCCTTAATTGAATTAAATAATATATCCTTCCAATATTATGGACAGGAACATAAAGCATTGAATGATGTGTCACTTACCATTAATAAAGGTGAATGGGTAGCGTTAATTGGTCATAATGGATCAGGTAAGTCTACTTTAGCAAAAACTATTAATGGTTTAATATCACCGGAATCTGGCGAAATAAAAGTAAATGGTGAATTATTAACAGAAGAAAATATTTGGGACATTCGTAAGATGGTTGGTATGGTTTTTCAAAATCCAGATAATCAGTTTGTCGGCTCAACAGTTGAAGATGATGTGGCTTTTGGTTTAGAAAATCAAGGGATACCTCGTGATGAAATGATTGTAAGGGTCAACAACGCGCTTGAGAGAGTTCGTATGTCTGATTTCAAGATAAAAGAGCCAGCTAGATTATCTGGTGGACAAAAGCAACGTGTCGCCATTGCAGGGGTGATTGCATTAGCTCCTGACGTGATTATTTTAGATGAGGCAACCTCCATGCTTGATCCACAAGGTAGACAAGATGTAATTGAAACAATTCGCGCTTTAAAAGAGGAAACAAATTTAACAGTTATCTCGATTACACATGATATTGATGAGGCAGCTTATGCCAATCGTGTTCTTGTGATGAAGCAAGGTGAGATTATTCATGAGGGAACACCAGAAGAAATATTTTCTCATGGTGAAGCATTAATTGGTATGGGATTAGATATCCCATTTCCTGAAAAATTAAAAGCTTCTTTACGTAAAAAAGGAATTGACGTACCAAATGAGTATTTGACAAGGGAAGGAATGGTGGAATGGCTATGGACATACGGTTTGAGAAAGTAGATTTTACGTATCAACCTAATAGCCCATTTGAGCAACGTGTTTTGTTTGATATCAATTTAGACATTCCAAGTAATAGCTACAGTGCGATTGTTGGTCATACTGGTAGTGGAAAATCAACCTTGTTGCAACATTTGAATGCGTTACTGAAACCTACAAGTGGGAAAGTATTTATTGGAGATAGAGAGATTACACCTGAGACAAGTAATAAAAACTTGAAGCCAATTCGTAAAAAAGTAGGAATTGTGTTCCAATTTCCAGAGTCGCAATTATTTGATGAAACAGTTGCTTTGGATATAGCCTTTGGACCAAAGAATTTTGGTGTGTCAGAAGAAGAGAGTACACGTTTAGCTAGTGAGATGTTAGAACTTGTTGGACTAGACGATAGTTACCTTGAGCGTTCCCCATTCGATCTTTCAGGAGGGCAAATGCGACGTGTGGCCATTGCGGGAGTTTTGGCAATGGAGCCTGAAGTGTTGATCTTAGACGAACCAACAGCTGGACTAGATCCTAAAGGTAGAAAAGATATGATGGATATGTTCTATAGGTTACATAAAGAAAAAGGTATTGGCATCATATTAGTAACACATTTGATGGATGACGTAGCTGAATATGCTGACTTTATGGTCGTTTTAGAAAAAGGAAAAATTCAAAAACAAGGACATCCACGTGATATTTTTAATGATGTAGAATGGTTACGTGAAAAACAATTAGGCGTTCCAACAGCGACAGAATTTGCTTTTGATTTAATGGCAAAGGGCATGGAATTTAGTCGCTTGCCACTAACTGCAGAAGAATTATCTGAAGAGCTTTTACCGATACTTGAGAAAAGGCAGGTGCTTTCAGATGATGAATAAATTGATTTTAGGTCGATATATACCAGGTGACTCATTGGTTCATCGTATGGACCCCCGAGCTAAGTTATTAGCGAGTTTTTATTTTATTGGGATTATTTTTATTTGTAATAACTTCTTATCGTTTGGTGTGATGTTTGCTTTTACGCTGTTTTGTATTTGGTTATCACAAATTAAATTAAGTTTCTTTCTTAAAGGTGTTAAGCCATTATTATGGTTAATTTTATTTACAGTTGGGTTGCAAATCCTCTTTACACGAGGGGGACATGTTTACTTTGAGTGGGGTTGGATAAGCATTAGTCAATTTGGTTTGGTTAATGGGTTCTTTATCTTTACTCGTTTTGTGTTGATTATTTTTATGTCGACACTTTTGACGCTAACCACACCGCCATTGTCATTATCAGATGCGATTGAATATTTGCTTAGACCATTGGAAAAAGTAAAGTTTCCAGCACATGAGATTTCGTTGATGTTGTCTATTGCGTTGCGTTTTGTGCCAACGTTGATGGATGAAACAGAAAAAATCATGAATGCGCAACGTGCTCGTGGGGTCGATTTTGGCGAAGGAAACTTAATGGATAAGATGAAAGCTATTGTCCCACTTTTAATTCCATTATTCGTCAGCAGTTTTAACCGAGCAGAAGAGTTAGCGATTGCGATGGAAGCACGTGGTTATCGTGGTGGCGAAGGCCGTACGAAATATCGTGTCCTAAACTGGGATAAAACCGATACATTAGCTATGTTATCATTTGTCATATTGACGATTGTACTAGTATTAGTTAGAAATTAAAACACAAAAAGCGAGGACTTGTGCCTCGTTTTTTCATTGGAAAAAATGAAGGAGATAAAGTGAATGACAAGATATAAAGCCATTATTAGTTATGATGGAACAAATTATGCTGGTTTTCAGATTCAACCAAATGCTGTTACTATCCAGGAGGTCATAGAAGCCACTCTAAAGAGACTAAACAGTGGAAAGCCTGTGACAATCCATCCGTCTGGTAGAACGGACTCAGGGGTTCATGCAGTCGGTCAGGTGATTCATTTTGATTTGCCACAAAAACGAGATGTTGAAAAATTACGTTTTGCCTTAGATACTCAAACGCCAGAGGATATTAGCATTTTATCTATTGAAGAAGTGCCAGAAGATTTTCATGCAAGATATCTAGCGACTGGAAAAGAGTACCACTATCATGTTGATACAGGCAAATCTCCTAATCCATTTAAACGGTTGTATGCAGCACACTTCCGCTATGAGCTCGATTTAGAGTCTATGAGACGTGCTGCTCGCTTTATTGAAGGAGAACATGACTTTAGTGTATTTTGCGCGACAGGGAGTTCTGTGGAAGATAAGACACGAACTGTTTACAGCGTGACAATAGAAGAAGTAGGTGAAGATGAATTATTATTTGTGTTTAAAGGAAATGGATTTTTATATAAAATGGTTCGTATGCTTGTCGGGACGTTATTAAAAATAGGGAATGGTCAACTGCCAGAAGACGCTATACAACGTGCCCTAGCGAACCAAGACAAGAAAATGACAGGACCAACTGCTCAACCTGAGGGGTTATTTTTAATGAAAGTTGATTATAACGGCGAGAAAAAGTGTCATAAATAATGTGAATTTTGTTGACATATCAACAAAATAAGGATAATATGGTTAGTGGTATTGTTTGCCCCACGATGAGCCCCGGAAACTTATTGTGTTATGTCAAACAACAGAAGAAAATTGGAGGAAAAACACCCATGCGTACAACATATATGGCCAAAAATGGCGAAGTAGATCGTAAATGGTATGTAGTGGATGCAACAGATGTTCCTTTAGGACGTCTATCAACAGTTGTAGCATCTATCTTACGTGGAAAAAATAAACCAACATTCACACCACATGTGGATACTGGTGATTATGTAATTGTAATTAATGCTGATAAAGTAAAATTAACTGGTAAAAAAGCAACTGACAAAGTATATTACCGTCACAGCCAACATCCAGGTGGTTTGAAATCTATCACTGCTGGTGAACTACGTGATAAAAACTCTCGTCGTTTAGTTGAAAATTCTATCAAAGGTATGTTACCAAAGAATACTTTAGGACGTAAACAATGGTCTAAATTATTCGTTTATGGTGGAAGCGAACATCAACAACAAGCTCAAAAACCAGAAGTATTAGACATTACAAACCTAATTTAAGGAGGAAAATAGATTGGCTAAAGTACAATATATCGGCACAGGCCGTCGTAAAAAATCTGTTGCTCGCGTACGCTTAGTACCTGGAACAGGTAAAGTAGTAATGAACAACAAAGACATCGAAGAATATATTCCACATGCTGATTTACGTGAAGTAATTATGCAACCTCTTGTTTTAACTGAAACAAAAGGCGCATATGACGTTTTCGTAAACGTTAATGGTGGTGGATATGCAGGACAATCTGGCGCAACTCGTCATGGTATTGCTCGTGCATTATTACAAGTAGATCCTGACTTCCGTGGAGCTCTTAAACGTGAAGGATTATTAACACGTGACGCTCGTATGGTTGAACGTAAAAAACCAGGTCTTAAAAAAGCTCGTAAAGCATCACAATTCTCAAAACGTTAATTCGTTTTTATACAGAATATCAAAACACTCTCCAATTTTGGAGGGTGTTTTTTTGTATTTTTAAAGTTATAAAATAAAAAGTGTAGACGTATTTATTACTTGACAGACATATTTATGTAACAACCAATTTTGAATTAATCTTTTTAAATTTAATATATGAAAGTAATTAATTACTTATTATTGAAGATATGATAGAATTATAATAACTGTAAAGAGAGAGTGATGCCTAAATGATGACAACACATGAATTAATGGAAAAGTACGATGTTTCACGACAAACTGTAAATAATTGGGTCCGTAAGAATATAATTCCTACACCTAGTATTAAAAAAGGACGACAAAATGCTTGGAATTTTAAACAAATTGAACTTATTGAGAAGAAAATGAAAGAAAATCATAATGAGCAGTTAGAGTTGTTCAAAACAGAATCAACTCATCTTCGTATAAATAATAGAAGGTATTTAGGAAGCAAGCAGAAAATACTTGACTTTATTAATGGAGTTGTATCAGAACATACGACTAATGTACAGTCTGTTGCAGATGTTTTTGGTGGAACAGGTGTAGTAGCTGATTTGTTTAATAAACAAAATAAAAAAATAATAATTAATGATATTCTTACGAGTAATTATATTTCTTATCAAACGTGGTTTGGCAATATGACAGTTGATGAAAAAAAAATTACCATAAAGATTAAGGAACTCAATAATCTTGAAGGAATACATGGTTACGTCACAGAAAATTTTGGAAATAAATACTTTTCAGTAGAGAACGCTAAAAAAATTGATGCAATTCGTGAAAAAATTGAAACATATGATGATGTAAACGAACGTGAGAAAGCATTTCTTTTAACATCTTTATTATATGCAATGGATAAAGTAGCAAATACCGTAGGCCATTTTGACGCATATAGGAAAAAAATGAATAGTTTTAAACCACTGTGTTTAAGAATACCAGAGTTCAATAAAAATTTTGGAAATGAAATTTATAACGAAGACGCAAATCAGTTAGTCAGAAAAATAAAAACAGATTTGGTATATATTGATACACCGTATAATTCTAGAGGTTACGAGAGTGCCTATCATGTTTTAGAAAATGTCATGGAATGGAATAAGCCAGATGTTGAGGGAGTGGCTATGAAAGCAGTTAATAGGGCTGAAAAATCATCCGCATATACCAAATCAAAAGCCCCACAGGCATTTGATGATTTGATTCAAAATATTAATGCACGATATATCTTAGTTTCATATAATAATATGGCTCAAAAAGGAAATTCACGCTCAAATGCAAAGATTTCTAATGAAGAAATTATTTCTATATTAAAGAAACGTGGTAATGTAGAGGTTTTTTCAATCGATTTCAATGCTTTTACAACGGGAAAATCTAATATTGAAAATCATAAGGAGTTATTGTACCTTTGTACAGTTGATGATGAAGTAATTCACTCACCACTGAATTACACAGGAGGAAAGCAAAAATTGATTCCACAATTAAAACCATATTTTCCATCAAACTATACACGATTAGTTGATTTGTTTTCTGGTGGGGGAAGTATTACTGCAAACCTGATTAAAAATGGTCAGGCCGAGAGTTATCTTATGAATGATATTGAAACTCATGTAATTGATTTTTATGAGTATCTATCATCTATAGATGTGGAGGATTTCATTAATATGGTTGAATTGAAAATAAGTGAATATGGCTTATCTAATACGAAAAGAAATGGGTATGAATATTATTCTACTAGTAGTGCTAGTGGTTTAAGTTTATATAATAAAGAAAAATTTTTAAAATTAAGAAAAGATTATAACAATTCACCGTCACCATTGTTATTTTACTTGTTAGTTGTCTTTGGTTTCAATAATCAGATTCGATTTAATTCAAGAGGTGAGTATAATCTCCCCGTTGGTAAACGGGATTTTAACCAAAAAATGGAAGAAAAATTACGCAAGTTTTCAAAAGTAATTAAAAAAGCACAGATTGAATACTCTTCGAAAGATTTTCGCGAGGTTAGTGTATATACAGGAGATTTTATTTATGCAGACCCCCCGTATCTTATCACAACAGCAACTTATAATGAAAATGGAGGATGGTCTGAAAAAGAAGAACGGGATTTATACGAATATCTGGATAAGGCAAATGAAAAAAATATAAAATTTGCCCTTTCAAATGTAATAGTTCATAAAGGAAAAGAAAATGAAGTTCTTAAAAACTGGGCTTCAAAATATAATGTGTACATTTTGAAACATGATTATAATAATAGCAACTATCAATCGACAGCGAAAAAAAGTAAAACAGTTGAGGTTTTGGTTACAAATTATGAGAGGTATTTATAATGAAGCTTACAAAAACTGCTGAAACTTTTAACTTAGGTGATACTAGTTTTAGAAGAAAAACATTAATAGACGATTATAAAACTTTACTGCCGTATCTTCAAGAGACCAATTTGGAATTTAATGAATGGAATAATACTGCACAAGCAGAATTTTATAATAAAATTTTGACTGAGACAGATTTATTTTCTAGGAATACCGATGAAGATTTTGCCAAAAGAGGAAGAACTCTAACCAATGCTTTAGTAAAAATTGGATTAACAAATTCTCAACGGAGGCTCTCAAGAGTTGCAAACAATTGGATAAATGAAAAAACATTGAGTATGAATAATGTGGAGCGAGCATTAGGAATTGATTCGAATAATTTGTTATTTACTCGTCAACTATTAAAATTACGTGTTTATCATTCAAATAAATTGAATTATTTTTATCCTTTTCGTGTTGCATTAGGATTAGTTATAAAGTATCGAAATATACCTCAACAAGATTTTTTAACATTAATTCATTTGATTCAACCGTCATTTGATAATCAACAAATAAAAGAGATAATTAACAGTTATCAAAGTGTTAATGATAATAACGAAATTTTCTCAGATTTTTTAGATCGAACTTTTCCAGAAACTGGAAGTAGATTAACAGCTGATGAGCTTTTTTCAAAAGAACAATTGAATCGAAAAGAATTTGATTTATTATTTGTAAATAGAAAGTCATCAGAAACACAGGATTTATATTTTGAATTTGTAAAAAGATTATTGACTTTTAAAACTAATAAGAATGTTGATACTTTAAAAGAATTACTTGATGTGAGTTCTGATGATAAATTAACAAAAGCGTTTGGATTTGGAAAAGCAATTTTTACTACAACTAAATTTATGAAATCGAAAAATATCCAAGATTTTTTATATGAAAACGCAGATAATGAATTATTATCAGAAAACAATAAATTAATTTATAATCAATTTGTACTTTCTAAAAAAGATGATGTTGTGAGAGAATATAGAGATATGACGAAACGGACATTTAATTTGTCTGGATTATTAGATTTTAATATGGGTCTAGTGAACTCTACTAATCAAGATATTGCTTCAATAATTTTTAGCTCTATGAATTTTTCTGGTATTGAAAGTTATACTGATTATGAAGAGAACTTAGATTATTTATTCTATCAAGAATTAAGAATAACAGATATATTAGATTTAGATGAATCTGTTATTTTAGAATCCGTTCAAAAACTTCTTGGAATCAATGATATTTCACAAATGGAAAGTGTTGTTTTAACACAAAAAGAAAATAAATTTAGAAGATTTATAGCAGAAAATTTTCCAAGAGAGAAAATAATGGAACTTCTACCTCTATTTTCGGTAAGAGAAGATGAAAGAATTAAGACTGAAGTATCAGAATTGGCTACGATACCAACGATTTACGAGTATATTGTTGCTATTGCATGGTTTTATATTTCTAAAGAAGAATTTTTTATTACAAAGAGCTTGAATTTGACATTAGATGGTGAAATGCGCCCATTGTCTCATGCCGCTGGTGGAGTAGGTGACATTGTTATTGACTATGAAGATCTTACATTAATGCTTGAAGTTACTCTTATGAATGCTCGTGCTCAAAAAAGAGGTGAGTGGGAACCTGTTTTACGTCATGCAACTAATTTGACAGTGGATAAATTTGACAAAAATGTTATCACTTTATTTATTGCTGATGAGTTGGATGATAACACTATAAATATTTGGCGAGCAGTTGCAAGTGTTCCATTAAGGTCATCAAACAAAGATGAAATTGCTGATTTAGTTAAAATTTTTCCCTTGGAGAATCAAAAATTACTAAATATGCTTAAAAATAATATGGATGAACGAAAATTGTTAAGAGCAATTGACGAATCATACGCAGAGCTTGCAGGAAGTTTTGATTTAAGTTGGAGAGATAAAATTTTTGTTGAATCTAATATGTAAATTAAGGTTCAGTCATTAGCAATAGATAATCAATGATAGTTTATAAAATTTCCATTCTGATGACTTGCGATAAAGATAAATTTCTCAAAAGTAATCCGTATTTTTAAATAATAAATAGTTTAGATAAGCGTATAAAGTATCTCAATATTTAAACTATTTTCGATATCTATTGCTCGTCTGCCTATTGGTTTTAACGTAATAATCACTTTCGATAGTCTTTCAACGAGTGTGATAACAGCACTTTTATGGTCTTTTCCAACAATTGTGTCACC
>NZ_NGJT01000028.1 GCF_003950315.1 Vagococcus bubulae
TCCTTTTTAGTTGGTTTAGACACCTTAATTATAAAGGAAAGTGCTATTTTTTTCGTCAAAAAAGGAACAAAATCCAAAATAATTTTGTTCCTTTTAATCTTTTTTAGGAGACTTTTGGGTCAGCCTCTTTTCTTGTAATTGAAAGGTCATCTGAACAGGGTGATGATCAGTGTATTTAAATTGATAGTCATAGATAGTGGTCTGTTTGATGTTGATATTGTCCGATACGATAAAACCATCAATCACATAGACTTGAGAGGAGTTATAATCACCAGTAAAAGCATGGTTTAATACTCTGACTGATGGATGGGTATCATCATATGAAAAAGAGAAATGATCAGGAATATCAGTTGAACTAATATTCCCAGGCTCCCATCCTTTTTGTCCTGTTTTGGGAAATGATTGAGTGCCTTCAAAGACTTGATTAAAATCTCCTCCAGCAATGACATAATTTCCTTTATCATATTCTTCTTCAAGTACTTTTTTGAGAAGTTTACTTTGTTCAATTTTCCCTTGACCATTATCATAAGCATCTAGATGTAAATTAAAGACAACTAACTCTTTATCACTGCCACTTATGGGAAATCTTGTTTCAAGCAGTGCACGTTTTAAATTAGCCATACGAACAGGCCAAGAAAAAGGATTGGGTAGTGCAATGCGTTTGGCTTCTCTCATAGTTGCGTTAGTCATCGTGACGATTCCGCTTTTCACTTTTCCGATTGGTGGGATGGGAAATGGGACGTATGGTACATTGAAATTATATGCAAATGTGCTTGGCATATGAAGCGCGTTAGACAGTGATTCTTTTTGGTTTATATGATATGAGCGTTTTGAATCTAAATCCACTTCTTGTAATAAATAAATATCAGAAGGATGCTCTTTTAACATTGTTGTAATCCCAGCTAAATTTTTTTCGACTAGCTGTTTAGATTTAGGTTGGACATTTTTCCCACCATCCATAAAAAAATCTTCTGAACTAGATAAGCCACCATAACCAATATTTAGTGTGAGGAGTGAGATGTCAGTCTGTTGTTGCAACATGTTTTTCCCTTTAGTAGTTGTCACTGCCTCAACTTCTCTAGGTTTATATTCTTTGATTGAAAGATAGCCAATAAATAATAGTACGATACTTAGTAAACTCATGACAATCCCTAATATAATCATTAATAATTTTTTCATATTTTCTCCTTTAAGTCAGTAAATGACTAGGGTTTATTATAAAACAGTTTAGTCTATTAGGAAATAATATTTTGATATTTCTATAATTAAAATCATTAGAACATCACATTTTTTTCTAGGAATATTTCTATACTAAACTTAAATCACGTTAAGGAGGTAGTATCATGGTACCTATACCATATTGGTTAACTGTTTTAGCTTGGACTAGTTTATTATTAGCAGGTATTTCTTTTATTTATATTGCATTAGATGTGACAAAACATCCACAAAAAATGAAAATAATGACGATTGTTTGGCCATTAACTGCTTTATTTGGCTCATTTATCTGGGTTTTGGCTTATAAAAAGTGGGGTGAAAACCACTCGTCAGAAAAAATGAAAATGGATGGTTCTATGAATATGGGTTCATCAAATAAGTCAATGGCAGTATCTGTTTTTATTGGGACATGTCATTGTGGGGCTGGATGTAGTTTAGCTGATTTAATTATAGAGTGGTTGCTATATTTTTTTCCGGTATTATATGTTGTTGGAGGTTACCCAGCTATTTTCTCTCATAAATTATTTTCAGGATTTGTTCTAGCTTTTATTTTTGCTCTAATTATTGGAGTCAGTTTTCAGTACTTTGCAATTGTTCCGATGAAGCATTTAAGTAGAAAAGAAGGGATTATAGCTGCGATAAAAGCAGATACCTTATCGTTATCTTGTTGGCAAATAGGGATGTATGCTACTGTTGCATTGTGCCAATTAAGTCTTTTTCCTCATTTCTTCGGAGGAGAAGTGTTACCAACCACTCCTGTTTTTTGGTTAATGATGCAAGTTGCTATGTTGGTTGGATTTTGTACAGCATATCCAATGAATTGGTGGTTAATTAAGACAGGTATAAAAGAAAAAATGTAGAAAATATTGTTGTCATTTTAAACAATATTTTTTTGTTATTTTATTAAAAATGAAAGGGGATACTAAAATGGTATAATAGAAAGTAAGATGAAAAAGGAGGGGTCGTTATGACATTGTTGTCACTTGCTCAAACAGTTTTAAGATTGGGGCTATCCATTGTAATGGGAGGTACTATTGGGTATGAAAGAGAACAAAAAAACCGTCCAGCTGGGATGAAGACACATATATTAGTCTGTTTAGGGGCAACTATTATTGCATTGATTCAACAAGAGATAGCTCATGAAGCCATAAGACTTGTGCAAGAAAATCCAGATATTGCGCATATTGTAAAATTTGATCAATCTAGGTTAATTGCTCAAGTAGTAAGTGGTATAGGTTTTCTAGGAGCAGGAACGATTATTGTAACAAGACAACGTATTACAGGCTTGACAACAGCTGCGTCTTTGTGGTCATGTGCTGCAATTGGCATTGGTTTGGGAATGGGTTTTTATTTAGTAACAGTATTAGGTTTTATATCCATTATGTTTTCGTTATCTCTTGTCAAACAAATTATTACGGTTTCAAAAGTAAACAATTTAGAAATTCAATACGTTCATCGAAAAGAGACAAAAGACTTTATTCATCAATATTTTGAAGAACGTCAAATTGAAATAGAAGATGTGACATTCGAGGTACAAATTATCGAAGGTGAAAAATATTATAAAAATGTTTATACGATTGATTTGCCGAAAACATTAACCTATGCTGATGTGATTGAGGAGTTATCTATGTATTCAAATGTACGAGAAATTAGGTTGGTGGCTATTAGTGATTAAATTAAGAAGAAAAGTGTTATTTTTTGATAATTAAGGTGCTACTTCTTGCGATTTTTGACATTAAAGACTAATATAACAATGAAACTGATGTTTATGAAAGGGAGAGATTTATTATGTCAAACGAGAGAAATGGATTTGATTGGTCTTCATTCTTATTAGGAATTTTATTTATTTTTGCATCACTTGCATCATTTCAAGATCCTGCTGGAAATTTAGTGGCAATCGTTGTTGTTTTTGGGATGTTCGCTATCGTTAAAGGAATCTTTGAGTTATTTTTAAGAAAAAAAGTACGAGAATTTACAGGATTTTCTGCTACAATGCCAATAGTGGTTGGGATTTTTGATATTATTGTCGGAATCTTTTTATTATTTAATATCTCTGCTGGTGTTGTTGCGTTACCATTTGTTTTTGCTATTTGGTTTTTAGTAGACTCATTGGTAGGATTATTTAGTTCAACTGCGTTAAAAAGCATTAGTACGGGATATTACTGGTTCTCAATTATTATTGATATTTTAGGTGTGATTGTTGGATTCATGCTTTTAGTAAATCCAGTATCATCTGCTTTAACATTAAGCTTTTTAGTCGGTTTTTATTTCATGATGTTTGGTATTACTGAAATTATTTATGCCTTCCGTTAAAATAATGGAATGATATGTTATAATTGAGTTAGTTAAATAACAGTAAACTCAAAGGTGTGATAAAGATGGAAAAAGCAATAATACATTGTACAACTGAAATCGTGCATGGTGGATGTAACGTCTGTCCAACAACTGCAACAGCTACTTATGAGGTAGAATTGTCAGGTAAAACGGTTGGAATCCCTAATCTAGATGTTGTGTCACTTCTTCGCCCAATTGTGAGAGAGCATGGTTATAAAGAACGTCAAGAATATGATGTGACAGGTGATTATGATGTGTTTGAAACATCAAACAACAGTGTCGATGTATTTGAAACATATCAAGGACTACGCTTTAAAAATCAAGAAATCGAAAAAGAAGTCAAACCTACTTATGAATCAGATGATGACGTATTTAAAGTAGTAAATGAGTTGTTAACAGATTTATTTAAACTTGATGCGATAGAATTTGTGACAGACATACCTGAAAATTAAAAAGTTGAGCGATTAGTCGCTTAACTTTTTTTATTAATATCACTATATTTATAAAGATTTGTGAAAAAGGTTGGCTATTCTATGAAAGCGTGTTATATTTGAATGGAATTGAATACAAGAAACATTTGGGGTGCGTAAAGCTGAGATTATACCCATGGAATCTGCTCCAGTTAGTACTGGCGAAGAGAAATGTGTCATTTATGACAAAACATTGAACCTAGGTCTATTTACGCCCATCCAATCTATTTGGACGGGCTTTTTTATTTGGATGAGTGTCGATAATTGTTATAGTGAATCAGAATGTACAAACCTCCTTTGTTTCTTTTAATGAGAAAAAGGAGGTTTTTTTTTGTTACAAAAATGGTCGTTACGTGAGGTAGTATTACTTGCGTTTTTAGCTTTTTTATTTGGTGGAGTCTTTATGGGAGCAGGTTTTTTAAATGCGACACTAAATGTTTTACTAACACCATTAGGGTTGGGATTAATTGGAAAACAGGTGATTTTTGGGATGTGGACAATGGCAGCACCAATGGCCGCGATGTTAATTCCTAAAAAAGGCAGTGCCATCTTGGGAGAGGTATTAGCAGCCTTAGCTGAAATGATTTATGGTAGCTATTTTGGACCAGGTGTTTTATTATCAGGATTTATTCAAGGTCTTGGGACAGAGTTAGGGTTTATTGTAACAGGGTACAAACGATATGATTATCTTCCGCTAGTGTATGGAGCTATTGGAACAACTATTTTTAGTTTCATTCACACATATATTAAATATGGCTTTCATGTGTATCCATGGTGGATGATTATGACACTATTTTTAGTGAGATTACTATCAGTGATGTTTTTTGGAGTAGTGGTTGTATCATTTGTGATGAAGTTATACAACAAGAGCCAACAATTAGCAATACTTTAAATTTAGGAGGATGGGTAAGATGAAGGGAAAATGGACATTACGTGAAGTAGTCTTGTTAGCATTATTAGCCTTTTTATTTGGCGGAGTCTTTATGGGGGCAGGATTTTTATATGCAGGGTTATCAGCTGTGTTAACGCCACTTGGGTTAAGCCCTTTTGCTAATGAACTATTATTTGGTTTGTGGACAATGGCAGCACCAATGGCAGGGATGTTAATCCCTAGAAAAGGAAGCTCCATTTTAGGAGAAATGTTAGCGGCCTTAGCTGAAATGTTGTATGGGACGTATTTTGGTCCAGGTGTTCTTATTTCAGGTTTTTTCCAAGGACTTGGAACAGAACTAGGCTTTATGGTAACACGATATAAACGTTACGATATCGTGCCATTATTCTACGGGGCGATTGGCACAACGGTCTTAAGTTTTGTGTATGAATTTTTTAAATTTGGTTATGGAACGTATTCAATTAGAATGATTTTATCACTCCTTGCTGTGAGATTTTTATCTGTGACGTTCTTTGGTGTAATAGTAGTATCCATGGTAATGAAGCTTTATAAACGATCACAAGAACTTGCGGTAGTAAACGAATGAGAGGGATTGAATTAAGTGAGTTGACGATTAAACGTGGCGATAAAGAGATGTTACGTCAGGTTGACTTTGGTTTTTCACCTCATGAATTTATTTTGTTATCTGGTGCCAGTGGGAGTGGAAAGTCAACGTTACTAAAAGCGATTGCTGGATTTACAGAGATAGAGTACACAGGGGATATTTTAATTGATGGAGAAAGATTAAATCATGCTTCAATGTCTGAAAAAGCCAAACAATTGGGTATGATGTTTCAAAATCCAGGACAGCAATTTACGATGAAAACCTTACGTCGGGAAATCATTTTTGTGCTAGAAAATTTACAGACAGCACCAAATGATATTAGTGAACAAATGCAAGAAGCAATTCAGATGGTAGAAACGAGCGAATTACTCGATAGAAACCTTTCGACTTTATCAGGTGGGGAAAAACAGCGAGCCGCATTGACAGTATTACTGGCGATGAAAAGCCCGTTTTTATTACTAGATGAGCCATTCGCTAGTATTGACCCAAAAACAAGAAAATTATTAATACAAAAATTGCATCAATTAAAAAAACAAGGAAAAACGATTATATTATGTGACCATGATTTTAATGATTATGCGAATGTTGTCGATACATGGGTGACGCTAGATAATCAAACGTTGCAAACCATTCCAACAGCGTTGCTAAAACAGAACCAATCAAACATTGTTCTGACAAATAATACAGCTCCAGTTAATTCGATACTCACATTAGATAATATTCGGTACAAACAAAATCATCATGAGCTTCTTCATCAAGAGACCTTTCAGTTTTTAAAGGGGATAACGACGTTAACAGGGGATAATGGAACGGGAAAATCAACGTTATTTCGTTCGATTGCTCAGTGTCATCCTTATCAAGGAAAAATGGTTCTCTATGGTAAAAAGCTGAAAAAAAGTCGTACACTGTATCAAACGTTGTCACTTGTCACGCAAGAAGCAGAAAAACAGTTTGTGACGTTAACTCCGAAAGAAGAGTTTTTATATAGTGAGAATCAGTGGGATGATGCCAAAAAAATGCGAGAAGAAGCCATTGAATACTTGGGGATAGAATCATTAGTAAATCGAAGTGTGTTTCATCTAAGTGAAGGCCAAAAAAAGAGTATACAATTACTAACCATGTTGAGTATTAACGTCCCATTTCTACTGTTAGATGAGCCATTCACAGGACTAGATGAGCGAGCAGCCACTTATTTTGCGTCATTATTTAAAAAACAAGCGAATAGGCAAGACTTACTAATTATTTCGCATCGATTGGCGCCACTTGATGGGGTTAGTCAACATCATGTGCATTTAGATAAGAAACAATTATGGCAACAAGATTATTCGGTAAAGGAGGAGTTAAAAGATGTCAGTGACGAAAAGTTCTGCTTTGGTACTAAGCGGACTACTACTACTTTTGACTATTGAATTGTCATTTACTTCATCTATTTACTTAAATGGTTTTGTCGTATTAGCCAGTGCAGTATATCTCATGACTAAGAAAAAATGGTTTGGGTTATTTGGTTTAGTTTTTTTTCCATTAATTCCCGCTTTAGGAACGTATTGGTCCGTGTACTTATATGGAAATAATCCTGACTACGGATTGGTATTAGTTAGTCGAACTTTTGCGTTTGCAGCGATTGGGATGGTGTTTGCGTTCGGTGTGGATTTAGAAGAGTTACTCTTAATTTTAGAGCAAAAAAAATTACCAACGTCCTTTGTTTATGGCATTCTAGTAGTGTTACATGCGATGCCTATGATTCAAAAAGAAATTGTGGCACTAAGAGAAGCCAGTTTATTTCGTGGGAAAAAATTACATTTTTATTCGCCATTGATGTATTTAAAAGTGATTTTTGTCGCCAATCATTGGCGAGATAGTTACACAGAAGCGATGTTTTCAAGAGGATTTGATGAAGAAGGTGAAAGGACGCATTACACACAATACAAAGTTTGTCCTAAAGGTTTAGCTATATTAGGCGTATTAACAGTTATATCACAAATTATATTAATCACTACTTAGGAGGAAGAAAGATGTTTACAAAAATTGCACGAGAGAAGTCAGCACCTTATTGGGAAGGAAGTTTTACTCATCCATTTGTCTCAGGACTTCAAGAAGGGACGTTGTCGGATGAAGCATTTCGCTATTATTTAATTCAAGATGGGTACTACTTAGAACATTTTAGTAAACTTCACCGTTTGATAGCAGAACAAGTGGAAGACGAAGAAGTAAAAGAGATGTTATTAACAGGAGCTGACCATTTAAAAGAAGGTGAGATGAGTATTAGAGAGGATTTCTTTACTGAGTTAGGTATTACAGATGAAGAAATCGCTAGTACTGATATTGCTCCAACGGCGTATAATTATGTGTCACATATGTATCGTCAATTAATTGATGGGACACCAAATAGTGCTGTTGCGGGTTTACTACCATGTGCGTGGTTATATCAAGAAATCGGGACTGAATTAATCAAGACGGGTTCACCTCATCAGTTGTACCAAAGATGGATTGAAACATATTCTGGTGAAGAATCAAAAGAAGAAGTCGCTCATCAATGTGCTTTATTAAATCGATTATATGATGCGAGTGATAAAGAAGAACAAGAAAAAATGATTGAGGCCTTTTATGTGAGTGCTCAAATGGAATACCTATTTTGGGAAATGGCACACACGCATCAAACATGGCCGGAAGGAGAAAAAGATGCCGTCTCAAACTACTAATTTAAAAAAACTATTGATTTTATCTCTTATGATTGCGATGGATGTGGTGTTATCACCACTCTTTCGCATCGAGGGCATGGCCCCCATGTCTAGTGTGATGAATGTCATTGGAGTTATGTTGATGGGTCCTCTTTATGGGACGATTATGGCTTTTGTTTGTGGGGTATTACGAATGATGCTTTTAGGTATTCCCCCGCTTGCATTAACAGGGGCCGTTTTTGGTGCATTGCTTGCCGGTGTTTTTTACAAAATTTATCCAACCGTGTATAGTGCAATGTTTGGTGAATTTTTAGGAACAGGAATTATCGGTTCACTATTATCTTATCCTGTAATGGCTTGGTTTACAGGAAGCAGCAATGGCATGTATTGGTTTTTTTACACGCCACGATTTATTGGTGGAGCGGTTATTGGCTCATTTGTAGCCTTTATCGTGATGAAAAAATTAGCAAATGTTCCAACGTTTCAACGAATTCAAGCGATGTTTTTTAATGTGAAAGTAGGTGAAGAGCAACATGCTATTCACTCATAAATTTCAAACACCCTTTCCTTTATTGCCTTCTCCCCTAGTGCATTGTATTACGAATTCTGTAACGTGTGAAACGGTCGCAAATAGTGTGTTGTATATTGGAGGAAAACCAATTATGACAGAAGATACGCGAGATTTTTCAGATTTATATGAACAAGTCGGTGGCGTGTTAATTAATATCGGTCATTTATCAGAAGAAAAAGAAACGGCTATGATTTTAGCCATTGAGGAAGCAAAAATACGCAACGTCCCTATCGTTGTCGATAATGTTGGCGTTTCTAGTTCAAGAATACGAAAAGAAGTAGCCAACAGATTATTGTCTCTTGATCCAACTGTTGTCAAAGGAAATGTATCAGAAATGCGAACGCTGTGCAATTTAGCTAGTCATGGAAAAGGTGTCGATGCAGCAGAAGAAGACCAAAATTTGTCAGCGATGAAAGAATTGGAAGAAGGATTATTGGCTTTGGCAAGGAAACATCCTAATACGTGTTTTTTAGCAACAGGCCCTTCTGACTTAGTAGTGTATCAATCACAAGTAGTACTATTACAAAATGGGATTGAAGCCTTAGATCAGTTTACAGGAACGGGTGACGTTGTTGGGGCATTAATCGCGACACTGTTAGGAAGTGGTGTTGATGTATTGCAAAGTGTTCTACAGGCAGTGAGTTATTTTAATTTATGCGGTGAAAAAGCATTAGAAATAGTTCAAAATGAGGCGAAAATTGCAAGCATTCGAGAAGAAACATTGAATCAATTATCATTATTAAAACAAAATGAGTCATGGCAAAACGACATAAGAGGAGATTGGTTATGATAGAAGAGGCATTAACGTTATATTTAGTAACGAATTCAGATGGTTTATCTGATGAAGCATTTATAGAAAAAGTCGAACAAGCATGTCAAAATGGCGTCACATTAGTTCAGCTGAGAGAGAAAAAAGCCAGTACACAAGAGTTTTATCAAAAAGCTTTGGCAATAAAAAAAGTGACAGATAAATATCATGTCCCACTTATTATTAATGACCGAGTAGATGTGTGTTTGGCAGTAGATGCTGATGGCGTACACATTGGTGATGATGAGTTACCAGTGGATGTGACACGTCGTTTGATTGGACCTGATAAGTGGTTGGGCGTTTCGGCTAAAACAGTGAAACGAGCGCTTGAAGCAAAAGAGCAAGGGGCAGATCATTTGGGTGTTGGCGCGATATTTCCCACCAAAACGAAAGAAAATGCTCCAACAACAGACATTTCCATCTTACAAGAGATTATTCACACATCTCAGTTACCGGTTGTAGCGATTGGTGGCATTAAAGAAGATAACATGTATAAATTAAATGAAACTGATATTTCTGGTGTAGCGATTGTGAGTGACATTATGCAAGCTGATGATGTAGCGAAAAAAACACAAGACTTAAAGAAACAGATTGTAAGCATAAAGGAGAAAAATCATCATGACAATTAATCAAACCCCTCAAGTTGTAACCATTGCTGGAAGTGATTCAGGTGGTGGCGCAGGCATTCAAGCAGACTTAAAAACGTTTCAAGCAAGAGATGTTTTTGGTATGAGTATTGTTGTTGCCTTGACTGCACAAAATACATTAGGTGTACAAAGTAGTCTGCCGATACCATGTAACTTTGTTGCGGAACAATTTGATTCTCTGGCAGCAGATTTTCATATACGCGCATGTAAAACAGGGATGCTTGCGGATAAAGAGCATGTTCAAGTTGTTGTTCAAAAATTGAAGGAAGTTGATTTTGGACCATTGATTGTTGATCCAGTTATGATTGCAAAAGGAGGGCACTCTTTACTTAAAAGAGAAGCAGTAGATTGCATCAAGAAAGAGTTACTACCTCTAGCAACTGTTTTAACACCTAATATTCCAGAAGCAGAGGAGTTAGTTCAACAAGATATTAAAACAAGTGAAGACATGATTCAAGCGGCATATGATCTGCAGCAAATGGGTGTCAAAAATGTGGTGATAAAAGGAGGTCATTCATCCGATATTTTGGCGAAAGATTTTGTCTTACTTGAAAATGGCGAGACATTTTGGATGAGTTCAAAACGCATTGAAACAATCAAAACACATGGGACAGGTGATACGTTCTCATCTTGTATTGCAGCAGAAATAGCAAAAGGAAAATCAATCAAGGAGTCGATTAAAATAGCGAAAGCTTTTATTCAAGGAGCGATTGAGCAACAAATTTTTGTTGGACATGGACATGGTCCAACAAATCATTGGGCAACACCTGTACAAGATATTTTAATTGATTAACTCTTTTTTTAAAGGATGTTTATTATTGCCAGTCTAATGAATAAATGTTACAATTATATTACAAAGGGTAATAGTGTTGTAACACTTTGTTTTAAAGGGGGTAATAATATGAAAAAGTTAGTATTAAGTACAGTTTTTATTGCTAGTTTGTTGGTAGGGCAAATTGGATATGCAACAGAAGCATCATCTACATCAAATACAGATACTCCTTCAAGTAGTACAGTGAGTAAAGAAATAAGTGGCACAACAGATACAACTACGAGTGAAACAAAACCTGATGCATTAGGAATTACAAAATCAGATATCTTTTTACTGATGAATGATATGGTTAATGAGGGAAAATTGTCACAATTTCAATATGAAGGGTTGATTTCGCGTTTAGAAAAAGCAACAACAGTAGAAGAAGCAACATTGGTATATTCTGATGCGATTGATTTGGCAAAACAAAATAAAGAGTTGTATCAATCATCATTTGATGAAAAAGTATACAATACAAAATATCAATTGGAACTATTAGTTAAAGCTGGACGATTAACACAAAAACAAGCAGATGAATTTGTCGCAAAAGTAGATAGCAGTAAAACGATTGAAGAGTTAGATGCTATATGGGCTGCGATTGAAAAAGCGGCAGATAAAACATCAACTTTAACAACAAGTTCAAGCACAGTAGAAAGCAGTACAACAGAGAGCTCTAAGAAAGTGGAAACGATAGCTAAAACGCCTAATTCTAGTGAAAAACAATCGACTAATTTACCTAAAACAGGGGAAAAAGAATCAAATGTTGGGTTACAATTAAGTGCTGTGACATCACTATTTTTAGCATGTGTGTTGATTAAAAGAAAATCATCATAATGAAAACATGAGTGTCATACTTTAGAAAAAGGTGACACTCTTTTAGTTTTTTTGAATGTCACTATTTATGATTCATTATGTTTATTATAAAATATAGGTTAAAAAAACGTTTTCTCATTTTATTCTTAGATAAGTTTTTAGTTTTTACTTGTCATGTCAGGTTTGATTTGCTATAATCATAAACAATAATTAAATAAGTATTAGAGATGAGGCGCATTGATCATTATTAGATAAAGTTTTGGAATCTGCAAATAACTTTATTGAAAGGGTGATATGCCGAAATATCTATGTTGTTGCAGTGGCATAGATGTTGGATTTGTAGTTAATAGCTATAAGTCTGTCATTATTTTAAGAAAATAATGGGGTGCATCGCTTGTAGATAGTTAAGACAAGTTCATGCCCGTGAACTTGTCTTTTTTATTTTTTCGATGCCGATTAGGAGGAAAAATAAAATGACAAAACGAAGTGTCATTAAATTTGGTGGAACGTCGGTTGGAGATTTTTCAAAAATTAAAAATATAGCCAGTTATTTAGCGAGTCGGGTAGAAAAAGGCGAAGAATTAGTTGTTGTCGTCTCAGCTATGGGAAAAACCACAGATGAATTATTAAAAAATGTCGATATGTTGTCTAAAGAACCTGATCAACATGATTTAGCATTGCTTTTAACAACTGGGGAACAACAAACTATTTCTTATTTAGCGATAGCATTAAAGGAACTCGGTGTGAATGCAAAAGCGATGACAGGGTTCCAAGCAGGGATAAAAACTAAAGGTCATTACATGAAAAGTAAGATATTAGAAGTTGATAATGAGGCGTTTGAGAAAGCATTTTGTTCAAATAACGTGGTTGTTGTAGCAGGGTTTCAAGGGATGAATGAAGAAGGAGAGTTAACGACGCTAGGTCGTGGAGGCAGTGACACAACAGCTGTGGCGATTGCTTCTTCACTTGGGACACCGTGTGAAATATATACAGATGTGGCAGGCGTTTATGGGACTGATCCACGATTGTATCCTGCTAAGCGTTTAGATGTTGTCAGTTTTGAAGAAATGATGGAGATGAGTGCGTTAGGTGCAGGAGTACTGGAAACAAGAAGTGTTGAAATTGCTAAAAACTACAATGTACCCATTTATTTAGGACAAACACTATCAAACGAAAGAGGGACTTGGATTATGCCACAAGAAGATATTTTAGAGAAAAAAGCTGTGACAGGAGTAGCACTAGATAAAGACATGCATTATGTCACATTTAGTTACCCAAAAAATGATGCTACGTTATTAAAACAATTATTTACTCAATTAGAAAAAGAAGAAATTAATATTGATATGATTTCTCAAATTGTAAATGCGGAAGGATTACAAATTTCATTTACGATGAAAGATACAGATACGTTAGAGTTAAAACATATTTTTGATACCTTACATCAAGAATTTGCTGAATTGAACTACGTGGTGAAATCAGACTATGTTAAAGTGTCTGTCATCGGGTCAGGTATGCGTGATATGTCAGGAGTGGCTAGTAAAGTATTTATGACGCTGTTAGAAAATGATATTGAGTTTTATCAAGTCACCACATCAGAAATTAGTATTTCCTATGTGGTAGATAAGGCAAATGGTGTGTTAGCTGTTGAAAAACTATGTGCCGTGTTCGGTTTATAAAAGAGAGGAGAAAGAATGATGACTCAATTATTTAAAGGATCAGCCGTTGCTATAACAACACCATTTAGTCATGATGAAGTAGATTATGATACATTTGAAAGACACGTTAATTTTTTAATAGATGAAGGAGCTCAAGCATTATTTGTTAATGGAACAACAGGAGAAGGGTCTACTTTAACGGAAGAAGAACGTTTAAACTTAATTCGGTTGTCGGTTAAAGCCTCTGATGGACGTGTACCAATTATTGCAAATACTGGAACAAATGATACCAAAGCATCTTTATCTCATTCGTTAAAAGCCAAAGAAGCTGGAGCGGATGCAATCATGTTGATTACACCTTATTATAATAAAACGAGTCAACGTGGATTGATTAAACACTTTAATTTAATAGCTGATGCTGTCGAATTACCAGTTGTATTATATAATGTTCCGTCTAGAACCAATATGACGATTAACGTCGAAACATTGGTTGAACTAGCTAAAAATCCTTATATTGTAGCATTAAAAGATGCAACAGGTGATATGGAATATCTTAGCCAATGTAAGGCACAATTACCAAATGATTTTTCTATATACAGTGGCAATGATGATTCGATTATTCCATTTTTTGAGCGTGGTGGTGATGGTGTGATTTCTGTCATTGCTAATGCTACACCAAAAGAATTTCAAGCTATTTATACAACCTATCAAACAAATCCAAGTGAAGCGAAAGAGTTATTTGAGCAAATTAAACCATTAATTAAAAGTCTGAGTGTGGACATTAACCCAATGCCAATTAAAGCACTAGTTAATCATTTGGGGTATGCTGAAGATGAAGTTCGCTTACCATTAGTTGAACTAGAAGACGAAGCTTGTCAACCAATGATACAGGCATATCACGAATTTAAAGGAGTGTAAGTTTATGGATATTATTTTAGTTGGATACGGTGCGATGAATCAGCGAGTGGCACATTTAGCAACCAATCGTGGACATAACATCGTGGGAATTGTGACACCAGTTGAAGGGGACTATCCTTATCCAGTATTTCAAATCGAAGACGAGTTACCTAAAGCAGACGTCATGATTGATTTTTCTCATCCGGATTTGAGTTTACCGATGATTAAAAAAAATACAGGTATTCCATTAGTTGTGGCAACGACTGGTCAAAAAGAAGAGATTATCAGTGCCTTGGAAGACGTATCAACCACAACACCCGTTTTCTTTAGCGCCAATATGAGTTATGGCGTTCATGTGTTGACTGAAATTATAAAATACAGTGTGCCATTACTTGAAAATTTTGATATTGAATTAACCGAAAAACATCACCGTAAAAAAGTAGATGCACCAAGTGGTACGTTAGTAAAATTATATGATGCCATTAAAGAAATCAAACAGGATTCTTATCCAGTTTATGATCGACATGAAAAGCATACACCAAGAGATGATGATGAAATCGGGATTAGTGTAGTTCGTGGAGGCTCGATTGTAGGAGAGCACGAAGTCTTATTTGCTGGGGAAGAAGAAACGATTCAAATTATTCACCGAGCACAAAGTAAAGATATTTTTGCTAATGGTAGTTTAGATGTAGCAGAAAAATTAATCCATCAACAACCAGGTTTTTATACATTTGATAACTTATAGAAAGAAGGGATAACTTTGGAATTACAATCAGCTCAAGAGATTATTCAATATATTAGTGACAGTAAAAAACAAACACCAGTAAAAGTTTATGCCAATGGAGAGTTTAAAGGAGTCGAATTTCCAGAAAGTTTTAAAGTATTTGGTTGCAAATGTTCTAAAACTATTTTTGCCGATTATAGCGAGTGGGTAACATTTTATGAAGCCAACAAATCACTTTTTAAAGAGGTTGAAATTGAATATGATAGACGAAACTCAGCTATTCCTCTTATTGACCAAACAAAACTAAATGCCCGTATTGAGCCAGGCTCATTTATTCGCGAGCATGCGGTGATTAAAGATGGTGCTGTTGTTATGATGGGAGCGACCATTAATATCGGAGCGGTTGTTGGCGAAGGAACGATGATTGATATGAACGCAACACTTGGTGGACGTGCAACAACAGGAAAAAATGTTCACGTTGGAGCTGGTGCTGTGTTAGCAGGCGTGATTGAACCACCTAGCGCGCAACCAGTTGTGGTAGAAGATGATGTGTTGATTGGGGCGAACGCCGTTATCTTAGAAGGTGTTAGAGTAGGCAAAGGAGCGGTAGTTGCAGCTGGCTCAATCGTGACTGAAGATGTCCCTGCAGGAAGTGTCGTTGCTGGAGTTCCTGCCAAAGTAATCAAGCAAGTCAGTGATGTTAATGAGTCTAAAATAGAAATTGTTCAAGCTCTTAGAAAATTAAACGAAAAGTAGCTGACAGTATAAATAACAGGAGATGATTGTGTGACAGAAGAGTATTTAATTAAAACGCGTCGTTGGTTGCATCAACACCCTGAATTAAGTTTGCAAGAATTTGAAACAACAAACTTTATCAAAAAAGAGTTGGATAGTATTGGTGTTAAATACGATACACCTCTTGAAACAGGAGTTGTAGCTTATATCAAAGGAAGTGGTGATAAGAGCATTGCATTTCGAGCAGATATAGATGCATTACCTATTCATGAAGAAAATGAGGTAGAGTATCGCTCACAAGTGGATCATGTCATGCATGCATGTGGACATGATGGTCACACAACCATGTTATTAACGTTTGTTAAACGTGTAAAAGAATTATCTGAAAAAAGCCCACTAAAATCGACTGTTTATTTTATATTTCAACCAGCTGAGGAAACATATGGTGGGGCGAATTTATTATTAACTAAATACAAATTTGATATTACCCCATCATTTGTATTTGGTTTACACATGATGCCAGATGAAAAGGAAGGCATCATTGTATCTAAGGCCGGCCCAATTACTGCTAGTGCAACAGAATATCGTTTTTTTATTAAAGGATTATCAGCTCATGTTGCGAATAAAGAGCAAGGTCATTCTGCTGGGGAAGCCTTACTAACCATACTAAATCAATTATCACAATTACAACACTATCATCTTGCGGGATTGCACCAAAATATCGTTCATATCGGGTCATTTAAATCCGGTGAAGCCATTAACACTGTTCCATCAAATGCTTATTTAGAAGGAACGATTAGAACATATAGTCAAGATGATTTAGACATTGTGAAAAAACAAATGACACGAATAAAAGAGGCAAGTGAGTTATTAACAAATTGCTCAATTGAGCTTGTTTTTGCTGAAGGATACCCGTCGACTATTAATGACCCAGTTGCATATGAATTAATGAAAAAAGCAAGTATGGAGACTAGTTTAACTTGGATTGAAAAAGATGAGCCTTATTTATTTGGTGAAGATTTTTCATTTTATCAACAAATTGCCCCGACTTCTTTTGCTTTTTTAGGTTGTCGAAATGAAGAAAAGGGATATGTAACAGGGTTGCATACATCGACACTTAATTTTGATGAGCGAGTACTAGCAAAAGGTGTTGAGTTATATGAATCGATACTAGCACAATTTGAGGAATGTTTATGACAGCAACTTTAACAGTAAATAAATCAATTTTTAAAGAGAATATCAAACAAGTGACACGAGGCGCAGCAGTTATGGCTGTGGTTAAAAATAATGCGTATAATTTTGGACTAGACTTTGCTGTTAACACGTTTTTGGAAGAAGGCATTCAAACATTTAGTACCACCTCTCTTCATGAAGCAATTCAGATTAGACGTCTAGCACCTACATCAATGATTTTTTTAATGAATCCAAGTGTTGAGTTTGAAACCTTAAGAGAATATGACATTCAAATGACGTTGCCTTCTTTATCGTTTTATCATCAATATCAAAATGAATTAGCAGGTATTAATGTCCATTTAGAATATGAAAATTTACTTCATCGATCAGGGTTTAAAACATTTGAAGAGATGAAGCAAGTTATACAAGAAAACAGTCAACTACCGAAAGAAAGGAAACTCAATATTACGGGGATTTGGACACATTTTGGTTATGCAGATGAATTTGATGTGACTGAATATGAACAAGAAAAACAAGCCTGGTTATTGGGGTTACAAGAGATGATAGGCATTCACTCTTTTCAATATATTCATGCGCAAAACAGTGCGAGCTTTATGCGTGATGACTTGTTTGAGCAGCATACCCATGCTAGGTTAGGCATTGTTTTGTATGGTTGTCGACCATATTCTAGTTTGCCTGAAACCGCCGTAAAACAGTCGTTGACCCTTAGTGCAACTGTCATCCAGTGTCGCAATTTAAAACAAGGTGAGTCCGCTGGGTATAGCTTTGCTTATACCGCGAAGACCGATACAACAGTTGCTGTAGTAGATATCGGCTATGGAGATGGCGTGTTGCGGACACGAAGTCAACATGATTGTTTAATCAATGGAAAAAGATATCCCATACGAGCCCTTATGATGAGCCACTTATTAGTGGAAGTAGACAAGTCAGTTAAATCACAAGATAAGGTGATTTTATATGGTGAAGATATCCGTATAGATGAGTACACATTTAAAGGAGTCGGAGCGAATTCGGAACAAATCAGTGCGTTGAACCACTGTTCTTTAGAAAGGAAGATGATTGAATGACACTAACTTATACAAATGGAGAACTAACCTTGCATGGTCATAAATTAACAGATATTGCTAAAAAATATGGGACACCTCTGTTTGTTTATGATGAGGTCATGATTCGCAATCAATGTCGGAGGTTTCATACAGCGCTGAAAGAATCAGGTTTATCTTATACTATTTCTTACGCATCAAAAGCTTTTTCAGCTATTCAACTATTTAATTTAATGACAGAAGAAAAAATGGGCCTAGATGTGGTGAGTGAAGGAGAGCTGTATACAGCTTTGCAGTCGAGTGTTTCACCAGATACCATTCATTTTCATGGAAATAATAAAACGGATCGAGAAATCCGTTATGCGATTGAGTCAGGAGTCGAGTATTTTGTGATAGATAGTTTATCAGAAATTGAGCGATTAGATGAATTGGCGACGAAAAAAGTCAAAGCTCTACTCAGAATCAATCCAGGTGTTGAAGCTCATACGCACGAATTTATTCAAACAGGACAAGAAGATAGTAAATTTGGGTTAAGTATTCAAAAAGGATTGGCTCTTGAAGGTGTGAGAAAAATTGAGAAAGCTAAAAATATTGAATTTATGGGCGTTCATTTTCATATTGGGTCTCAGATTTTTGAATCAACAGGAACGGTTGCCACTATTGAACAAGTGATTACTTGGTTATCTGATAATCATATTCAAGCTCAAGTATTAAATATAGGCGGTGGGTTTGGTATCAAATACACAGATGAGGATGTTAGCTATCCTATCGAAGAGGGGATAAAAATCATTACTGATACACTTAAGTCAGCTTGTCACGCAGTTGGTTATCCTGTGCCAGCAATTTCTTTGGAACCAGGTCGCTCAATTGTTGGTGAAGCAGGTGTGACATTATATGAAGTTGGAACAGTCAAAGAGATACCTGATACCAATTATTATGTGTCGATTGATGGAGGCATGAGTGATCATATCAGAACAGCTCTTTATGGTGCAACATATGAATTACTCTTAGCTAACCGAGAGGAAGAGCATGATAAATTAATGACGGTGGCTGGAAAATTGTGTGAGTCAGGTGATATCATAAGACGTGACATAAAATTACCGTCAAGTATTCATCGTGGGGACTTACTTGTGGTATTATCAACAGGTGCCTATCATTATAGTATGAGTTCAAACTACAATCAGATGTTAAAACCTGCAGTGGTATTTGTAACACCAGAAGAGGTCCGCTTAGTAGTGAAACGTCAGACACTAGAACATCTTATCGCTCAAGATATAAGATAAATGAAAGAAGAGAAAAGCCAATGAAAGAAACCCAATTTAATACAAGAGCAGTTAATTTAGAAGTACCTGGAACAAGGAAATTTTCTAATCAAGTCAAAGAATACGAAGATGGTGTTGATTTAACATTAGGACAATCAGGTTTTGCGACACCTGACTATATAAGAGAAGCGATGATTGAGGCCATTAATCAAAATAAATTACGCTACACACATAATAGAGGGTTAATTGAATTAAGAGAAGCTATATCAGATTATACGAAGAGACGTTTTAATGTTTATTATGATGCAGAAACAGAGATTATCGTGACAAATGGTGGTTCAGAAGCAATAGATAGCGTGTTGCGAACCATTCTTGAAGAAGGAGATGAGGTAATCATTCCTTGTCCAAGTTATTTAGCATATGATCCTATTACAAAACTTCAAGGAGCTATCCCAGTTTTAATTGATACCACTAAAACAAATTTTGTTTTGACGAAAGATGCGTTAGTTAATGCTATTACCCCAAAAACAAAAGCCATTATCTTTAATTATCCAACCAATCCAACAGGGATGATTCCATCAATGGAAGAAATGAATGAATTGGTGGATGTATTGAAAGATACGGATATCTTTATTCTGACTGATGAAATTTATTCTGATAATGTGTATGATGGAGAATTTCATTCGTTTATGGAGTTTCCAGAGGTTAGAGATCAGTTGTTTGTTATTAACGGATTGTCAAAATCTCACGCTATCACTGGTGGGCGAATCGGGTATATCCTAGCGCCACCTCTTGCCACAGAGCATGTAACAAAGGTTCATTTATATAATTCAGTATGTGTGGCAACACCATCTCAATATGCTGCCATTGCTGCCTTTACAGATGAAAGTGGCCCAGGTATTTTGGCAAAAATGAATGTAGCCTACAAAGAGCGTCGTGATTTTGTGTATAAACGTTTAAAAGAGATGGGATTGCCTGTTGAATTACCAAAAGGGGCATTCTATATTTTTCCAACTATTTTTGAGTACAACAAAGACTCTTTTGCCTTTGCCTCAGAACTATTAGAAACGGAACATTTAGCGGTTGTACCTGGAAGAACATTTTCTATTTATGGCGAAGGGCATATTCGTATCTCTTTCGCCTGTTCAATGGAAGAGTTAGAAGAAGGTTGCAAACGATTAGAGAGGTTTTTGTTGGCGTACAAGAATGATTAATTAACCAATAGTTATATTCATAGTAAAGATGGCTCTTTGTCAAATAGGACTGATGAGTTAAATCTATAAGATGATGAATTTGAGAGTAATCTTAGATTTATCATCTTTTTTAGTTATTTAATTTGGCTCTTTGTCAACTAGTGTTGGTAAGAGTTCAAACGTTAGAATTTAGGATCTAGAAAGCTTTTTAGTTTTCTAGATCTTTTTTGGTGATTTGAAAGCAGACTTCTTTAAACAGATTGATAGTCGTAGCTTAAAATTATAAAAATTTCTCATGCCATAGGCATTACGCTTTATGACTTTAATATGGTTATTCATACATTCTAAAGGACCATTTGAATAAGATGTTTCAAACGTGTTTTTTATTTCTTCTCGATATTTTTTAAATGTTTTGAAAACAGGAATAAATTCTTTAAATCGTGTTGGTTGATTAATTAATTCTAAAAATAAAATATAATCTTTTGTTTGAATAGCCATTAAAATTTGTTGATAGGTGTTGTAAGCTTCCGTCAGTTCAGAATTATAGACAAGTAAGCGTTCAAGTAATTCTTTTTCAGAAAGATACGCTTTAAAGGAAGGGTGCCAATGTTGTTCGATATAATCTAATTTGTCATAACTTTTTTGAAGTATCTTCCAATACTTTTTAATTCGCCTATAG
Source organism: Vagococcus bubulae (assembly GCF_003950315.1). Classification (GTDB taxonomy): domain Bacteria; phylum Bacillota; class Bacilli; order Lactobacillales; family Vagococcaceae; genus Vagococcus; species Vagococcus bubulae. The sequence continues at coordinate 21,226 of NZ_NGJT01000028.1, forward strand.
ATAATGCCATTATCTTTATATTTTATTTGAGTCATTATTTTAATCCGTATCTTTTGAAATGCTCTACCAATATGTTGAACGAGGTGAAATTTATCTAAAACAACTTTAGCATTAGGGAAAACCCGTTTAGTCAAAGTGATATAAGGTTGATAGATATCTGAAACAACATATTTTACTTGTTTCCTATTAGCTAAAGAGAAGCCGCTAAAATAATTCTCAATTTTTGGTAATCTTCGATCAGGTAAAATATCAATTAATTCATTTGTTTCACCGTCCATCATAATAAAGCTCATTGAACCAGCTACTTTTTTAACGGATTTAAATTCATCAAAACAAAGGACAGATGGAAGCTCATAACTATATTTCTTGATTGGTTGATACCATTCTTTTAATACTCGATAGACAGTTGAAGTTGAGACATTCGTTTGTTTTGCAATATCACTCATGGCGTATTTAGAGGTTAATTGTTTCGCGACAAGACGTTTTAAATTGTTAGAAATACAGTTGTTTCTAGAAACGAAAGGAGTATCTAAAACAAAGGTCGTATCACATTTTTTACAAAAGAAACGACGTTTCTTTAATCTAATATAAGTGACATATTCCGAAACATTAGGCATTTTAATTAGACTAGTTGTATATCCCCATTTAATAATATTAGAGTGGTTACTTTGACAATGCTGACAGCATTGAGGGGATTCTTCTAAAAATCCATGGAATACCCGAGAGAAAACGCCTTTTATTTTTTCAGTAGATAAACAATTTTCATTAAAAATAATATTTAGGTCTAGTATATTTAAGATATCTTTGATAGTCTGTGAATATGACATGCGGTATCCTCCTTAGTTTGTTTTTCGCAATTTCATTCTAACGGATATCACATGTTTTTGTGTACAAAAAAAACTGCCGGTAACTTTTGTTACCAACAGTAGAAATTATAGAGCCTTTAATTTTTATAAGACCGTTTATCAAGAAAATTCTTATTCTCATGTTGCTGAATGATTTGAATCCGTATGATACTCTTTTAAGGGTTTTTATATGAGTATTCTTAGCTTCAATTTTTCCATTGGAAAAATCATAAAGAAGGGCATTGCGAATACCAGTTTCATATGCAAGTAAGTTTTCTAATTTATCTTTAAATAGCCTATCTAAGCTATTAGGTAAGTTTTTCAACAGTTCAAAAAATGAATCAGCATCTTTATTTCTAAAATGATACGTTAGTAATTGGAAGCTATCGTAGGCTTCTTTTAGA
>NZ_NGJT01000029.1 GCF_003950315.1 Vagococcus bubulae
GCTCATTTGTTTTAAAACTTGCTAGCGAATTGTATTCACTAAATATGGTTTGTTTCTACATAGTAGAAACGCCCTACACATTTGGTTCGTCTTACTTTGTTCAGTTTTCAAAGGTCTAAACTTTGTTGCCGTAACAACTTTTATATCATATCAAGTTGTTAATGTTTTGTCAACACTTTTTTTAATTTATTTTTTTAAAAATAAATTACTATGTCGTAGAAGCAACTCAATGATAATACCATGCAAACATTTGATATGTCAACACTTTTTATAAATTTTTTATTTGAGTTATTTAAGATAAAATAACAATGAAATCAATATACTACTTTTTAAAAAAAAAGTAAACATATTTTTAAATAATTTTTTATTTCGATTTATTTGGTACAATAATAGTATATTAATCTTTTAGGAGGAAATAACATGCAAATATTAGTAGCTGATGATGATAAAGAAATTGTTGAACTATTAAGTATCTATATAAAGAATGAAGGTTATGACGTTATAAAAGCCTATGATGGAAAAGAAGCTCTAAGTAAAATTATTACAAATCCTGATATTGATTTACTTATATTAGATATTATGATGCCAAAAATGGATGGGTTAGAAGTTGTGCGGGAATTAAGAAAAGACTCACAAATCCCTATTATTATGTTAACTGCTAAAACCACGGATATGGATAAAATACAAGGACTGATTACTGGAGCAGATGATTATGTCACAAAACCTTTTAATCCTTTAGAAATTATGGCTCGTGTAAAATCATTATTAAGACGAACTAATATGCAAGTACAAACAGACATTCCTGATTTATTAGAAATTGGCCCGCTCATTATAAAAAAAGATTCCCATGAGGTTGAAACGGATCAAGGGGTAAAAATTCAATTAACTGCTTTAGAGTTTGGTATTCTTTACTTACTTGCTAGCCATCCTAACCGTGTCTTTAGTGCGGAAGAAATTTTTGAAAGAGTTTGGCAACAGGAAAGTTTAGTTTCTGCCAAAACGGTTATGGTTCATGTCAGTCATTTGCGTGACAAGATTGAAGAAGCAACTAATGGAGAGAAAGTCATTCAAACAGTTTGGGGGGTAGGTTATAAAATTGAAGGATGATGAAAAAAAGACGCGTATTAAACTTACCTCAAAAGAAACGAGCGAATTAATCATTGAGGGAATTATTACGGTCATCTTACTTATTCTTCTTAATTTAGCTTTGTTTATCTTAATTGATCAGATTGTCAATACCTCTTTACCTATTGACCAATTCATGTGGCACATTCAGTACAATATATTCTACGATCCACGTCCACCTATGTTTTGGCAACGTCCTTTAATTTTTATGATGATCGTGGCAGATATTATTGTATTATATTGGCGATTGATTAGACGATATAAACAGATGCAACAACAACATATCATTAGTGAATTACACTATATCTCTAATGGCCATTATGATCATCGAATTCCTTTTGAATTAAAAGGGGACTTAGGTCGACTCATTAAGAGTATCAATGCTTTGGTAGATAGCACTGTTGAAGCATTAGAGGAAGAACGACGCATTGAACAATCAAAGGATGAACTGATTACCAACGTCAGTCACGACATCAGAACACCCTTAACATCAATTATCGGATATTTGGGTTTAATTGAAGAAGGAAAATACAACAGTGAAGAAGATTTATTGAAATTCACTCACACAGCTTATTTAAAATCGAGACAAATGAAAGTACTAGTCGACGACTTATTTGAATATACAAAGGTTAGACAATCTAATGTTCCTCTAAACGCTATGACCTTCGATATGAATCAATTGATTGGCCAACTAACAGTAGACTATGAATTAGAAGCGTCGAAAAAGAATCGGGTCATTGATTTTTTACCACAAGAAGATACCTTAATGATGACTGGTGATACAGAAAAGCTAGTGCGTGTTTTTGACAACCTTCTATCTAATGCACTCAAATATGGTGTGAATGGAACACAGATTATCATCACATCAGAAAAAATTGGTAGTGAAGCCATTATCGTCGTTAAAAATGATGGAGACTCTATCCCCCAGGAATCTTTAGACCACTTATTCGATCGGTTTTACCGAGTAGAAGAATCTAGATCTCAACAAACAGGTGGAACTGGGCTTGGTTTGGCTATCGCTCAAAGTATTGTAGCGCTACATGGTGGCTATATTTATGCTACATCAAATAATAACTGGACATCATTTACCATACATTTACCATTAGAAACAACTAGCCATTCTTGATTTTTTTGTGCTCTTTAATGAAATCTATTGTTTTCTATCGGTTAATTTGTTAAATTAATTGCAGTTAAAATATTAGGAGATTATTTATGACGTTATTCAAGAAAAAAGCACGTGTGCTATTTTTTCTGATAGCAACACTTTTATTTACTGTTCCTATATCAGTTTTTGCTGAACAATCGTCTTTCGATATACCTGCAAAAGCAGCAATTGCGGTAGATTTTGATACTGGAAAAATTCTATATGAAAAAAATAGTAACGCACCTCTTCCCATTGCTTCGATGACAAAATTATTATCAGCATACTTGGTATATGACGCAATAGATACAGGGAAAATAAAGTGGACGGATACAGTACCATTTGATGATGCTTTGATTAAACTGACAGAAGATCCTGATTTATCCAATATTCCAATCAAAAAAGAATTAACTTATACAGTTGAAGACAATGTAAACGCCATGCTCATTTCTTCTTCAAATGTTTCAACAACTGCACTTGCTAGACTTATTTCGGGTAGCGAGCAAGCTTTTGTTGACAGTATGAATCAACAAGTTAAGGATTGGGGTATCACTGATGGTATATTTATTTCTGCCTCTGGATTAGATACACAAGACCTTGCAGAAGCGGATCGTTACCCAAACTCTAAGCCAGAAGATAGTAATATTTTATCCGCTAAAGATATGGTAATCATCGCAAGACATCTTATTTCAGATTACCCTGAAGTACTAGATATTACCAAGCAATCACATTACACCCTATTTCAAGGGACTGATAACGAAGAAACTTTCTGGTCATCTAATTTAATGTTACCAGATTTGTATTACTATACTGAAGGCGTTGATGGACTAAAAACAGGGACAACCCCAAATGCTGGGGCATGCTTTATTGGTTCAACCATACAAAATGGCCATCGTATTATTACTGTCGTGATGAATGTTGATGAAGAATATAGCCGATTTGAAGTCACGAAAAACTTACTTAACTATGTGGATACCAATTGGGAATATAAAACCGTAGTAAGTAAAAACGATAGTGCTGTGGTTAATAGTATTGATATACCCAATGGTAAAACGGAAACTGTCCCTCTAATCTTAGCAGAACCCATATCATTATGGGTCAATAAAGAGACGACTGAACTAAAACAAGTTTTTGCTTCAACTAAAGATACGGTCTCTGCTCCTCTTAAAAAAAATGAAGTAGTAGGCCAACAAATTGTATCAGATAGTGCAGATAAATTAGGTTATCTAAGTGACACAGACAAACATGACGCCACCGGTAAAGTGGTCACAAAAACAGACGTACAAAAAGCAAATATTTTTGTAAGAGTATGGCGTTCTTTGAAAAACAGCATACATTAATGCTGTTTTTTTATTGATTAAGTCAAAATATAAAATGAGGAGTACCTTATGAAAAAATCACGTATAGCTTATGACAGGTTAAAAAGAAAACAAAAATGGATTGGTTTATTATTCTTTATTATTGGAGTGCTCATAAGTGCTAGCATTTTAGTCACATTATTTGTTATCTATCCTGATGAATTAACTGCTATTGTAAAGAATGATAAAACAACCACTCAAACAACCGTATCTTCTGAAACAAAAGAACTAGCTCAATCGACTAGTCAGTCTTCTGATACAGAAAAAAAAGAAACAACTTATGTCCCTAGAACAAACTTTGATACAACAGCAGCAACTCCTTTGCTTTATCAACCATTAAAACAAGCCTTGGAGCAAAATATCGCCTCAAGAGAACTCTCAGGGACGCTATTAGCCATCAAAGACAATCAAGTAGTTATGTATAATTCATTTGGCTATGCCAAAGACGTATCATGGAAAGCTCAAGAAAGTACCTATATGATAGCTTCTATACAAAAGTTTTATACTGCTCTTCTTGTTTCAACTTTAGTATCAGAAAAAAAATTAACATTAGATACAACACTAAATAAATTTTATCCAGAAATTCCTGGAAGTGATCAAATCACGATAGATACTCTTTTATCTATGACATCTGGATTAAAATTGGATACAGGAAAAGCCCCAACTTCTATCAAGACGCAAAAAGAATGGGAAGAATATGTCTTAAAAAATACCACTCGACAAAATTCAACCGAATGGGATTATTCTCCTGTAAACTTCATTTTACTGGCTATGATTGTTGAAAAAATAACTGGACAAACATACGAAGAGTATTTTAATAAGACAGTAAAAGAACCTCTTAATTTAGAACAAACTGGTTTTTATACAGATTTGTCTGATAAGAGTCATTTAGTACCGGTCTACGAAGAAAATGGAACTCCAAGAAAAAGCGACATCCCTGACTATGCTTATGTCAGAGAATTAGGTACAGGAAATATGTTTGTTTCACCGAAAGATTTTGCTATTGTTGTTCAAGCAACAATGGATGGAAAATTTGGTGATTTGAATGTCTTTAAATCTGTGTGGCTCAAAGACTTACCTTATGGAACAACCTACTATAAATCTGGTCTTTACAGAAAAGTCCTTGATGAAAATGGTCCAACTATCTTTTGGGGACACGGTATTTTTAGAGGGTACGAACCAACTGTTATTTTTAATAATGATGCCAGTGATATGATTATTTATTTTAGTAATCAATACTTAACCAATAAATCAAATACTATTGCAACGAAAGAATTTTATGATATTATTTCTCAAAATGTTAATTTTAATCAATAAAGGAGTTCGCCAAATAAATGGATATAACACGTCTCATCGAGTTATCAAAAAAAGAACCGAAATCTCTTGCAGAAATGGGATTAAAACTAGCCGAAGAAACTGGTGAAGTCTCTGAGGCCATCTTAAAGTATAAAAAAGCGAGTGGTAGCCAGTATAAACATGGAACACTTGATGACTTAAAAGAAGAGTGTGCCGATACTTTACTTGTTGCCTTATCTTTATATTTTCAGCTAGATGATAGCTCAATTAATGAATTAGAAACTCTCCTTATGAAAAAAGCGGATAAATGGGAAAAACATATGCAATAAAAGAAAAGTTGACAGACTTCTGAAAACTAGCTATAATTTTGCTAAATAAACAAATTGTGAAAGACTAGTATTTATATTGCTTGTTTTAAGAGAGTTAGCGGTTGGTGTGAGCTAATAACAACAGATAAAGAATCCACTTTCTAAGCATTTCTAGCGAACTCTATGCACTAAGCTAGAACGGGAAAAGCAATCCGTTAACATACTTACTTAGAGACAATATCTATTGTCTAAAATTTGGGTGGTACCGCGAATTCAATCTCTCGCCCCAGAAAATCAATTGATTTTCTGGAGTGAGAGATTTTTTTATTTTAAAAATTTAAGGAGGAAATATCATGTTAGATTTAAAATTTATACGTCAAAATACTGAATTAGTTAAGGAAAAACTCATGACCCGCGGAGTAGATGGAGAAAAAATTGATGAATTTATCCGTTTAGATCAAGAACGTCGTGATAATTTAGTAAAAGTTGAAACACTAAAAAAACATCGTAACGATGTGTCTCAAGACATTGCAAAACTAAAAAGAGAAAAACAAAATGCTGATGATAAAATTCAAGAAATGAAACAAGTCGGAGAGGATATCAAAGTTTTAGATGAAAACATCAATGCGATTGATGAAAAGTTAGAATATATTGCTCATACACTTCCTAACCTTCCTGCTGAAGGTGTTCCTGTTGGGGAAGATGAAGAAGAAAATATTGAATTAAGAAAATGGGATACTCCTAGACAATTTGATTTTGAACCAAAACCTCATTGGGAAGTAGCGGAAGAATTAGATATTCTTGATTTTGAACGTGGTGCTAAAGTATCTGGTAGCCGTTTCCTTTTCTATAAAGGTGCTGGGGCTAGACTAGAACGCGCGGTATATAACTTAATGCTAGATACTCATATTTATGAACACGGTTATACAGAAATGATTCCACCATATATCGTGAATGACAAATCTATGTTTGGTACAGGACAATTTCCTAAATTTAAAGAAGATGTTTTCCAACTAGAAAATTCAAACTATACATTAATCCCCACAGCTGAAGTGCCATTAACAAACTATTATCGTGACGAAATTTTAGATAATGATGCACTACCTGTTTACTTTACTGCTTTAAGTCCAGCATTTCGTTCTGAAGCTGGAAGTGCCGGGAGAGATACTCGTGGATTAATTAGATTACATCAATTTAACAAAGTAGAGATGGTTAAATTTAGTAAACCGGAAACATCTTATGAAGAATTAGAAAAAATGACCAATAACGCTGAAGCCATTCTACAAAAATTAAACTTACCATATCGTGTCATTGTATTATGTACTGGTGACATGGGATTCTCAGCTGCGAAAACATATGATATCGAAGTCTGGATTCCAGCTCAAGAAACGTATCGTGAAATCAGCTCTTGTTCTAACTGTGAAGATTTCCAAGCTAGACGTGCAAAAATTCGTTACAGAGATGAAGAAGAAAAAGTTCAATACGTCCATACTCTAAATGGTTCTGGTTTGGCTGTTGGTCGTACGGTTGCAGCTATTTTAGAAAATTATCAAAATGAAGATGGCAGTGTAACAATACCTGAAGCTCTTGTTCCTTACATGGGTGGAATGACTAAAATTACAAAATAATAAAAAAGCTCCTCCGTTTAGTTTCATTTTAAATGAATTCAACGGGGGAAATTTTTTTATTGTTCCAGATATTGTGTTACTTGCTCAACAGATTGTCTAAATAATAGGTCTTCTTTTTTCGTTAAGTCTAAAGATAATGCTTTAACAATACCTCGTTTACCTAAAACTGCGGGATAACCTATATGAATATTATCTTTTTCTTGATAAATCGACAAAGGATAAATCTTTTTTTCATCTTTTAAAATAGACTGAATCAACCTAGATGTAGTTGAAGCTATCCCATAACTTGTCCAGCTTTTACGTTGATGGATTTCCCATCCCCCTAAACGAGTAGCCTCTTTCATTTCTTCTAACTCATCTTCTGATAATGACACAACGTCTAACAATTTTTGTGTGCCTACCATCACTGTAGACCATGCGACAAACTGACTTTCTCCATGTTCACCTAACACATATCCATTGATAGATTGACCAGAAACACCTAATTTTTCTCCAACAATACGTTTCATACGATTAGTATCTAAACTCGTACCGGTTCCAATCACTCGATATGCTGGAAAACCACTTTCTCGGTGAACAAGGGTTGTAATGACATCACAAGGATTAGTTATCACTAAGAATATTCCTTTAAATCCACTAGAAACAACTTGCGGGATAATCTCTTTCACTGCTTGCTTATTATCGTTTAATTCCGACACTCTGTCTTCGTTATCAATAGACTGACTACCTACACTAATGACTATAATATCCGCATCATTTAAATGGCGATACTCATGTAACAAAATAGTTGTTTTTACCTCTGTCATCATCATGCTATCTGTGAGTTCTAAATATTCTGCCATCACTTTTTCTTTGTTTTTATCAATTAAAACCAATTCATCGACTTGCCCTTTTGTACATAAAGTATAAGCAATATCTGATCCAACATGCCCTAATCCAATAATTCCTACTTTACTCAAATATAATCCCTTCTTTCTAAAAAAAGAGGTAGGAAAATCCCGACCTCTTTTAATCTATTTTATGAAATTGAATAGTTTGGTGCTTCTTTTGTGATTTGTACATCATGAGGATGAGATTCTCTTAGACCAGCACCACTCATTTCAACAAATTGCGCATTATCTCTTAACTCTTTTAAGTTTCCTGCACCTACATATCCCATTCCAGCACGCAAACCACCTAGCATTTGGAAAATAATATCTTGAACACTACCTTTGTAAGCGACACGACCTTCAATACCTTCAGGAACTAATTTATTTGCTTCATTAACAGAACTTTGGAAGTAACGATCACTTGATCCTTTTTCCATAGCTCCTAAAGAGCCCATTCCACGATATGTTTTAAAACGACGACCTTGGAAAATTTCAAATTCACCAGGAGATTCATCTGTTCCAGCTAACATTGAACCTAACATGACAACATATCCACCAGCAGCTAATGCTTTTACAATATCTCCAGAGTATTTAATACCACCATCAGCGATGATTGTACGACCATATTCACGAGCGACACCTGCTGCATCATAAATAGCTGTTAATTGTGGGACACCAACACCTGCAACAACACGTGTTGTACAAATTGAACCTGGTCCAATTCCGACTTTTACAACATCTACACCAACATCATATAATGCACGTGTTGCTTCAGCAGTCGCAACGTTTCCTGCAATTAATGTCACATCTGGAAAGGCATCACGTATTTCTTTAATTTTACGGATTACCCCCGCACTATGTCCATGAGCAGTATCAATAACTAACGCATCAACGCCTGCTTCAATTAAAGCGCCAGCACGCTCAAATGTATCACTTGTTACACCAACAGCTGCAGCAACTAATAAACGACCATGCTCATCTTTTGCGGCATTAGGAAATTCAATCACTTTTTCAATATCTTTAATCGTAATTAAGCCACTCAAACGTCCTTTAGCATCTACGATAGGTAATTTTTCAATTTTATGTTGTTGTAAAATATTTTCTGCATCTTTTAAAGATGTTCCAACTGGCGCTGTGACTAGTCCCTCTTTAGTCATAACATCCCTAATCATTAAATTATAATCCGTCACAAAACGTAAATCACGGTTTGTTAAAATACCAACTAATATTCTATTTTCTAATGTATCAACAATGGGTACACCACTAATACGATATTTAGCCATTAAATGTTCTGCATCACTTACTTTATGTTCTGGAGTTAAAAAGAATGGATCAATAATCACACCACTTTCAGAACGTTTTACTTTGCGTACTTCATCTTTTTGTTGTTCCACACTCATATTTTTATGGATAACACCTAGACCACCTTGTCTAGCCATAGCAATAGCCATTTTACTGTCTGTCACAGTATCCATACTGGCACTCATAATTGGAATATTCAACTTAATCTTAGATGATAATTCAACACTTAAATCGACATCGTTTGGTAATACATGACTTTCTGCTGGAATTAATAGAACATCATCAAATGTATACCCTTTTTTTGAAAATTTAGTTTCCCAATTTGACATTAGAAATTCGCACTCCTTTAATTTTGTTTTATTAACAAACTTACCAAATAATCTGCTATTCGTCAATGTTATAAAATGAAAAAAAGCTAAAACAATTTTTCTAATAAAATTGTTTTAGCTTACTATTAGTTACTAAGGACGTAAAAATAAACTTCCTTGAATATTATATTTTTTCTTTAATAAATAGCGAACACCAAATGCTGCTGCACCTAGTACAATTGTAATAACAGGATCAAGAGATGGGTTGATTGCTCTTGGAATAAATGCCGAAAGTGAAAAGATCATTAACCACGGAATAAAACATAGTGCCATGATTCCACCTGTTTTCCAAACGCCAGGACGTTTACTTTTATCCGCACCAGGCATATCGTAAATGTAAATATAACGGTAGATAAGATAAAACGATAAACCACCTGACATAGCACCAATAATAATGCTCAAGATACCTTGAGTTGGTTGCGGTGTTTTAGAAATCATCGTTAATACACCAGTCATAACAGCTAAAAATGTAAACAACAATAAACTATTATCTAGCCACATCGAAGCAAAATTAGTTTTCGGTGGCGTTGCTGGTTTTGTGGTAACAAACACGACAGCTTCCGTTGGTGTCCCATATAATTGTTTAGCGGTTATTCCTGTTTTTTGTCCTTCAACTAATGCTTTTAACATGGTGTTAAAGGCTTCTATTTTTTGACGTTCATCAATCACTACACCATCATCTAATAATTTATTTAAATCAAACATAAATTGATTATTTTTTTTCGTTAATTGTTTTTCTAACTCACGATTTTCTGCGACTTTTTGTTGTAACTCTTCATTTGTTAACTCAGTCATTGTTGTCACCTATTCTTTCCATTAAACATTAAAACGGAAGAGCATTACATCACCATCTTGAACAACGTAATCCTTTCCTTCTAAACGCACACGACCAGCTTCTTTAGCTGCATGCATGCTTCCGTATTCTTTTAAATCAGTGTAAGAAACTGTTTCCGCGCGAATAAATCCTCGTTCAAAATCAGTATGAATAATACCAGCACATTCTGGTGCTTTCATTCCCACTTTAAATGTCCAAGCACGTACTTCTTGTTCACCAGCCGTAAAATAAGTAGCTAGCCCTAATAAATGATAAGCTGCACGAATTAATTTATCTAAACCAGATTCTTCAATGCCTAATGCTTCAAGGAAATCTTTTTTATCATCTTCATCAAGCTCTGCTATTTCTTCTTCTGCTCTAGCACATACAGTAATGACTTCTGCATTTTCAGTTGCTGCGAATTCTTTTACTTTTTTGACATAGTCATTATTTTCTGTATCTGCTATTTCATCTTCCGCTACGTTTGCAACATACAGTACAGGTTTTGTTGTTAATAAAAATAATCCTTTAACAATAGGAAGTTCTTCATCTGTGAAGTCAATTGATCTAGCTGATTTACCTTCTTCTAAAACAGGCTTAATTTTTTCCAATACTGCTAATTCCGCGACAGCTTCCTTGTCTTTTGTTTTAGCAATTTTTGATACACGTGCAAAACGTTTATCAACTGACTCTAAATCTGCCAAAACAAGTTCTAAATTAATAGTATCAATATCTGCTAATGGATCCACACGCCCTTCAACATGAGTGATATTATCATCATCAAAACAACGAACAACATGACAAATCGCATCAACTTGTCGAATATGACTTAAAAACTTATTTCCAAGTCCCTCGCCCTTACTAGCTCCACGAACAATTCCCGCAATATCTGTAAATTCAAATGTCGCTGGAACTGTTTTTTTCGGTTTAACTAATTTTGTTAATTCTTCCAATCGATAATCTGGTACTTCTACCATTCCTACATTTGGATCGATTGTTGCAAAAGGATAATTTGCAGCTTCTGCACCTGCTTTTGTTATTGCATTAAATAAAGTTGATTTCCCAACGTTTGGCAATCCAACAATTCCTGCCGTTAATGACATAGTTATTTTCCACTCTTTCTTTTTAATCTTTAAATTAATCTTCTTTTTTCGCTAATACCTTTTTCATCTTCTTATCAAATTCACGTCGGGGCATCATCACAATATGCTGACAGTTTAAGCATCTAATTTTGATATCCATTCCCATACGAATAATCTCCCAACGGTTTGTTTGACACGCATGTGGTTTTTTCATTTCGACTATATCGCCTAAATCGTACATACTAAACGTCCCTCCTTGATTCATTTTCTACGTGATATATCTTAACATAATTTTATCAGATTCATACTCATTTATCCTATTTTTATAGGTACAATTAATCAAATTCAATATCTAATAAATCTAAAATACGTGTTAAATCTGAAGAAGAAAGATATTCGATTTCTATTTTTCCCTTGCCTTCTTTTTCTTGGATATGAACACTTGTACCAAACTTGTCCATTAATCGCTCTTCACTTTCACGAATATAATACGGCTTCGGTTGCAGCTCTTTCTTTTTAACAAGCTCTTTTTTAGGAATATCATTCATCTGAGTGACAATCTGCTCTAATTGTCGGACGGTGAGTCCTTCTTTAATCGCGCGATTGGCTACGACTAAAATATCTTCTTTTTTCTTCAATCCAAGTAACGTTCTGGCCTGTCCCATTGAAAGCGACTCTTTTTGTACTAAATCTTTAACTACTTTCGGTAATGTTAATAAACGTAGATAATTTGCGATATATGGACGACTCTTACCTAATTTTTCAGATAGTTCTACCTGTGTTAAATCCAAATTTTTCATTAGCATCTCATACGCTTCTGCTTCTTCAAGAGGATTTAAATCTTCACGTTGTAAGTTTTCTAATACTGCAATCTGCATCATACGCTCTTCATCAAACTCACGAATAATTGCTGGAATAGTTTCTTTCCCTGCCAATTTAGATGCTCTAAAACGGCGTTCACCCGCAATAATTTCATAACCCTTTACTGAAGATTTCCTTACAATAATTGGCTGAAATACACCAGACTGTTTAATCGATGAAGCTAACTCTTCTAGAGCTTTTTCATCAAATGTTTTACGTGGTTGATAAGGATTAGGTCTTAATTCTGCTAACGGAATATCTTGAACAGACTCTGACTGAATATCTACTTCTTCAATTGTCGATAAATCTTGGAATAATGCATCAATTCCTCGTCCTAGTCCTTTATTCTGTTTGCTCACGATTCATCACTTCCTTTGCTAATGCTTGATACACTTCTGCACCCCTTGATTTTGGATCGTAATCAATAATCGCTTTCCCATGGCTTGGTGCTTCTGACAACCTAACATTTCTTGGAATAATTGTGTCATACACTCGTTCCCTAAAATAGGTTCTAACCTCTTCTACTACTTCAGAGCCTAAGTTAGTCCTAGCATCATACATTGTTAATAAAACTCCTTCAATTCGCAAATCCGGATTAAAGTGTTTTTGTACCAATCGAATAGTATTTAATAGCTGACTAAGACCTTCTAATGCGTAATATTCACATTGCACTGGAATTAAAATAGAATCACTGGAAGTAAACGAATTAATCGTTAAATGCCCTAATGATGGTGGACAATCAATTAAAATGTAATCATACGTATCTTCTACTTCTTGCAACGCTAATTTTAAACGTGACTCTCTTGCCATCATAGACGTTAATTCAATTTCTGCTCCTGATAATTGAATCGTTGCTGGAGCGATATCCATTCCTTCTCGATTAGTTGGTTGAATGACCTCTTTAATAGGAACTTCATTCACTAACACATCATAAATATCTTGAGATACATCTGCTTTTCTAATACCGATACCACTAGTGGCATTTCCCTGTGCATCCATATCAACTAATAATACTTTTTTACCTGAGTATGCTAAACACGCACCTAGGTTAACTGTTGTGGTCGTTTTTCCTACGCCACCTTTTTGATTTGCTACGGCAATAATCCTAGCCATAATAGGTCCCTCCCTTTTTTCACTGTGTCTAATGACTTATCCGGCACCTTTTATATTAATGGTTTTTTATTAGGTAATCCGGCTTTTCGGGGATATTTATTAGGTGTTTGTTTCTTTTTATCTATTTCAATAATAAACCGTTCATCATAGGTAATAGGTAAACTAACTTCTCGCTCTGCCACTACTTTTCCACCCAAAAGAGCAATGGCTTTTTTTGCTTCTAATAATTCTTCTTCACTCTTAGCTGCTTTCATTGCTAAAAATTGTCCACCTTGTTTAACTAAGGGTAAACACAACTCTGCTAACACATTTAGTCGTGCAACCGCTCGAGCCGTCACTACGTCAAAAGACTCTCGATATAATTTGTTTTGTCCAAAATCCTCTGCCCTTGAATGATACAAATTAACCTTATCTAACCCCAATTCTGTTGTTAATTCCGTTAAAAATTTAATACGTTTATTCAACGAATCAACAATCGAAATAGTCATATTAGGGAAAACAATTTTTAAAGGAATACTCGGAAACCCTGCACCTGATCCCACATCACATAACCTTAATCCCTCTTTTGTCATATCGCGTTCAAACGCTAAAGTTAATGAGTCATAAAAGTGTTTTAAATACACTTCTTTTTTGTCTACAATTGCGGTTAGATTTATTTTTTCGTTCCATTCAACAAGGCGTTTAAAATACAATTCAAACTGATTCATTTGTTTATCACTCAACACAATACCTTGTTTTTCCAAACTCTTTTTAAACTCTTCTGGTGTCATTTCTACTCTCCTTCATGTGAAACAATCAGTGTTTCACGGATATGTCCACTTTATCGTATCTATATTAAAAGTTCAATGCTAATACTGTAGTTTTAATAAAAAAAAGCAAACTTAAATAACGAATAAGTTTACTTTTTCTTGTTTTTTATGTATAAAATGTTTCACGTGGAACATTTTTAATTTACACGACTATTTTCAAAATGCTTACGTAAAAAAACAACTATATTTTCACGAATTATTTCACTTTCCTTTATACTAGATAATGTATCGTTTAAAAAGTCTTCAATTATTTCATTCGTTACTGATTCATAGCTAAAATAATTAAAACGTCGTTGCTGAAAATCACGTAAATCTTCAATTATGTGCTTAAACTCATTAAATAGTGGTTCTTGAATAAATGGTTCATATTGATTTAGTTGATTATCTAACTCATTGAGTGATTCACTACTTTTAACTACCCCATCTTGAATTAATTTAATATATGTTTTTTCTAAAGTTGGTTCACTATTTTCTTTTAACAACTGTAAGCTTCCTTTAATACTCTTTGTCCTATCTATCGTTTGTTGCAATAAATCAAATAAATTCCAAAACAAATGATACTCTTTTTCATACTGCTTTTGTGTCATAAAAATAAAACTATCTTGTTTTGCTAACATTTTTGCTAGTTCTCTATCTTGCTTTATTTGTTTGCTTTGTATTATTTGCTGCATTTGATACGTTAAAAAAATCGATACACTACTAATCAATACTGCTAATATAGCCAATCCTATTGTCAAATATGCCATAATAGTCACCTCTTCTCAATTATACCAAAACTTCACTTAAATTTTGTTGCTTTTCCTTAACTATTTATATAAAAAGAAAAGACCTATTATTAGGCCTTTTCACTGTCTATCTTTGCTATTTTCCCTTGTTCGATATAGTCTAAATCGCTCTAATTTCATGTATAAAAAAGAAGCAAACTAGAGTATAAACTACTAACTTACTTCTATGTAAATATCATTAATTGTTATTAGTTCTAATATGAATAGCATTCACCATGGCATTCATTTGTAAATCCAATTTATGCGGGCACATAAAATTATCTGCATTAACTATAAAAAATTTTTTTGTATTTTTTCATAATCTTCCATTGCTTTTATTATTATTAGTTTTAAACTTTCATCATCATTGTAATTACCCTCAATAATCGCACAAATTATATCTGTACAATCTTCCTCAGACAAAACATTTGCAGCTAGAAGCACCACTATGTTTTCAGTCACATCAATAAAATCTGAAAGAATATTACTATAACCATTAAACAATAAAAAACCTACTGATAATGCTATTGCACTTCTTTTATTGCCATCTTGAAAGCAATGAAATTTTGTAATTGCTATAAACAAACGAGATAATTTACTTATAAATGTTGGATAATATAAATCATTTTGTATCTGAGTCAATACACTTTCTAAAGTCTTTGGATTGATAATTCCAGAATATGTACTCTCACTAACTTCCATTGTTTTTAAATAAATATCTTGTACCATTTCTTCATTTAAATAAATTATTCTTTTTTCTGTCATAATTATTTATCCTTGAGTCTATCAAATGTGTCTTGCATCATGCTTAGTCGTTTACTTAATTCCATACTCTTTTCTCCGATAAAGCGTTCATATTCACCTTCATCTATAGGTACTATATATTCTTCTAAAGGTAAATGTTTTGCATTTCTAAAAGCAAAATCTCTACTAGCCATCTTCATTCTTGCTTTTTTTATTAAAGGCTCCCACAAAGGCATAGTACTAAATTCATCTATCATTTGATCTAATTCGCTAGATGTTAATTTAACATTCCCCTTCTCTATATACCTAGCTTGCATCATTTCAGACAATCCATTTTCATAAGATGAAACTAAATCAATAATTTCAGAATACATTGTTTCTCTAACTCTATCATTTTTTTCTAATTTTAATATTTTTTTATAATCTCTAGCTCGCTCTTTAAATATTTTTTGATAAATTTTATCTGTGTATATGGCATATTTAACATTTCCCATATCTAAATATTTATTTAAAGCATCCGTATATTTTTTTCTGTAATTTTCGTTGATATATACCGATTGAACATAATCTTCATCTCTTTGGTTAATATACTTTGTGTTTCCTCCAACCTTTGAATTCATAACATCTATAACAATATCCAAAATCGTACTTCTTACTGATCTAGCTTTTTCACTGTTTGTCAAAAGCATAGCGTAATTAATTAACGTACGAAAGCTTGATACGCTTAAATTTGTTACTAGGCGACCGACATCGATGTCGGTCGCTTGCATATTCGCCTTTTCTCTAAATTCTTTTAATTCTTTGCCTCGCAATACTTTTAAATCATTTTTTTCTAACTCTTCCTTATTATCATTAGATAAACGTTCTATTGTTCTAATATCAACTTCAAAAAAATCTGCTATTTGTTGCCGAGTATAGTAAACAACCCCATTCATTTCAATACCTTTCAATTTAAATTGTTTTTCGGCTTCCTTAATTGCAAATCGATTATTTAAGACGTTTTGCCTCTCTACTTGATTCTCCATTAGTTTATTCACAAGTTTTCTCCTTAAACATAGTTAGTGCATGTATATAACCTTTCTTTAAGTATATCAACATACACATCATGTATCAATATTATAAAATATGTAAGTTTTTTTGAGGTTCTACATTCCACCTTTTTCCAACAATCTAAAAGAAAAATGCTATCGTTTTCTATCTAAAAAATATAAGCATTTATTAAGCTGAAAGAACTATTTGTTACTCCGACTCTTTATGAGAATTGCTGATGTATCTTTAGATCAGGAAAAATCACCTATTAAAGAAATGCGTAGCGAGTTTGTTCCCGATGATGATAGAATATTTTTTATAGATTTTGATGATTAACCCTCCCACATGTGCCCGCATAAGATAAGGGAGAGTTAAATATGGCAACATTTAAGCAGTACACTAAAAAGAACGGTACTAAAGCATGGCAATTCCAATCTTACTTAGGTATTAACCCAATGACTGGAAAGCCTGTTAAAACGACTAGACGTGGTTTTAATACAAAAAAAGAAGCCCAACTAGAACTTAATCGGTTACTAGTGGACTTCGAAAATAAAGAATTTAACAGAGATAATAATATCAAGACGTTTGAGGAATTATACCGTATATGGTTTAAGCAACACTCTAAAGATTAAAAACAAACAACCATACAACGAATTAAACAACATTTTGATAATCACATTCTACCTATGTTTGACAGTAAAAGGATTAACAAAATTACACCTTTATTCTGTCAAGAATGTTTGAATGAGTGGTCTGATAAGTTAGCCACATACAAACAATTAAAAACATATACATCAATGGTATTTAAGTATGGTATCTTAATCAATCTTATACAGATTAACCCAATGGAAAGAACCATCACACCTAAAAGAAAAAGAGATTCTACTAAAAAGGAATCTGATAGCTTCTACACTAGACGAGCTTATACAGTTCTTTCATTGTTTAGAGCAGTTAAATGATAAACGAGCATTTACCTTTTTTAGAGTATTAGCATTTCTAGGACTCAGAAAAGGCGAAGCAATGGCTCTTACATGGAAAGACTTTAATTTTGATGATAACACTGTAACCATTAATAAAACATTGGTAGAGCTTCAAGATGGCTCTTATGAAATCAACACAACAAAAACAGAATCATCTAACAGAACTATAAGTATAGATCAACAAACTATTTCTATTCTTAAAGATTGGCGTTCTCACATAAAGAGATTAAAACTATCTCAAGGAATTAGAGATAAGGACTTTGCTAGTAGTTTAGTTTTTTCTAACTCTGTTCTATACCGTTATAATCAATACCTTAGCAAAGCATATCCTAATAATGTACTTGTTGAAGTCAAAAAACATTTTCCAGAAATGAAAATAATTAAGGTGCATGATTTTAGAAAGACGAACGCATCCCTTTTATTCGAATCAGGAGCAAGCATTAAAGATGTGGCTCAACGACTAGGACATCAATCAACTAAAACCACAACAGATATTTATGTAAAAGTGACACCAGCTAAACAGAATCAAACCATCGATATTTTTGAGAAATATATGGCTCTTTAGAAGATATGGCATTCAAAATGGCATTCAATTTAAAATTTGAGATTTTAGACATAAGAAAAAAGGCTTGATACTAAGCCTTTTCACTGTCTATCTTTGCTATTTTCCCTTGTTCGATATAAACCATCAAAATGCTTATATCTGAAGGATTAACTCCACTTATTCGACTTGCTTGAGCAATTGTTTCAGGGCGGATTTTTTCTAATTTTTGAACTGCCTCTGTTGCTAAGCTGTTTATTGCCTTATAATCAATATTTTCTGGGATACGTTTTGCTTCCATACGTTTTAATTTTTCAACTTTATCTTTTGCTTTTTTAATGTATCCTTCATACTTCACTTGAATTTCTACTTGTTCAATCACATAACGAGGTAATTGTTTTTCTGGTTTTGGGATAAATTGACTCAAATCATGATAAGTAATTTCAGGACGTTTTAGAAAATCGCGTGCTAAAATCCCATCTTTTAGTGGAGCCAATTCTTTTTCTTCTAAAAATGCTTGAATGTCTTTTGTTGGCTTCAAACGAATTTTTCCTAAACGTTCTAATTCACTTTCTACCATCTCTTTTTTCTCTTGGTATTGATTGAAACGTAATTCATCAACCAATCCAATCTCATGTCCCATTTCTGTTAAACGTAAATCAGCGTTATCATGGCGTAATAGTAAACGATACTCTGCACGAGATGTTAGCAGTCGATAAGGTTCATTTGTTCCTTTCGTTACCAAATCGTCGATTAACACTCCGATGTACGCATCACTTCTTTTTAAAATAAATGGTTCTTTGCCTTGTATTTTTAAGGCAGCATTTATTCCTGCCATTAATCCTTGACAAGCGGCTTCTTCATATCCTGATGTTCCATTAGTTTGTCCTGCTGTATAAAGACCTGAAATCTTCATTGTTTCAAGTGTTGGACGTAATTGATGGGGCACAACGACATCATACTCAATCGCATAACCACTACGCATAATTTTCGCTTTTTCCAATCCTTCAATGCTCTGAACCATCTCTTTTTGGACATCTTCTGGTAATGAAGTTGACAAACCTTGAACATAGACTTCTTCAGTATGTTCTCCTTCTGGTTCTAAAAAGATTTGGTGGCGAGGTTTATCACTAAAGCGAACGATTTTATCTTCAATCGACGGACAATATCTTGCCCCTACACCTTCAACAATTCCTGTAAACATTGGAGCACGGTGTAAATTGTCTCGAATAACTGTATGTGTATTTAAGTTTGTATAAGTTAACCAACATGGTAATTGATCGGTACGGTACTGATCATCTGTGCTTTCAAAACTAAAATGGTTGGGTTGTTTGTCCCCTGGTTGTTCTTCTGTCACTGAATAATCAATCGTACTTGATTTTACTCGTGGCGGTGTCCCTGTTTTAAATCGTTCTATCTCTAATCCAATTTCTTTTAAATTATTTGCTAACCCAATCGACGGCAATGAGTTATTCGGACCGGAAGAATACTTCAATTCACCAATAATAATTTCACCACGTAGCGCTGTACCAGCAGTAATAATAACTGCTTTACTTGTGTATTGTGTCCCTGTACTTAGCTCAACCCCATAACACACATCATCTTTAACTAATAATCTTTCGACAATACCTTGTTTGACAACTAGATTATCTTCTTTTTCTAATGTGTGTTTCAATTCAGATTGATATGCATGCTTATCTGCTTGAGCGCGTAACGCTCGTACAGCAGGTCCCTTACCAGTATTAAGCATACGCATTTGAATATAAGTCTTATCAATATTGCGACCCATTTCTCCACCAAGCGCATCAATTTCACGAACAACTACACCTTTAGCAGGTCCTCCTATTGATGGGTTACATGGCATAAAACCAATCATATCTAAATTCAATGTCACAAGTAACGTACTCATGCCCATTCTTGCCGCAGCTAATGAGGCTTCTGAACCTGCATGTCCTCCACCGACAACAATGACATCATAATCTCTCATTTCAATATTTTCCATTAGTGTTAATCTCCTTATTTTCCTAAACAGAACTGACTAAATAATTGGGTAATTAATTCATCCTGAACATTTTCACCCATAATTTCTCCTAATAAGTCCCAAGCTCTTGTCATATCAATTTGTAATAAGTCTACAGGCATCTCTGACTCTATTCCCTCTAATACCTCATCAAGAGCCATATTAGCTTGTTCTAACAACGACACATGTCTTGTGTTAGAAATATATGTTGCATCCTTTTCAGACGAGTTAGAAGCGAAAAATGTGTCTTTGATTAACTGTTCTAATAAATCAATGCCTCTACCTTCTAAAACTGATATCGGTAAAAATGGTGTTTCACCTAATAAATTTTGTAACTCTTTTTTATCTAATTTATTTGGTAAGTCATTTTTATTTAATAACACAATTCGTTGCATATCTTTTGTTAGTTCAATTAACTCACGATCCATCTCTGTGAGTGCTTCACTTTGATTTAATACCAGTAAAATTAAATCTGCCTCTGATAATGCTTTTCGGCTTCTTTCTACCCCTATTTTTTCAACAATATCTTCCGTTTCACGAATACCTGCCGTATCAATCAATTTTAATGGTACACCACGTACATTAACAAACTCTTCAATCACATCTCTTGTTGTTCCTTCTATGTCTGTTACAATGGCTTTATCTTCACGTAATAAATCATTTAATAGACTTGATTTCCCTACATTCGGGCGCCCAATAATTGCTGTTGCTAGACCTTCACGCAAAATTTTTCCTTGTGTTGCTGTCTCTAACAAATGAGAAATATCTTCTTTTACCTCTAACGCTTTTTCCTTCATAAGTTTCGTAGTCATTTCTTCTACATCGTCATACTCCGGATAATCTATATTTACCTCTACTTGTGCTAACGAAACTAATAATTTTTGTCTTAACGAATGAATTAATTGTGATAATCGTCCATCAAGTTGACCTAAAGCTAAGTCCATTGATTCACTTGTTTTGGCTTGTATTAAATCCATCACCGCTTCTGCTTGAGATAAATCCATACGACCATTTAAAAACGCTCGCTTGGTAAATTCACCAGGTTCTGCTAATCTTGCCCCTTGTCTTAACAACAACTGTAAGACTTGATTAGCTACCACCATCCCACCATGACAGTTTATCTCCACTATGTTTTCACGCGTAAATGTTTTGGGTTCTAACATAACAGAATACATCACTTCATCAATCACTTGATTTGTTTTTGGGTCTTTAATATGCCCGTAATGAATCGTATGGGTATCAACTTTAGTTAAATCTTTTTCTATATAGTTTGTCACGCTTTGAGCAATCCTTACTGCGTCTTCCCCACTTAAGCGAACAATGCTAATGGCTCCCTCACCTGGTGGTGTTGATATCGCTGCAATCGTATCAAACTCTTTTGTAATATTCATTTTTTACCTTCCTTTCTTAAAAAATGCATATAAAAAAGTGCCCACTCCACCCCTTTATTTATCCCATAAGCATAAATAAAAAAGTAGATAAGCACTTTGACTGCTATCTCATTTATAATCATAGAAATAATAGCATACTTTTATAGCTATTGACAATGGATATGATAACAAAAAAAGAAGAGGCTGACCCAAAAGTCTCTAAAATAAAGAAATAAGGATTTAAGAATGAAAATATCATTTTTAAATCCTTATTTTTGAGTTCATTCGTACTTTTCAACTGCCTATAGGCAGTTAATTTCCTTATGT
>NZ_NGJT01000003.1 GCF_003950315.1 Vagococcus bubulae
ATTGGTTTCCCATCTGGGCGTTGACCTTCTCCAACCGCAACGTTCACTAAGTTTTGACCAACCGCGCTCGCTTCTATCTCACTCTCAAAGCTCACTTTTACCACTTGACCACCTTGTAAGGATCCCACAGGAATCGTTAAGGTACGCGTACTCGCATCATACACGTCACTCGCTGATAAGTCACTCGTCTCGCCACTCGCATTGGTTAACTGGATGTGCGTTGGCGCACTTAACCCTGCTGGCAACACATCTCGTATCACACCGTTACTTAACTCGGAATCAGCGGTTGGGTTACTCATTTTAATCGTATACGATAACGTATCACCCACGGTGGCTTCTTTGCTCGTTAAATCGGTCAGACTTTTCTCTACTTTTATGCTTGGATTATTACTTGGTGTAACGGGTTGGCTGTCACTTCCCTCCATTGGTTTCCCATCTGGGCGTTGACCTTCTCCAACCGCAACGTTCACTAAGTTTTGACCAACCGCGCTCGCTTCTATCTCACTCTCAAAGCTCACTTTTACCACTTGACCACCTTGTAAGGATCCCACAGGAATCGTTAAGGTACGCGTACTCGCATCATACACGTCACTCGCTGATAAGTCACTCGTCTCGCCACTCGCATTGGTTAACTGGATGTGCGTTGGCGCACTTAACCCTGCTGGCAACACATCTCGTATCACACCGTTACTTAACTCGGAATCAGCGGTTGGGTTACTCATTTTAATCGTATACGATAACGTATCACCCACGGTGGCTTCTTTGCTCGTTAAATCGGTCAGACTTTTCTCTACTTTTATGCTTGGATTATTAACAGGTATTACTTTTTGAGAACTACTTTCTTCAATAACTTTATTTTCTGGTGTCTTACCTGTTCCTTTAGCAGTATTTATTAATTCTTTACCTGCTGTACCATCCTCTATAGACGTTTCATAAGTTAATGTAACACTTTCTCCACCTTTTAAATTGCCTATTGGTATAACTAATTGTTGTGTTTTTTCATTATAGATATCTTCTATACTTAATTTAGTTGTTTGTCCATCTGGTCTAGTTAGTATAATATCACTCGGCTTAGATAACCCTTTTGGCAAATCATCTATAATCTTTCCATCTGACAAAATTGAATCTTTTTCAGGATTTGTCATAGTAATTTTATACTGTAATTTATCGCCAATCACATAATGGTCACTAGTAGTATTTGATAAGTTTTTAACATTTTTTTGAATCGAAATTTTAGGATTTAGCTGTTTGATTTTAAATTCCCACGAACTTTTTGGAGAATATTTATCCCCTGTGTTAATGTCTGTACTACTAAATACTATGTTATTCGTTTTTATTTCTCCATCAGTTCCTGTTAGTACTTTTGACTGATACGTTAATAAACTTTTTTGATTTCCTGAAAAATTATTAAGATGAATGATCATAGTATGATTACTTTTATCCCATTCATAATTTGGAAGTTCTGAAGTTTGTGATGATGATAAAATTTTTGTTCCATCTATCGCAATATTTCGGGGTTCAGACATCCCACTAGGTAATACATCACTAACTGTTACATTTTTAACACCTTCACCATTTAATGATTCAGTTGATAAATTCACTTTATATTTAACAGTATCTCCGATTTGTGCTAACTTATCTTCGGTATTATAGTCAGCTGTTTTGGTTATACTTGTACCTGTAGGACGAGCCATACGATAATAAAATACAATACCACGTTCATTTGTGGTTAATTTTGTATTAATAGCAGATTTTGTTCCACTATCTGATCCACTAATTTGACTATAATCCGCATACTCACTAAGAGACTCCCATTTATTGGCAAATTCATACTCACCAATATTAGGTGCAGTAATATTAACAGAATCATTTAGCCGCTTTCCTTTACCATATATTTTTTCTGGTGCTATCTCTTTCCCAGTATCTATATCTCTATATTGAACTTTAATCACTTGCGGAATTAAAATGCTATAAATATTATAAAATGCATAATGATTATATGTACTCGTTATTGGTGTTTCAGTTGTCGCATTATACCGACTAGTTAATTCATAAAAACCATTTTGATTTGATAAAATGGTTATTTTAGGTGTTATAGGTGTTGCTTCAGGATAAAAATCGCTATCTAGCTGACTATAATATCTGAAATCTCCATAACGTTCATTTGGTCCAATACCAGATGCTCCGATGCCGTTATCTTTTATATTGGTGTATGTTTCCCAGCGATAAACATTTCCTGAGAAAAATGATAATTTATTTTCGACACTTTTATCTAAATTCTTACCAGCCAATCGATATTTAGTTGGATTAGCAAATAAAAATTGATTTTCCGTGGTTGTAAATCCAGGAATACTAGTGATTTGTAATGAAAAAGATGTATTAGACAATCTAAGTTCACCAATTGTATCACCTGTTGAGACAGTCATATTAGTGACTCCCTCTCTTTTAAAAGTTGTTCCGTCGCTACCATCATCTTGATTAGTTGAGTTCACTTCAAAATTAGGACTATTTTGCCAATTATTCCAATTAAAATAACTTGCTATCTTCTGTTGCTGTTCATTGGATAGTTTCATAAAAGAAGAATAATCTTGTTTTTCACTGACATCATCTGTCCTAGTCGAGACGTCTTCTTTTCCATCTTTTGACGTGATATCTAATTGTTCTGCGTATGTTCTTTCTGTATTAGGAATTGCGGTTAAATCATCTGCATCATCTTGAGCATCAGATACACTATGATTACGAGTCACATCATCTGATGTTTCGGCAAATACAGAGATAGGGCCGCTCACAGTATTTAATAGTAGTAGAATAATCCCCGTCAATGTCACTATTTTTTTTTTCATATTTAGTTTCTATAAAATACGTTATAGAATTCCTCCTGACTATTTCTTCTATACCACCTACCCTAATTCAAACTTTTTTCACTACTCTATTTTTTTTCTTTAACAATACCTGTCGATACTGCATTACTTTTCACTTCAATTTTATTATCTGATGATTTATTTGTTGCTAAAACAGACTGCCCTTTTCCTCTTACTACAAACATGACAGCCATAACAATGATTAATATCACCAACACCATACTTACTATGATATTATTATTGTTACTTTTTTTTACCATGACTTTTTTCTTAGTCAATACTTCCACTTCCCTCTTATTTTTTTGTTCCTATACAATCAAAATAGCTTTATCATATAAGAATAGTTTTAATGTACAATAAGTTTGTAAAGTAAAAATGAATGAATTTTATCTTTTCCACTAATTTATTATTAATATTCACAAAATAGCCTTTTTCTTTAAAGATAAAAAAAAATACCCTTATGCCACGTAAGCATAAGAGTACTTTAATACACAATATTTTAATGATAATAATCAAAACGGCCTTTTTTAAGAAGAGTTCCTGCAGTCCCAACATCAAGAAGAGATTTATTGATAATACTTTTCTTAACAATTGAGCCCATATATCCTTTAACTTCTTTTCCACCAAGGATTTGACCCATCCCAACATTGTTACCGATTGAAGCTACTGTCCCTAAAGATTTAAACGTAAATGCTTCAGTAGGTTGGTTGTTCAATAAGCGAGCTAAGTTGTTTGCAGCTGCTTCACCTTGTTTAATCGCGATTTGAGCTGTCGTTGGAAATGGTCGACCAGATTCTTCATCCATTACCGCACTCACATCACCGATCATAAAGATATCAGGATAGCCTTCAACGCGTAAATCTTTTTCTACCATCACGCGTCCACGACGTTCTGCAAATCCAGATTCTCCAACAACATGGCTTCCTTTAACCCCTGTTGTCCAAATAATTGTATGAGCATGAACTTCTTTTAAGTCCCCATTTTCTTCATAAACAACTGTATTTTCTTTAATTTCTTTAATTGGCGTACCAACTTTAAATGTCACACCACGTTTTTTCAATACATCAATACCAAATTGACCAAGTTTTTCTGAGAACATTGGTAATAAGGTTGGCATTGCCTCAATACAAGTAATTTTCACTTTATCCATTGGGAAATTCATTGTTTTCGCCAATTTCGGAATACGGTTTGTAATCTCACCTAAATATTCAATACTTGTAAATCCAGCACCACATACTACTATTGATAAATCTAATTCATTTTTAGATTGTTGATAGTTAGATAACATTTTATCTAAGTGTGCTTGTGCTGCTTCTGCTGTTTTAATATTTACTAATGGTAAAGAAAATTCGTCTACACCTGGAATACCAAATGTTTCTGATTCAAATCCTAATGCCATTACTAAATAATCATATGTTAGCTCACCATTGTTTTCTAATAACACTTTTTTATCATCTTTTTCAACTTTAATGACAGTGTCTTTGATGAATTCAACTTTTTTTGTATCGATAACATCCACAATGTTAAAAGTTATTTTACTTGCTGGTTCTGTTCCAGCAGCCACTTCATGTAATTGTGTTGATTCATAATGGTAATCATTTTTGTTTACCAAAACGATGTCTGCATCAACGTTTTTCTTGCATAATTCTTTAGCTGTTTTTAGGCCTGCGTAGCCAGCCCCCAAAATAACGACTCTTGGTCTGCTCATTTTTTATTCCCTCCAACTTTTAGTCCATCGACACTATATGATTTTTTCACAAAAAAGTCAAAGTTTTTGACTGTGACTTTTTAAACAAACTTTTTCTATTTTTTTAGTGTTCGAGAGTAGTACCAAATACTAATAATTGTCACTAACCCAACAAATGCACCATACATCAATAAATGATTCACAAACTCACTTCTTGATAATCCAAATGAATTTAACTCAATTAAAATAACACCTAACCCTAAAATAAAAGCACTCATCGTTAATTGAGACGATCTAGCCAATACTTCTAAACCTAACTGACTTTTTTTTGCTTGATTTACTTGACGATAATAAATAAACATACTGACAAAAATGATAAGTAATGTAACGATTTGTATGATTAAACTCATAGTTAAGACTCCTCTATTATCGAATTAAAAAAACATGCTTTAAATTGTAACATTTTTTTATTCATTTGACTATTTTTTTATTGATTGAAAATGTTGGTATACATTAGTCGCAACGTTTTGTGGTAACCCTGATTCAATCAACTCTTTGACACTTGCTTCTTCAATTTTTTTCATCGATTTAAATTTAGTCAATAATTGTTTTTTACGCTTAGGACCAAGACCCTCTATCCCATCTAGTTTAGAAGCAAAACTTGTTTTGCTACGAGTTGATCGATGAAATGTAATGGCAAAGCGATGGACTTCATCTTGTATACGTTGAAGTAAAAAGAATTCAGATGAATGACGCTTTAATGGAATGACTTCCAAATCTGGTCCAAATAATAACTCACTTGTTTTATGTTGATCATTTTTTGCTAATCCTGCAATTGGTATATCTAAGCCTAATTGATTATCTAACACATCTTGAGCAGCATGTACTTGACCTTTACCTCCATCAATTATAATCAAATCTGGCATTGGTAAATTGTCCTTTATCACTCGCGAATATCTTCGATAAATCACTTCTTTCATTGAGGCATAATCATCTGGACCTTCAACTGTTTTAATTTTAAATTTACGATAGTCTTTTTTTGATGGTTTTCCGTCAATATAAACCACCATAGCAGAAACAGGATCCACTCCCATAATATTCGAGTTATCAAATGCTTCAATTCTATTAGGTATTGGAATATTCATTGCTTGTCCTAGCTTTTCTACCGCCCCAATCGTTCTATCTTCTTTTCGTTCAATCAAATTAAACTGTTCTTCCAAATAAATTTTGGCATTTTTATTAGCTAATTCGACTAAATCTTTTTTTTCACCACGTTGAGGTTGTAATATTTTAGTTGGAATCATTGCTTCTACAAGCGTCTTATCCAATTCTTTTGGTAGTAAAATTTCTTTCGGAATAAAATGATGATTTTCTTGATAAAACTGGCCGATAAATGTCAGCATATCTTCTTCTGGTTCATTATAAAAAGGGAAATCAAAAACATTTCTTTCAATAAGTTTACCTTGTCTAACAAAAAAGACTTGAACAACCATCCATCCTTTATCTGCATAATAACCAAAAACATCACGATCGACAAAATCCGCATTCGTCATTTTTTGTTTTGTCATCACGCTTTGAATGGATTGAATTTGATCACGATATTCGGCCGCTTTTTCAAACTCCATATCCTCAGAGGCTTTTATCATTTTTTCTTCAATTTCTTTTTGAATCTCAGTATAGCCACCATTTAAAAACTTTTTAATTTCTTCTACCATCTCTTTGTATTTCGCTTCTACCACAGGATTGACACATGGTCCTAAACATTGTCCCATATGATAATACAAACACACTTCATTTGGTAGATTTTTACATTTTCTAAGAGGATAGATTTTATCTAGTAGTCGCTTGGTTTCATTGGCTGCTTTGACATCAGGATATGGTCCAAAGTAAATGGCATTATCTTTCAATACTTTTCTGGTAATAAGTAATCTTGGTGCTTTTTCATTCGTAATTTTAATAAAGGGATAGCTTTTATCATCTTTTAACATGATGTTATATTTCGGCATGTTTTTTTGAATCAAATTAATTTCTAAAAGCAAGGCTTCTGTGTTTGACTCTGTAATAATCGTTTCAAAATCCACAATTTCACTCACTAATCGCTGAGTTTTTTCATCATGCGTCCCTGTAAAATAAGAACGCACTCTATTTTTTAACACTTTAGCTTTTCCGACATAGATAATGGTATTATGTTTATCCTTCATCAAATAACACCCTGGTTGATCAGGCAACAAAGCTAATTTATTTTTTATTCGTTCATTCAATCTTTCAATCTCCTTGTTCTTACTCTTTATCAAGTATACAATTTGTTGAAAAAAAAATCATTCTACAGTGACTAGTCACCATAGAATGATTTAATCTTTTAAAGATATTTATTAAATACTTGCTCTAATTGTGGTTTTTGTTGAACACCAATCATTTGTTCGACTACTTGACCATCTTTTTTAAGTAATAATGTTGGAATACTCATAATGCCATGTGCTTGGCTTGTTTGAGGATTTTCGTCAACGTTTACTTTAACGATTTTTACTTTATCTTGATATTCTGTTGCAATACCATCTAGGATAGGTCCTTGCATACGACATGGCCCACACCAAGGTGCCCAAAAATCAACTAATACTAATCCTTCACTTGTTTCTGCTGCAAAATTTGCATCTGTAATATTTTCTACCATATTCATTCATCTCCTAAATAATCTTTTACTTTATGAATTGATTATACCATCGGGGGTAGTAAACCACTAACAATCTGCTCATATTTTAAAAACTAACAATGGTCGCACCGTCTCCACCTTGATTACTAGGGGCAAAATTATATTTTTTAACACGGCGATTGTTTTTTAAATACTCTTGAACCCCTTGTTTCAAAGCACCTGTTCCACGTCCATGGACAATCGTCACTTGAGGATATCCTGCAAGTAACGCTGCATCAATGTATTGATCGACTTCTGCAATCGCATCTTCATAACGTTTCCCTCGCAAATCAAGTTGCGTTGAAACAGACTGACGACTCCCACCACCATCACTTTTGACCGCTGTTACCCGCATTTTAGGTTCTTTTTCTGGTGCAATTCGCGTCATACCATCTTCAGACACATTCATTTTTAAAATACCTAACTGCACTTGCCACTCGTTAGTTCCGACTTTTTCTATTAATGTTCCACGTTGACCAAACGCTTCAACTAATACATCGTCTCCTGCTTTAAATGACTTTTTCTCTTTCGCTTTTTTCAAGACTTTATTTTTCTTCAAGTGTGTTTCATCATGTTTTAAGCTTTCTAAATTTGATTTAACCTCAATCAATTCATGTTCTTTGACCGCTTGATTATTGCCAGTTCTAAGTTGCATTTGTCGAATATCTTTAATCATTTTTTCTGATTCTTCTTGTGCTTTACTGATGACGTCATTTGCTTTTTGTTTCGCTTTATTCATCTCTTTTTCACGTTCAGTAAAGAACAGTTCATAAGCCTCTTTTAAATCGTGATAAAGCGTTTCAGCTTCATCAGCATAGTGACGCATTTCCAAATATTCTGTTTCGGTCATTTTGCGTTGGTTCTCTAAATCAGAAATCATATCATTTAAATCCTGGCTTTCACCATCAATAATTTGTTTTGATTGCTCAATAATCTCAGGTGATAATCCTAAACGTTTTGATATTTCAAACGCATTACTTCGACCAGGTATCCCAATCAATAAACGATAAGTTGGACTGAGTGTATCCACATCAAATTCCATACTAGCATTAATAGTATTAGGTCGATTATAACCATAAACTTTTAATTCTGGATAGTGAGTTGTTGCCATGACATAAGCACCAATTTCTCCCACTTTATCTAGAATAGAAATAGCCAGTGCTGCTCCTTCTTGTGGATCAGTACCCGCTCCTAACTCATCAAATAATACCAAACTATCTGAATCAAGATTATCTAAAATTGACACAATGTTTGTCATATGTGAAGAGAACGTTGATAAATTCTGTTCAATTGACTGCTCGTCCCCAATATCTGCATAAATATTTGAAAAAATCCCAATACTACTTTCTTCTCCAACAGGAATTGGTAACCCTGATTGCCCCATTAATTGAAGAAGGCCTAATGTTTTTAGCGTAATGGTTTTACCACCAGTATTCGGTCCGGTAATAACGACTGCTTGATACTCTTTACCAATCACAATATCATTTGGTACCACAACATTTTCATCAATTAAAGGATGTCTTGCTTGTTTCAGATGAACCTCTTTATCTTCACTCAATCTAGGAACAACAGCTTTTAATTGCTTACCGAATAATGCTTTACTGTTAATAAAATCTAGTTTACCTAAGACATAAGCATTTTGTAAAATATCGTGTCTATAAGGAGCTAACTCGTTAGATAGTTCAGCTAAAATACGCTCAATTTCTTTTCTTTCAGCGATTTGATGTTGTCTTAACCGATTATTTAACTCCACTACTTGCCTTGGCTCAACAAAGACTGTTTGACCTGATGCACTTTGATCATGTACCACACCACCAAAATGACTACGATACTCACTTTTTACCGGAATAACATAGCGGTCATTTCTCATTGTAACAATGGTATCACTTAAATAATTTGAATTTTTTCCACGAAGTATGCCATCAAGCTGTTCTCTAACTGCTTGCTCAGACCGTCTAATACTTTGTCTAATTTGTTTTAATTCAGTCGATGCTTCATCTGTTACATGACCATCTTCATCAATTGATAATCGAATCACTTTTGATAAATCAGGTAACGCAATCATTTTTTCTGACCAATCATATAATCGATGTAACTCAACATCAGCATCGTTTAAATCATCAAAAAAGGATTGAATCTCTAACACTGTTCTTAGCACACGTCCAACTTGCGCTAGCTCAACTCCATTAAGCATGGCACCTATTTCAATCCGTTTCATATGTGGTTTAATATTTTCTAAAATCGGCATAGGAATCCCACCACGCAAACGTAGAACTGTCATCCCATCTTCCGTTTCCATTAATGCTTCTTCTATCTCATCATATGAATGAGAAGCCTTTAACTCACTCACATGATCTAATCCTGATTTTGTCACAATATGCTGTGATAATAATTGCTTCACTTTATCAAATTCTAAAATATCTTCTATTTTCTTTTTCATTTTATTTCACTTCCTAAAATACGACTTATGTAAATAAAGAGCCCATTTTACTAGGCTCTTCTTTTATAAAATAATTTGTTTAATCCACCACTGATATAAACTAGATGACAGTATTGGGGTATGTTCAATCATCGCTCTAGCAATACCAGATCCAGCAAAAGCATTTTGAATAAAGGCTAGAGGTATCATGCTTATTATCGTTAACACAATGACTAACCCAATATAGGTTAAAGCAAGGTTAATTAATCCTCCAACTAACTGATTACTTTTATGAAGTAGTGGGATAAAAGTTAATCTGTAACACAACATGCCAACAAATTTTGTTATCAAATACCCTACAACTAAAATAATTAAAAAGCCAAACGCTGCATAAAAAGCTTTATCTAAATCAAATATCAGCTGATTATCAAAAATAGCTAGTTTCGTTGTCTGTGTTGGTGCAGGATAAGGAATTAATAATTCAATTTTTTTTCCTACAGATTGGTACATACTTTTTGCCATAAAAAAGCTCAACGAATAGCCAACAAAGTAAACCAACTGTAAAGCAAAACCTCGTCGATAGCCTGCATAAAATCCTGTCAATAATACTAAAATACTAATTATTGTTATAACCATTGAAAAACCTACTTATTTTTTATTTGTTTGACTGTTGTTCTTTCTTTTGATGATTGTTGCGTTTAATTTTTTCTTTTGCTTGTTCATTCACAATTTTTTGAATTTCAATCTGATTCAACATCTCTTCATCTGTTAATTCTCGGTTTTCTTGTATCACTTTTTTTCGTGTTTCTTTTTCTCTTGCTTCAATTTTATCAAGACGTTCTTCTAACGCCATCATTTTTTCTAATTCATCTTCTAAATCACTAATATCTTTTTTTAAGTCTAGAATTGTTTCTTGTTGTTTTATTTGAACAGATAGTGTATTAATCGCTAGTAAGATAGCTGCCTGTTCTGTTGATAACTTAGGAGCATTTTTCATAATTGTTTCAAGTTGCTCGTTTGCCAACTGATTAACAATATCCATATGATAATGACTTTCTTTTCCTATGATTGTATATGTATTACCAGCAATGGTTGCTTTATATCGTTTGTTCTCTTCAAGAGCCATTTAAAATCCTCCCATAAATCCTTCACTAAAAGAAGCAACTTAATTATATATGACTTTCTTTTAATTGACAATTAAGCAAACAGTATCTTAAGAATCATTCAAGATAAAAACATGTTATACTTAACTTAAATTTTTTAAAAAGGAAGTTGAATATGCCCCAAACAGTCACATTACTAGCTACAGAAACATTATTACAAGAACTATCAAGTGCTTATGAGCCATTCTTCAAGAAAACACCTCCTTATGCAGTATTTCAAGCAAAAATCCCTGGAGTGGTTATCACCGCTTATCAATCAAAAAAAGTCGTCTTTCAAGGAGAAAAAGCTGAAATAGAAGCTGCTATGTGGGAAAAACGTGGCGCAACAAATTCAAAGCAAACAAAAGAAAAAAGCGCGTCTTCTGCTTTACCAAAAGACTTCGCTTCATGGAATGTTATCGGTAGTGATGAAGTTGGAAATGGTAGCTACTTAGGTCCTGTTGTGGTATGTGCCACTTATGTTGATGAAACTCATATGCCCATACTAAAAGAATTAGGTGTAAAAGACTCAAAAATGTTAACTGATACAGACATCAAACGGATTGCCAAAGAAATCATCCATGTCATGCCTTACCGAAAACTAATATTAACACCAAAAAAATATAATGAAATCCAACCCGAATACAATGTCAATCGCATGAAAGTCGCCTTACATAATCAAGCCATCTATCTTTTAATGCAAGACATCAGTCCAATTACCCCTAAAGGTATATTGATTGATCAATTTACCCCTGAATCAAACTATCGAAAATACTTGTCAAAAGAAAAAAATCAGGTGACTAAACCTCTTTACTTTACGACAAAAGGTGAGCAATATCATCTATCAGTCGCAGCGGCGTCCATCATTTGCCGAGCAGAATTTTTAACAAGTTTAGAAACAGCTAGTAAAGAATTAGGATTTAATGTGCCCTCTGGTGCTGGACAAAAATCTGATATTGCGGCAGCTAAAATCATCAAAAAAGGGGGCATGCCCCTTTTAGAACAATATGCAAAAGTTCATTTTGCCAATACACAAAAAGCCTACAATTTAATTAATCGTTAAATACAAAATTGTTTTGCTTATTTCAAAACCTGTCTTCTAGCAGTAAACTTTTATAAAAAATTTACACATTTTTGACTTTTTTGTCAATAAAAGAACAACGTAAAAAATTACGTGGTTCTTTTTTTTATTGTTTTTGATTACACTTGAAGAAGTTTGTCAAAAGGAGAAAAAACATGTCGATAAAAAATCATATAAAATTATTACTTGCCACAGCACTATTATCTGTTGGTATACAGACTCATGCAGTAGAGGTTCCTGTCACTACCACTAGTAGTTCAACCGTTGTTGCTGATACACCACAACACACGAATCTAACAACTGATCAGTACATTTCTATGAGCGCTACTGATTTAGCTAAGCTAGTAAGAGAGAAAAAAGTCACAATCGAAGAATTAATTGATTTGGCTTTTAAAGTCAATGAAATAGAAAATCCGCGAACAAATGCATTGATTACAACAAGAAAAGAACTTGCTTTAAAAGAAGCAAGCGAGATGGTTGATAACGGTCAACCATTTTTTGGTGTTCCAATCGTAATGAAAGGATTAGGTCATAGTATCGTTGGTGGAAGTAACTCCAATGGGTTAGATTTTAACAAACATATCACAACAAAATTTAACGGACGAATTGCCAAATCATTACAAGATTTAGGCTTTGTTATCATTGGTCAAAGTAACTACCCACAATTAGGACTGAAAAACGTGACTGATTCAACTCTTTATGGCCCTACTGGAAGTCCCTGGAATCCTAATTTTCAAGCCGGTGGGTCTTCTGGTGGCTCTGGTGCTGCCGTGGCATCTGGTGTTGTTCCTGTTGCATCTGGTAGTGATGCTGGTGGCTCTATCAGAATTCCAGCATCATGGAATGGCCTTGTCGGATTAAAACCCTCTAGAGGAATCATTTCGGGAAATGCAAAAACTGGACAAGTTGTTAATTTCCCACTTGCTAAAAATATGGAAGACACGACAGCTTTATTTGAAAATCTATTAACAACTGATATTAATCCTACACCGGCTAATCTTACTGGTATAAAAGTAGGTTACACCACTACTTCACCTGTTGGAACACCTGTCAGTGATGACGCGAAACAAGCTGTTATGAACGCTGTTAACTTTTTAAATTCAAAAGGATTTATCACTGAAGAAATCACTGTACCTGTTGATGGGGTTAAACTAATGCATGGTTATTATGAGATGGCCACTGCTTCAGGTAGTTTAGCAAA
Organism: Vagococcus bubulae; assembly: GCF_003950315.1. Classification (GTDB taxonomy): domain Bacteria; phylum Bacillota; class Bacilli; order Lactobacillales; family Vagococcaceae; genus Vagococcus; species Vagococcus bubulae. The sequence continues at coordinate 13,081 of NZ_NGJT01000003.1, forward strand.
CTTTTTAGCCCAGCAAACATTAAAAAGAAGTTTACATATAGAAGATGTTGATCCAGTTACTTGGGCTCTTTACCAAGCGAGTGGATTTGTCCATAAAGAAGACTTAGAAAAAGTCAACGCTTATAACGATGAGGTTAAGGAAACAATGGAAGCTTTGTATAAAGACTATCCATTAATCTTAACGCCAACTACGGCTTCAACTGCTCCAGGACTAACTGAATCTTTACTAACACCAGAATACGCTGAACAAATCAAACATATTGATGAGCTGAAAACAAAAGATGAACGAATGAAAGTTGTCTATGATCAGTGGCTAAACTCTTTAGCATACACACCGTTCACTCAGTTAGCAAACTTAACTGGCCAACCTGCTATTAGTTTACCAACTTATGTCAGCAAAGATAATTTACCTTTAGGGATACAATTTAATGCTGCGACGAATCAAGATAGACTTTTACTAGAAATCGGAAAATTATTTGAAGAAAATAATCAATTTAAACAATTGCACACTAAAAAAGATGTAGTCGTTCCTGAAACAAGCGATACAATGACGTCCTCTACTGAATCAACAACAGAAACTGATTCTAGTTCTTCTTTAAGTAGCGAAAGTGAAACAAGTCAGACAAATGACACTATCAGTCAATCTGAAAATGAGTCGACACAAGAAACAACTAGCGTAACAGATACAATACCTTCAGAAAGTAGTAGTGACTCTATTATTCAAACAACAAATAAAGAATCAAGTATTTCAACCACTAGTACTTCTGAGACAACAGATGCAACAGTAAGTAGTAGTCAACAAGAATCAAGTTCTACGTCATCCTCTTCTACCCTAATAACTGAAGATGATAATATTTTAGTCGCTCCTGCTTCTGAAACAACTGATAGTACAGAAATAAGTTCTAGTAAACAATCAAGTCAATCAGCTAATTCAGAGACTAGTGAAACAAGTAGCCAGACAGACACTAAATCTCAGAAAACAGTTTCTAAAAATAAAAAAATAAACAAAAATAATCAAGAACTAAACTCTTTATCTCATCTTCCTAAAACAGGAGAGGTTATCCAAAAATATCTACCATTCATAGGAATTCTAATCATTGGTTTAGCAGCTATTTTAGTGTATATGAAAAAGAAAAAACACTAAACATAAAACTGACAGTTGATTTATTCACTGTCAGTTTTTGTATACCATAACTAATTCAATTTCTTTTGTGTCCTCATCAATTTGAGTTTCACTAATTTTAAATCCTTCTTTAGTATAAAAATGGATTGCCTGTTTATTTTTTTCATAAACAGTTAAGGATAATTCTTCAAAATCTGCTTTTGCTCGTTTTATTAGTTTATTTCCGATACCTTGCCTTTGATAATCAGACGATACAAATAAACCTGCTATATAGCTTTCTAAAATACCTAAAAAGCCAATAATTTTTCCATTTTCATCTGTTGCTATATAGATATCTGCTTTAGGTAGCTCTTTTTCTACAAACTCTATATTATCTTCCCAATACGAATTGGCTATAAAAGAATGAGCTTTTTTATTAGTATCAAGCCAAATTGACATAATGTCTTTTAATTGATTTTCCGGTAAAACCTCTAATTTAGTAATCATCTTATCATTCCTGCCTAATATTTTTTCATTACTGTTAAAATAGGATAAAATAGAATTCCTATTAATACTCCCAGTGCCATATCTTTTAAAACACTCCCAAAAACAATCCCGATTAATAAACTTAACAACAAAACAGTGTATCCGTCTTCATTCTTTTTCATAAATTTATCCACCTTTATTTTCCAACACCTACAAAAAAAGCTAAACTCTATTAATAAGAGTCTAGCTAGTATTTCAAATTTTTAGTCTTCTTCTGACTCGAATGCATTGAAAACTTCTTCAATCATATCCCATTCAGCTTCTGTTTCAATTTCCATTAAACGGCCTTCTGCTTCATTATCTGCTTGCTCATAAGCATAAGCTAATAATTCAACTTCTTCGCCTTCTGGTGTGCTTGCATCATATAGTAAGACATAATCTTTACCAAATTCTTCTTTTCCATCAATTGTTAAATGAATACGGAATAATACCTCATTTCCTTCATCATCAATTAACGTAATTAAATCATCTGCTTCATGTTCATGATCGTGGTTACAGTCTTCTGTATGGACATGTTTATCTGTCATCATTTATTCCTCTTTTCTGTTCATCTTTGCTTCTCCTTCATTATACAAAAAAAAAGATAAAAAGGCTATTAAACCTTTTTATCCAAATAATTTTGAAGAATCATCACAGCTGCTAACTTATCAATCACTTTTTTTCGCTTCGCTCGAGATGTATTAGCTTGTTCAACTAACATTCTTTCTGCTGCGACAGTCGATAATCGCTCATCTTGATAAACAACTGGTAAATTGAAAGTTTCTTTCAATAAATCACCATAGGCTATCGCCGCTTCAGCTCTAGGCCCAATCGTATTATTCATGTTTTTTGGTAATCCAACAACAAATTCAGTCACGTCATATTGCTTGACTAATTCTGCTACACGTTCAATACCGAACTCGCCTTCATCTTCATTAATTTTTATAATTTCTAACCCTTGGGCTGTCCAACCAAGTAAATCACTTACGGCAACACCAACAGTTCTAGATCCTACATCTAATCCCATTTTTCTCATAATAGATCGATACCATTATGCACTAAATAGTTTTTTACCAATTCTTCCATAATTTCGTCTCTTTCATGGCGACGAATTAAATTACGAGCATCTTGATAACGTGGAATATAGGCTGGGTCTCCTGATAATAAGTAACCAACAATTTGATTAATTGGATTATAGCCTTTTTCTTTTAACGCCATGTAAACAATCGCTAATGTTTCACTTACTTCACGTTTATTGGCATCACCAAAATCAAATTGGACTGTTTCATCAATAAAACTCATTGCAATTCCCCCCTTTAATATGTCTCTATGTTATTTTAACTCATAGTGTTTGAAACAACAATTATTAACTCAAAATTTTACAAAGTATTAATTATTTTGGTAAATTGAAGCGACTTCCCACTTCATAGCTATCATCTAGCTCTAAAATTCCTTTTTCTTTTGGTGCATTTGGTAAATGTAATTCTTTTGCAGAACACACCATCCCAAAACTTGCCACACCACGTAATTCACCTGGCCATATAATTAAGCCATCAGGCATCATGGCTCCAACTTTTGCCACAACAACCTTCAATCCTGCTTTTATATTTGGCGCTCCACAAACAATTTGTAAATGCTCGCCATTATCCACTTCTATATCATTCACTGTTAAATGATCTGAATCTTGATGGGGTGTTGATGTATGAACATACCCTACTACAAATTTAGGGGCATCATCAACCTCAAACTCATGGGCAAATCCTGCTTCTTTTACAGCTAAATTTAATTCCGTGATTTGTGATGGAGATAGTTTGATTTCACCATTTCCATTTAAATTAGTGATATGATGTGACGCATCAAAAATATTCCAACCAAGGATTTGATCTGTATCTTTTTCTACAATACAAGCTACATTACCTTGTTTGATAACAGACACTTCTTTACTTTTTCCTTGTGCTACAACAATTAATAATGTATCTCCAACTGCTTCTAAATTATAACTAACAATCATTAATTTTTTCCTCACCATTCTTTTGTTTTATTCTGGTCGAACAACCAATACATCACATGGAGCTGTTCGTATAATATGATCACTCACGCTTCCCATAACTAATCGTTCTACCGCATTTAATCCTGACTGACCAACCATAATTAAATCGGTATTGTATTTTTCTGGCAGCTCTGTTGCCATCATCACTTTAGGAGAACCAAATTCTAAGGTTGCTTTTACTCGATCATAACCTAAATCTTTTGCTATCTGGATATAACTCTCAAGCAATTCTTTTGCTTGATTTGTTTCTTCTTGAACAATATCTGGAGAAAAAGTAGAAAATGCCATAGTCCCACCATATAACTTATTTTCAATGATATGTGCTACAACGATATCTGCATTATTACGTTTTGCTACAGCGACAGCTTTTTCAAATGCTTGTTGTGCCTGTTCACTACCATCTGTTCCAACTAAAATTGAACGATATTCTTGTGATTCTAACATCCTATCTCCTCCTTTTACAGTTCACTAATAAACGTCATAATTTCTTTTTTTGTTTTTCTATCTTTGCTGACAAATCGTCCCAATTCTTTTCCATCTTCTATTGCCACAAAGCTTGGAATTCCTAATATTCCCCATTTTTGACAAATATCAATAAAAACATCTCTATCCACTTGAACAAACGTGTATTCAGGAAAACTTGCTTCAATTTCTGGCATGTCTGGTTTGATAAAAACACAATCACCACACCAATCAGCTGTAAAAAAGAGCATGGTCTTTCCTTCTTCAAGTGGTTTTGCTAATTCTTCATACGTTGTTGGGATTAACATTCTTTCACTACTTTCCGTATATTATTGTGTTCACTTCTGTTTTATCCAAAGTTGTGATTAATTTTAAGACCATCTCTCTAGCTGCTTCATAGTCTTTAATACTAAACATGGTTTGATGAGTATGAATATAGCGACCTGGCACACCAATTACCGCACTAGGAACCCCGTCATTGGCTAAATGAGCAGCTCCAGCGTCTGTTCCACCTTTTGAAACAAAGTATTGATATGGAATATGATTGTCTTCTGCTAATTGTAAAATATACTCACGCATACGTCCTAACATAATCATACCAGGATCAAAAATTCTTAATAAGAATCCTTCATCTAATTGACCGTTTGCATCTTTTTTACCTGACATATCATCAGCAGGTGAACAATCGACGGCAAAGAATAAATCTGGTTTAAATTTATGAGTGGATACTTTAGCTCCTCGTAGTCCTACTTCTTCTTGAACATTTGCTCCCGCAATTAGCGTATTCGGTAATTCTTGTCCGTATAATTCTTCTAACACATCTAAAACAAGGGTACAACCATAGCGATTATCCCAAGCTTTTGAAATAATACGTTTTCCATTTGCGGTTTTTACTGTTTCAGATTGAGGCACAATCCCATCACCAGGACGAACACCAAATTCTTCTGCTTCTTCTTTTGAAACAAATCCAGCGTCAAATAAAATATCTGCCACATCAATGCCTTGTTGTTTATTTGCACCTCTTAATAAATGTGGTGGCACAGAGGTTGAAATAATTGGGTAATCACCTTTTTTGGTTTGTAACGTAAAACGTTGTGCAGATACAGTATAAGGATTCCATCCGCCTAAAGGAACGACTCTAAACAAACCATTTTCTAAAATTTGACTCACCATAAAGCCTACTTCATCCATGTGAGAAGCTAACATAATGCGAGGTGCTTCGTTTGATTTATTTTTACGAATACCAAACACGCCACCTAGTCCGTCATATTCTATTTTATCAACAAACGGTGTCATTTCTTTTGCCATGACACGTCTCATATTATCTTCTAGTCCACTGACACTTTGTATTTCAGTTAGTGTCTTGATACGGTTAAATAATTTATCTTCCATGATTATCTACTAATTATATAATTAGTAGTTCACCTCTCTTTCTTCTCCACCTAATTATAACATAATGACAGGCGAGTCAAAAACCAATGTCCCGAATTTTGACTTCTTTTTTCTTTCCATTTTAGTCATTTATGCTACAATAAGAACATCAGTATTACCATAGGAGGTAACGACATGTTTCATAAAAAACAAAAAACAAAAGAAGTTTATCATCATGGCTTAACGACTGGTTTAGGTATAGGGTTAACAGTAGGTACTCTTGTTGGCGTATTGGCAACAAAATGGTACAAAGATAATAAAGTTTTATCTGCAGACGATATTTTAGAGCAAGTAAAATCTGCCTTTTTACAAGATGGGCCGATTGAAGGATCTTGGATCCACTTTAAAAAAGAACCTTTAGATAAATTTGCTATTAAAACAGATGTTTATACTGGTGGTATTTCACGCATTGAAGAAGGGCAATTAGTGCAATATGAATTTATGGCTGATGCTCATACAGGTTCGATTATTGATATTCATAAAATAGAAGATTAATTACTTAAGAGTGCCTTTCTTTTGATATAAAAGAAGCACTCTTTTTCATTGTCTAAATTTCCAATAAAAAAAGCCCTCAGATATTTTTCTGAGAACTTTTAACGTATTTAAGATTAATGGAACTGCATTCCACCATCTACAATGATTGTTTGACCAGTTATATAATTTGAATCAGGACCTGCTAAGAAGCCAACCACATTTGCTACATCTTCTGGTTCAGATAAACGTTTCATCGCAATATCTTTTGCAAAAGTTTGCATTCCCCATTCGTCATCCTTGCCTGCATTTTTACCAACTTGATGAGCGATGTCATACATCATTGGTGTTTTTACAATACCAGGTGCATAAGCATTTACTGTAATGCCTTCTTCTGCTAAATCACGCGCAGCAATTTGTGTCATCCCACGAACAGCAAATTTTGATGAGCTGTAAAGCATCAAGTTAGGATTTCCGACAACACCTGCTTGAGATGTTGCATTAATCACTTTACCACCATGACCAAATTTACGGAACATTTCTGTTGCTAATTGTGTTCCCCATAACACACCACCAACGTTAATGTCATAAACTTTTTTGAAAAGTTCTGGTGTAATGGTTTCAATTGGTGTTGTTGGGGCAATCCCAGCATTATTTACCATAACATGTAAATCACCAAATGTTTCAACTATCGCTTGAATAGCTGAAGCTAATTGCTCTCTATCAGAAACATCAGCTGTTGCAGCAAAAGCATTCTCTCCTAATTGTTCAACTGCTTTTTGTGCGATTTCTTCATTGTAATCAATCACTCCTACTTTGAATCCATCGTCGTATAATCGTTTTGCAATGGCAAATCCAATACCTTGACCTGCACCCGTAACTACCGCAACTTTACTCATAGTTCTGTCTCCTTTAGCTGGTTGTCTGTTAAGGCAATCAACAATCTAAATTTTTTCTTGTTCAGTATACTGCTAGGAAACTTCAGTTGCAAAACAAATTTAAACTGTTATTTATTTTTACTATTAACACCACTTTTTATGTGACAAAACAATAAAACAAACAATATTTACGCTATTCTAAAAATGTTATTTATAATACCCGTATCCGTTATTTTATATTATTTTTTAAAATTCATTATCTTTATTATTCATATTCGTGTTTTAGCGAACAAATACTTTAAAATACCATTTAGTTTTTTTGTTTTTTATTTCAAAATCATACTTTTTTCGTTTAAACATAGATACAAAAAAGAACCTAGAAATTTTTTCTAGATTCCTTTTTGTATTAGTGTAGAATACGTCCTTCTTTTAAGTTGTCTCCTACTTTTTTAAAGATTCTTTCAGCTTTTGGATATAAGATATACCCTGCTATGAAAAATCCAATAGTAATACTTACTAAAATAACGATTGCCTTCAGAGCTGATGGCCAATAAATTCCACCAACAGATTCTCTTAGTAAGTTTACAGCATAGGTGAATGGAATATAAGGGTTAATGGCTCTAAAGAATGGTCCTGACATTTCAATTGGGAAGTTACCTCCACCTGCTGAAATAGATAGAACCAAGATAATAATGGCAATTCCTTTACCAAGATTATCAAACAATGCCACTAAAACATATACCATCATCATAAAGGCTAAGTCGATAATTAAAGCAAAAATAACATTCCATACTGGATTTTTTGTGTATGTTCCTAGAAGTAATTGATTTCCAACTGTTACAATCAACGCTTGGAAGAATCCAACTACTAAGAATGTTCCCATACGTGCTAAGAATTGTTGACGTTTTGAGAAACGTCCAATTTGTTCACCTTCTAAATGGAATTTAGTTGAGGCAATGCTTGAAAACAAGACTGCTCCAACCCATAAACAAAGAGCTGTATAGAATGGTGTGCTTGCTGAACCATAATTTGGTACAGGGTACACATCTTTTGTTTTAAGTTTCACTGGACTTGAAATAAACTTACTTTCAGCATTAGCATCGCCTTTTAGATACTTCACAGCTTCGTCTAAATCAATATCTTGTTCGCCTTTTCTAATAGCATTTGCTGCCTTTTGAATGCCTTCTTTGATATTGGGCCAATCTTCTTTAATCATGACTTCAGCTGCATTCAATGCTGTCTCTAATTTAGGTGCTTTTTCATTTACCTTAGTCATCGCGTCTTTTACATCATCTTCAATTCCTGGTAAATCATTTTTGATAAATAACGTTGCTTTATTCATTTTACTTTGAACAACAGGAAAATCATTTCTAAAGAAATCTGCCCCTTGATTAATACCATTAATAATTAAATCCATGTTGCCATTTAACATCACATTTGCTGTATGAATCTCATCTTGAATCGCTGGCATTTCTTTTTGGTAGTCTTTCAAAAATCCGATTGCTTCATTGATAATATTAGTTGTATTCTTCAATAAACTATCAAGAGTACTCATTGTATTATCATCAATAATTGTCCCTGTAATGTTTCCTGCTGAAGTCAGCATCTCTTGAACATTTTTTAGCGTTTGAGCTACTTGCGCTTCAATTTCTTTTGGATTAATGGAGACAACGATTTGATTTAACGTGTTACTTATTTCAATTAACTTTGCTTGTAATTTTCCTGGTGCAGATGCATAGTCTTCCCAGTTATCTAATATTGATTGAACATTTCCTTGTGCTTGACTAACATGTGTTTCCATTGCATCTAATTGAGATAAAGCATTTGAAAAATCAGGTGCATTTGGCAAACTGGCTAATTGCGTTAAGGTTTCTTTTAATGATTGAATCATTTGTAATTGCGTTGTTAACTGATTATTTAATTTTTCAAGTTGAGCATGAATTTGCGCTGTATGTGTTTCAGTATCAAGAGCCGCTATATCTGCTGCTAATTTTGCAGAAACTTTAGATAAAGTATCCAGCACTTCTAAACCTTGAGTCAATCCTTCTGTCACAGTTGGTAAAACTTCGGCAATATCTTTCAATTGCTGTTGTAACTCAGGAATCGTCTCATCTGCTTTATTAATTAACTTAGTCACATCAGGTAAGACTTTTTGTGCTGAAGCAATAACTTCCAAGCCTTTTGTTGCTTCATTAATTGCCTCATCCATCATCTTAACAATCTTATCCATGTCTTTATCAGCTTTATTTAATTGTGTTCCGGCATTTTTAATTTTTGGAATATTCCCCTGTACGTCATAAACAACTTGTCCATACTGTGCTATCTCAGGTAATTTGCCATTCAACGCCACTACTTTATCCGTTGTTTTATTTAGTTCAGGAATATAATCCACAAATTCATTTGCCATATCTAGTTTTTTCTTAAATTCTGGCATTTTAGCTTGTAATTCTAATACTTCTTTTGTGTAACCATCGATTTCATCAATATTTTCATCTACGGTAACAATTTTTGATGTAATTTTCTTAATGGACGGCAAATTAGCATCCAGATTAAACCCGATTTCATTAAATACCTCTAGTAATGTTTTACTAGCAGTCTCTATAAATTCTGTCGAGATAGTATCTTGAATAGTTCCAGCTCCTTTATCTGATATTTTAGGAGCAATCGCATTAATTTTTTGGTTCACTTGATATTCAATTTCAGGATAATCAATTTCACCTTTCGTAAAACTTAACAAATTTTCGGTAAAGTTTTTTGGTAGATATAATCCAGCATAATATTTTCCGGTTTTTACTTTATCATCTAATTCTTCTTTAGATGATACAAACTGCCATCCAATGGTTTTATTATCTTTTAAATTCTCTACTATTTCGTCACCGATATTGATTTTTTTTCCTTTTAAATCAACCGTTTGATCATCAGAATAAATTCCAATCTTAATACCACCAGTATTAGAATAAGGATCCCATAATGCTGCAATGTTAAACCACGCATACAACGATGGGATAATCATTAATGCAATCATCAAAACAAACGTGAGCTTGTTGTGAAAAATCCTTTTCCAATCTAGTACAAATAAATCCCATACATTTTTTATTCTATTTAACATTGAATTGACCTCTCATCCTCTATAAAATCATTCCAATTTCTATGTGGTATCTCACCATACTCACGAAAGACATCAGATAGTATATCTTTTACCGTGATTCTTTCTAGTTCTTCGTTCCATTTTTTATCAGCTCGTGCAAAGCACTCGGCAATTTGCTCATCACCTGTTTGAGCAATTTTAGTAAAATCACTAAAAGCTCTTTCTAAAACACCCACTTTTGGAAACGAATGAAACGGCTCTTCTATGGCTTCAACAATATGTAATAGTGTGATGTCAGATAAATCTTTTTTTATATAGAATCCACCATTATTGCCAGATACCCCTTCAATAATATTTGAAACGACTAATTTTCTTAGCAATTTTCTAATATAAGACGAAGAAACGGATAATTTTTGATAAATTGCGATTGATGACACAGGAACATCCTTTTCCTGAGTTGATAATAATGCCATAATTGCCAAAGCTTGTTCCGTTGCATTGGTTAGCTTCAAGCCATATCACTTCCTCTCATTTCTTACATTCGGCTATTATAGACTTTTTTTGTCCACAATGCAATAGAAAGGTTTTGTTATTTTATCATTTTGACTAATCTTTTTTTATATAAAAAGAGAACAGCTTATTTCAAACTGTTCTATCAATGTTTTTACAAGTTTATTGAGTCTCCTGGTTTTAACACTTTCCCTGCTCCTTCTGGTAATAAATCAATCAATTCATCTGGATTTTGTTCTATAACTGGAAACGTATTGTAATGAATTGGAATCGTTAAAGTTGCCTGAACGGCTTTAGAAGCTTTCACTGCATCTTTTATTCCCATCGTAAAATTATCACCAATTGGTAAAAATGCGACATCTAAATCAAACTCTTCAGCTAATAAGGATAAATCACTGTAAAATGCTGTATCACCTGCATGGTAAATTGATTGATTATCAATAGTAAATATAAATCCTGCAGGTTCTCCCATATAAATCATCTGACCATCTAACTCATATCCTGAACTATGTTGAGCAAAAATCATTTTGACTTGCCCAAATGGAAAATCGAACTTTCCACCTATATTCATATGATGAACATTCTCAACTCCTTGACTTGTAGCGAAATGACAAATTTCTGGAATAGCAACTACTTGAGCATTTGTTTTTTTTGCTAAATAAACCATATCTCCCACATGATCTGCATGACCATGTGTAATAAAAATATAATCTGCTTTAACATCTTCTAATTTAAGATCAGTTAACTTGTTTCCTGTAATAAATGGATCAATTAAAATACGAGTCTGATCATTTGTTTCAATACTGACAACTGAGTGACCATGATAACTAAGTTTCATGCTTTTTCCTCCTAATTTATTTGATAATTTAATTATACAGACTTCTCTTAAGGAACTCAAAAAACTGAATGGCCATCACCATCCAGTTTATTTTTCGACTTGTTGATTAGAAGAAACTTTAACAAAAAACAACTAGGGGGATAGTGTTTTCTATTAATATAGTCAGGTTATCACTATTTCTTTACAAGTCTCACTATTAACATAACAATTATAAGTTGGTTGTAGCTTTCATAATTTCATGATGACTACATCATTTACTATACAATGTTAGTGTAAACTATTAATTTATACTCGGTAAAATATTTGTAAATAATACTATTTTATACTTCTTGAGTATATGCTTTTTTGATTTCTAATAACATTTCTTCAGATAAGCCACATTCTTTTAAGTAGTCAAAGACTGTACCATAACGTTCATTAATCAAAGGGAGCAGTCTTTCCATATTTTCTCTATCAGAATACATTAAATGCTCATATCCTTCAGGAGAAATCAAATCTTCATTAGCTGAAAGATAAGTATACGATGTTTCATAGTTAGCAATAATATCTTTTTCATCAACTTCTAATAAGCCTAATAATAATAGTGCTAACACGCCTGTTCTATCTTTTCCTGCTGCACAGTGGAAAATTAACCCAGTATCCTTTGATTCGTAAATAGCCATAAACAACTCTTTAATAATCGACTGTTGCTCTAAAATCATTTGCTCGTAAAAATCATACAAAGTCATCTCTACTGTTGATTGTGAGATATCTTGTATATTTTCATCTACCACAAATGGAATATGATAATTCTTAACCATTGAACTTCTTTCCAAAGGATAATCTGAATCTTGTCTTTCTTTTTCTGTTCTTAAATCAATGACAGCTCCTACACCATAATCTTCCAAAAAAGCAACATCATTTTCTGTTAAGCGACAAACATCGTCACTTCTAAAAAGTTTTTTCCAAGCAACCATATTTCTGCTCTTTGTTGGAATGCCACCCAAATCTCTTGTGTTATAAGTTGTTTCTAATGGTAAACGTTGATAATACATTTCTTATCTCCTTTAAATTGCTTTTTTCGCTCGTGTCACTAACATTTCAACTGCAAACATCGTACAAAAAATCGTTAACACGATAAATGTGATTCTTCCATAATTGTAACTACTGATTGCTCGAGTTAATAATGTTCCGATTCCTCCAGCACCAACCATTCCTAGAGAAATAGATTCTGCGACATTTCCTTCTACTCGAATCGCCAACCAGTTTAAAAATGATTTTGAAACATTAGGCAAAATCCCTTCTTGAATTAATTGAAACCAATTTGCCCCAGTCGATTTCATTGTTTCAATCACTTGAATAGGAACTTCCTCAATACTGCTAATAAATGACTTTGTTAAATAACCAACTGTCGGAAACATCATCCCAATAATTCCAGCCATTGACCCAAATCCAAGACTAGCTACAATCATTAAAATCCAAACTAACGATGGGATAGCACGAATCACTGACATAACCCCTTTAATGACTGCTGATAAAAAAGGCAGTGGAGAAATATTATCTGCACCTAAACAGGCTAAGATAAATGAAATAATCGCACCAAGAAAAAGTGAGGCGATTGCCATTGATAAAGACAGCAATAATTGAGCAAAAACTTCTCCAACATCAGAAGTATCTAATGCTAAAAAATGTTTCACTACTTCTCCAGATTGTTCAAATCTTGAAATAAATGTTACCATATCTAAATTTAATAAATTAACACTTACGACAAATAAAACAATAGCAGCAATAGTAATCACTATTGTCCTAATTCGATCTTTTTTTTGTGTTAAGGGAATATCTTTCAAAATATTATTCCTCCTATAAAATCCATTTTCTTAGTTTATTAACCACAAATTCTGTTAATAAAACTAATGCTACTAATATCAAAATCAACGCCATAGCTTCCTTATATTTAAATAATCGAATATTGGTTTGGATCATGATACCAATCCCTCCAGCACCAACCATTCCTAGAATAGCCGAAGCACGAATATTAATTTCAAAAGAGAAGAATGTCCAGTTAATCCAAGATGGGAAAAATGCTGGAATAATACCATGAACTAACAGTTGGATTGGTGAAGCGCCTGTTGCCTTTAGTGCTTCAAGTTTGCTATCGGCAATATTGTTCATCTCTTCGGCATAAGATCTAGTTAGAAAACCAAATGTCGCAATAATTAATGCCAATAACCCTACCATATTCCCTATCCCAAAAATATACACAAGCAAAGATGCCCATACTAAAACAGGAATATTACGAATGAACGAGACAATAAATCGTACAATCAAACGCACTGGCGCAAATGGATTAATTGATTCTGCCATTAATAACCCAAAGACAAATGAGATGATTGCTGAAATATAGGTTCCCACTACAGCGAATAATAATGTTTCAACAATCAATGACACATAACTTGAAAATCCGGTAAAATTTGGTGGAAAGAAGTTTTCACCAAAAAATTTAAATACACTAGGTATTGTCACAAAAGGTGTCAAAGGATTTACTTGTAAATAAACGAAAGAATAAGCAATGACAACAAATAATAACACTGCCGTTATTCTTTTTTTTATGCTTTTTTGTTGACTTAATGAGATGGTGGCTAAACTATCCATATACCTGACCCTCCTGTGGCATTGGTACAACTGGTATACTTGTTATTTTTTCAGATTGAGGCAAGTCATTATTGTATATTGTTTCAATCATATCATTAGTCAATTCTGATGGCTTACCATCAAAAACAATTTCTCCTTTTCTTACACCAATAATTCGTGTAGCAAATTTTTTCGCCACATCAACCTGGTGTAAGTTAACGATTGTTGTTACACCTTTTGATTCAGTGATGTCCTTCAATTGAGTCATCACAACATCTGATGATTTAGGGTCTAATGATGCAATCGGCTCATCTGCTAAAATCAAAGCTGGATTTTGCATTAATGCGCGGCAAATTCCAACACGCTGCATCTGTCCACCAGATAATTCATCCGCTCTTTTATATGCTTGATCCTCTAAACCAACTTGTTTTAATAAGTCCATTGCTGTTTTACGGTCTTCTTGAGAATAACGACCAAAGGCACTCGTAAAGAAAGAAACTTGTCCTAATTTTCCATGAAGAACATTTTTTAATACATTTGTTCGTTCAATCAAATTGTAATGTTGGAAAATCATTCCAATGTGTGAACGTAATTGTCGTAGTTCTTTTCCTTTAGCTTTAGATATTGATTGATTTTCAAATAACACATCACCTGAAGTTGGTGCTACTAATTGATTGATAATACGAATTAACGTTGATTTACCTGCACCAGAAGGTCCAATAATGACCACAAACTCTCCTTCATCAATAGACAAAGACACATCGTTTAATGCTTTTTGACCTGTTTTATATTCTTTATTAACATGTTTAATTTCTAATAAAGTCATTTTTTTACTCCCCTTCTATGCCTAATACTTTGATAATATCTTTCACGCCTTCATAATCATCATCTTTCGCTTCAACAAACCTTACTGTATCATCTTTATAAAATGCCTTAAAATATTCTTTGTCATCATAGTTTAAATAAAAATCTTTAATTTTTTTCTTTAATTCTTCTGGTAATTCTGATCTAATAACATAAGCAGCATTTGGAATTTCTTGTGTTTCATCAATTATTTTTAAATCATCTTTTTTAACTAAACCAGCATCATCCATTGTTTGTAACACTTGTCCTGCAACGGCTGCTGCATCATAGTCACCTTTTGATACACCCATAACGCTTGAATCATGTTTTCCAGAATAAGCCACTGTTTTAAAGAAATAATCAGGTTCTTCTAATTTGGCTTGTTCTAACTTCAATTTTGTTACTAATTCATACTTTGGATACAGATACCCTGATGAAGAAGCTGGATCAACAAAAGCAAAGTTTGTCCCTTTTAAATCTTCTAATGAATTAATTTTGTCATTATCTTTTTTAGTAATAAACACTGTACGGTAAGCTTCACTACCTGGAGAAGAAGTTGTTACTAAAGGATCAATTTCTACTCGTTGTTTTGCTTGGAAATAACTCATTGGTGAAACTAGCAACACATCAAGTTTCTTATTTTTCATCGCTTCAATCCCAACAGCATAATCTGCTCCTTCCATTATCTCAACAGGAAGATCGATTGCTTCGCTTAAAGCCTTTTGGAATTTTTCGTTTTTACCACCAGCTTCTGGATTATTTTCATCTGGCATCGTAACGATTGTTATTTTATCTGGCATACCATCTTCTTTTTTTGTTTCAGATGCTCCTGAACCACATGCTGCTAACAAACCAATAGATGTTAATATCGTAAGTCCGTATAATAATTTCTTTTTCATTTTAAATTTAACCCCCATATTTTAAATACAAGAGGAGTATATCCCTTCAATGTAAAATTTAAAGTATGGTTAATGTAAAATTATCGTAATTTTCACCATCGACATAAAAAAATAAGACATTAACAATTATTATCTTGTTAACGTCTTATGTAATAAATTAGAGTTATAAAAAATACTACTTAATATTTTTTATTTCCTCAATTAATTCCCCTGTATTTTTTGTTTTTTATGTTCTTCTTTTATTTTATTTAGTAATTCTTCATCTAACAATAAATCTAAAGCTGTTTCTGCTAATAATTGGGCAGCAATACCAATTGAATTTAGTCCCTTGTCACTTTTAGCTGCTGCTTTAAATTCTTCTGAATGACCTGCAATATATTCATCAGAGATAGATACTGTTGGTTGAATGGTTGGTATAACTTGACTAACATTCCCAACATCTGATGAGCCTAAATTTTGGCGTTCACCATTATAAATTTCTTGTTCAGGTATGTTTAATTTTTCCAGATGTCCCACAAATACCTCATCAAAAGCTGGGGTCACAATAATATCATCCACACCATTTTGAAATAAACCAAATTTATAATCTGCCCCTGTGGCTAGTGACGCCCCTTTAACAATATTTTCAACTTTTTGATAGACTTCATCCAATGTTTTTCTATTGGCAGCTCTTAAATAAAATCTTCCTGAAGCATATTCAGGAACAACATTCGCTGCGACTCCTCCATTAGTAATGATGCCATGAATATTCACATCTTTTGGCAAGTGTAGTCGTAATCCGTTAATCCCATTAAACACTTGTATTAATGCATCTAAGGCATTAACTCCTTTTTCAGGTGCTGCTGCTGCATGAGATGCCACGCCAAAAAATTCAATGTCTACTGGATCATTCGCTAATCCTAATGATGTTTTTCCGTATTTATGGGCTGGATGGACACACAGTGCTGCATCCACATCATCAAATAAACCTTCTCTTACAAAGCTTCCTTTTGCAGATCCATTTTCTCCACCTTCTTCACCAGGCGTTCCATAAACACGAATTTCACCACCAACTTCATCTATCACTTGTTTTAAAGAACTTGCTGCTAAAGCAGAATAATTTCCAAACAAGTTATGCCCACATGCGTGTCCGATTCCTGGTAAGGCATCGTATTCTGCTAAAAATGCTAACGTTGGTCCAGGCTTGCCAGATTTATATCGTGCATCAAACCCCGTATGGTGACCGGCAACATTTTTCTTAACGTCAAACCCTTCTTTTTTTAGTTGATTAATTAATACGTCGGAAGAGTACACTTCATAATTACTTACTTCTGGGTGATTATGAATATCTAATGCTAGTTCTTTGTAGACTGGTAATTGTTTTTCGATATAATCTGTTATGATTGCTGATTGCTCTGCTCTTGTCATATGTGTTACTCCTTTTGATTAAATTTATTTTTTTCCAAAAGTCTCCCATGCTGGAATACTTGCCCCTTTAGATGTTTCTTCTATCACTTTTTTAGTTTCTTCTGTTTGATATGCTTCGACAATTTTTGCATAAGTTTCATTGTTCTCATCTTCTTTTCTAGCAACAATGATATTGACATAAGGTTTAGATGTTTCATCTACCGGTTCTAAAAATATCGCATCTTTTGTTGGATTGTATCCGGCATCTACGGCAACTCCACTGTTAATAATAGCTGCTGTCACATCTTGAAGTGAACGAGGTGTTTGAGCCGCATCTAATTCTTCTATTTTTAAATTCAATTTATTTTCAGTAATATCACTGACTGTTGGCGATTGTTTTTTTGCTGGATCAACTTTAATTAAACCTGCTGTTTGAAGTAATAATAATGCTCTACCACCATTTGTCACATCATTTGGAATAGAAATCGTATCACCATCTTTTAATTCTTTAACGTCTTTAATTTTTTCAGAATAAATTCCCAAAGGAGCATTCACTGTATTCCCAATAGAAACTAAGTCTGTTCCATGTTCTTTGTTGAAATTATCTAAAAAGATTTGATGTTGGAATGAATTTAAATCAATGTCACCACTGTCTAAAGCAACGTTTGGTTGACTATAATCTGTAAATTTAACATATTCTAAGTCAATGCCTTCATCTTTTAATCGTTTTTGTACATCATCCCATACATCCGTGTCTGACCCTACGACACCAAGTTTTACTGTAGTATTTTTACCACTAGATGATTCTTTTGTTGATTCTTTACTTCCAGATCCACACCCTACTACCAATACTAAAACTGCTACTAATGCTACAATATATCCACCTAATTTTTTCATTTTCCATTCTCCTTTTTAATGACTAATTTTTTTTATAATAAAGTTACTAATTCCCTGACAAATAAAGACTATCAATAAAATAATAATTAACGCTACCCAAGTGACATCACTTTGAAACCTATTATGGCCTCTTGATATGGCTAAATTACCTAGTCCTCCTGCACCAACTGCTCCTGCCATGGCCGTTAAACCAATCACGTTAATAATCGTTAAAGCTGAAACTCTCACAATACCAGGTAGTCCTTCTTTTAAATACACTCTAAAAATAATTCCTAAAGGACTGGTTCCCATAGCCTCTGCTGCCTCAATCACTCCTGAATCAACTTCAAGTAAAGCTACTTCAATTTGTCTAGCAAAAAATGGGACAACTCCTGCTACAAGTGGAACAAGTGCTGCAGTCGCTCCAATTGTTGTTCCAGCAATTACACGTGTTACAACATTTAATAAAGCTAATAAAATAATAAATGGAATAGATCTGACCACATTCACAATTTTATCTAAAATCTGATACACATATTTTTGTTCCAATAATCCTCCTGGTCTTGTTACAACCAATATAATCCCAAATATCAAACCAAATATGCCGGCAATAATAGCTGTCCAAAATGACATGTATAATGTTTCAATGGTTGCCTGTTTAAATTCATCAGGAATTTGACTAGCGTTCGGCAAATATTTTTCAATAATTTCTTGCATAATGACTCACTCCTTCTACATCGATTGTTTCATTTGCCTGAATAATTGTAATGTTGACTCCTTCAGAGATTAAATATTGGATGGCTTCTTTACGCTTATCTAATTCACCAGTCAAACTAACAACTAAACTACCTAGTGGCACATCCTGTATGATTTCAACATTCCCATATAAAATGTTAGCAGATACTTGGAATCGACTATATAACTGTGAGATTAATGCTTCATTTGTTTGACTTCCAATATAAGATAATTCAATTAACCAAACATCTTCTGATGAATCAATAAACGATTGACTTGATAAAATCGTTTCTAATGCTTGATCGATATGTGAAGCTGTTCGAATAAAGGTTTGTGTTAACTCTTGTTCTGCTTGACTAAATAGTGTCACGCTATCCCCTTTTTCTACAATCTCACCATTTTCCATTACAGCCACCTTATTACAAATTTCTTTGACTACTTGCATTTCATGGGTAATCAATACAATCGTTAAATTTAGACGTTTATTTAACTCTTTTAATAAAGATAAAATTTGTAGCGTCGTCTTAGGATCTAAAGCACTGGTTGCTTCGTCACATAAAAGTATTTCTGGATCATTTGCTAAAGCTCTAGCGATTGCGACACGTTGCTTTTGACCTCCTGATAACTGGCTAGGATAAGCATCATGTTTATCAGACAGTCCAACTAAATTTAATAATTCTGTTACTTTTTCTTTTCGCTCTTGTTTGGATTTCCCTGAATATTTCAATGAAAAATCAACATTATCAAAAATAGTCCGACTAGCCATCAAATTAAAATGTTGAAAAATCATTCCGATAGACTGTCTTTTATGTCTCAGTTCTTTCCCTTTTAGCTGTGTAATATTTTCCCCTTTTATAATGACATCTCCTGTTGTTGGTCGCTGTAATAAATTAATGACTCTGACTAATGTACTTTTACCTGCTCCAGAAAAACCAACTATGCCATAAATATCTCCTTGTTCAATCGTCAAATTAACATCTCTTACTGCATGAACCTCATGATCTGGTTGATGAAATGTTACTGATATATCTTTTAACTCAATCATATTATTCCTCCGTTTTAAGTAATAAATAATAAAAAAACGCCCCCAAGAAAACAAACTTCGTCAGTTGTCTTCTTGAGGACGCTAATGCGTGTTACCACCTCTAGTTTAACTAATTTTCACAAATTAGTCCTTGTCAGGTACTATCATACCCTTGCAAGTTAACGGTTGCTCTCGTTATACTCTTACATCAAAATGCTCGAATATAAATTACTCAATGGCCATTTTCAATTGGTTTACCTTTCCTCTTCTCAGCTTCACGAGGTTCTCTGTAAAAAATAAAGTCAATCTACTTACCATGTCAATGTATGTCTATAAAAATAAAAAAGCCCTTTTACATAGCGAACTATGTAAAAGGACGACTTATCGTGTTACCACCTTTTTTTAGAAGAATTTCTTCTTCCCTCATACCCAATAATCAAAATATTGGTGTTTCTTTTAACGGTGAAACATCATCCGAGAATACCTACCTATCGATATTCTTTCCTTTTAGGCCATTTTCAACTTATCATCACTTTAACTCTTTTCACCAACCAGAGTCTCTCTAAAAAGCATCAAAGTCTACTTTCCTAATCAAACAGAACTGTATTTATATGTTATCAATAATTTACATGATTTCTCTCATCATGTCAACATTTTTTTAATCTTTATTTAATTATTAGTCTACTTTTGTAATCCATCCCTCTGGCGCTTCAATATCACCAAATTGAATTCCTACTAGTTCATTGTATAATTTTTTAGTTACTGGCCCTACTTCTGTTTCCGAGTAAAATACATGGAAATCATCGCCTACTTGGATACCCCCGATTGGAGAAATAACCGCTGCTGTTCCACATGCGCCAGCCTCTTTAAACTCATCCAAATCTTTTAAATAAACATCTCCCTCACACGTCTTTAAACCTAATCTTTCTTTTGCAAGATACAATAAAGAATACTTTGTAATACTTGGTAAGATGGATGGAGAGTATGGTGTGACAAACGCATCATCTTTTGTAATACCAAAAAAGTTAGCTGATCCTACTTCTTCGATTTTCGTATGAGTTGCCGGGTCAAGATAGATACAATCTGAAAAATGTTTTTCTTTTGCTATTTTTCCAGGATAAAGACTTGCAGCGTAATTACCCCCAACTTTAACTGCCCCTGTTCCCTGTGGTGCCGCTCTATCATATTCAGATACGATAAAATTAGTTGGTTTTAATCCTCCTTTGAAATATGGACCTACTGGCATACAAAATACTGTAAATAAATATTCTGGTGCAGGGCCAACTCCAATAGCATCTCCAACTCCAATTAGTAACGGTCTTAAATAAAGTGTTGCTCCACTATCATAAGGTGGACAAAAATCTTCATTTGCTTTAACCACTTGTTTAACAGCATCAACAAACATATCCACCGGTACTTCAGGCATCATTAAACGCTTTGCACTAACTTGCATTCGCTTAGCATTTTCATCCACTCTAAATAAGTTAATGGAGTTATCTTTGCATCGATATGCTTTTAATCCCTCAAAACACTGTTGACCATAATGAAGTGCCATAGATCCTTCACTAATATGTAATGTATTATCCTCTGTTAACCTTCCTTCTGACCACTTCCCATCTTTATAGCTCACAATGTATCGATAAGGTGTTTTTATATAATCAAACCCTAAATTATTCCAATCTAATGTCATTAAAACACTTCCTTTCTTCTAATCTTTCTCATTTTTTTCTCATTTTACCACATATTTACTCGTATCACTATCTTTTTTAAACTTTTCCATCTATAAATAAAAATTAACAAGAGGCTGACTAAAAAGTCCTAAAATAGAAAAACTCCCATGAAATCCGTTAATTAGAACGTTGATTTCATGGGAGTTTTTCTATTTTGTTAGTTGAGTGATTTTTATTTAAAAAATTACTTTTGGGTCAGCCTCTTGTTAATTTTAGATAACACGTTTTTTCGCTGAGTTAAGACCAACGATTAATAAAATACTTGTCATCACTAATAAAATAATCAAAGATGACTGCCAATTTTTTGTTATATCATGTAAAAAACCAAATAAAAAAGGACCTGTTGCTGCAAGTAAATACCCAACAGATTGAGCCATTCCCGATAATTCAGCGGCTTGTTTGGCACTCGTTGTTCGTAAATTAAAGAACATCATCGATAAACTAAAAGCAATCCCACCAGCGACACCTATCCCCATAATCGACAAAGTCACGATTTTCATATTATTTCCCATCAATCCTAAGATACCAAAAGCAAATAATAAAAAAGAAACCCAAACAAAACTTTTTTGATTTGGTCGTTTTTCAGCAATAATTGGCACAATAAATGTGATAGGCAACAACGTCATTTGCAGTAATGACAACATACCGCCTGCTTGTGTTGTCGATAGCCCTTTGTCCACCAACATTTCTGGTAACCACGCAACTAATACATAAAAAATAAAGGACTGAATCCCCATAAATAAAGTGACTGACCAAGCAAGTGTTGACGTCCAAATAGATGAATTTTCTTGTGGCGTCATCTCTTGAACCTCTTTATCTTGACGTTTCAACTGAGGTAACCAACAAACAAATGCTGTTAGTGCTAAAATAGACCATAGTCCTAAAGCAACATTCCAATCTAATCCAATTTTTCGTACTAAAGGAATACTAATTCCAGATGCAATAGCGCCTGTTAAGTTCATGCTAACAGAATAAATACCCGTTACCAATCCACTTTTGTAAGGAAATTCTTTTTTTACAAGTCCTGGGATAAGAACATTACAAATCGCAATAGCTGCACCTAACAACGTTGTTCCTAAAAACAAAAAAGTTAGTTGTGGGATAGCTCGTAAAAACATGCCTAGTATTAAGACAATTAGAGCACCAAAAATTGTTTTCTCAATTGTCCATTTATTGGCTAATTTCGGTGCAATCGGAGAAATAATAGCAAATGACATCAACGGAATGGTAGTAATCAATCCGGCTTGTCCTCCTGAAAGCATTAAATCATCTGAAATAATCCCAATTAATGGCCCCACAGCTGTAATGGGCGATCGTAAATTCATCGCCACAAAAATAATACCTAATAACAACACACTATTTATTTTCTTTTCCATATTAATCTCCTTAAATTTAAAAAGTATATTATAATATATAAAAATATATTATAATATACTTTTCAGTATTTAACAACAACACTTAATAACGCATCATCATCTGTTTCATTTATGTATTCATGAATGGTACCAGAACGAAAATTTATCGTATCATACGCCTCTAAATGATAAGTTTTTCCTTCAACTTTTATATCTACTTTCCCTTTCATGACTGTTAACACTTCGACAGAATCTTTCGGCTGATGTTCTGCTGTATTGACTGAGTGAGCTTTTAAACACACTCGAAACACCTCAATATTGTCTTCTTGAAAAACTGGTTGAACTAACCAACCTTTTGTTAAATCACTCATAAAATAGGTAGTGGTAACTTTTGATACAGTATTCGATGAATTAGAATAACCAATTAATTGAGATAGTGTCATATTTAATGCTTGAGATAACTTCCATAAAATATTAATCGTTGGATTGGTTCGACCATTTTCAATATTACCAATTGATAAAACACTAACACCTGATTTTTTTGACAATTGCTCCATTGTTAATCCGGATTCTTTTCTTATTTTTCTAATATAGCCACCTAACTGATGAACAACGTCTTTTTCATTGTTTTCTATCATAAACAACTTGTCCTCCTAATTTGTTCTTTCAAACTAGTTTATCACAAATTGTATCCATCTGTTTCCTGTAAAAAATTTCCCCTAAAAATGAAACTTTGTAGTAAGATGATAAAGTAGTTTATTTATTATTGGTTATTCATTTCACTTATTTGTTCCAATGAATAATGTCAAACGCTATATCAATAGATTAATGGAGGAAAAATTAATGGAAACAACAAATCAATCACCTAGCAAAAATAGATGGCTTGTCTTAGTTGCGATTGGATTATTTACTTTCATGTCTACACTAGATGGAAGTATTGTTAATATCGCCTTACCAGTAATGTCAAAAGACATGCATATTCCAATGAATCAAACAGAATGGATCGTATCAATTTATTTAATGACCGTTTGTGCTTGTTTACCACTTTTCGGTAAAATTGGTGATAGCATTGGAAAGATTAAAATTTTTCGCATCGGAACAATAACATTTGTCTTAGGTTCGTTATTATGTGGTGTCTTTCATACATTTGAACTCATCCTACTTTCTCGTGTCATCCAGGCGATTGGTGCTAGTATGACTATGTCAACAAACACAGGAATTATCACAGAAGTTTTTCCGTTAAGTGAACGTGGCCGAGCATTAGGGATGATTGGCGCTTTCGTGTCACTGGGATCAATTATGGGTCCTGGACTTGGCGGTGTCATTCTTGCCCAATTTTCTTGGGAATATATTTTTTTAATCAATGTACCTATTGGCATATTAACTATCTTACTTGGACAAAAAGTTTTACCAAAAGATTCAACAAAATCTGGTGCTAAGATTGATTTTATCGGATTTATGTTATTTGCCACAATTATTTTAACTTTATTTGGTGGCATCTTTATCGGTCAAGAATTAGGTTATACACACACATCGCCTGTTTTATTAATTATTATTGCATTGATAACAATGGTGATTTTTTACCGAATTGAGACAAAAAAGAACAATCCACTCATTCAATTTTCTTTATTTAAAAATAAAGTATTTACGTTAAGTTTGTTAACAGCTTCTATGATTTTTGTCACAAATTTTTTCACAAATGTTGTGATTCCTTTTTATTTACAAAATACAAGAGGGTATTCTGCTAGTTTTGCAGGTATCTTAATGATGGTTGTTCCTTTTACTATGATAATCGGCTCTCCTGTTAGTGGGTATATCACGGATAAAGTTGGTGCAAAATTATTAACTTTTGTAGGATTGATTTTAATCACTATTTCTCAATTACTCTACTTAACTTTAGGTGAACAAACATCTCTTATCTTTTTTGTATTTGCTTCTATTTTTGTCGGCCTTGGAAATGCCTTATTTCAAGCACCAAATAACACTCTAGTTATGAGCAATGTTGAGAAAAAGGATTTAGGTGTAGCAGGTAGTTTAAATTCTCTTGCACGAAATTTAGGAATGGTGGTAGGAATTTCTCTATCAACAACGGTCTTGTATGCAGCAATGAGTCATCATTATGGACAAAAGGTTACAACTTACATAACAGGACGTCCAGATGTTTTCATTTATGGGATGCATGCTGTTTATATCACTTCATTTGTTATTTGCTTAATTGCCACAATTTTAACAGGTATCAGATTCTTCAAAAAAGATTAAAAAAAGGAAGAAATGTGTCGCAACACGTTTCTTCCTTTTTCGTTACTTATAAAACACCTCATCTAAAAATAATCCTTGTGATGGTACTGTATCACCTGCTTGACTTCTAATACCAGTCTCAAAAATACCATCGATGTCTTCTACAGATAAACGTCCTACACCAATATCAAGTAATGTTCCCATCATAATGCGAACCATTTTATGTAAAAAACCATCTCCTACAAAGGTAAATTGCAAAATGTCACCATGACGTTGAATGGCTATATCTGATATAGTTCGAGTAGTTGATTTTTTCGTTTTTTTCAATGCAGAAAAGCCTCGAAAATCATGCGTTCCTTTTAATTTTTCACACGCCTCTTCCATTTTTTCTATATTTAAGTACTCTGGGACATACATGCTATAATTTTTATAAAAAGCTGATGGAATACGATGATTCCAGACATTATAGCTATATTGTTTTCCCTTTGCATTATATCTAGCATGAAATCGTTCTGGCATATCATCAAGTTGTTTCACTACAATATCTTGTGGTAAGTATTGATGAAAAAAGTCTAACATCTCATCTAAAGACATAGTTGATTCTGTTTTAAAATTAGCTACTTGTCCTTTTGCATGAGTTCCTGCATCTGTTCTGCCTGAACCTATAATTTCTATTTTTTCACCAGTCATTTGATGAATAATATTTTCTATCTTGCCTTGAATGGTTTTATCAGAATCTCCTAACCGTTGCCATCCTTGATATCTTTTCCCATCATATTCAATCGTCATTTTTATGTTTCTCATATTATCGTCAATCTCCTTTATGGTCTAACTGTCACTTTGTCTATCATGACATAATTTATTAGATTATAAAAGAGCATTCAATCTTGTTTTATAGTTTTCTATCATGTCACTTGTTAATTTATTTGGATACTTCTTTTCCTGTGTTCTTAATAGCTTAACAAACCAGTCTGTTACTTGTTGAAAATCATAATAACTCATTTTAAATTTCAACTCGTTAATCAGAAAAAATGCTTCTTGATAACGATGTTTCTCAATATAGTCTAACACTAAATCCATCCTAGAAACTCGTGAAGAATCCTCCCGTTGAACTTCACCTAAAAAATCTTTTGAGATATCTTTTTTAAACAATTGGGGCAGATTGGTTGCTATTAACTTTCACCACTGTGCAAGCGATTATGGAATTACGTTCTTATAAAAAAGAATTAAATGACGTTGAAAATCTACATGATAAGCGTCTTATGATTGATGGTCATTGGTGGTTGTTATTTCCTTATAAACTTTATTTAGAGAAAAAAGAATTAAAAAAAGTATTACAAACTAGTCAATCTTCTAAAGACATTAAAAAAATCGAACGTTCAAAAAATTTTTTATTGCGCTCAGAAGCATGGCTATTTATTGTGCTTGGTTCTATGTTTTATCTTATCTCCACCACAATTGATATTGCGTCGTCTTTAATACATCCTCCGCTCATCGTTGTGTTTATACTTCCTATTTTCATTATTTCAACTGCCCTTTACGCAGCTCTAAGATTTTTAAATGAAAAATAAAAGACAGCCGGAATTAATTCGCGGGTGTCTTTTTTGACGTATTTCCTTGCCAGAGCGTTACTGGTAAAATGTATTCTTTTTCAGTTTCTTTTTTGTCCATTCGTTTCATCAAAATAGTAATGGCCATCTCTGCCATCTCGTCTATCGGTTGAATAATAGTAGTCAAATCTGGCAAAATACTCCGTGTCATGAGCGTCCCATCGTATCCTACGAGTAATAAATCTTCTGGAACGCGTATATTTTTTTCTTTTGCAACTTGTAAAATTAAGGCTGCATCCATATCATTTGATGCAAATATCCCATCTATCCCAGGATATGATTCAAATAAATCATAAAATATCTTTTTCTTTTCTTGATAAGAAATATTAAAATCTAATGTTACCGTATTAGGTATCAAATCATGTGCTTTCATTGTTTCTTCATAAGCTAACCGACGACGTTTTGCAGGTGTTTCTAGTTCAATTGGTCCATTCGTATGAATGATATTTTTTGCTCCGTGGTCAATCAATACTTTAGTAGCCAATTTACCACCTTGATAATTATCTGACTCAATAACTGGAATATCTTCATTCATCACACGATCAATCGCCACAATTGGCAGATTTTCATACTTATACTCTTGTATCCCTTGATTATGTGTTCCAACAATCAAACCATCTACCTGTTCCGATAATAATTGATTTAAATAATCTGATTCTTTTTTTGAATCATTCATGGAATTACCAATTAATACTTTATAACCTTTTTCATATAATTTTTTTTCTAGTGCTTCAGCCAACTCACCAAAAAAAGGGTTTGCTACAGTCGGAAATAGCAAGCCAATAATATTAGTTTTTTTATTGTAAAGTTGCCTCGCCACCACGTTTGGTTGGTAGTTGAGCTCCTCAATCGCCTGGTTAACCTTATCAATCGTTTTTTGGCTTAAGTATCCTCGATTATTTAATACCCGCGACACGGTTGTTTTTGATACATTGGCATGTTTGGCAACATCTTCTAACTTTGGTCTCATATGCCTTCCCCTCTTATTTTTTATACGTATAGAATAGCATAAAAAAGGCTTTTATAACAATTCATTATAAAAGCCTTGCACTGTTATTCTTGTAATTGGTTTAATCCTAAAGCAAAGTTCCCTAGAGTGGCTGAACCATTATTTTTAATTAATGGACGCGTAATATATTTATCTAGAGGTGGTAATTCTACATAGTCATCTAATAATTCTTCAACATTTTGACGGACTTTTTCAAGTAATGTTTCGTTTGCCACACTTCCACCAAAAACAATTTTGTCTGGACGAATAATAAGAGTTGTTTGGATAACGGCTTGTGCTAAATAATAAGCCATAATATCCCAAACCGGATCAGTTAAAGGAACTGTTTCACCTTTTTTGCCTAAACGAGCTTCAAAAGTTGGACCAGCAACTAATCCTTCCAAGCAATCACCATGGTATGGGCAAATCCCTTCAAATTCTAAATCATCTGGGTGACGTTTAACATAAGTATGGCCCATTTCAGGATGTCCTGCTTCGCCTAGTAATTCACCCTTAATAACAGCTCCACCACCAACACCTGTTCCAACAGTATAATAAACCAATGAATCTATTTTTTCATTTGATAAAGTAGACATAATGTATTCACCGTAAGCAGAACCATTAACGTCCGTTGTCCAAGACATTGGGACATTTAACTCTTCTTGTAGATACCCTAAGACATTGACATTTTTCCATCCTGGCTTTGGTGTGGTTGTAATATAACCAGATTTTGGCGAATGTTTTCTAATTTCAATTGGTCCAAAAGATGCCACACCTAATGCATCAATCTCAAATTGTTTAAAATAATCCACTGCTTTTTTTAATGTCTCTTCTGGTGTAGTGGTTGGAAAAGTGATTTGATCTTTTATGCGGTAATCCTCATCTCCTACAGCACAAACAAATTTTGTTCCACCTGCTTCAATACTACCAATTAACACAATAAAACCTCCTTAGTTATAAGAAACTGCATCGTTTTCAAGACGATAAACTGTATAAGAGATTGTTTGTTCTTCACTTACTGATAGACATACTTCAGGTTTTTCTTCAGTATAAAAACGCTCAGTGAACACAAGCTCTCCGTCATTAATAAAAATTTCAATTGAACTTGTATCAATAAACACTCGTAATGACAGTTCATCACATGATTGAATTGTACCATATCTTAAGTCATCTTTGTCATTACGTTTTAAAATAAATTCATTCGTTTTATTAGAATATGTTAATAAAACCAAATCATTTTCAGATGTTTTTAATGAAATAATAAGTTCTTGTTCTTCTGAATGTTTTAGAGGAACATCTATTAATAATTCATTAGATAATGCTTCTTTGACTAAACATAATTCTTTAGTTACAGTTGTTGTATCATGATTTAATTCTTCTACGCGTAAAGTTTCTAATTCTTTAACGGGTGTCATATATAAATGATTATTTTTTAAACGTAATTCACGTGGAATAGTTAAAGCTCCTGCCCAGCCATCTTCTTGCTCAGGCATTGGGCTTTCCCACATATCCATCCAAGCAATCACAATTCTTCTACCATCTGGTGCTAATGTTGTTTGTGTCGCATAAAAATCATGTCCTTTATCCAATTCATGGAATTCTCCACGAGTGAATTCTGCAGTTGTATAATCATGATTTCCAATAAAATATCCTGTTTGAAATAGGTTTAAATAATCTTTACCTTGAGCATGCATTCCCTGTGGTGATAATAATAAGATATCTTTTCCATCTAAGTTGAAAAAGTCAGGACATTCCCACATAAATCCTTCTGTTTTTAATCCAGTTGCTTTTGAAATTGGGCCAACATAGTCCCACTCAAGTAAGTCTTCAGAAGAATAAACAATCGCTCGACCTAACCCGTCTTCACCTTGACTACCTAAAATCATATAGTAAACACCATCTTTTTCCCAAACTTTTGGATCTCTAAAGTGATGCGTATTATCTCCAGGCTCTTTAGCAATAACAGGATTGTTTTCATATTTTGTAAAATGAATGCCATCTGTACTGTAAGCCATATTTTGATTTTGCCAAAAATGTTCTTTATCACCATCTCCATAATAATGATGTCCAGTATAGAATAGATAGAGTACCCCATCCTTTTCAATTGCACTACCAGAGAAACAGCCATCTTCATCTTCTTTATCTCCAGGAGTTAACGCAATTGGCAATGATTCCCAATGAACTAAATCTTTACTTCGAGCATGTCCCCAATGCATTGGTCCCCATTCAGCACTATGTGGATGGTGTTGGAAAAACACATGATAATAACCATCAAAATAACAAAAACCATTTGGATCATTAATCCATCCTGATGGTGCAGATACATGATAGCCTAATCGGTAGCGTGTGTTAGTTAATTCAATCGTTTCTTTTTTTGTCATAATAAATCTCCTACTTTCTCGTTTTTATTTATAGTCATTAATGATTTATTAACCTCTAATAAATGGGTCTCCTTGCACATCTTGGTCATCTTTTTTAAGAATAAAGAAGGCATAAACCCCTGCCACTAAAACAATCATTGAAATAATTCTAAATGTTGACTGGTAACCAACTTTATCTCTTAATATCCCTAATGGCGTAGATAAAATAACTTGACCTACTTGTGCTGCAATTTGGAACCCAATCATATAAAGAGTGGCTGATAATTTAGTATCAAAATGCAAAGTAAAATAACGAAACATTGGTAGAATAAACATTGGCACTTCTAAAGCATGCAACATTTTGATACAAGATACTACTATTGGAGATGAAGCAAATCCACACAATCCTATTCGTACACACATGATAGTAACACCACATAACAAGGTATTACGTACTCCAATTTTTTTCATGATAATCGGAACAACACCTAACATAATCGCTTCACAAAAAACCTGAATCGCATTCAATGTTCCATACATTTTTTCTCCTGCTGCTGATGTCGAAAACAAACTAGTGTAAAAACCTGGAAACATTTGTTGATCAAATACATTATAAAAGGTCCATGTAAACACAATGAAAATAATAATTGCCCATAGTTGTGGTAATTTAAGTAATCCAAACATCTCTTTCAAAGACGGAACACTACTAGATTCTGCTTGTTTGTCTTCAAATTCTTTACTGGCTATTTTTTCAGCTTTGGGTTTCCACAATAGTAAATTAAGTAATAATAATAAACCAAAAAATGAGCCTGCCCAGAAATTTAAACTAGGATTTTTCACAAAAAGAAATCCTGCTAATAATGCTACAACAGCATATCCAAATGATCCCCATGCTCTAGCTTGACCATACTCAAAATCAAATAAACGACTAAATCTTTCAGTCACTGCTTCAAAAATCCCAACTGATGATAGAAAACCAGCAGATAAAACAACTGCTCCAACAAGTATTCCTAAATTAAAATTACTCTTTAATAATGGTCCATAAACCCATATGAAAAATGGTCCTACAAGCGTTGCTATACATGCTGAAAATATTAATAGTGTTCGTTTGATGTACAATTTATCTTGCAGCGTACCGTAGATAAACATAAAAATTAACGTTACTAATGAATTGGCTGAAAAAATTGTCCCGACAGCGCTACCACTTAGTCCCAAACCATTAGACTCAGAAGTCAACCATAATTGGAAGAATGACCACCATACTCCCCATGAAGCAAAGAATAGTAGTAAGGTTAATGAACTTTGTAGATAAGATGGATTTTTAAATGAGTCTTTAAATTTTGACATATCAGTTTCCCCCGATGATTTTATATTCTTCCGATTATAGCAATCGGTTAACATTTTTTAAAAAGCGCTTTCTATATTTTAGAGTATAATTTAAATCCGCTTTCATGTCAACCGGATAACATATATTTTTTATGAATTTTTTGTAAAAAAATAAACAATAATTATAGTCTTCTATACTTGTTAGAAAGATATACCTTCATATTACAAAAAATATTAAATTATCTCTAATATCTATTTCATTAAAATCAACCTCTTCTGACCCAACTTCCTTCATTAATAGTTCTTCATTAAATTTTAAATCATCTGACATCCTTATTTCTAAAACATTACAATCTATCTGATTACCTAACTGAATGGTAAATAATTTCTTATTATATTCATTAGATTTTTTATCAATAATTTAATGAAGTCCTCTTTTGATTCCAAGGTTAAATATTTACTGAACATATCGTTCATTTAATAGTTTTTATATTCTGCTAACTAAAAAAACTATTATTGATTAAAGAAATTGATAATTATTCTGAAATTTTAAATTATGTTTTTCAATTATTAAACAAGTATGATAAAATAGTGAGAAATCATTGATTAGGAAGTGAACTATATGAAGGAAAAAACGATTGTACCAAAAGACTACCAATCCTCATTGTCTGTTTATGACACACAAAAAGCGATTGGGCTAACAAAACACTGGTTTGAAGAAGCGTTAACTGGAAGTTTAAAATTAAAAAGAGTCTCTGCACCATTATTTGTGGATGCAACATCTGGGTTAAATGATAATTTAAATGGTATCGAACGACCGGTACAATTTGACGTTCCTGCTTTAGAGACACCTGCTGAAGTGGTTCATTCACTAGCTAAATGGAAACGAACAGCGTTAAAACAGTATGATTTTCATGTAGGAAATGGAATCTATACTGACATGAATGCGATTAGACGTGATGAAGAGTTAGATAATTTACACTCTATTTATGTAGATCAATGGGATTGGGAGAGAGTCATCTCTAGAGATCAACGTAATTTGGATTATTTAAAACAAACTGTTCAACAAATTGTGAATGCCATTATTGAAACATCTAGTCGTTTGCACACTAAATACCCTGCTTTATCTATTGAACTTGATAGCAACGTATCATTTATCACAACACAAGAATTAGAAAACTTATACCCTGACTTCAATGATAAAGAACGTGAACAAGCTTATGTTAAAGAACATCCTACAACCTTTATCATGCAGATTGGAGATAAACTATTGAGTGGTAAACCTCATGATGGCAGATCACCTGACTATGATGACTGGCAATTAAATGGGGACTTGCTGTTTTGGCATGAGCCACTACAAACAGCTGTGGAAATATCTAGTATGGGAATTCGGGTAGATGAGACCTCTTTAAAAGAACAGCTAGAAAAAGCTAACGCAACAGATCGACTACAATATCCTTATCATCAACAAATTCTCGCAAAAGAATTACCTTTAACAATTGGTGGAGGGATTGGGCAAAGTCGTCTATGTATGTTATTACTTGAAAAAGCACACATTGGTGAAGTTCAAGTATCATTATGGGATGATGAAACGATTGAAGCCTGTCGTGGAAAAATAAACTTACTATAACAAAAAAGCACTTTAGGAAACATTTCCTAAAGTGCTTTTTAATCTTTTCTAATTAATTCAATTGATTGGTAAGATGGTTTTGGATTAAGAAAAGTATTAACTGTTTGCCAATTTTTTTCATTATTCTTTGCCCAATAATCCATCACTGCTCCTATACAAATACAAATTGGCGAAACGTCTTTATTGATAATTGATAGCTTGTAGTAATCTCCCTGAAATGATGTATGCTTATTCATCAACATCATTCGTTCTTTTAAAGAATAAATTCGATATGACTGTTTTCCAACATTCGCTAAGACTAACCAATTCAATTGTTTTACTAGATACATATCACGATTAAATGAAAATAATCGACCTAGAGAACCAACTTTTTGTCGTTTATCATACAAATCAAAATGAGACGGAAAGGCATATGTGGTTTGTTTCACTGTTGCTAAAACATCCCCTTCCATGCTATATACTGATAACACATCCCCCTTCACACCCCAACGCCCAACTAAAATATACACAGGTTTATCCTGAGTATCCTTAATGACTGTACGAACATTAGCTGAAAGGACATGTTCTTTAATATAGTATGTCTCCATTGCTATCAACTTCCTTTAATCAAAATCGTCGCTCTAAAGATTTTCTTCAATTGCTCGTAGTATTGCTTTACCTACACCGTCTTCAATATTTGTATCTGTTTGATACTTAGCAACTTCTTTGACTTTTTCTTCAGCATTTCCCATGGCAAAGCTCACACCAGCAACTTCCAACATAGGTAAATCGTTAAAATTATCACCAATTGTAAAGACTTCATCCATAGAAATGCCACGTTTTTCAGCGATATATTTTACAGCATTTCCTTTTGTTGCATCCACGTGATTAATTTCTAAGTTATTCACACCAGATGATGTCACATGAACATTCATTAATTTATGGAGTTTTTCTAAAGCTGGCTCAAATCGTTTAGCACCTTCTTCATTAAACGCAATCACTTTTAAAATCTCGACTTCAGGATCATCAACTAAAATATCATAATGCTCGGTATATTTAACAGGTAACATTTTTAATTGTGTTGAAGCCATGGCAATCGCCATTTTAAACGTCAAATGAGGAATGTTTTCAGATAAAAGAATCGCAAATTTTTCAATTCGTTGTGCTTCATTATTTGAATACACACCTTCTGTTGTCATTAACTCATAATATAGGTCTTCTTCTTCTAAAATTCTCATAGCTTCTTTAACTGTCGCTTTTTCTAAACTCACAGTATGTAAGACATTATCAAATTCATCAAAGATTTGCGCGCCATTACCAGTAATCATGGCACAGTGAATGCCCGCTTCATTCAAAACAGGTCGAGCTTCAGAGTACCCTCTGCCTGTTGCTACCATAAACTCAACACCATTTTCTGCAGCTGTTTTAATAGCTTGTTTATTTAATTCTGAAATATCTAGATGGGATGATAAAAGCGTGCCATCCATATCAGATGCGATCAATTTAATCATAACGTTCCTCCTAGTTCTTTTATTACTATTAGTGTACCATTTTTTTTTGAAAGATACATTTATAATAAAAAAATTATGATAAACTAAACAATAGAGGTGAAAAAATGTTAAATGACTTAATTCAAACAGACTGGCAAGACATATTGCATGATGAGTTACAAACCGACTATGTGAAAAATTTAGAACTTTTTTTAGAAAAAGAATACCAATCAAAAACCATTTTTCCTGATAAAAAAAATATTTTTAGTGCTTTAAATTACACTCCATTTAGTGAAACAAAAGTCGTTATTTTAGGACAAGATCCCTATCACGGAGATAATCAAGCTCACGGACTTAGTTTTTCTGTACTACCAGGAACCAAGATACCACCTTCTTTGATTAATATTTTTAAAGAATTAGCTGATGATTGTAAACTCGATATTCCCAGTAGTGGTTATTTAGTTCCTTGGGCAAAACAAGGTGTTTTATTACTTAATACAGTCTTAACTGTAGAAAAAGGAAAAGCTCATTCACATAAAAACAAGGGATGGGAAAACTTCACAAACTGTATAATAAAATCGTTGAACAAAAAAGAAAACCCTATCATTTTTGTTCTCTGGGGCAAGCCTGCTCAACAAAAAAAACAATTAATTGATCAAACAAAACACATCATTATCGAAGCGCCACACCCTAGTCCACTATCGGCATATAGAGGATTCTTTGGCTCAAAACCTTTTTCTAAAATAAATAACAGCTTAAAAGAAACAAATCAACAACAGATAAATTGGCTGTTATCTTAGTCTGTACTAATAAAATAAAAAATCTGTTTTATTTTTATCAAACAATATTTATAAGTATTATGTTTTACCTAAGTTTTTTCGAAAAAACAGAACAAAATACTGTTCTTTTTGTTCATAAACATGATATGATAGACATGTGAAAAAAGTATAAGAAAATTGGAGGATGTTTTCGTGGAATTATTTGACCAACTTAAACATAAAATTGTTAACAAAAATATACGCATGGTTTTTCCTGAGCCAACAGATGAACGCGTTTTAGGTGCGGCTGTTCGTTTAAAATCAGACAACTTAATTGAGCCTGTCTTAATTGGTAATCCTGAAGATATTAAGGACTTAGCTACTTCACGTGGTTTAAGCGTTGATAGCTTAGAAATTATCAATCCTGACACTTATGAAAAATTTGACGAAATGGTTGCTGCTTTCATTGAACGCCGTAAAGGTAAAGCAACAGAAGAGCAAGCTCGTACTATTTTAAAAGATGAAAACTACTTTGGAACAATGTTAGTTTATATGGACTTAGCTGACGGTTTAGTAAGTGGTGCTGTTCACTCTACTGGTGACACAATTCGCCCTGCTTTACAAATCGTTAAAACTAAACCAGGTGTTAGCCGTACAAGTGGTGCGTTCTTAATGTTAGGTAACCGTGACTCAGAAAAATATATTTTCTCTGATTGCGCTATTAACATCAATCCTGATGCTCAAGCATTAGCAGAAATCGCTGTTGAAAGTGCTAAAACAGCTGAATTATTTGATATTGATCCTAAAGTTGCTTTATTAAGCTTCTCAACAAAAGGATCTGCAAAATCTGAAGAAGTAACAAAAGTCGCTGAAGCAACTCGTATCGCTAAAGAATTAGCTCCTGAAATGGCTATTGATGGTGAATTACAGTTTGACGCTTCTTACGTTCCTTCTGTTGCGAAACAAAAAGCACCAGATTCAGATGTAGCTGGTCAGGCGAATGTGTTTATCTTCCCAGAAATTCAATCTGGAAACATTGGCTACAAAATTGCTCAACGTTTAGGTGGATTCCAAGCGATTGGACCTATCTTACAAGGTTTAAACAAACCAATCTCTGACTTGTCTCGTGGATGTAATGAAGAAGATGTTTACAAATTATCAATCATTACTGCTGGTCAAGCAATCATGAATAAATAGTAAACATAAAAAAACCAATGCCTTTTCTGAAATAGAAAATCGCATTGGTTTTTATTTATTTGGCATTTAAAGCTGCCATTGTAATATAATTATACGGCTGATTAAAATGTGGTAAAAAGAATAAATCCAATAATTGTAATTCATCTATTGTCAATTTTTTATGAATCGCAAGAGAAAATAGGTGAGTCAGCATGGATACATCTTTTTCAGAACATATTTGTGCCCCTACAATTCGTCTTGATTTAGTTTCATACACAATACGAAGTTTAACGTTATAATTATCAGCCATAAATGCTGGTTTTTGTAAATCTTCATAATCCGTATAAGATACTGCTAATCCTCTTTTAGTAGCTGATTCAAAAGATAAACCAGTTGATGACATATTAAATCCAAATATTGAAATAGCATTAGAGCCTTGCACTCCTAAAGAAGCCACTTCTCCACCACCTATACTATGACCAGCAACTATTCCACTTCTAACAGCATTTGTAGCTAATGCTATGTAATCCATTTTTTGTAAAGCGTTAGAAAATATGGTCGCGCAATCTCCCACTGCATAAACTGAAGGGTTACTTGTTTGTTGGTGTTCATCCACAACATAGGCACCATTACGAAACAATTCTAACTCTTGTTTGCCTAAATCATTGTTTGGTAAAAAACCAACAGCATTGATAATCATATCAACTGCATAGTTTCCCTTATCTGTTATAAGTCGCTCTACTGATTCTTTGCCTTGATATTCCGTCACTTTTTCTCCAAAGTGAAGCTCTATGCCATTATTGGACAATGTTTCATCCATTTTACTTGAAAATTCCTGGTCATAATAACCCGATAGCGAACGATTTTCTCCATCAAAAAGCAATACTTTTTTCCCTCTTCTTTTTAACGCTTCAGCTATTTCAACTCCAATATAACCTGCTCCAATTACCGCCACTCGTTGAATGGTTTCCTTTTCAGTAAATTCATTGACCTTTTTTCCGTCATTAAATGTTTTTAAACAAAAAATATGATCCAATTCTTTGCCAGGAACATTTAATAAAATAGGTTTAGAACCTGTCGCTAATATTAAGTCATCATATTCTTCAGTAAATGTTTCATGATTTAAATTCGTACAAGTAACGATTTTTTTACGAAAATCAACATGTGTAACTTCTGTGCTTGTATAAATTTTAGCACCATTCTTCTTGAAATCCGACTCATTTAAATAAAATAATCCTTCATATGAATCAATTTGTTGTCCAACCCAAAGTGCTGTTCCGCAACCTAAATAACTAAACTCTGCATTCTTTTCTATAATCACCACCTCATGATGATGATAATGATTTAATAGAACATTAGCAGCAGCTATTCCTGCATGATTAGAGCCTATAATGACTGTTTTTTTCATCGCTTTCTCCTTTAATATAAAAAGCGGAACATCTCATCTCTTTAAAAGGACAATTTGCACCGCTTTATAGGTTATTTCATCATTAATTGATTAGATTTCTGTTGGTAAAATATTTTCTACTTCTGAGTGTGGTCTTGGAATAACATGAACAGACAATAATTCTCCCACACGTTGAGCTGCTGCTGCTCCAGCATCTGTCGCTGCCTTAACGGCTCCAACATCACCACGTACCATGACAGTGACAATACCGCCACCAACCAATTCTTTTCCTACTAAAGATACATTAGCCGCTTTAACCATTGCATCAGCTGCCTCTATTGAACCAATTAGTCCTTTTGTTTCGATCATTCCTAAAGCATCAGATTTCATTATAATTTCCTCCTAGATTTTCTTTATATTAATTTTTTTGAATCACAATATTTGTATTAGAACTTACTCCTAGTGCATTGGCTTCTTCCACGTCAATATGACACTCTAAACCTGCATGATCGTCCACCCGAACGATGACTTCATTTAGTATGCCACCTCTGTCTCCACCAAAAGCAATTGAGACATTCTCACCATCTATCACATCAAATGTTGTCGCATCTTTTGACGGCATATGAATATGTCGTTTAGCAACAATCACTCCGCTAGCTATCATTTTAGAGCTTTTTGGCCCAATCAGTGTCACAGATCCTGAATCTTGTAATTCTCCAGATAACCGTAATGGTGCTTTAATACCTAATTTAAAACAATCACTTTTTAATACTTCTACTTGTGTTTGATTTCTTTCAGGACCTAAAATTCGAACATTTTCTATCATCCCTTTAGGCCCACAAACCATGACTGTTTCTTTACAAGCATATTGACCTGGTTGAGATAAATCTTTTAATTTAGTTAACTCATAATTTTTACCAAATAAACAGTCTACGTCTTCTCTGGATAAATGAATGTGTCGATTTGATATCCCCACCGGAATACTCAGATCTGTTTGTTTGGACTCTTGCGCGATTTTTTTTAATATCTCTATTAAAAGGTCTTCATAATTTTCCATTCTATCAACTCATCTCTTGATTAATTCATCGTAGATAATATCTGACGAACAACTTTCGTTAGTGTCTCTAAGTCATTTTCTGATACATCCGTTACGTTTTTAGATACCTCACTCGATTGGCAAACTCTTTCTTCTTCAATACAGAAAGTCTCACCATCTGGATGGAAT
Source organism: Vagococcus bubulae (assembly GCF_003950315.1). Lineage (GTDB taxonomy): Bacteria > Bacillota > Bacilli > Lactobacillales > Vagococcaceae > Vagococcus > Vagococcus bubulae. The sequence goes on from NZ_NGJT01000003.1 coordinate 52,061, forward strand.
GTTTTATCATCTTTTACCAGTGTTCGAACATCTTTCAATCCATACGCTACTTTTTTAATGTTTAATAAATGTTTTGGTCCAACATTTTCAGAAACTGAACTTCCACCAAATGTTCCACAGCCTAATGTAAATGAAATTGGTAACCCTGTTGAGATACCTGTTCCACCTTGGCTTCCTCCAGTATTAACTAAAATTCTTGAAGCTGGTTTAGCCGCAAACTTCATTACCATGTCTTTGTCATTAGTATGGATGCTCATAGTATGACCAATTCCATTTTGTAATAACTCAATACTTAAATGACATGCCTCTTCCCAATCATTTACCACATAAAAACCTAATACAGTGGTTAATTTCTCAAATGATAATGGGTAGCCTTTTCCAACACCTTCTTGTCGACCAATCAATACTTTCGTATCACTTGGCACCGTGATTCCGGCCGCTTCCGCAATCACTGTTGCTTCTCGTCCAACAAACCCTGCATTCATGACATAACCATTTTTAAATAATAAAGCACACACTTTTTCCGTTTCATCTGGTGTCATGAAATAACCACCTTGCGCTTTAAATTCACGAACAACCTCTGCTTCATTACCTTTTTCACAAATAATTGATTGCTCAGAAGCACAAATAGTTCCATTATCAAATGTTTTAGACGCAATAATTTTTTCCACTGCTGTTTTAACATCAGCTGTTTTTTCAATATAAGCTGGTGAATTTCCAGCCCCAACACCTAATGCTGGTTTTCCAGAACTATATGCTGCTTTTACCATTCCAGGTCCACCTGTTGCAATAATTAAACTCACTTCAGGTGCATGTAATAATTCGTTTGTTCCTGCCATAGTTGGGATAGTTGAACAACTGATAATGCCCTCAGGTGCTCCTGCTGATACGGCTGCACGATTTAACATTTCCGCTGTTTTTTTCGTACAATCTAGAGCTGATGGATGTGGTGAAAAGACAATAGCATTTCTTGATTTAATAGCAATCATTGCTTTAAAAATCACAGTAGAAGTTGGGTTAGTTGATGGAATAATCCCTAGTACTAATCCCACTGGTTCTGCCACATCAAATGTTCCTTTTAATTCATCTTCTGAGACAATGCCTATTGTTTTTTCATTCTTTATTTCATCGTATAAAAGAGTTGATGCAGCATGGTTCTTATACATTTTATCCATTACTTTTCCAAATCCTGTTTCTTCAACAGCTCTTTGTGCCAAGTTAGATGATTGTTGACTGATCACTTGTACCATTTTTTTCAAGATTTGATCTATTTGCTCCTCTGAAAAAGTCGCTATCTCATTAGCCGCTATTTTTCCTTTACGAGCTAAGTCTCTTGCCTCTTGTATGGATTTTAAATCTTTATCAAATATTTCCATTCAAACTCCTCTATTCATTGTTTATTAAAAACTCACTTAACATTTCTACTAATTTTTCTTTACTTGTTTTATAAATGTCTTTTCTAGCAATACTAAAACCTGTTTGATGTTTGGCTATTTTTCTCAAATCCACTACTTTCATTTGAGTCAAGTGTTGCATCAATTCTTCTTTATCATGATAGGTTAAACTTTCTCGTTCTAACATTTGTAAATCTAATATTTTTATTGCATCTTCGACCACTATGGGCATCATCAACTCTTCTTCTAAAACAACTGTTTCTTCAATCTCAACATTTTCTATTACGTCGCTACTCTTTTCCGTAGAATCTGTTTTGTCTATAAAAAGACTGGAGTCAACTTCTGGTCTTGCTATCACATGGGATGAAACCAATGAATCAAGTGATAAATATGAAAGATTTGATTCAGCAGCACTCACAGCTGTGGTTACTGCCGAAACATCTCCTGTAATTAAAATAGATGTTAAGCCACCACCAATTTTAGTAACGCCAAGTAAGTGTACGTCAGCTGACTTTAACATAGTATCTGAAGCAACAATTGTTGCAAGGAGTCCTTTTGTTTCAATCATTCCTAAAGATTCATTCATCAACTAACACACCTTTCATTTTGATTTTAAGTACTGTTGTTTGCTTGGTTACATCCCAATCAATGACTTCATTTTGAGGAACATGAATGATATCCCCATCTTCTAAATAGGTTGTACTATCTTTTAATGTTGCTTTTAATTCTCCCTCAATGATATAAAAGAAAGAATCATCGACTTGCTGTTCAATAAAATGCATTGGATTGATCGATAAACACTCTAAACAACATTCTCCACCAGATGAATGCATTAATTCTTGAACAAAAACACCGTGTTCTTTTTCTGGAAAATCTTTTAACTTTATCGTGTGATGTTTTATTATTTCCACGCCACTCGAATCTCTTTCAAGAATAAAAGGTGATAACGCATCATCTGTTATTAAACTTCTTAGTAACGACACTAAAGACTCTTTACTCCAATCCTGTGTCATCATTTCTGACACATCAAACCTAGGTCTTTCAACTTTAAACGTCATATCATATTCTTCAGCTAAATCTTTTGCTGAAGGGGTTATAATTGTGTTTTCTGTGATAGAAATGACTCGTTTATTCTCTTCATGGAGTGATTCCACATCACTAGCACAAATTAATTTTTTCATTTTGTCACTCTCTCTTTACACTGACTCACAGCTTTCATCAATAATACCTATTACAGCAGCATCAACCGGAATGAGATCATCTTCTAACATTCGTCTTGCTGCGCTACCTGTGGCAATAATGACCCGATCACCAATACCTGCACCAATCACATCACAGACAACCATAATCTCACCATCTTTTGTACCACCATTAATTTTGGCAAGCATTAACTTCAACCCATTCAATTTATCAGATTTTCGTGTTGCCCAAATATTATCTATTAACGTCGCAGTTACCATTCGTTATTCTTCTCTCTTCGTTTGATTTCTTCAATCGCTGCAACAACAGAGGCTGTATCCCCAAAAATTGCTAGTAAAATCATATTTTGTGGACAACTCCCTCGAATGTCTTCGATTGTCACACCAACAGCTTTTTCTGCAACATCTGTGGCACAAATCATCTCTATTAATTTCCCTTGAACTAAGCCAATCGCATCTGGTTTATCTAATTTTTCTTTCGAACTTTTTCTTCTGTTTAAAATAGCCATCGTATTTTCACCGGGTGATTTAATAATTCGACAATCCATTTTTTTAGCCTCCTCACATGACTTGATCTGTACAACTTAAAGCAATTCCTATCGGTGTCACAAACATCGGATTGATGGGTTTTATTGTTTTAATGCCTGTTTCTTTTTCAATAATTTTTTCAATCCCTTTTAAACAAGCTGTCCCACCAACAAGATAAATATCATTTACCTTATATCCTTTAACTTGATTAGAAATAATAGAAGATATTTTTTGAATCACTGGTTTAACAACGAGTAGTAATTCATCATGATGTGTTTCATTGCGTTTATATTTTTCTGCTTGTTCAAAATTAAATTTATAATTTCCGGCAATAACCAATGATAAGTGCGTTCCACCTGTTGCTTCATCTGCAACTTTTACTACTTTTCCATTTTCTAAGATAGCAATTCCGGTTGTTCCTCCACCAATATCAACCACAGCGCCATCAGTTAATCCTAATAACTGATTGGCTGCTGTTGGTTCATCTAACACATTGGTCAACTCAAACCCTGCACTTTGTACAACATTTTTTATAGCCCCACCATCCAAGTCATCTGTTCCTGGTGGTAAAGAGGCTGCTGCATAAACAAGTGTGGTACCTAATTTTTTTTCTAATTCTTCTTTTAGTTCTCTTACAATATCAACGGCCCCTACATAGTCAACTACCATTCCATCTCTGACAACATTGGCGTATTGATAAGCACCTGCAACAGGTTGATAATCGCTATCTAAAACAACTAAAACAATACAAGCTGTTCCTAAATCAACTCCTGTATAAAACACGTCAGACTTACTTTTTTTAGGTGTTTTAATAACCGTTTCAAATGTTTGAATAAACTTATTACAGTGTAACGTCATCTCGTTTGTCATCTATACCTCCAACTATCGTTTCCACAATGCCTATTAACTCCATTGTTACCTTCCTAAACCCATGATTAAATTCAGGAAATTGATGAGTCATTAAACAAAGCAAACCATAGACTTTTTGTAATTTTACTAGTAGTGGCCCTTCTAAATCAGTCACATATGGATAGATATCTACAAATATTGGAAAATTATCATCATTAAGTTCTTTTGGTTGTTCCAGGGTGTCTCTCATAAGTGATTCCAATAAAAGAATTCGCTTAGAGACGCGATGTTTAATCGTTTCACTTAAAAAATAGGCTTCCAATATTTCTGATGACACCATCTCTGTATATCCCATCCATTCAGTTGACTGCATTTCCTTTTGTATTGTCTTTTCTTGTGTTTTCTTATATTTACATGTTGTTACTTCAATTTTTCTATCTAATAAAAATTGTCTTGCTTCTGGTGTTAGTTTTTGATTTTTCTCCAACACAAACTGATTAAATGCTTTTTTTTTATACATCATTCTTAATTCTTTTTCTGTAAAAAAATACATTTAATACCCACCTCTCAACAACTTACGATAAATCATTTCTAAGTCTGCTTGCTGAGGTTTTCGAGGATTGGTCAACGTACATTTATCTTGCATTGCTTTTTCAGCCATTTCTGGTATGGCTTCAAGAAAATCTTGTTGGTTTATTCCAAATTCCTCAATCGATTGAGGTAACTCTAATTGCTTCATCAAACGTTTTAATTTAGAAATAAAGGCATAAACGGTTGATTTAGCTGTACCTGATTGGATACCCAAGACACCTGCAATACGGCAATATTTTTCTAAATTATCTGTTTCTCTATCATTTTCTAATTCTGCATTATAAGAGATAACATGAGGTAGTAACATCGCATTGACTCTTCCATGAGGTAAATGGAAACGTCCACCTAGCGCATGTGATAAACTATGACAAATTCCTAACGATGCCTCATTAAAAGCGATGCCAGCTAAACAAGACGCATTATGAATACTCTCTCTAATAGCTAAGTTGTCGCCATCATTATAAGCTGTTACTAAATTATTCCAAATAATGGTGATGGCTTTTTCACTATTAGCATCTGTAAAATCATTGGCTTTTGTTGAAACTAATGCCTCAATACAATGTGTGAAAACATCTATCCCTGTGTCTGCCGTAATATGTTTAGGCACAGTTAAAACCAATTGTGGATCTAATATGGCAATATCTGGAATCATTTTCTTATCAACTAGTGCGTATTTACTATCAGATGTTGGATCTGAAATAACTGAAAATGATGTTACTTCACTACCTGTCCCGCTAGTTGTTGGAATGCAAATAAGAGAGATAGCCATATCTTGATGGACAATTTGATAAATATAGCGAATAGCTTTTGCCGCATCTATTGCTGATCCACCACCAAGAGCGATAATACCATCTGGTTCAACTGATAAAGCAGAGACAAGACCTTTCGTTACAATCTCAATGGTTGGATCAGGTGTAATATCAGAAAAAATAGTGCATTCAATTCCACTCTCAGCTAATCGTTGTACTAAGCCATCAGATTTCCCACTTTGAACCATGTAAGGGTCACAGACTAGTAACACTTTTTTTAACGTTAACTGGTTTAATTCTCTTAAAGAATCTTTTCCAGAAACTATTTTAGTCGCCATTTGAAATTCATTTAACAAAATAACACCTCCCCTCTAACATCATTCTTTTAAAACGTTAAAGTATTTATTAGATACTCTAAATCTGACTCTTTCTCTAAGTCTACTTGGTTCCAATTTTTAGATAACCCAATCTTATCAATAACGTTAACTGCTTGTTTTTGCTCTTTTTCTGTATAAACTTCTCCGCGATTTGTTATGATTCCTAAAACTGGTACACGAAAAACTTTTGAAAAATTTGGTGGATAACTCACTTTAGAACATTGAATAGGAACTAAAAACAACGCACAACAAGCTGTTTGCTGTAAGGCAATAATATGTTTATGCATCCAAGGACTTTCTAAATAAGTATCAGGAACAATCATTGTTTTTTCTGTGTATAACACATTCGCTACTTTTTTTATTCCTGTTTGAGACTGCTCAATATATTGAGCAATCTCCCTTTTTCCACTTTGTTTAGGTCCAATAATCAACACACGCTTTTTCATGTGCGTGTCACCTTAACCACCTCATAATTCAACGTCTGCTTTAGCACATTGACAACTGTTTGAAGCGATTCTTCCACACTTTGAACATCTCCTGAAATCAATACAGACCCTGTAAACCGGTCGAGAAATCCAACTTGTACATCAGCACTTTTTCCTGCAATGTCTGCGGCAATAATAGCTGTTTCAAAGGGAGAAATGGTTAAAATCCCGATTGCACCTTCATTTTCAATGCCTAAAGAGTCATAAATTTCTTCAATAGGAGACGCAATAACATGAGCTAATGTCACTTGCTTTCCTGGAACTGACTCCTCTATCACTCGTTTAACAGTATCATCCAACAGTTTAACCACTCCTTTTTGACTATTTTAATGTCGCACCACTTTTACAAAGAAGTCATATTCTTTAATCCAACTTTCAATTTGATCTAATTCGTCATCGGATAATGACGGATCGCCATCGACTGGATATTCCATACCTAATTGACCGTATTTGTTCACACCCAATTTATGATAAGGTAATAAATCAATCCCTTTAAAGTTAGGGTAATCTTTGTATGGTAATAAAAAGTTAATAATTTGCTCTATTTCTGGTTTACTATCATTAATCATTTTTAACATTGGCATTCTGATATGAACATCATGCCCATCTTCTAATAATTGCGTTAGATTTTCTAAAATTCGTTCATTACTAATACCTGTTAGTTTATTATGTTTCACTGGATCCATATGTTTTAAATCATATAAAAACAAATCAACATATTCAGCAATTGCCATCAATCGATCCATTCGTGAGTGACCACATGTTTCAATAGCTGTGTTAATACCATCTGCTTTACACGCTTGCAATAAAGCAAGAGCTGCTTCAGGTTGAGCTGTACATTCTCCACCGCTTAATGTCACCCCACCACCAGATTGTTCATAAAATTCATCATCTTCATGAATGATTTCCATCACTTCTGAAATGGAACGAATTTCTCCTGTAATGTTTAAGGCTGACATCGGACAAACTGCCACACATTCTTGACATCCTGTACAAGCAATATCACGATTCACTTGATGATTACCTTTTTCGTCAATGTAATGAATTCCAACTGGGCAAGCATCCACACAAGCATGGCAATCACTGCAAATACTTTCTTTATACATGACTTGAAATTTTCGTTCTAACCCCTCTGGATTAGCACACCATTGGCATCTTAAGGGACAGCCTTTAAAAAATACAATCGTCCGGATGCCAGGTCCATCATAAAGACTATATTTTTGGATATTAAAAACCATCACCTGTCTTTCGACTGAATCTATCAATTGATTCACCACTTTTCTAACTTATTGCTAAAATTTTGTTATCATTGTACGGCTGATAATCTCATCTTGAACGTCTTGACATAATTCAACGAAGAATGCACTATATCCTGCCACACGGACAATCAAATCACGGTATTGTTCTGGATGTCTTTGTGCATCTAGAAGGGTTTCATTATCAAGGTAGTTAAATTGCATTTCGCCATTTCCTAACACACTGGCTGTTTTAAGTAATGTAATTAAACTATTTTCGCCTTCTTCTGTATCTAACATACCTGACATAATTTTAAAGTTGTGAACCATTCCCATATTCATTGTGTCATTGGCCATTTTAGAAACAGATTTAATAATCGCTGTAGGTCCCTTGAAGTCTGCTCCTTGTGTTGGGCTGATACCATCTGATAATGGAATCCATGCTTTACGACCATTGGCAGATGCTCCTGTCAACTGACCTAAAGGTGTGTTGTTTGAAATAGATAACGTTCCGTGACATAATTCTGAGAATAATGTTTTGTGTTTACGATGTTCTTTTTCTGTAAAGTGAATAAGATCTGCTGCAATTAAATCTGCATAGTCATCATCATTTCCATATTTTGGTGCATTTAAACAATCTGTTCTGACTTGTTCATAGCCAACAAAGTCTGCTTTTAATGCTGTATTTAGTTCTTCAAGGGTGTATTTTTTCTCTTCAAAAACTAATTTTTTAATAGCTGCCATTGAATCTGTATACGTTGCCAATCCTGACCAAACCACACCAGGACCAAAGTTATACATCGCTCCACCACTTGATACATCTTTTCCATTTTCCATACAACCTTCATACATGATTGACATTAATGGTTTTGGTGCTAAATCTCGGTGAACACGTTGAGTGATAACCGTTGCGATGGATGATAATTCCGTTACATATTTGATTTGCTCTTTAACAGCTTCTTCAAATTGTTCATATGTTTTATATTGTGATATATCGCCTAAATCTGGACAAACTTGTTTACCATACCATAAAGGAACGCCTCTATTTAGTACTAATTCAATACAAATTGGCCATTGTGTATAAGCTGTAGAAGTCCATTGATAAAGTCTTCCTGATTTTTGTGGTTCGACACAACCCATCAAACAGTAATCACGTGCATCTTCAATCGACACACCTTTAGCTAACATCATCTTGATATGTGTGTCATCAAAATGACAAGCAGGGAACCCAATTCCAGCACGAACAACATCCACAATTTTTTTCAAGTATTCTCGAGGTGAGCGATTATGAATACGACAAGCTAATGATGGTTGGTACACTTTTACATGTCTCACAGCATCCATTAATAAATAAGTTAAATCGTTTGTTGCGTCATACCCTTCACGAGTCACTCCACCCACACACATATTGACAAATGGTTGATAACCAGCAAAGAATTTAGAACCACCTTCACTTGTTATCCACATCATTTCTGACATTTTAATTAACATACAACCCGCTAATTCGAATGCTTCATATTCACTCATTCGACCTGTTTCGATATCATTTTTAAAGAATGGGTACATGTATTGATCCACTCGACCAATTGACATACCTGTTTGATTTTCTTCAACAACAAGTAGAGATTCAATGGTCCAAACGGCTTGAATTGCTTCCCAGAATGTTTCAGGTTTATGAGCTGGTACTTTTGCATTTATTTCTGAAATTTTTTGTAATTCTTTTTTACGTTGTGGATTCGTTTCTTTTGCTGCAAGTTGTGCTGCGTATTCTGACATGCGGCGAGCATAAATCATTACGCCTTCAGCTGTTTCAATGATTGATTTATAGAAATAAATTTTTTCGATATCTCCAGGGTTGTCATAACTTAATTTATCTAATTGTTCTTGTGCTTCTTTTTGAACATCAAGCATCCCTTTTTTCATTAAGATGACATCATAACCAGGATTAGAATCTCCCCCACCGTTTACTGCGTGATAAGAACAATCTGATACAAATGATTCACCAGAGATTTCCCAAACACCAGCTTCTCTAAACTGATCTTCACAATATTCATCAATTGATTTGCCTTTCCAAAATGGGAATAACTCTTCTTTCATGATGCGTTTGTCTTCATCAGAAATATAAAATGGATCCTGTGGTCTACTAGAAATAGTATCAATTTCTTCTTCCATCCAACGCCATGCGATATCTGGTGAAAAAGATCCAGCTCTTGGTGCGCCATTTGGTGCTCCCACAATTAATTCATTGTCTTGAATCACTAATGGTGCTGTCTCACAACTTTTCTTAAATGATTTTGAACGCAAAATATTTTTAGGCATTCCAGGATTTTCTCTAGCTATTTCGGTCATTACGCGCGCTTTATGAGTTGTGATAGTCGGTTTTTGTTTTAAATAATTTTCTTTCAACGCTTCTAACCTAGGTGTAATACCATTGGGAATATCTGTGTGATTACCGCTTACAAAAGTTAAATCAACTGAATCTGTTTTTGTAATATCATCTGATACAGAAGCAAACATCTTCATCAAGGCTTGCTGTTCTTCTGTACTTAATTCTTTTGTTGCTTCAGCCAATTTAGCTGAAAATTCTTTAATATCCATCTTAATTCCTCACTTTACATAATGTTTTAAGCTAAAATTTTTCGTAAAATCTCTTCTAACATTTTTTCATGTGATTCTTCCTCAACTCTGCTAGTATATTCAACACACTTTATTGAGTGACTAATTTCTCTCATATACGTTAAATCTGATGCTGTGATATTTTTAGCACTAATACCTTTACCAGTTGTTAAACCACCTAATAAACAAGAAATTGATAACGTTGAATCAATTCCCATACTAGCTAAGGACGACGGTGAATTAACGATCATTCGTCCGACAGGTTTCTTTAAGGCAAATTGGTTTAATACTTCTATATTGTTTGAATGGATTGCTATCGTATGACCGTTATTTTTTTCCTTTAATAACCGAATCGATTTTTCACAGGCATGCATCCAATCAGGTTCTAAATAAAAAGCAATCACTGGGCATTTCATTTCATTAACAAAAGGATCTAGTTCATGCACATAATTTTTTTCCGATACTAGAATGTTGGTACTTTCTTCAACAGAAAAATGAGCCATTTTAGCTAATTCTCTAGCATTTTTACCAACACATATAGGATTAATGCCATTATTTTTAGGCTGTAACAGATTAAGCAACTGATGTTCTTCTTCTTCAGATAGAAAATGAGCCCCTTTTTGTTGAAAGTGTTTTTTCACTTCACTTGCGATGCTTTGTTCAACAATTAAATATTGTTCTGAACCTGGTAACATCCCATTATCTAGCGAACGACTGTCTATCACTGACTGTACGGCATTTGAAATATTAGCTGTGTGTTCAATAAAAACTGGTGTTCCACCTGTTCCTCCATAAATCATCGGCTTTTGAGTGTTAGTTGTGTTGGTTATTTTTCCAGCCGAAATAATCATAGAAGTGTTTTTATGTGTCACTATTTCTAATATGCCACTTTCAGAAGTACTCTCAAGACATGTGATACAGCCCACTGGCAAACCATATTTTTCACAAATATTTTTAACACTATTTACAATATGAATGGTTGTACAATAGGCTTGATTATCTGGAATAATAATGATACTATTTCCTGATTTAATACCAATAATAAGACTATATAACGTGTTTAGGACGACATTATTTTCAGAAGGGAAGGCTACTACCACTCCTAAAGGCACACCTACTTTTAAAATATTCCCCGCAGAATCTTTTAAAAGCTCTCCAATACACTGTTGGTTGGGTAACTCTTTTTTTAATTGAGATAAAAAAGTATTTAATAACCATTCCTTGTCTTTTTTACACCCACGTTTTGTTTCATTGACTTCCATGTCTACAAAGTGTGCTAACTCAATTGTTATATCATCTATTAATTGATTAATGATTTTATCTAAGTAACTTTGCTTATAATCTTTAACTAAAAATTGAGCATTCCTTGCATTTTCTACAAGAATTCTTGCCTCTTGGATTGATAACAGATCTTTATCTGCTCTACTCATCTAAACAGCAGCTCCCTCCTCTTGAAGCGGTTCATCAAGTAATTGATAATACTGAATGATTTTATTTAAATCCATATGTGGTCCAGCAATCACTACCGAGCTATAAACTTCCGCTCCTAGTTTTTCAACTGCTGATGTTCCAGCTTCAACTGCTGCTTTACACGCAGCAACGTCACCTTTTACAATGACTGAAATATACCCTGATGCAACATTTTCATAGCCGACTAACTCAACATCTGCCGCTTTACACATGGCATCACATGCTTCTAATACAAATACCAAACCAAATGTTTCGATTGCGCCAATTGCTTCAAAACTTTGCATATGCATCCCCTCCTCTTTATCCATCAATACTGTGAACCGATACAATTTTTCCGATTGCTTCAATAGGTCTTGGCATGACGTTATGTGCTGTCAGTGTCCCAATTTCTTTCGCCGCTCTTGCCCCAGCTTCTACTGCACTCTCAACAGCCGCCACATCACCTTTAACCATGATAGTAACTAATGTCGATCCGATATTTTCATATGAAATTAATTCAACGTTTGCTGCCTTTAACATTTCATCGCATGCTTTTAATGCAGGTACTAAGCCGATTGTTTCGACTAAACCTAACGCTTCTTGGCCTCTGTATACCAAATTCAATCCCCCTTATTATCCAATTCACAAGTTATTAGAAAACATTATCTGTATGCCTTATCAACATATTTATCCACTGTTTTTCTTCCCTCTTCAGTAATGATGTAATACATCAATAACTCATCATTTCCATCAAGATTGTAACTATCTAACTCAACTAAACCATTGGCTTCAAGTGCCATAAGGTGTTCTGAAAACAACCTTTGATTAAATTGTTTTTCTTCACCATATTGTGATTTCAATTGTGCCATCACTTCTTGGACATTATATTTTTTTCTATCGTACATTTGATTTAAAACAGCTGTTCTTGCAGGTAAAAGCATATTACGCTTCCCCCTTTCTGAATAAATCAAGTGGGTTCATTGTCACTAAAATAGCTCCCATAACAATTAAAATCGATCCAACAATCATGGTTGGTGTCAGTGTATCTCCTAAAAATAGAACACTAAATATGACACCCCAAAAAGCGTAAGTAACATTTAATGACATTCCAACGGCCGTTCCAACCATGGCGTTTGCTTTATACCAAGTTAAAAATGAAATTCCAGCACTTAATCCTGAGAAAATCAACCAAATAACTGGCGTAACAGCAGATAGTGTATTAAATAATAAATCAACGCCACCAATAACTGGTAAAATAAAAATAATTACAACAAGACCTGATACTAATTCACGTAAATTAACGGCAACATCTGTATCAATCATTGCGCCACCAAAACTTGAGAACACACCCTCTAATCCCCAACATACTGCAGCAACTAATGCACAAATAATTCCTAAAGTGAAGTTTGGTGCGCCTTCTGGAGCTACCATGTTAATCGTAATAGCACCAAATACACAAATAATCATGCCCATCACAATTCTTAATGTTGGCTTTTGTTTTAAAAAGATCCAAGAAAATAATGCGCCAAACAAACTACAAGTTGCTGAAATGGGAATAGCATATGCTCCTGCTAAAGCTAATCCAACAAGATAGGCACCATTTGCAATAGGTCCTCCTAATAAAAATCCAACAACTAACATTTTCCCCGGTTTGGTTTTAACCATACGAATAATTTCTTTTAATCTACCTTCTTTAGCGTTATAAAATAATAAAAAGATTCCGGCAAAAAAATCATTTAACCCTGAACAAACAAAAGGAGCTGCTAAAATACCAGCTGCACTGGTTAAAGGATCATAACCACTAGCTACCACCACAAGGGTTGAATAAACGGCATAAGTAATACCAGATATTAATCCATTAGTAATCCCTTTCATTCTAAATTTTTTATTCACTAAGCTCATCTTTGTATCTGCGGATGAACATACCATGTTTTTCTGAGTTTCCATTAATGTTCCCCCTTAATTTAGTTGTTGTTTCTTAATGGTAAAATGTTTTCAACTTCACCATGTGGTCTAGGGATAACATGTACAGAAAGAAGTTCACCTACACGTTCTGCAGCACTTGCTCCAGCATCTGTTGCAGCTTTAACGGCTCCAACATCTCCTCTTACCATGACTGTTACAATACCGCCTCCAACAAATTCACGACCAATTAATGACACGTTTGCTGCTTTCACCATGGCATCTGCTGCCTCGATTGAACCAATTAATCCTTTTGTTTCCACCATTCCTAATGCATCGTACTTCATCTTTTTTCCTCCTAGTATAAAGCGTTTTCTTTTTTGTTTATAGTTATAATCTAGAACATCCCCTTAAGGTGAGAGTCAAACACATTTTTATGACTGATACACCAAACTCCCTGTACTACTAAGATCTGATTTTTCAGTTAACTGGAGTAATTGAGAATACTCTGTTAATTCACACACATATAAGATGATTTCTATGCTTTTCTATTTTTAATCATTATTATTTATCTTTAAATAAAAAAATAAAAAACAACACAGATAATTGTGTTGTTTTTCACATTAAAAAAATAAATAACTATTTTAATTTTCTTTTATATTATTTTTCACTACAAATATTTTTATGTTTTTTTGACGCATAACAATTTAAAATTTTAAAAAACGGTCACAAACCCTTATATTACAACATCTATATATTTTTATAATACATGATTTTTAAAAAATCAAACACACGATTCAAAACCTTCCCCTTAGGACAACTTATGCTCAATAACACACTAATTGATATTCATTATCATATACTACGACAAAAAAAGAAGCAATTTTTAAGCTCAAGATAATGACCTTGCGCCAAAATTGCTCATTAAATTACTTCTTCTTGGTTACGGGTACTAATAATTCTACAACAAATGTATCCGTATTCATTGTTGACCAATAATCAATAACAAAACGCTCATATAATTCATTGGAGCATTCATAGTTATTTTCTTTTGCCCAATCCAACATTTTCGTATATTGCTTACTAATCTGAGTCAAATCTCCTATATGATAACTTGATAAAAAAAGTTTCCCTCCAAATGACATAGTAGGAACACTTGATGATAAATTATTAACAGGCTTTTGTAATACTTTCATTTTAGAGGCATCATTAGACATTTTTTCCTGACCATTTTCATAATATAAGATCACCGGTCCACTAATTTGACAATCAATCGTCTCTAAATAATTTACCCATGGAATATTAATCACAGCATCCATGTAATTTTGATGAAATTCTTGTTCTAGGTACACATAATCAAGTGAATCAAAATATTTGATATTAACATTTTGAATATTATTTTCGATTGCTATAGAACCTTCTCTTAATAATTCGACCCATTCTGTGATTGCTAAGTAACTATTTTTTATACGCTGTTCTTCTTCTTTTAATTCTGATTGTTTCGTTAAAAATTTTGGCTCTTTATAGAAACTATCCAATGTTTTTTGGACGTTACCCATTTCTTGTAATTTAAACCCCATTTGCTTGTAATATTTTATAATAGGAATTAAATTCATCGTTTCTTCTTTGTAATACCGGTAACCATTTTTTTCACTAACATAATCTGGAATGATTAATCCTAATTTTTCATAAAAGCGTAATGTTTTGCGGGAAACATTACACATTTTTGCTACCTCTCCAATCGAGTACATTCCCTTACAATCCCTTACCTCACTCATTTGAATCTCCATTCCACACAACTAACACTATATAAACTAAATATACCACAAGACATTAAAAAAATGCCATCATTTTTTAATTATGTCGTATTTTTACATTGTATTATTTTTTCTATGTTTTTAATTATTCGACTTCCTTTTTTATTTTTCAACTCTGCGATATACTTACAGACAAAGACTATCAAAGGAGCATTCAAATGACGTTTTATTTAAAAAATGATGCAGATACTCAATCTATTGGAGAAAAATTATCAGAATTAGCACAGCCAGGAGATATTTTTATTTTAACTGGAGAGTTAGGTGCTGGTAAAACAACTTTTTCAAAGGGATTTGCAAAAGGTTTAGGCATTACACAAATGATAAAAAGTCCCACTTATACACTTATTCGCGAATATGATAGTGGACGACTTCCTTTGTACCACATGGATGTCTATCGCCTTGAAGGAGCAGGTGATGATTTAGGGTTAGAAGAATATCTAGATGGTGAGGGTGTGTGTTTAATTGAATGGGGAGAATTAATTAAAGATACAATGGATAACGAGTTTATAGAGCTTATTCTTCATAAAACGCCTGAAGATACACGATTTTTAACAGTTGAGCATGATGGGGCAACTGAGCGTTATAATCAAATTAATGCATTAATGACTACTCTAGAAAAGGATCAAAAAAATGACTGAATTTAATATTACACTTCGTCAGGCCATACCTGATGATGCAACAAATTTAATCCATGCTATTGGCCTCCTTAATCAGGAAACTCCTTATCTCGTTGTCAGCCCTCATGCTTTAAACATGTCACCAGATACTATGGCTCATGAAATAGACTATATTTATAATGCGCCAAATCAATTTATTCTACTAGCGTTAAATCACAATGATATTATTGGGGTTGCAACGATTGTAAGTGATGATGATACTGCTTTTCAACACGTTGGTGAATTGGGAATTACCATAAAAAAAGAATTTTGGGGACTCGGTTTAGGAACTGCCATGATTGAAGAGCTAATCCAATTATGTTTGGATTACCAAATCACTAAACGTATCGAAATAAATGTCCAGACTCGTAATGATAGAGCTCTTCGTTTGTATGATAAAATGGGATTTTCTCTAGAAGGAATCAAAAAAAAGGCCTTTTTATCTGAACAAAATGAATTGATTGATATTGCGATATTAAGCTACTTGCTACTTTAAAAAAATAAGATTCAACGACTTCATAAGTGTAGTCGTTGAATCTTGTTTATCTTTTAGATGATTTTTTCTTTTTGCGTTTTGATTTACTTTTTTTCTTAGGATCATGACTCCTCTTAGAATCTGAATGGGATTTTTTATGACTCTTTGATTTTGAGTGAGATGACGTTGATTTATTATGACTTTTTGATTTTTTCTTTCTTTTATTTTGTTTTTTTAACTTTTTCTTTCTCTTCACAACATAACCAATAATCCCTACAACAAGTAAAACACCAACTACAGCTGCTATCCATAATAGCTTAGAGGATGATTTTTTTTCTTGTTCTTTTGTTTTATCACTACTATTTTTGTCATCGGCTGCATTTGATGAAGCATTACTCTCATTTGCTTCTGAGGCACTAGTCCCTTGGCTATCAGATTCATCTGTTCCACTTGCCGCAGCTGCACTATCTTTTATTTTGTCTTCAGACTCCTGTGTTTTATCTGCTTCTTTTGTTTCTTCGGTTTCAATTACTTTTCCTTCTTCAAAATTGTAACGAACATCTGTTGACTTGTCTCCTTCAGCATCAAGCATCCCAACCATTGCCTCTTTTGTTCCTTTAGGAATAGGAACTTCAAACTCACCCTTATCATTTGCTACAATAGAACCAGCAAGATTTGTTAAAAAGATATTGGCATTTGGTGTTGTCTTTCCTGTTAGAACATTTCTTTCTTTATCATAGGTTAAGTCATAAAGAAGCTTATCAGTATCAGCTGCATATGTTGTAGCTGAAAATCCTGCTAACCCTAACGCTAAAAATCCAATTATAATCACTTTTTTCCATTTTTTTAACATGTCTTTTCCTTTCTATTCCACATCAATTATTAATTCTACTGGGCAGTGGTCACTTCCCAATACTGTCGATAAAATATCTGCACTTTGTAGTTTATTTTCTAATTGTTTTGATACACAAAAATAGTCAATACGCCATCCAGCATTATTTTTTCGGGCATTAAAGCGATAACTCCACCAACTATAAGCCCCTTCCTTATCAGGATAAAAATAACGATATGTATCAATAAATCCGCTATCCAACAATTGCGTAAAAGCTTCTCGTTCTTGATCAGAAAAACCAGGATTTTTTCGATTCGTTTTCCAATTCTTTAAGTCAATATTTTCATGCGCAACATTTAAGTCCCCGCATAATACGACTGGTTTTTCTTTATCTAAGTCAGCTAAATACTCTCTAAAATGATTTTCCCAATCCAAACGAAAATCAAGACGTTTTAATTCTACCTGAGCATTAGGTGTGTAACAATTCACTAAGTAAAAGGTGTCAAATTCAAGCGTTAATAAACGGCCTTCTGTATCAAATTCTGCTATTCCCATCCCTGTCTTAACAGATATAGGTTTTATTTTTGTAAAAACAGCGACACCTGAATATCCTTTTTTCTCAGCATAATTCCAATACTGATAATAATCAGGTAACTCCATCTCAATTTGTCCTTCTTGTAACTTAGTTTCTTGCAGTGAAATAATATCTGCATCTATTTGTTTTATATCTTCATAAAAATTCTTTTTTACAACAGCACGTAAGCCATTAACATTCCAAGAAATAAGTTTCATGGTGTTCCTCCTAAAATTCACTGTAGTCATATTTTATCATAAAAGAGTAACCCTTTGTGATTTTTATCCGATAAATAAACAAACCTTTATAAAACTCTCGTTCTTTTCTATTTTATGTTAGAATAATATCACTAAGATTATTTCAAGTAAGAGAGGGTATTAGCGTGACCAAAAAAAATATTGTTCAACAATTTCCAAATATAACCATTTTAACAGATGAACCATTATCACATTATACATACACAAAAACTGGTGGTCCAGCTGATTTTTTAGCTTTTCCTACATCAAAAGAAGAAGTTCAATCTTTAATCAATTTTTGCCAAGAAAATAACCTTGAATGGATTTGTCTAGGAAATGCCAGTAATTTAATCGTTCGAGATGGTGGTATTAAAGATGTGGTGATTATGCTAACTAAAATGAATCAAGTCACTGTCCAAGAAACAACCATTATTGCCGAATCTGGTGCTAAACTAATTGATGTCACTTATGATGCTTTAAAACATGACTTAACGGGGCTAGAATTTGCGTGTGGAATTCCTGGAAGTATTGGAGGAGCCACCTATATGAATGCGGGGGCTTACGGTGGTGAACTGGCAGATGTCTTTTATTCAGCTGACGTTATATTAGCAGATGGGACAATCAAAACGTTTTATAAAAAAGATATGGCATTTTCTTATCGTCATAGTGTTATCCAAGAATTAAAAGGGATCGTGCTCTCAGTAACATTTCATCTTGAACAGGGAGAACATCTCTTAATTAAAGAAAAAATGGATGAATTAACTTATCTACGCGAGTCAAAACAACCACTTGAGTACCCTTCTTGTGGCAGTGTCTTTAAACGACCACATGGACATTTTACCGGAAAATTAATACAAGATGCCGGCTTACAAGGACATATTATTGGTGGCGCTCAAGTCTCTACGAAGCATGCTGGATTTATTGTCAACATAAATGAAGCGACAGCAACTGATTATGTAACGCTCATCCAACACATCCAACAAGTTATTTTGGAACAATTTGATGTAGTTCTTGAACCTGAAGTTAGAATTATTGGAAGAAAATAAAAAAGTGTGACATTGTCAAATTGGCAATGTCACACTTTTTGTTTAGGATAAATCGAGTCATTATTATTAATGATGTAAGAAGCAATAATAGTAAAAAAGGCATACGGCAATAAATCAAAACCAAATATTTCTCCAGCAATTAATAATGGTGCAATTAAGGTATTGGTTGCACTTGAAAAAACAGAAACAAATCCCAATGACGCAAGAAACTCAACCGGTAGTCCACACAACTGAGCTAAAAACACACCACAAGTTGCCCCTATTGAAAATAACGGGGTTACTTCCCCACCTTGAAATCCGATAGCTAATGTAAACACAGTAAATAATAATTTTAATAAAAAATCGAATGAGTAGATTGTCCCACCATGAAATGCGGCTTCAACAAGATTACTACCAAGCCCAGAATATCTTCCACGTCCGGCAACGATTAATCCAATCATTAAAATCAAAGAAAGAAAAAACATTTTTTTATAAATGGGTAACTGTATTAACTGAACCCATCCCTTTACTTTGTGTAAACTAATTGAAAAAATTCGTCCAACTAACCCAAATACACATCCCAATAAACATAATAATATTACCCATTGGATGGTTAACTTCGGATAATAATCTATCGTTGTAGAAAAAGCAGCTAACCCTAAAAATTGCGACACATAACTTGATGTCACAGCTGCAATACTGGCAGAAAGAAGTGATTCGATAGATAAATGCCCTACAGCTAACAGTTCCATTGAAAAAAATGTTGCTGCAATCGGCGTATGAAATAATCCAGCAAATCCCGCTGCCATACCTGTTACTAAAATCATTTGTTGTTTTTTTTCATGGCTAGGTAAAAAATCTTTCCAGACATGATTAGAAAACCAATTCGTAAATGTCCCACCAATTTGAATAGCGACTCCTTCTCTACCAGCACTTCCACCAATCAGGTGAGTTAACCATGTACTCAGTGTAACAATTGGAATCAACCTAGCAGGGATTGCCTCGCGTGTGTGCTGTCCCACCTCAAATAACAATGTCATTCCTTTGTTGCTCTCTTTTCCGTAAACACTATATAACCATTTAATAAATACTCCTACTATTGGTAAGAAAAATATAAGAATCATGAAATAGTTTATTCTAATATTTGTTGCTATTAATAATACTTTACCAAAAATAACCTCTAATATTCCTACCAAAACACCAATAATCAGTCCAAACATCATCCACTGAATATGTCTTTTTACTTTCCCCATCTCTCACCCTTCTTTTCCACACAAAAAAATCCACATACTAAAACAAGCATGTAGACATCATTAGCTAAGTATCAACTTTAGTTAACAATCACTCAAAGAAATAATTTTTCTCTATCAGCTAGTCCCATTTTAAGCATTTAAATGAGAAATATCAATAGACTCATACTTATCATAACAAAATAATTATAACACTAATTATTTTTTAATGTTTAAAAAGTCTAATAAAATTCATACAAAATAAATATATTCTACACATTCAACTGATAATATCCACATGTATTCAATTTTCGAATTTTTTGAGGAGGTTTAGCGAAATATTCATTTTCAGTACATTATATTCTATTTATTAGGAGGAATCACATGGCTTTACTACTAATTGAAATTGTTATCATGGTAGCGACTATTATCTATGGTTTGATGAAAGGTGGGGCATTAGGTTCTGGCGTTTCAGCAATTGTTGCCTTGTTTATCATGCTATTTATTTTTAAACTACCACCATCATCTCCACCTGTCACTGCTGTCTTAATCATTATGTCTATTGGAATTGCAAGTGGGGCTTTGCAAGCATCTGGTGGAATGGATTATATGATTAGCGTGGCAACAAAAATTATCCAGCGTTTCCCGAAAGCGATTACAATAGTCGCACCACTTGTTTGTTTCTTATTTGTTTTCGGTATGGGAACAGCAATGATTGCACTATCTCTTGAGCCAATTATTTCTGAAACAGCTCTCAAATCAAAGGTAAATCCAAAAGGTGCTTTAGTATCATCCGTTTTAGCATCCAATATGGCATTACTTTGTAGCCCTGCTTCATCATCTACTGCTTATGTGGTAACATTATTAGCAGCCTATGGTATATCTTTAGGAACTTACTTAGCGATTGCTTTGCCTGCTACTTTACTATCGATTATCATTTTAAGTATAATATTAACTATCGTTAACAAAAAATTACCATTTGATGAATCTGTTTTAGAAGATATGATTATTGAAGATGAGGAAAAAGAATTAGCTCCTGCTGCAAAAAAATCAACCGTAGTATTTTTACTATGTGTTTTAGCGATTATTGTTCTTGGGTTGTTCCCAAGCCTGTTACCGGAGTATAATGTAAATGGCGATCCTGTTAAAATTGCTACCGCTGACTTAGTCCAAATGTTTATGTACTTATCTGCAGCGATTAATATTATGTTATTTAGAGTTAAATCTAAAGATATTCTCCATGCCCCTGCGACTGCAAACGCTCTTGGTGCCACCCTAATTGTATTAGGACTTGGATGGGTTGGCTCGACTATCTTTGGTGCTCCAAAAAACCAAGCTGTTTTAGTATCAAGCGTGGGACAAGTTTTAGCTGATTATCCATGGGTGATTATTTTCATCTGTGCCTTTGTTGCTATGATTATTGGGGCTCAAACAGCTGTTGCGGCAATTATTTTTCCACTCGCCTTAACACTTGGTATTTCACCAATGCTGTTAATTGTTATTGTTCAGTGTTTAAATGTTAACTTTGTTATACCAGCCCAACCGACTTTACTATTAGCAGTTGAATTAGATCGAACTGGACGAACGAAGGTCTTTAGTTTCATCATACCAGGAATAATTGTAACGGCTCTTTCTATTGCACTCTCTTATGGTATGACACTATTTATCTAAATATTCAATATTAGGAGGATATATATTATGTATAAACAAATCGAAGAATTAATCAATCAAAAACAAGAAACATATTTTAACACAAGTGATAAAATTTGGGATATCGCCGAAACAAAATTCCATGAAAAAGAATCAGCAGACGTGTTGATTAATGTGCTAAAAGAAGAAGGCTTTTCAATTGAGCAAACAATTGGAGATATTGACACAGCTTTTATCGCAAGTTTTGGAAATGAAGGCCCTGTTATTGGATTTTTAGGTGAATACGATGCACTACCTAGCATGACACAAAAATCTGGCTCAACAAAAAAAGAACCTAACCCAGATACAGATAACACAAATGGTCATGGTTGCGGTCATAATTTATTAGGGACAGCTTCACTTGCCGCAGCAATCGCAACAAAAGATTATATTACAGAGCACAATATACCTGCACAAATTAAATATTTTGGTTGTCCAGCTGAAGAAGGTGGTTCTGGAAAAACATTTATGGCTAGAGCGGGTGCATTCGATGGATTAGATATGGCAATTTGTTGGCATCCTGGAACAGACAATACTATTTGGGGTGTCAAAACATTAGCTAATATTCAAGCTGCTTTTGAATTCAAAGGGAAATCTGCCCACGCAGCTAATGCTCCTGATATGGGACGTAGCGCACTTGATGCTTGTGAATTAATGAATGTTGGTGGAAATTATTTACGTGAACATGTTACTCCTGAAGCACGCTACCATTATGCTTATATGGATGCTGGTGGTTTAGCTCCAAGTGTCGTGCAGGATCATGCAAAACTTTTATATTTAATTCGTGCTCCTAAAGGAAGTCAAGCAAAAGAAATTTATGACCGTTTGTGTAAAATCGCTGAAGGTGCTGCATTAATGACTGAAACTGAAGTAACAGTACACTTTGATAAAGCTTGCTCAAACTATATTCCTAACGTTGTTTATTCACGAATCATGGGAGATGTGATGATGAATTACGGTGCTCCTGAATTTGATGAAGAAGATCAAGTATTTGCTAAAGCCATTCACGATACGTTAACTGAAGAAGAAAAACAATTTAGAATGGTCCCTCCAGCTACTCCTGTTGAACAAAAAGTTCTAGCTGAAAATCCAGGAAAAGTATTAGCTGATTATGTTTATCCTTTTAATGAAGTCTTAACAAACGTGACCTTACCTGGCTCATCTGATGTTGGAGACGTTAGTTGGATTGTCCCAACTGTTCAATGTATTGTGGCAACAGAAGTACAAAATACTGCAATGCACACTTGGCAATGGGTAACAAATGGAAAAAGCGGAATTGCTAAAAAAGGAATGATACAAGCTGCTAAAATTATGGCTGCAACTGCTGTGAAAGTCATTGAAGAACCTGAGTACATTGACCAAGCAAAAGCTGAATTAAAAGCCATAACTGATATTACGCCATACGTTAATCCTATACCAAAAGAAGTAAAACCAAATAGCTTGAAATTTTAAAATAAAACAAGGTTGAAGCCATATGGCCTCAGCCTTGTTTTATTTTTGTTATTTTATACTCACAATAGTTCGACCGCTATGTGTTCCTTCCAATAACTGTTTTGTAACTGAAAGAATCCCTTCTAAAGACACTTCATTTGAAATAGTTGAATCAACCATCTCTTTGGTTATTGATTGATTAATCGTTTGCCATAACTCTTTCTTTTCATCTGATGTTAACTGAACGGAGTCAATCCCAAACATCGTGATGCCACGTAAAATAAATGGTAACACGGTTGTATTAAATTTAATGCCACTTGCATTGCCACATAAGGCAATACCGCCACCATAAGAAATTTTAGGTAAAATAGCTTCTAGAGTAACCCCACCAATCGTATCAATCACGTAATCAAATTCTTGTTTTTGAAGTGGACGAGTGTTCTCTAACATCTCATCTGTACTAATAATGTGTTGAACCCCTAGTGTTTCTAAATAGTCTGTTGAATTTTTACGTGATAATGCCGTAATATTGGTAAATCCGTGTGCTTTTAATAAATTAATTGCCATACTACCTACGCCACCTGTAGCACCTGTAATTAAAATACTGGCCTCTTTATCATTTAATCCAATTGATTCTAAACGATGAATCGCTTGTGCTGCTGTAATTCCTGCTGTTCCAACAAATGCCGCTACTTTTAAATCCATCTCTTGTGGAACAACTTGAATCCATTCACCAGGAACACGCGCTATTTCACTAAATCCTCCTGTATGACTAACACCAGTACCTTGGCCAGTCACAACCACTTTATCTCCCACTTTTAAGCCATCATGTGTTGTTTCAATAATTGTGCCTGAAAAATCGATTCCTGGAATCATAGGATAAGAACGAATGACTCCACCATTTTTTATCGTTGCTAATGCATCTTTATAATTTATCGCAGAATAATCTACTTCAACAAGTGTGTCACCTTCTGATAATCTATCAACTGACCACTCTTTTACACTTGAGATAACGCTATCATCTTGTTCATCTACAATTAATGCTTTGAATATTTTATCTGACATATTACTTATCTCCTTTATCTCTTTGATACCCTTATTTTATCACAAATAATTTAACAATGTTTGATGAAAAAAGAAATTGATTTGTTGAAAATCATCTTGTATACTACCTTGAGAAAGTAAACATAATGTTTAATATAAGAAAACTTCTATCTTTTTAAGTTTAGTATATATAAACATTTTTTTGGAGGTGGTTATTATTCTAATTGGTCAAAAAATAAAAAATCTAAGACTACAAAAAAATTTAACTCAAGAAGAACTTGGTGAGCGAACAGATTTAACTAAAGGATATATTTCTCAACTTGAACGGGACTTAAGCTCCCCTTCACTCGAAACATTTTTCTCTATTCTTGAAGTATTAGGTGTATCACCCAAACAATTCTTTGATGAAAAAAATCAAAAACAACAGGTTGTTTACCCAAAAGAAGAACAAACCCTTCATATAGATGAGGACAAAGGGTATGAGATTAATTGGCTAGTCGCTAATTCGAATGAAAATGAGATGGAGCCTATTCTTTTAACATTAGAAAAAAAAGGAGAGTACAAAGAATTTGAACCATCACAATCTGAAACGTTTGGATATGTGTTAATAGGAAAAATCTGTGTTACCATTGGAGAAGATACTTACATTGCTGAGCAAGGAGAAAGTATCTATTATCAAGCATTAAGCACACATAATATTTCCAACGCACATGATGGAACGAGTCAATTGTTAATTGTTGCAACAAATTCTTATTTATAGTAAAGGTGGGAAAATATGAGTCATACAATTATTGAATTTAAAGATGTTGTAAAAGAATACGATGACACAACTGTGTTAAAAAGCGTGAGTTTTGAAATTGAGCAAGGAAAATTTTACACCTTACTTGGCCCATCAGGTTGTGGGAAAACAACGATTTTACGTTTGATTGCTGGTTTTAGCGAACCAACTTCAGGAGAGATTTTATTTGATGGAAAAGTCATTAACAAAGTTCCCGCAAATAAACGTAAAGTAAATACCGTTTTTCAAGATTATGCTCTTTTTCCTCATATGGATGTTTATGAAAATGTCGCATTTGGTTTAAAAATCAAAAAATTACCAAAAGAACAAATTGATGTAAAAGTACGTGAAGCTCTGCGTTTAGTGCAATTATCTGGCTTAGAAGAAAGACAAATTAGTGAAATGTCAGGTGGACAACGACAACGTGTCGCAATTGCACGTGCGCTTGTCAATGAACCTGAAATTTTACTATTAGATGAACCTTTATCGGCTCTTGACTTAAAATTGCGAACAGCCATGCAGTCAGAATTACGTGAACTACAAAAACGTTTAGGCATTACCTTTATTTTTGTTACTCATGACCAAGAAGAAGCTTTAGCTATGAGTGATGAAATTTTTGTTATGCATGATGGAAAAATCGAACAAAGTGGCTCTCCTTCTGATATATATGATGAACCTATCAACCGATTTGTGGCGGATTTTATTGGTGAAAGTAATATTGTGAAAGGCATTATGATTGAAGATAATTTAGTCGAAATCGTAGGCAAACAATTTGAGTGTGTTGATGGTGGGATGAGAGAAAATGAGCCAGTTGATATCGTGATGCGTCCTGAAGATATTTCCCTAGTACCTGTCGAACAAGGAAAATTAAAAGCGACAGTTGATACCTTATTATTCAGAGGGGTTCATTATGAAATTTTCTGTATTGACTCTGAAGGAAATGAATGGGTGGTTCACTCAACGAAAAAACCATTAGAAGGTCAAGCTGTTGGGTTATTTTTCGAACCAGAAGATATTCACGTCATGCGTTTTAATGAGTCTGAAGAAGATTTTGATGCTAGATTAGAAAGCTATGACGATTAAAGGAGGCGTGACAAGTGACACAATCAAAACGTTTTTACACGATTCCATATTTTTTATGGATAGCTCTATTTGTTATCGCACCGGTAATTTTAATTATTTACCAATCATTTTTTGATATTAATGGGCAATTTACATTGAGTAATTATCAACAATATTTAACGAGTGGAACATACCTAAGTATGACCTTTAATTCATTATTCTACGCTTTACTTATTACCTTATTTACGTTAGTCATTAGCTATCCAACGGCCTATTTTTTAACTAAATTAAAGCACAAACAACTTTGGCTAATGTTAATCATCTTACCGACATGGATTAACTTGTTGTTAAAAGCTTATGCATTTATTGGTATTTTTAGTATTCATGGTGGAATCAATAATTTTCTAGATACAATCGGAATAGGAACACAACAGTTACTTTTTACAAATTTTAGCTTTTTAACTGTTGCGACCTATATTGAAATTCCATTTATGATTTTGCCTATTTTTAATGCCTTAGAAGAAATTAATCCCTCTCTTGTGTTTGCCAGCCGTGATTTAGGAGCGAGTAATTTTGAAACATTTAGACGAGTTATTTTACCACTGTCTTTAAACGGGGTAAAAAGTGGGGTTCAAGCAGTCTTTATCCCATCACTCAGCTTGTTCATGTTAACGCGATTAATCGGTGGTAACCGTGTCATCACGTTAGGGACAGCTATTGAACAGCATTTCCTTGTAACACAAAACTGGGGAATGGGATCAACCATTGGTGTTGTTCTGATTATTGCCATGTTTGTCATTATGATGTTAACAGGTGAGAAGAAAAAGAAAGGAGCGAAGAAAAAATGAGCCAACGTAAATTTAATTGGAGTCATCTCTATTTGATTTTAGTTTTCATTATTCTCTATGCCCCAATCTTTTATCTGATTTATTATTCATTCAATGCTGGTGGATCGATGACGTCTTTCACAGGATTTACTTTAGAGCATTACCAAGCTGTATTTGAAGATACAAGATTGATAGGGATTGTGGTTGATACCTTTCTACTCGCTTTTCTCTCTGCATTAATAGCCACGATTATTGGGACATTTGGGGCAATGGGAATTCATTACACTAAACAACGTGGCATGAGAAATACGTTACTTAGTTTAAATAATATTTTGATGGTTTCTCCTGATGTTATTATTGGGGCTAGCTTTTTAATTTTATTTACTTTCTTAGGAACATGGTTTGGATTTCAATTAGGGTTCATGTCTGTACTGTTATCTCATATTGCTTTTAGTATCCCGATTGTTGTCTTAATGGTTTTACCAAAAATGCAAGAAATGAATCCATCACTCATTGATGCTGCGAGAGATTTAGGAGCCAACAACTGGCAAGTATTAAAGCAGATTATCTTACCTTACTTGACTCCTGGTATCATTGCTGGCTATTTTATGGCGTTTACCTATTCACTAGATGATTTTGCTGTGACGTTTTTCGTAACGGGTAATGGATTTAGTACTTTATCTGTTGAAATCTATTCACGTGCTAGACAAGGAATTAGTTTAGAAATCAATGCTTTGAGTGCTCTTTTATTCTTATTTTCTATTTTATTAGTAACTGGTTATTACTTTATCAGTAAAGACAATAAACCAAAATATAAAAAGAAAAAAGCACAAAAGATAGGAGGAAAATAATATGAAGAAACTTAATGCTCTTTTTTCAGGTATTCTTCTTATCATTGTCCTTTTAGCTGTTACTTCTTTTAATCTTGCAAAAACCAGTGGTGCTTCTGGAAGCCGCGTTTTGACGATTTATAATTGGGGAGACTATATAGATCCTTCATTAATCAAACAGTTTGAAAAAGAATACAACTACAAAGTGATTTATGAAACCTTTGATTCGAACGAAAGCATGATGACAAAAATCAAACAAGGTGGAACAGCCTATGATTTGACCATCCCTAGTGAATACATGATTCAAAAAATGGTCAAACAAGATATGCTCATTCCTCTTGATCATTCAAAAATCAAAGGATTAGAAAATATTGATAGTCGATTTTTAAATATTCCGTTTGATCCTAAAAATAAATTTTCTATCCCCTATTTTTGGGGAACACTGGGAATTATATACAATGATGAATTCGTTAAAGAAGGTCAGATTAAACATTGGGATGATTTATGGAATCCCTCATTAAAAAACAATGTGATGTTAATTGATGGTGCTAGAGAAGTCATTGGACTGGCACTTAACAGTGATGGTCATTCATTAAATAGCAAAAACGATAAACAATTAGAAAATGCTTCAAAAAAATTAGATGGACTTACTCCTAATGTGAAAGCCATTGTTGCTGATGAAATCAAGATGTATATGATTAATGGTGAAAGTGCTGCAGCTGTGACGTTTTCTGGCGAAGCTGCTAGTATGCTAGAAGAAAACGACCACTTACATTATGTCATTCCTGAAGAAGGCTCTAATCTTTGGTTTGATAATTTCGTCATTCCAAAAACGGCTAAAAATATTGATGGAGCGTATGATTTTATTAACTTCATGTTGAAACCTGAAATTGCTGCTCAAAATGCTGAATATATTGGTTATTCTACACCTAATAAAAAAGCATTAGAAATTTTACCAAAAGAAATTACAAGTGATCCGCAGTTTTACCCGAGCGACAAAATCATTGAACATTTAGAAGTGTATGATGATTTAGGTCAAACTTATTTAGAGCTTTACAATGATTTATTTTTAAAATTTAAAATGTATCGTTAAAGATAGGAAATTATCCTATCTTTTTTTATCGTAAAATCTACAAATCAATCGTCTAAAATGTTTTATATTCGCTCTTTTTTCATGTATAATCAAGCAAACGGCAATTTTTAAGAAGTGGAGGTAGTCAATGGAAATCATCGAAAAAGCCCCAGCAAAAATAAATTTGGGACTTGATGTCCTTTATAAACGCGATGATGGGTATCATGAACTTGAAATGATTATGGCGAGCGTCGATTTATCTGATCGTTTAATTTTTACGCCAACTAACACAAATGATATCATCATTAAAACAGATAATGGCTTCCTACCAGTAGACCGTAAAAATAATATCTATCAGGCGATTGATGTCATGAAAAAAACATATGGGTTTACTCAAGGTGTTGAAGTAAATTTAAAGAAAAACTTACCAGTAGCTGCTGGACTTGGTGGTGGTAGTAGTGATGCTGCTGCTGCATTTAGAGGTGTTAATCGCTTATTTGATATAGGTGCCTCTCTTGAGGAAATGGCTAAATTATCTGTTCCTATAGGGACAGATATTCCCTATTGTCTTTATGGACAAACAGCTCTTGTTACTGGTGTAGGAGATTGTGTGAAACCTTTGTCTCATCCTATGCCACAATGCTGGGTTGTTTTAGTCAAACCTAAAATCAGCGTATCTACTCCTCGTGTGTTTTCAAAGATACAAGTAGATTCTCTATCGCATCCTGATATTCATGCAATTTATCAAGCAATTGAAAATCAAGACTATCAAGAGATGATTCAACACTTAGGTAATTCACTAGAATCATACACAATGGACGTTTTTCCTATTGTCAAATACGTCAAAGAAAAAATGTTAGAATTTGGTGCAGATACAGCTGTCATGAGCGGTAGTGGTCCTACTGTTTTAGCTCTTTGTAAAAAACGCTCACGGGCTATCCATGTTGCAAATGCCCTAAAAGGCTTTTGCGATGAAGTATATTTAGTCAGAACGTTAAACAGGTAAAAAGTAAGAGTTTACTTTACTTTTTATCTGTTTTATCTTATGTCTCAATCGACTATTCTTGCTTTATTTTTGTACTCATGCTATGATTCTTTTTGTTCAAAACGTAATGCTTACGATTAAAGGAGGTTACCATGAATTATATTGATGTCCAGCATCTCACTTTCTATTATGACGATGAACCCGTCCTAGAAGACGTTTCTTATACTGTTAGTCCGGGAGAATTTGTTATTTTAACTGGTGAAAACGGTGCGGCAAAATCAACTCTTATTCGAAATACATTAGGCTTATTAAAACCTGATAAAGGAGACATCTATATCTCTCCGACTAATATAAATGGAGATAAATTAACAATTGGCTATATTCCTCAACAAATTGCTTCTTTCAATGCTGGATTTCCTAGCACTGTCTTAGAATTTGTTCAATCAGGTCGTTTTCAACGTGGAAAGTGGTTTAAACGATTAGATACGATTGACCATCAACATGTTGAAAAAGCACTGAACTCTGTCGGTATGTGGGATATGAGAAAAAAACGGATTGGTGATTTATCTGGTGGGCAAAAACAACGCGTCTGTTTAGCACGCGTATTTGCAACTGATCCTGATTTGTTTGTCTTAGACGAACCAACAACAGGTATGGATGAGTCATCTCGTAATGATTTTTATAAACTACTTCAACATAGTGTCAAAGAGCATAATAAAGCGATTTTAATGGTGACACATGATCATGAAGAAATCAAAGAATATATGGATCGACATATCCACCTTGTTAGAAAGGAGGAAACTGAATGGAGATGTTTTCATATGAGTTCATGAGGCGAGCATTAATCGCTGCTTCCATGATGGCAGTCATTGCTCCTTCTCTAGGTGTTTTTTTGGTACTGCGTAGACAATCTCTCTTAGCAGATACACTATCCCACGTATCATTAGCTGGGATTGCTTTAGGATTTTTTATTAATGTTAATCCAACTGTTACTACGTTAATTGTAGTGATTGCTTCAGCTTTTGTTTTGGAATACATCAAAAATTTATATAAATCTTATTCAGAAGTATCAACAGCTATTTTAATGTCTGGTGGATTAGCTGTTGCTTTAGTTTTAATGAATTTAACTAAAGGAAAAAATTCCATGAATATCCAACAATACCTGTTTGGTTCAATTGTGACAATTAATTGGCAACAAGTCAAAATCCTTGCTATTTTACTTGTTATCATTGTCATTTTATTTTTTGCTTTAAGAAAGCCAATGTATGTGTTAACGTTTGATGAAGATACTGCTCATGTAGATGGTCTACCTATTCATCTACTTTCCATGTTGTTTAACGTAATCACTGGTGTGGCTATTACAGTTATGATTCCTATTGCAGGTGCATTACTTGTATCGGCTATCATGATTTTACCTGCAACAATCTCTATGAAGATAGGAAAAACATTCTCAACTGTTATATTAAGTAGTATTGTAGTTGGTTTTATTGGTATGACATCAGGACTGATTACTTCATACCAATTAGATACACCACCTGGTGCAACCATTACATTAATTTTTATTGTACTGTTTATTTTAATCAATTTACTAACTAATGTTCGTAAAAAAAACAGACAGATTTCTAAATAATCTGTTCGTTTTTACGAACATTTTTTATTTATTTTTAAAAATACTTTGCTTTTTTGAAATTTCATACTATAATAGTTTATATTACTTAAATTTAACTTTAAAAGGAGTATATAAATGAAAATAAAACGAAGTGAACGATTGATTGATATGACTGCTTATATCTTAAATCATCCCCATACATTGACTCCTCTGACTTATTTTGTTAAAAAATACGAATCAGCAAAATCTTCAATCAGTGAGGATTTAACTATTATTAAAAAAACGTTTAAAGAGCGTGGGTTTGGTGTTCTTGAAACCGTTGCTGGAGCAGCTGGTGGCGTTATTTTTACGCCTTCTATTCCTTTTAGTGAATCAAAAACTATGATTGATTCTTTATGTGAACGCTTATCTGAACAAGACCGCTTACTTCCTGGTGGTTACGTTTACTTGTCAGATTTGTTAGGAGAACCTCAACTGCTAAAACAAATTGGGCAAATTATTTCAACACAATATGCTAATAAAAACATTGATGCTGTTATGACAGTTGCGACAAAAGGTGTGCCTATCGCTCAAGCAGTCTCTTACTACTTAAATGTTCCATTTGTCATTGTTCGACGCGATTCAAAAATCACAGAAGGGTCAACAGTAAGTGTAAATTATGTATCTGGATCATCTGAGAGAATTGAAAAAATGGAGTTGTCTAAACGTAGTTTAAAACGTGGCTCTCGAGTATTAGTTGTGGATGATTTCATGAAAGGTGGCGGAACGGTTAATGGTATGAAAGCCTTAATCGAAGAATTTGAAGCAGAATTAGTCGGGATTACTGTTTTTGCAGAATCAACATTCAGTGGTCGCCGTATGGTAGAAGATTATACCTCACTTATTTGTGTAAAAGAAGTCGATACAAAAACTAAAAACATCACTGTTGTACCAGGAAATTACTTTTCAGTCATGGAAGAAGATAACTAGATAAAATTAAGGGCTTGAATATCAAGCTCTTTTTTTGTTAGAATGAAGTGTTTAAAACTACACTTAAGGAGTGTCAATAACGTGAAAAATAGATATGCTATTATTTTAGCGGCAGGAAAAGGCTCTCGTATGAAGTCCTCACTATATAAAGTGTTACACCCTGTTGCCGGAAAGCCAATGGTCGAACATGTTTTAGAGCAAATCGAACCATTAAATACGACAGATATTGTAACTGTTGTAGGCTATGGCGCTGAAAAAGTGCAAGAACAATTAGGCGACCGCTCAAAATACGCTTTACAAACTGAGCAATTAGGAACAGGCCATGCTGTTTTAGCAACAGCTGATTTATTAAAAGATAAAGAAGGAACAACTCTAGTAATTTGTGGTGATACTCCCCTACTCACAAAAGAAACATTAACCAAATTAGTCAATCATCATGAACAATTAAACGCCAAAGCAACCATTCTCTCTGCAGTGGCAGAAGATGCAACAGGATACGGTCGGATCATTCGAAATGATGAAAATTTAGTCGAAAAAATCGTTGAACAAAAAGACGCTTCAGAAGCAGAACTTGCTGTAAAAGAATTTAATACAGGAACTTACTGCTTTGACAACCAATTTTTATTTGATGCTTTAACAAAGGTTGGAAACAACAATGCCCAAGGGGAATACTACTTACCCGATGTGATTAGTATTTTAAAACAACAAGGTGAAGTCGTAACAGCCTATACTATGGACTCAGAAGAAGAATCCATGGGAGTGAATGATCGTGTTGCATTAGCTAAAGCAAATCAATTAATGAAACAACGAATCAATGAACATCATATGAGACAAGGCGTGTCATTTATTGATCCGGATAATACATATATTGAGTCAGATGTGGTTATTGGTTCGGATACTGTTGTTGAACCTGGTGTTATGATTAAAGGTAACACAACCATTGGTGAAAATTGTCTCATTCGCTCAAATTCAACCATCATTGATAGTGTGATTGGTCATCATGTAGAAATTAAATCGTCTACTCTTCAACAAGCCACTGTTGGTGATTATTCTGATGTAGGACCTTATGCTCATCTACGTCCTAATGCTGTTTTAAATGAGCACGTTCATATTGGAAATTTTGTTGAAGTGAAAAATGCGTCTATCGACAATGGGTCAAAAGTTGGTCATCTATCTTATGTTGGAGATGCGACTTTAGGAAAAGATATTAATACGGGATGTGGAACTGTTTTTGCTAATTACGATGGAAAAAACAAACATCATATTACAGTAGGAGATCATGTTTTCATCGGCAGTGGAACCATTCTTGTTGCTCCGTTAACATTAGAAGACAATAGCATGACCGCTGCTGGTTCAACTATTACTAAAGACATTAACGAATATGATTTAGGAATCGCTCGTGCTAGACAGGAAAATCTAGACGGTTATGCTAAAAAATTACCATATAATAAATAAATTCCAAACAAACACTTGATTTATTAGTAGAAAATGACTACTATTTGTATGTAAGTGTATACTCAGTTAAAACAAGAAAGTGGAGGTTCTCATGTCTAATCATTACTTTGATCCAAAGTTAAAAATCTTTTCGTTAAATTCAAACAAACCTTTAGCACAAAAAATTGCGGATGCAGTTGGTGTGGAACTTGGTAAGTCTGAAGTAAGAAAGTTTAGTGATGGTGAAATTCAAATCAATATCGAACAAAGTATCCGTGGAAGTCACGTTTACTTAATTCAATCAACAAGTAACCCTGTAAATGACCATTTGATGGAATTACTTATTATGATTGATGCTCTAAAACGTGCTAGTGCACAAACTATTAATATCGTTATGCCATATTATGGCTATGCAAGACAAGATAGAAAAGCACGCTCTCGTGAGCCAATTACATCTAAACTCGTTGCTGATATGCTTGAAACAGCTGGAGCAACTCGTTTACTAACACTAGACTTACATGCTGCTCAAATTCAAGGATTTTTCGATATTCCTGTGGATCATTTAATGGCTGCTCCATTACTTGCAAACTATTTCATCGATCATGGTTACGAAGGTGATGATGTAGTGGTTGTATCACCTGACCATGGTGGTGTAACTCGCGCACGTAAATTAGCAGAAAACTTAAAATCACCAATCGCAATTATCGACAAACGTCGTCCAAAAGCAAACGTTGCTGAAGTAATGAATATCATTGGTGAAGTTAAAGGGAAAAAATGTGTTATTATCGATGACATGATTGATACAGCTGGTACGATTACCCTAGCTGCAGAAGCTCTTAAAGAAAAAGGTGCAACAGAAGTCGTTGCATGTTGTACTCACCCTGTTCTATCAGGCCCAGCAATTGATCGCATTAACAACTCTGCGATTGAAAAATTAATCATCACAGACTCTATCCTTTTACCAGAAGAGAAAAAATCTGATAAAATCGAAACAGTAAGTGTTGGCGAATTAATGGGAGATGCAATCAAACGCATCCATGAGAACAAACCAGTTAGTCCATTATTTGAAAAAAAACGTAAATAAAAAACCATGAGGAGTTAAACTCCTCATGGTTTATTTTTTGTCTTCAGTTACTTCTTTTTCTTTTGTATCAGCTGCTTGATTAGCTAACAATTGACGAATGTCTTTTAACACATCTTCTGTTGTTTCGGCTGTTTCTTCTTCTTTTTGTTCAGCCTCTTCTTCTGGTTTACTCATTAATGTTTCTGCTTTATTAACAGACTTAACAATAATAAATAAAACAAACGCTGTAATTAAAAATGTGATAATAGCTGAAATCAGTTTACCATAGTCAAACGTTACGCCATTGACGATAAATGTCAAACCTTTCGTAGCATCTTCTACTGTTTCTGCTCCTGGGAATAGAAAACTAATTATCACACCAATAATCGGCGTGATCATCCCATCAACTAATGCATTGACAACACTTGTAAATGCACCCCCAATAATAATACCAACAGCCATATCTATCACACTACCACGTGCGATAAATTCCTTAAATTCTTTTACCATTTATACCCCTCCAATCATTTCCATATTATAGCAAACTTTTTTCAAAAAATCATTTATAATAAATTGACATGTAACACTGTTGTAATATATGATAATATATTGTAATCATGTATATTTATTGTGAGCATTACAATTTTGTTAAGTTTTAATCAAAAACATGAAATTCAATGTTTTTTCCTATCTTACCTTGCTTATTTTTGGTAATCTAGAGAGTGTATCGTCATTTTAGAAAGACATCATGTGACGATAATTAAAGGAGTTTTTTTTATGACAATTAAATTAAATAACCAAGTGAATTTACATATTATTCCTACAAATAAATACAAAACTGTTCGTATTGTCGTTCGTTTCGCTACACCTCTTGATGCGATAACAAGTAGTAAACGTTCTTTACTTGCCAGTTTAATGGAAACAAATAGTTTAAACTTTCCTGATCAAGTAGCACTTAGTAAAAAATTAGCTGAATTATACGGTGCAGGGTTTTATGTTAGTGTGAATCGTACAGGTAATCAACATTATTTAAGCATCGGTTTAAATGTGATAAATGATAACATCGCACCAAATGGCGTGTCTATTTTAGAAGATTCTGTCGAATTTTTAAAGGAAATTATTTTTAACCCAAATATTAAAAATAATGCCTTTGATACTGAAACCTTTGCTCGTGAAAAAGAAAACTTAATAGTTGATATTGAATCAATTTTTGACGATAAGCAAACTTATGCTGCCATGTCTTTACAAAATCTTTTCTTTTCTGATAATAAAAATCAAAAAACACCAAGTTTTGGAGATATTGAACAAATCAAACAAGAAACACCTGAGTCTATTGCTGAATATTATACCGACATGATTGCTCATGACAAAATTGATATTCTAGTAAGTGGCGATGTTGAAGAGGGCTATGTCGAACGTTGTTTTAAAGATTTTGGATTTATTGATAGAGATGAAATCAAAACTGACTTATTTTATAAGCAACCTTTTAAAAATATTATCCAACAAAAAAGTGAAGTGTTACCAGTTGTTCAATCAAAATTAAATATCGGATACCACTGTGATATTTATTATCATGATGACATGTATTTTCCTTTAATGGTTTTTAACGGACTATTTGGAGGATTTCCACATTCCAAATTATTCTTAAATGTTCGTGAAAAACATAGTTTAGCTTATTATGCTAGTAGTTCAATTGACCCTTTCCGTGGATTTATTAGTGTCCAAACTGGGATTGATAGTTCAAATCGTGAACGTGTTTTACGTTTGGTTAATGAGCAATTAAAAGACATGACTGCTGGTGAGTTTTCAGATGAATTACTTGAGCAAACAAAAAAAATGTTAATCAATCAATACTTACTATCATCTGATAATCAACGTGCTGTTGTCGAACAACACTATCTGTTCTCAAATGTTCCTTACGCAGATTTGTCTCAAGAGGAATGGATGAAGAAAATGAACGCTGTCACAAAAGAAGATGTACAAGATGTAGCAACAGGAATCAATCTACAAGCAGTTTATTTCATGGAAGGAGGAAAATAACATGAAAAAAACTATTATCCTTCAATTAACGAAACACTTTATACCGAAGTCCTACCTAATGGTTTAGAAGTCATGTTACTACCAAAAGAAGACTTCCATAAAACATATGGATTATTTACAACAAATTATGGTTCAATCGATAGTGAGTTTGTTCCTATTGGGCAGAAAGACTTAGTAACTGTTCCCGATGGCATTGCTCATTTTTTGGAGCATAAGTTATTTGAAAAAGAAGACGAAGATGTTTTCCAAAAGTTTGGACGACAAGGAGCTGCGTCAAATGCTTTTACAAGTTTTACTCGCACAAGCTACCTATTCTCAAGTACTGATAATGTGATGCAAAATGTCGAAACATTAATCGATTTTGTTCAAAGTCCTTACTTTACAGAAGAATCTGTTCAAAAGGAAAAAGGGATTATTGGTCAAGAAATTCAAATGTATCAAGATGAACCAAATTGGCGATTATTTTTTGGCATTTTAAATAATATGTATCCGAAACATCCCTTACATATCGATATCGCAGGGACAATCGAAAGTATTGAACCAATCACTGCTGAAGATTTGTATTTATGTTACAACACCTTCTATCACCCAAGTAACATGAACCTCTTTATTGTTGGTAAAATGAATCCTGAAGAAATGATGGCTTTTATTAAAGAGAATCAAGCTGCAAAAGAATTTCCAAAAGCGACTGACATTAAACGTCATTTTCCTAAAGAAACCGTTGAAGATATTATTAAAGAAGATAGCATTACATTATCTGTCAATCGACCTAAGGCTGTTGTTGGCTTAAAAGGACTTGACACACCACCTGATGATGGTTTCGAACGATTGAAATACCAGACAACCATTCAATTATTATTACAATTATTGTTTGGCATGAGTTCTAAAAATTATCTAGCTATGTATAATAGTGGTTTAATTGATGATAGCTTCTCTTTCGAATTTTCGTTCGATCGTAGCTTCCATTTTGCAGATTTTAGCTCAGATACAGATGAGCCAGAACGATTTGCCAATCAAATTATCAATTACTTATTAAAATCTGAGGATAGTCCTGAATTAACAAAACAAAACTTAGATTTAGCTAAGAAAAAAATGATTGGAAAACATTTAAAATCTTTAGATTCACTTGAATATATTGCCAACCAATTTAGTGGTATGAAATATGGTGAGACTACGTTATTTGATTTAGTTACTGTCATTAACAGTATTGAATTAAGTGATATTAAAGCAGTCCAACAATCATTTATCAGACCAGAAGCACTAAGTCGTTTCTTCATTTATCCCGAAGAAAGGTAGCAAAATAATGAAATATGTTTTAGTAACTGGTGCAAGTGGTGACATTGGTGAAGCATGTGTAAAACAGTTAGCAAAGAAAGGTTATTCAGTCTATTGCCATTATTTTCGCAATGAACAAAAAATGAAGTCGTTACTATCTGACTTGATCTTGCAATACCCAAAACAGGATTTCTTTGCTCTTCAAGCTGACTTAAGCTCTCCAAATTCTGTGGAAGAACTAATCCAAAATATGTTTCAACTTCATGCTATTGTTTTTGCTCATGGAGATACGGTATACAAATTACTTTCTGACACAACACCTGATGAGATGACATATTTATGGCTTACTCATGTTTACAATCCCATCAGGTTATGTCAATTATGCCAACCAAAATTAACGCAACACTCCCATAGTCAAATTGTTTTTATCAGTTCAGTCTATGGTCTGATTGGCAGTTCAATGGAAGTTATGTATAGTACAGTTAAAGGGGCTCAAATTGCTTTTGTTAAATCCTACGCAAAAGAAGTTGCCTCCATGAATTTAACTGTAAATGCTGTCGCTCCTGGAGCAGTAGATACCCACATGAATGCTTTATGGTCTAAAGAAGAAAAAGAAACACTACGCTCAGACATACCACTTAATCGACTAGCTCATCCAAAAGAAGTTGCCTCACTTGTCTCCTATTTACTTAGTAGTGACGCATCTTACATGACAGGCACAACGATTCCACTAACAGGTGGCTGGTCTATTTAATAAAATGAGAAAGAAAGGTGTAAGCTCCCGTGGATACAATCGGTGAACAATTAAAAAAAGCCCGACTAGAAAAAGGGCTAACAATAGAAGATTTACAAAAAATCACAAAAATTCAGCGTCGCTACCTATCTGCTATTGAAGCTAATGACTTTGATGCAATGCCTAGTGATTACTATACGAGAACATTTATTAGACAATATGCTGAAGCTGTTGGCCTAAACGCTCGTCCCCTAATTCGCCGATTTGAAGGAAAGCCTGATGATACACAAGAGGAACTACCTCAAACTAAGCCTATAAGGGGTTCTCGTAAAGAAAAACACCGTAAAAAAAAGAAAAAACAACCCACTTTTAAAGATTACCTACCCGTAACACTGCTTTCTTTAGTTGTTATTGCGATTATCGGAACCATTATTTATGCTATGCGATTAGATATTGCTAGTGGGCCTTTAGTACCAAAACCTGAAAAAGCAGTTGTTATTGGGAATGATTCCAAAGAAAGTACGACAGAAAGTAGTTCGCAACCTGATTCTACTGAAAGTAGTGAAAAAACAAAAGATTCTTCTAAAAAGAAGACAACTGATAATAAGTTTAAAATCACGTCAGATTCAATTGATTTAGTGACTTATTCTGGAAGTAATGTGTCCACTCCTATAAAATTGGATTTCACTGCTTTAGAAGGACCTGTTTGGATCGGCTTACAGCAAAGTGGAACAAATGCCATTTATTATCAATATACTTTACAACCCGGTGAAGAAATTAGTTCCATTGTACCTGAAGACGCAACAGGAATTGATATTATTGTTGGTGCTTCTAATAATCTATCTGTTAAAGTCAACGATCAAGAATTAGCTTTTAACAAAGCTAATCCAACAACTGGTAAAAAAATCATTACCATTGATTTTGCTACCACCACTAAAGAAAATGAATAAAAAGGAAGGTTGTTTTATAAATGAATTTACCAAATAAGTTGACAGTTATCAGAATATGTATGATTCCATTATTTATGATTGTCGCTTTGGCTCCACTAAATTGGGGGACAATTGATGTATTAGGAAGCCCACTACTTATTTCCCAACTAGTTGCTGCCATTATCTTTGCTGTAGCAAGTATTACAGATTGGTTAGATGGAAAAATTGCTAGAAAACATAATCTAGTAACAAATTTTGGAAAGTTTGCTGATCCTCTAGCAGATAAAATGTTAGTCATGACTGCTTTTATCATATTAGTTGGTCAAGGTCTTGCACCATCTTGGGTGGTTGCTATCATTGTTTGTCGTGAACTAGCTGTTACTGGCTTACGTTTATTATTAGTAGAAGATGGTGAAGTGATGGCTGCTGCATGGCCTGGTAAAATAAAAACTGCCACTCAAATGGTTGCTATCATCTTATTATTGTTAGGCAATGTGCCATTTAATGCCATTAATCTACCACTTGATCAAATTTTCTTATATGTCTGCTTAGCTGCTACCATTTACTCTGGTATTGACTATTTTGTAAAAAATAAACACGTTTTTAAAGGTTCTATGTAATGAGGCTATCCTACTTCTGATAAGGAATAACATGAAGTAGGGTAGTTTTATCTTTTTATTGGTTATTTTTTTGAAACACACGTATAATAACACTAAACGAATCTAATTAAGGAGTGATTGTATGTCTTCACTATTTCGTTCCATCCAACGTCATGCCTTTTCACGGGGAATTATCTATTTATTAATAGGTATTTTAATTGTCTTAAGACCAAACCAATTGTTTAACATGGCTGTTTATTTAATTGCTGGGTACAATGTTTTATTAGGAATTATCAACCTAATCAGTTCACTAAAAAACAAACAAAACAACCAAATATCTATGAGCATTTTTTACTTCATTATTGCCTTGATTATTTGGTTGTTTGCTAAACCAATTGCTAGCATTTTACCTGTATTCTTAGGTATTTTAATTATCATTGGTGGGGCAACACGCATTTCTCGTGCATTAAATTTAAGGCAATATGTCAATATTAGCTATGTTCCTATGTTGATCTATGGGGTTGCTTTACTCATAGCAGGTATTGTCATCTTGTTTAAACCATTTAGTAGTTTGATTGTTCTATTTCAATTCTTTGGTATTGTTCTAGCACTCTCAGGTATTTCAGAACTTATTACGGCAATTAAATTACGGAACTATAAAAACCCTGATGTATTTTAAATAAAAAGCGTTGTTCTCTTGAAAAAAGAAAACAACGCTTTTTTATTTAGGTTGATTTATTTGTGGAATAACTGGTGGTTTCTTATGATCTACTTTAACACCTAATAAATCAAGTAAGAAAACAAAGGCTGGTATTCCAATGACCAATCCCCACACTCCAAAAAACTTCTCTGAAAACATCAAAATCACAAAAACATAAAAAATAGGTAAGTCTGTTTTACTACTCATTAATTTAGGATTTAATAAGTAAGACTCTATTGCATGAATAATCATAATCATAATCAAAATATAGATAACATCCTGAATACCACCCACCGTGTAAGCAATAAGTGATAACGGAATACAAGAAATAATGACGCCAGCTACCGGTATCAAACTTAATATAAATATCATCAATGCTAAACTAAGTAATTGGTCTTGCGGAAATTTCATAAAAATTAATCCTATGATAGTTAATATAGTATTGACTATCGCAATAATAAATTGTGCCTCAATGACAACACCAAACGTATTAACAAACTTTTTACCTAGATAAGCAACATCTTGACTAAATAATCCTATTTTACTTTTGAAAAAAGCCTGACCAAATTCTGTCACCCAGTCTTTTTCAATAATAAAGAAGAAACTCAATATCAAAGACATCACAAACGTAATTCCCATCGATCCAATACTTGTAATAGTAGTAAATACCACCTTAGCACCTGTTGTTAATTGTTGTTTTATTTCATTAAATCCAACATTTTTAGCAATCCATTCATATAATTTATTATTAGTATCGGCTTTTTGATAAAATGTAAATACCTCTTCAATCATCTGAATGGTTTGATTAAATAATTTTGGTACATATACTGTGATTGAGAAGTACAAAAAAATGATAATCAATAAATACATCACTACGGCAACTAACTTTTTAGGTAGTTTGGTTAAATGGTGTATGCCCTCTACTCCTCGAATGATTAAATACGTTAAAATAAACGTTAATAAAATCAAACTAAGTATATTACGTATCAAATATAATCCTGAACAAATGATTAATAAAACTATCGTTCGTCGAACACTATCATTTGCTTTCATGCGTCGCCACAAGTCAACCATATTCTCACCCCACTGAACGTTATATAACTTATTCTACGATAAAAACAAATTAAAAGATAGTATTTCATTTATTGACTTTGACGCAACGTCAAGCCATATACTACTTATTGAAAGGAGGAAATACAGTGTATTCGATAACTGAATTAGCTAAATTATCTGGAGTCACAACAAGAACATTACGCTACTATGACAGTATTGATTTATTAAAACCTGCTAGTATAGCTGAGAATGGCTATCGCTTTTACGATGACAAAGAACTTGATTTACTTCAACAAATTTTATTTTATAAGCAGTTCAATTTTCCATTAGATGAAATTAAGTTACTTATATCAACAGATACTACTCAAGTAGTTGATTCCTTATCTAAGCATTTTGATAAACTTGTCACACAAAAAGAACAACTAGAGACTTTAATTCACTCTTTAGACCAAACCATTCATTACTATAAAGGAGAAATTACTATGACAAATGAAGAAAAATTTACTGCATTTAAACAACAACAACTACAAGACAACAAGAAAATATATGGTGAGGAATTACAGCAAAA
This sequence comes from Vagococcus bubulae, assembly GCF_003950315.1. Lineage (GTDB taxonomy): Bacteria > Bacillota > Bacilli > Lactobacillales > Vagococcaceae > Vagococcus > Vagococcus bubulae. The sequence goes on from NZ_NGJT01000003.1 coordinate 94,969, forward strand.
CTATGATGAAGAAACCATTGAACAATATAATAATAACTGGATGAACTTATCTGAGGAAGATTATTCTAAACTAAAAAAAGTAGAAGAAACGCTTTTTATTCAATTAAATGACTTAGAAAAACAATCCATTACTGATGTTACTCATCCATTAGCAAAAGACGCTTTTTTATCACATAAAGAATGGTTATCACTTGCTAGCCCTATTTACTCTCCTGACTATCATAGACAAATGCTTGATATGTATCTAGCAGATGACCGTTTTACTAAGTATTATACTAAACACATTTCAAAAAATAGCTTAATATTCTTAAAAGAAATTGTCTATTACTACACATTAATTAAATGACTTTCTGTTTAATCTATCGTATAATAATCCTTGTTAGTTATCTATTCTGCGAAATAGGAACTAAATGAATAGGAGGTTTATTATGACTAAATCAACATGGATTAAGGATTTAATCTGGTATATTTTCTTAGTTATCGCACTTGTGTTACTACGTGTCTTTGTATTTACTCCCGTGACAGTTAGTGGAGAATCAATGATGCCAACACTTGTAGATGGCGAAAGAAATATCGCTTTAAAAATGGGTGACACAAAACGATTTGACATTGTCTCTTTAGTGGCCCCAGATGACCCATCAAAAAATTACGTCAAACGTGTTATCGGAATGCCTGGTGATACTGTTGAATACAAAGACGATGTCTTATATATTAATGGAGAAAAAGTAGACGAGCCTTACTTAGATGAAAAAAAAGCTGATTTAAAAGAAACAAATCCTAATGACAACTTAACGTATGATTTTACATTAAAATCAGTAACTGGTAAGGACACAGTCCCAGAAAATACTTATTTTGTAATGGGAGATAATCGCCAAAATTCAAAAGATAGTCGTTTCCCTGAAGTGGGATTTATTCCAAAAGAAAATATTATCGGCAAGTCAAAAATTGCCTTTTGGCCACCTAGTAAATGGGGTATGGTTAAATAATTTAAAAAACGTATTGAAAGAGAATTTCTCAATCAATGCGTTTTTTTTTGTGTTATGTTTCCTCTTTTTGAAAATTTTTTATGCTACACTATGACTAAATCATTAAAGGAGTTTTAACATTATGGTGGAATTATTTATCCTAATGATGGAGCGTGTCGGATTAATTATTCTGCTTGCTTTTTTATTAGTAAACGTCCCCTACTTTAAAAAAATACTATTAAGTCGGGACAAATATCAATCTAAGTTACAGCTTGCAATTATTTTTAGCCTATTTGCCATTATTTCAAATTTTACTGGAATTGAAATCAAAGACAATCAAATTGTTCCTAGTAGCATTTTAACGAATCTACATGATAATGTCTCAATAGCTAATACAAGAACATTAGCTATTGGGGTTTCAGGTATTGTTGGAGGACCTTTTGTCGGTGGGATGGTGGGGTTAATTGCTGGAACCCATCGTTTTATTCAAGGGAGTCATTACAGTCTATTTTATATTCCCTCCTCTCTTCTAGTTGGTTTTTTATCAGGTTGGCTTGGAAAAAAACTAACCAAAAAGGGACAGTTTCCTACTGCGACTCAAGCAGCTCTTATTGGAGCTCTTATGGAAGTAGTTCAAATGTTATTTATTATGTTGTTTAGCGGTGGAAGTTTACAACAAGGGATGAACTTAGTAAGCTTTATTGCCCTTCCTATGATTATATTAAATAGTACTGGAACATTTATATTCTTATCTATTTTGACTACTACCTTACAACAAGAAGAGCAAGCTAAAGCCGTTCAAACACACGATGTATTAGAGTTAGCTGCTGCGACACTGCCTTACTTTAGGGAAGGTTTAAATGAACACTCAGCACAAGAAGTTGCAACTATTATTCAACATTATACTAAGGTGAGCGCGATTAGTATAACAGATACTCACCGAATACTTGCTCATTATGGTGCGGGCAGTGATCACCATATTCCTGAACTAGAAGTAATTACTGAGTTATCAAAAGATGTATTGAAACATGGTAAGCTCTCTATCGTTCATCATAAAGAACATATTGGGTGTTCAAATCCAAATTGCCCTCTCGAAGCGGCGATTGTGATTCCTCTATTTGTTCATAAAAAAATTGTAGGAACGTTAAAAATGTATTTTACTGATGCTAGTCAACTTACTCATGTAGAAGAACAACTTGCCAAGGGATTGGGTACTATTTTTTCCACACAAATCGAGTTAGGTGAAGCAGAAGTGCAATCCAAGTTATTAAAAGAAGCAGAAATTAAATCATTACAAGCACAAGTAAATCCACATTTTTTCTTTAATGCAATCAATACCATCTCTGCATTAATGAGAAAAGATAGTGACAAAGCTAGAACACTCTTACTTCAGTTAAGTACTTATTTTAGAGGAAATTTGCAAGGCGCAAGACAAACACTCATTCCTTTAAAACAGGAATTAGCACAAGTAGATGCCTACCTGTCACTAGAGCAAGCACGATTTCCAAATCGCTACACGGTTACTTTTGATGTTGATGATACCTTGACGCACTACGTTGTTCCTCCATATGCCGTCCAAATTTTAGTGGAGAACACCATCAAACATGCTTTTGGATCAAGAAAAGAAAAGAATCATGCTCACGTTTCAATCTATAAAAAACAAGAAAAATTGATTATCAGTGTGAAAGATAACGGCTTAGGTATCCCTGATGAGAGATTAACTCATCTAGGAAAAGAAGCTGTTGTGTCAAAAAAAGGAACTGGCACAGCACTAGAAAATCTTTCAAAACGGATGACTAATTTGTTTGGTGAACAAGCTGAGTTTAATGTACAGAATAATTTAGATAGTGGTGCAGTATTTACTTTAACTATGCCACTAATCGAAACAAACAATTCAACCACTTTAATTTAAAGGAATGATAATTTATGATACATGTCTTACTTGTTGATGATGAACCTCTTGCTCGCGAGGAACTCGCTTATTTAGTGATGCAACATCCTAGTATTTCCTCCACTGCCGAAGCTGATTCTGTTGAAGAAGCAATGGAGCAAATAATGGATAAAAAACCAGATATTATCTTTTTAGATATTCATTTGACCGATGAAAGTGGGTTTGATCTAGCTACTAAATTAAAAAAATTAAAGAAACCTCCTTATCTAATTTTCGCTACTGCCTACGATGACTATGCATTAAAAGCTTTTAAGGTCAATGCTATGGATTATATTTTAAAACCATTTGATGAGGCTATTGTCCATGAAGCGCTTGATAAAGCCATTTCTATCATTAAGGTTTCTGACACCTCTCCCAAAAAGAAAACAGAGTCAATTGACGCTATTCCTATACAAGGTGAAGACCGTATTTTCTTAGTTCATCCAAAAGATATCTATTTAGTTTCTGTTGAAGATAAAGAACTCAGCGTCCATACAGAAAATGAAACCTATCAAACTAGCGGTAGTTTAAGTAAAATCGAAACACGATTACCAACAGATATTTTTATCAAAACGCATCGAAGTTTTATTTTAAATACGACAAAAATCCAAGAAATTCAGCCATGGTTTAACAATACATTACAAGTCACACTAGATAATGGATTAAAAGTACCTGTCAGCAGATCCTACGTCAAACCATTCAAAGAAATGATTGGCTTATCCTAAATAAAATCACTCCTTTTTGCTTCATGCATTTTGGGAGTGATTTTTTGTATTATACGCTTACATTTTTACGTTTCACGTCAAATGCCACACAAATCGGCGCTTCTAACCTATACTCAATGTATCAAATGAATCAGTGAAAAGGAGTTTTACAAATGGAAAAAAAAGTTTATTCATTCTTACACCAAGCATTTATTTTTGCAGCCATTATGCTCATTTCTAAAGGAATTGCCTTCATCTTACCTATCCCTATGCCAGCATCTGTTATTGGGTTAATTCTTCTATTTGTCGCATTAAGCACTAATGTTGTGAAGCTAGAGCAAGTTGAAGGACTAGGAACAAGTTTAACTGGTATTATTTCTTTCCTATTTGTTCCTTCTGGTATTTCTTTATACAACTCATTAGATATTTTAAAAGTTTACGGTGTACCAATTTTAGCAGTCATTTTTATTGCAACCTTTGTCATTCTTGCTATTACTGGTTGGAGTGCATCTTACCTATTAGGAGTTAAAGAAAAATCTAGTTCTAAAGAGAAAAAATTGGCATTTCTTAAAAAACAACATTTAGAGGAGGTGCAAAGATAATGACTCCATACATTGGGATTGTTATTTCATTCGTTGCTTTTGGAATTGGAACCTTTTTATTCAAAAAAACAAAAGGATTTTTCTTATTCACACCACTATTTGTTGCCATGATTTTAGGTGTGATTATTTTAAAAGTAACAGGTATTAATTACGAGCAATATAATCAAGGTGGTAATGTGATTAGCTTCTTTTTAGAACCTGCAACCATTGCCTTTGCTATTCCTCTTTATAAAAAAAGAGAGCTATTACAAAAATATTGGTTGGAAATTGTGGCTGCCATCACTATTGGATCAGCTGTATCTGTCACAAGTATTGTCGCTGTGGGAAAATTAATTCGTATGCATCCACAAATGATGGTCTCTCTCCTACCGCAAGCAGCAACAACAGCTATTGCTGTTCCAATTTCTGAATCAATGAATGGGATTGTGTCTTTAACCGCTTTTGCGGTGATCTTCAATGCTGTTATCATTTACGCAACTGGTAAGATGGCTTTAAAATTCTTTCATATTAACAACCCTATTGCCAAAGGTCTAGCTCTTGGATCTGCCGGACATGCTTTAGGAGTATCAGTTGGAATTGAACTTGGTGAAACAGAAGCTGCCATGGCGAGTATTTCTATGATTCTAGTGGGAGTCATTACTGTCATCGTTGTCCCTCTTTCTGCAAGTTTACTACAACTCGCTTAACCAGATAAAAAAACATCATCTAACTTCCCCTACTTGAAAGTTAGATGATGTTTTTAATTATTTCGATTTAATAATACTTCTGTCACATGATACAAAATATCTTTTTCTTCTCTATCTGGTAATTTGTTGATACTTGTTAAAGCTTTATTAGTGAAACGCTCTGCAATGACTTCTGCTTTTTCAATACCTTTATATGTTTCAATTAACGTTTGGACTTCCTTCATCTCTTGGTTAGACAAGTCTGTTTTTTTCTCTAAATAGGGTAAAAATGCTGCACGATTTTCATTCATTGCTAAAATAAGTGGTAACGTGTAATAGCCATTTTTCATATCTTCAAAAACAGGTTTCTGCATGTCTTCTTCTGTCGATTTATAATCAAGAATATCATCCATAATTTGAAATGCCATTCCAATATTATACCCAATTCGTTTAGCCTGTAGTTGAATTGTCTTAGGAGCATGAGCATAATGCGCTCCTTCATAGCAAGAAAACTCAAATAACTGAGCCGTTTTACCTTTAATATGTTGAAAATATTGTTTCACTGTAATATCCGTATTATAGCGTAAATTCATTTGATCTAATTCTCCAACTAAGATACGTTTCATACTTTGGGCATTTAACGATATGGTTTTTAAATCATTTGTCGCGTTAGTCAATAAATGAAAGTACACTGTAAATAAAAAGTCCCCTGTATAAACAGCAATGTCTTTACCATACAATGCTTGAACAGACGGCATTGAGCGGCGTACTGGAGAATCATCAATAATATCATCATGAATAAGCGTTGCAACATGGAGTATTTCTAATGAGGCTGCCATACGATAACGTTTTTTATCTGACTCTATTGTGCCAAACTTTGAAAACAATAAAAAATATGCTGGGCGTAATAATTTGCCACCAGCACCAAAAAATAATTGCAGTGTTGCAGTAATCTCTTTGTTTCTAATTTTAACTGACTTTTCCATGACACGCTTTGTTTCAATCAAATCTTTTTGGACAGCAGGATATATCTCCCACAATGGATGAACAGTCATAGCGGCCTCCTATAAACTTATATAATGTACAATAAACAAGTAATCATTAAATTTCAATCACTCATTTTTGAAAAAACCTTACTCTAACAGTATAATAAACAGTGGATAAAATGTGAAGGAGTTTACGAATGAATTTTAAAGTATTTGCCGAATTAATCGAGCTAAAAGCAAAAGCAGCGAGCGTTTTCCCATTTATTATGGGATTTTTATACTCGTGGTATCACTATCAACAAGTTAAACCATTATACATGTTCTTATTTTTTATCTCAATGCTATTATTTAATATGGCTGTTGATATTTTGGATAATTACATGGATTATCATCATGCAACAGATCATCATAATTATAAAGAAGAAACCAATATTATCGGACGAGAAAATTTATCACTCACTCTTGTACGTAATATCATGTTAGGTTTAATTATTATCTCTGCCCTCATTGGTGTGTATCTTGCCTCACAAACAAATTGGGTCATTTTATGGTTAGGGATGTTTAGCTATTTTATTGGAATTAGCTATTCTGCTGGTCCAAAACCACTTTCTAGTTTACCTGTTGGTGAAATCACATCTGGAATCACAATGGGTATCGTCATTCCTTTAATTTGTGTTTATCTCAATCTATTTGATATTGTACCATTTAATTGGAACTTTATTATAAATGTGGCTATCTTATCATTACCTACAGCTCTAGCTATTTCAAACTTGATGTTAGCTAACAATACATGTGATATGGAAGAAGATATTTTAAATAATCGTCATACACTCGTTTTCTATATTGGTAAAAAACGAGCTGTCACTTTATTTAAAACACTAGTCATTTTATCATTTGTTTTTGCCACAATTGGCGTGATATTACATATTGTTCCTATCACTTTACTTGGTATTTGGATTGTTTTCCCAAAAATCTGGCAAAACACACTGATATACTCAAAAAAGCAAATCAAAACAAAAACATTTCCATTAGCTATTAAAAATCTAGGTATGATTGCTTTATTTCAAGTCATTCTATTTTTTATTGGCCTATGGTTCTAGTATAATAAAAAACATTGAAACATAAGACTTACTTATGCTATCAATGTTTTTTTGTTTTTATTATTCGACTGCTTCGGCGGATAATTTGGTGTATTCATCACGCCATTTTGCAATGTTTCCATTATCTTTATTTTCCTTAATGACACGATTAACTATCTCAATTAACTCTGTATTATTATGTTGTTTTGGAAAACCAATAACATTTAATGAATACTTCCCTTCTTTATCTAAATCAAAAGAATCTTGAGGCAAGATAGTCAAATCAGGAAATGAATCAAGCATTGGCTCAACACTCGAACTTGAAACGGTTAGTGCATCCACATCCCCTGAGTTAAGAGCTAAAATGGTAGCATCAGTAGTCCCATAATGTTTGACTTTATTTTCATCTGTAATTGTTTTAGCTAGCTCATATTGAATAGAGCCTGAGTGAGCTCCGACAGTTAACTTAGCTTTTTTTAACTCATCTAACGTTTTATATTTTTTTGCATTTTCTTTGGTCATCATAATCCCTTGAAACCCATCAGATGATTCTTGAAAATAGCCATCAGAAAAATCCATAACTTCTTTTCTTTCATCTGTTCCAACAAATGATGAAATACCAAAGTCAACACTTCCTGTTTGAATATTTGCTAATACACTACTAAAGTCAGTCGCTTTGATTTCTAATTTAACACCTATCTCATCAGCAATTGCTTGAGAAAGGGCAATATCATTTCCAACTACTTCTTTTTTTCCATCTTTTACTATATAAAATTCAGCTGGTGGAAAATCAGGCGACGTTGTAATCACCAATTTACCACGAGATTTTATTTGTTCTAATTGATTCTCTCCTGTATTTTTTTTGCTATCTGTAGCAGACGTTTCTGACTGACTACTATTAGAACACCCAACAAGTATCCCTACGAGTATCATCATACTGACTAATTTCCCTAACTTTTTCATCCTATCATCTCCTATTATTAATATCCATTAAATGAACAACTAATCATAAACACTTAATTTCTTTTCTAGTTTTCCCATTAAATCTGTTAGTATAGATGTCAATATAAAATAGATAAATGCTACGATAATTAATGGTTCAAAAATTGAATAGGTCGCAGCTTTAACAATATTACTCGTATACATAACATCAAAAATACCTACAACTGACACAATCGAAGACTCTTTTATCATCGCCACAAATTCATTTCCTAAACCTGGTAGTATAACCCTAATCGCTTGTGGGATAATAATATATCTCATCGTCTGCTTTTTACTTAATCCAAGTGATCTACCTGCTTCCATTTGACCTTTATCAATCGCCTCAAGTCCTCCACGTAATAACTCGCATATATATGCACCAGAGTTAATAGCTAATGCCACAATTGCCGTTAAAAATTCTCTTGTCCCAAATGTATCCCCTAAACTTGGTATCGCCGGAAGTGTGATTCCTATAAGTGGAAAAGCATACAACCAAATATATAATTGTACTAATAATGGCGTTCCTCGAATGACTTTTGTATAAATATTAGCTAAAATATTTAATATTTTTTTTGATGATTGTTTTAACATGACTGCGACTAACCCTAAAATCGTTCCAAAAACTACTGTTAATAACGACAATGTAATAGTTACAATCATTCCATCTATAAATGTTGGAATCCATTTTACCATTTTACCAAAATCTAAATTGATTCCCATCTCCAAAATAATATGCATAATACCCCTCCTTTTTTAAAAAATTCTTATTTCTATGTATAATAATGCATAATAATAAAAAAAGCAACCATTTTATGAATTTTTATACATGTAAAATGTAATATTTTTATATAAAAAAACCACCTACAGAAAAGGGAGTAACTGTAAGTGGTTAATCTATTCTATTCTTCTATTAGGAGGAAGATAGGTTTAACGATAATCACAACACCAACATTAGTGGCTACTGTTTGCTGTGTTTATCTTATCTATAAACCTAGTATAGTAAAAAATATTCCATTAATAAATGCCGTTAATTGGTCTTTTAATAACCAATATTTGATTATTTATTCTATTGTAAAAAAACAAAAACCACTTACAGAAAAGGGAGTAACTGTAAATGGTTAATATATTCTATTCTTCTATTAGGAGGAAGATAGATTTAACGATAATCACAACATCAACATCAGCGGCTACTGTTTGCTGTGTTTGTCTTATCTATGAACCTAGTATAGTCGAAATGCTTACAAACTAAAATACCACAAACTGGATAACCATTAACCAATTTGTGGTACAACTATGAGCATATTTAATATCCTACTTTTGACGGAGTGACTTTCCACTATATAATAGATACAATTATCTTATCAATTAATCTCGTGGGTGAACCTGGTGTTATAACTCAAAGAAACTACTCAACTGATTAGTCTCTATTTACTGAGGTGTAGGTTCGAATCCTACCATCCACTTAAATAATACGTTTTACGAACAAATCTATATTTTTTTAATCTTAAAATGATTAAACCATTCTGGATGATGATGACTTTTCTTCATGGCAATCACACTTAAAGTTAAGGAGCCGAGAGTATTTGTTAATAAATCCCCCATTGTATCCATTAAGGCTGCTCTTCCAACAAGTGGAACGCCTCCTGAAGCATTATAGCGTTGCAAATTCATACTAAAAAATTGATCACAAAAGAATTCCCAAAATTCCCAGAAAACGCCACATACACCAGCAAATGAGAATCCCATTACTAAAAATAGCCAGGGACTAACGTCAGATATATCTGCTTTCTTTAATAAAGCTGCAATAATACCATATCCTGTAATCGTTAAAATCATTGGACTAATAAAGTGCAAAATTTTATCCCAAAAAGAAATAATTGACATAAAGTGTAAGCACGTACCTAAAAAGACTGAAATCAATAAGAAAAACCAATAAAACAAAATAATCCCATCTGGAAAAACAATTTTAAATATTTTTTTAATGATATTAGGTAAATAAATTAAGACAATCCCTGCCATCGCCTCAATGATTAGTGTCACACTTTGGTTAACAGAAAATTTTGAAATAATTAATTCGTAAATGTTATAACATAAAACAAGGACACCTATTAGCGTTAACACTCGCTGATTTTTTTTCATATCATTCATTAAAACACCCCTTTTTTATCCATCGATTATACCACGATAAATAAAAAAAAAGAATTAATCTATTAATATTTCACTCCAACCTATTACACATCCCGAACGAATGGCTACATTCATCGACTTAACATGAGAAAATGCTGTAGAATAAACTGGAACAATGTCTTTGTTCTCTTCTTGAATAAGTGATATTAACTCACTGATCAAACTTGTTGCCAGTCCCTTTTTTTCATAATGATTATCTAATATTTCTATTCCTAAATCCCAGGTGTACTTCCCACTTTCGCTAGCACCGCACAACCCGATTAGTTGATTGTTTGCATAATAAGCTAGACCTAATCTATCCGGATAACTAAGGTCATACCCAAAAGACATTTTTATTCTTTTATCTTCTTTAAACGCTAAAATATCTTGTTCTCGTAATACTTTAAACTGGTCGATTGCCGTACTCTTTATTGGTTCTTTTGGAATAAAAAAAGGGCTGATATTTTTTATCGACATGTCATATTCTTTTAATAACTCAATTAGTCGATTAATCGTTTTTATTTCAAAAAACCATTCAGATGGCAGATTACTAAATTCTTTTTCTAACTTATTTGTTAATTCTTCATCTTCCGTTCGGACAAATAAATGATTGCCATACATCACAATATTTGCTTTTCCTTTAGCAACATGTCTGGCATTGACACCAGGTTTAGATGTAACAAACAAATTTTCAGAAAAGTCATATTGATAACAACCAAAATCAATTGCAAATTGTTTTCTGATTAATTCTTCGTACAATATCATCACGTTCTTTCTTAAAAGATGATTATATTATACCAATACATCATATTCAGCAATACTATTTTTTATAAAACCTTGACGTTTTGGCTTTTCCTTTGTTATTCCTGTTGACTCTTCTTTCTTATGAACATCTTTAAAAGATTGACTTTTTACCCAAGCTTTTTGTTGTTCTTTAGAATCCCATAAGCTTAACACCACTAATTCTGTTACATTTTCATCTTCTGGTAAGACACGCGTCATCAACTGAAACTGAATAAAGCCATCCACCTTCTCCATCGCACTCGTTGTATGACTTGATGTAAATCGTTGAATCATATTTTCTGCAAAGGGTGTTTCTATATGAATAGTATTGGTTACGCTATACATAATAATTACCTCCAATTTATTTTTAATGGATATTTTTTAGAGTTTAACACATATTTTTAAAATTGAGAATTATTATCAACTAAAAAACGCCTTGATATTCTCAAGACGTTCCTCTCTATTTACTACGCTTACTTCGTTTAGCCTCTTTAATAATTTTTAGTGCACGTTTTTTTGTTTTGATATTAGGACTACTTAGTCGTCTATAGGCACTCGACACATCTGTTTTTTCCATTACTATTATTTCCTTTCATTTGATTCAATCATAATTAATTGAAATGCTTCCATAATTTTTTCTTTATCAATATTTTTACCAATAATGACTAATTTATTATCATGTATTTCTGTTAATCGATTCGTTAAATTAAAATTTAATAGTTGATTCACACCTTGAACTTCTGTTTGAAAGTCTTGGTCTTCTATATTTAAAAATCCTTTCATCCGATAAATTGATTCTTGATAAGTCATCATTAACCAAGATAGCCAATTATGTAATGAACTTTCTTTGATACTGCCTTTTCCTTCTATAATGAGTGACTCAAATTCATGATGATGGTGGTGATGTTCATCATGAATTGTATCAATTGACTGACTAAATAACTGATTGTTTAATACTAGTTCAGCCAATTTCTCATTTGTCATAGTTAATGAAAATAGATGACTATCAGCTAATGGATTTACTTCTGCCATTTGTTTTTTTATTTGCTCAATACTTTCTGAATTAGCCACCCCTTTTTCAGAAATTAATAGTCTATCTGACATCATAATTTGTTTCATTGCTTCATGATGAGAGAGATTAACTTCAATATTTTCTGCATCAATTACCCCTATCACACTATCTAAATAGAAATAAGGTTGTAGACTAGGAGTGGCGACAATCGTTTGAATAATCGGTTGAGGATCTGATATCCCACTGGTTTCTATGATGACTTGTTTTATCGGATATCCTTGCTTTACAAACACATCTAATGTCGCTGTTAATGCATTTAACAAATCTCCTCTCAAACTACAACAAATACAACCACCATTCATTTGAACGATATTTTCTTTTGAATGAATAAGTAGCTCATGATCAATTCCTGCTTCACCAAACTCATTTTCAATAATAATAACTTCATTTGGTAACAGTCCACTACCCTTTATCACTTGATTGATTAGCGTTGTTTTTCCTGAACCTAAAAAGCCAGAAATAATTGTTATTGGTATCCCCATAAAATTCTACCTCTCTGATAAGTATTCGGTAATTTGTAGTATATCATCATACCCCATTTTTTCCGACTGAATATCTTTTATCAATGTTTCTTTGAAAGAATGGCTAATTTCCCAAAACCCATCAATCAAGTGAAAATTGCGTTTATCATAAGATTTAAAGATTGGATAAAGAGCTAAAAAATCGTCAAATGATAACTGTTCTTTTTCATAAAAGTCCTTCACCCAACCTTTTTCTAGTGCTTCTTTTGTGGGAAATCCCTGTTCATCAATCACACCTGCTTCAATCATGGACTGATACATGAGTACCTTATCTTCTAATACAATTTTATTATCTGAAAAATGATAAGATAAACTCTCTTCAACAAGTGGTGGATAAATTATATTCATCTGACAGTCCTCCTAACCAATAACTTTCCTTCCTTTATAATACCCATCAGGTGAAATATAATGGCTTCTTTTGTACTCTCCCAATATAGAATCGTAGGATACTGAGGAAGATGATAATTTTTTATGAGTTCGTCTTGCATGTTTTGCTGATTTTGATGTTTTTCGTTTAGGTACTGCCATTGTCTACTCCTCCTTACTTTCTTACCAACTGGCTTTTTTAACGCCTGGTAGTTGGCCTTTATGTGCCAATTCTCTAAAATGAATCCGCGATAAACCAAATTGACGCATATATCCTCTTGGACGACCATCTATCTCATCTCTTAGCTTAAGACGATTAGGATTAGCATTTTTAGGGAGTTGTCGCAATCCCTCATAATCTTTATTCGCTTTTAATTCTTTTCTAAGCTCCGCATACTCTGCAACTAATTGCTTTTGTTTAGTGTATTTTGCTATTTTTGATTTTTTTGCCAATTAACTCGTCTCCTTATTTTTTCATTTCTCTAAATATTACATGTTTTCTCAATTTAGGGGAATATTTTTTTAATTCTAATCTATCCGGCGTATTCCGTTTGTTTTTACTAGTTAGATAAAGTCTTTCTTTTGTTTCCGCACATTCTAAAATAATTGGTGTCCTCATGTGTATCTTCCTTTCTAATGAGCCATCATCTCTTGTGCCACTTGTTTTCCTGTTAATTCTTTTGGATAATAAGTTGGCCAATTTTCTAATTCTTTATATAACGCTTCTTGACTGTCATTACCAAAATATAAATGGAAATGAGCTGATTTAGTATCTGTTATCTCATGATCACTAAACTGTACATACTTAAATGCGCCTTGACTCGGGTCAATAGCTTCAAAGCAATATCTGACACCTCGATTGCCTTTTTCATAAGTCAATATTTTATAACCAACATATTTATACTCAGAGCTCATTTTTTTACCATTTTCATTAATAAAAGTCATCGTTGAGTCTGTTATATCAATCTCTTTTATATCTGTTTTATAACCTAATTCATAATAGGCTTTATATTCTTGCGCTGATTTATCTTGTTTGATTTTAGCTTTATAATCAAATACTTGATCTAGAGTGCCATCTTTTAATAACGGATAAACAGATTGCCATTCTCCACTCCAATTGCTCAAAGGACGTTTTTCAATCTGGTTATCGTCAAAATATCCTGCTTGGACTGTTTTTTCAGATTCACTTACTGCAATATTTTTTGATGATGTACCAGTTGTTTTACTCAAAGATTCTAGGTTTTTCTCCATAACAGTGACATAATTTTCACCATTTTCAATCTCTTTTTTACTTAGCCCCTCTAAAGGGTTTAATACCAATAATTCCACACCTGTTTCTTTGGCCAATGTTTTAGCAATCGCGTCTGTTGCATTAGATTCAAAATAAATATATTTAATATCATTGTCTTTAACAAATTTATTTAATTCTACCAATCTTGCTGGAGATGGCTCCTCTTCAGGTGATAGTCCAGATATCGGAACTTGCTTTAAACCATACTCTAACGCTAAATAACCAAAAGCAGCATGTTGTGTGACAAAACTTTTTTGCTTAGCATCCGTTAACGTATTTTTATATGATGTATCTAATTGGGCTAACTTCTCCAAATAATTGGAAGCATTCGTTGTAAACACTTCTTTTTTATTTGGGTATTGCTTAATTAATTGATCTCTAATCTCTTCAACTTCTTTCATCGCTAAACTTGGAGCTAACCAAACATGTGGGTCTAACTCATGGGAATGTCCTTCTTCAGAATGATCATGCTCCTCTTCTTCATTTCCAGGAAGCAATACCATATTCTCAGTTGCTTTAATTTCATGAACGCCACCCTCTTTTAATACGGATTGAATAGACGGAACCCATGTTTCCATGTTTTCATTATTGTAAACAAACACATCACTATCTTGTATTTTTTTTAAGTCTTTTGCAGATGGTTCAAAATCATGTGCTTCAACACCTGCTGATACAAGCATATCTACATCTCCTTCATCTCCTACAATTTCTTTTGTAAATTCATACATAGGATAAAATGTCGTCATGACTTTTAATTTATCAGCATTTTTTTCTGCTTTTTTTTCAGAAGAACACGCTCCTATTAACACACTAATCGCTATAAGTGATAATCCCCACAACCATTGCTTTTTCATTTTAACTAATCTACCTCACTTTATTTTTTTAAATCGTAATAATTACGTTTTGTATTTTTGAATGTTATCAAATATTTTTTTTATTGTCAACTAGATTTTTATCTTTTTAAAATATTCAGTAGTTGATTACATATCTGCAACAAAAAGAAAATGCTCTTTATTTACGATGATAAAAAATTATTTTCCTAAAAAATGTGATTAACTTATTTTGAAAAAATAGATTTTTAGCGGATTTTTCAGCACCTTATTGACACTACTCAAAAAAAGGTTATCCTTGAATTACCCTCTAAAAACTACTTTTTATAATAATGAAAGGAATGATATAAATGGCAGAAGTAGAAAGTTTCACATTAGACCATAACAAGGTTATCGCACCATACGTTCGAGTAATTACAACAGAAAATGGGAAAAAAGGAGATTCTATCACAAATTACGATTTACGATTTGTTCAGCCGAATAAAGGAGAAATGCCTACAGGTGCTATTCATACTTTAGAACACTTATTAGCTGATTTATTAAGAGATCGATTAGATGGAATCATCGATATTTCACCATTCGGTTGTCGAACTGGCTTTCACTTAATTGTATGGGATAGCTATCCTGCTGATGTTGTAGCAAAAGCTTTAAAAGAGACATTAACTCAAATTGTAGAAGAGATTTCTTGGGAAGATGTTCAAGGAACTGATGCTAAAAGTTGTGGAAACTATAAAGACCATTCATTGTTTTCTGCAAAAGAGTGGGCTAAGACTGTATTAGATCAAGGAATCAGTACAGATGCCTTTGAGCGTAAACCTGTTTAAAATAGTCCTCTATTAGATAACCTATCTCACTTTGGTAAGGTTATCTAATATTTTTTTATGACTATCATAGTAATAGATTCTTCATCTACAACCCAATACGATACAATAGGTAACATAAACAGAATGGTAATTGATGGCATTAGCATTAATGTACAAACATCATTTTAGATGTTTCCATATATTTTTATGACACAACACCACCCTTAAAGACAATAAAAAACGAGGCTGACCAAAAAGTAATTTTTTAAATAAAAATCATTCAACTAATAAAATAGAAATCCCATGAAAACAACGTTGTAATTAA
Organism: Vagococcus bubulae; assembly: GCF_003950315.1. Taxonomy (GTDB): domain Bacteria; phylum Bacillota; class Bacilli; order Lactobacillales; family Vagococcaceae; genus Vagococcus; species Vagococcus bubulae. The sequence continues at coordinate 111,038 of NZ_NGJT01000003.1, forward strand.
CGGATTTCATGGGATTTTTTCTATTTTAAGACTTTTGGGTCAGCCTCTTCATTCCTCTTTAATTAAGCAAATTTTGCTGCAAATTCACTAAATTGTTTTCCTGCACTTGCTAAAAATTCTTTTGTTGAATCATTTGTTGGTTCTAGATTTTCATCAAATAATTGATCAGAATGGCCAATGTATAATTCTGGTTGTTGCATAGTTGGCATATCTAAAAATACTAATGACTGTCTTAAAATGTGATGTGCTAAGACACCTGATATGCCTGAAATTGATTGAGAAGCAACTAGAGCTGGTTTACCTGCCCATACATTTTGTCCCCATGGTCTTGAAGCTACATCTAATGCATTTTTTAATGCAGCTGAAATACTTCTATTATGTTCTGGAGTGACAAAAATAAACGCATCTTGAGCAGCAACTTCTTTTCTAAATCGTGTGTATTCAGCTGGTGAATCTTCATCTAAATCTTGATTATATAAAGGTAAATCACTAATTTTAATGAACGTTACCTCTGCATCTTCAGGTAAACCTTTTACAATCGCTTTTGCAACTGCTTCTGAGTAAGAATTTTTTCTTGTTGAACCTACAATAACACCATATTTTTTCATTATAATCGTCTCCTTGTTAGCTTACAATTTGTAAGTATATTTTATATTATTATAGTAACACCTCATTTTTTTTTACGCAATTATTTTGTCTCAACACAAAAAATAATATATCTTTTAATCATTTTAGTGTATTATATTACCTAAAGAAAAACATAATAAACAAAAGAAGAAAGGAATAAATTCATGACGAAACAGGCACATATCCAATTAGAAAAAATAGATCATTTAACAAAAGCTATTATTGTGGGAGATCCTAAACGTGTGGCAATTATCGCCTCTTGTTTAGAAAACGTAGAAAATCTTAGCTCAAATAGAGGTTATATTTCAATTAAAGGAGACTACAAAGGAACTCCTATCTTAGTTATTTCTTCTGGTATTGGTGCACCTTCTACAGCTATTGTGGTAGAAGAATTAATTAATATTGGCATAAATACTATTATTCGCGTTGGAAGTTGTGGCGCAATGCAACATCATATTCCCCTAGGAGAATTGATTATTCCAACAGGAGTTGTGCGAGATGAAGGACTAACTAAAAAATATGTTCCAAGTGATTTTCCTGCTATTGCAAATGAAACGTTATTAAGCTTAGCTCAACAGTTTGCTCCTAACGCTAATTTTGGTATTACTCGCTCACATGATGGCTTTTATATGGAAGATAACGCTAAAAATGAAGCCTTTTGGTCACACTTTGGTATTTTAGGAGCTGATATGGAAAGTAGTGCCCTCTATGTTTTAGCTAGTTTAAAAAATATTCGGGCATTATCTATTCTAAATAATGTCGTGTTATATGAAGAAGACTTAAATGAAGGGGTTAATAACCTTGTAAATGAAGAAGAAATGGTAGCTCTTGGAGAATTACAATCAATCAAACTAGCCTTAAAAATTTTACATGAGGTGGATAATAAACATGTCTGAAAAAAAACAGTCTTGGTTAGTCAATCAACTTTTCGTTGGTTGGAAACCTTTTGAAATCAAATATGTGTCTGTACTATTGGCACTTCAAGTTATTGTATTCTTACTCTCACCGGATTCAGTGATTGGCATGATTAGTGGCGTTGCAGGTGTCATTTGTTTAGTTTACGGGATGAAAGGGAGAAAGATTACTTTCTTCTTTGGGATTATTCAATGTCTGGCTATGACTTATATTGCTTGGCAAAGTCATGCTTATGGATCATTTGTGATGAATATTATTTATGTCATTTCTCAACCCATCGGCTGGTTTTTATGGGGAAATGATGAAGCTGTCCATCAATTTAAACCAAAGACGAAACAATTACTATTTATTGGTAGTATTATCGCTTGGTTAATTGGTTGGTTAGTGATTGGAAATTTTGGTGGTCAACTGCCATATATTGATAGTGCCAATCTTGTGATTTCCCTCATCGCCCAAACCCTTTATATTTTTAAATACAAAGAAAACTGGTCATTATGGATTTTTGTCAATATTGCCAATGTATTTTACTGGACCTTGTTAGCTTTTAATTCATGGACAGGAAAATCTGATATTGGTTCTTTGGGAATTTATCTGTCACAAATTGCCTTACAAGTTGCACTTTTATTTAATAGTATTTACGCTAATAAAGTTTGGAATGACTATGAAACAGATTAATTCTATACTATACACCTAACTCAAGTATATGATTTAGGTGTATTTTTAATGGGCATTTATTTAGTCTTTTTATAAAAAATAGTGTACGTTTAAATAGAAAAGAGTTTCACTAATAACTAGAGGAGTGATTTTATGAATTATTGGTTAACCAATGTGCTAATTGAAACAAATTTTATCAAAGAAAAAGACTGGGTAAAAGGAACACAAACAGAATTATCTGCTATTCACATTATAGATGGCAAAATTGTCGATATTATCCCCCAACAAGAGATGACTTTAGAAAATGAAAATAGTATGGATGCCAATCATCAATTACTTCTTCCTGGACTGGTTGAAAAACACTGTCATCTTGATAAAAGTAAGTTAGGAACTCCTTGGACTCCTGTGACTCCAGCAAAAAATCTTGTCGAACGTTTTGAAACAGAAATTCCTATTTTAGATAATTTAAACAAATCCATTAGTGAACGTGCTAATAATTTATATCAACTTGAAGTGGCAAATGGTGTCACCTCGTTTCGTTCACATATTGATATTGAGCCCGCCACTGAACTTCGTTACTTTGATGCTATTGTTAAGTTAAGAAATCAAGTTAATACCCCTATTGACATCGTAGCTTTTCCACAACATGGATTACTTAGATCAAACAGTAGTCAGCTAATTGAAGAAGCACTAAAAAAGGGAGCTAATTTCGTTGGTGGTGTGGATCCTTATTCACTAGATGGAGACTACAAAGCGTCATTAGCGGAGACATTTCGTTTGGCTACCACCTATCACGTTGGCATTGACATTCATGTTCATGATAGACAAGAGGCAGGAAAAAGCACCATTAAGGAAATCATTCGATTAACAAAAAAATATCATATGCAAGATAACGTATTTATCAGCCATGCATTTGGTTTAAATGATTTTGTTGGGGAAGAAAGAAAACAGGTCTTTACAGAGCTTGCTGAACAGGGTGTACATATTGTAACCAGTGTGCCAATTACCCCAAATACTATCCCACCGATTATGGAATTACTGTCATATGGCGTAAAAGTTCATTTAGGTTGTGATAATATTTATGATTGTTGGTCTCCTTATGGTGATGGCTCACTTCAAGAAAAAATGGCACGCTTAGGCGAGTTATTCAATATAAAAAATCAAGAGGACTTAACACAACTCTTAGGATTAATGACAGATGGGATTACAACGTTAGATGAACATGGTCAACTTGTTTGGCCTAACGTCAATGATGATGCGACTTATCTACTCACTACTGCGAATTCTTCTGCTGAATTTGTGGCTAGAAAATCACCTATCACCGCTAGTTTTTATAAGGGAATACCTATAAAAGAATAGCATAAAAGAGCTGAAAACAGTGATTGTTTTCAGCTCTTTTATATATTTGATACAGACAATCGACAATCCTTTAAATAGTCTAAATATAATGCTGTAAATCGTGTGTCATGTTTTTTCTGCCATGGTTTTGACTCTCCACAGAAATGCAGAATCGCTGTATTAGTCATCATCCAAAATAAGTCATGATTTCCACGACTACGTGCTAAGTAACTCATGTATTTTCTCGCATCATAATTCCAATGCTCCTCAGGTATTTCTTTAATATACTTACCGTATAAATAATTCAATACATCTTGATCTGGTAACAATAACAAATTCCCAAACTTCTCAATAGCATCGTTAATGCTTTCTATATTAATAATATCTCTTGCTTTATCCACATCTATCAACATGACACCTGAATTATAATAATCATGATCTGTATTTAATCTGATGTTATTAATCCCTGAACTAATATTGGTAACACCTTTGTGAGTTGCAGCAGCCAGTAAACTACCTTGTAAATTTAAACGCCATAATCCTTCTAATGAATTTAATATTAGGATATCAGGGTCTAGATAAAGAACTCGTTTAACCTCTTTGGGTAAAATATCCCCACAAAGCAAACGAAAATACATCTCTTTTGGGTACCTTTCAACCGTTTTTGCTCCATTAAAATAATCATTATCTATTTTTATCGCACGAAATTCCCAATTAAAACTCTCTACCCATTTTGTTAAAAACTGACTATCTTCGTCTAAAATATTTTCATGAATTAGCCAAACAGTTCCTGTCATTTTAGGATTATTTTTAAATAAAGAAAACAACATTACCTCTAAAGGCTCAATATAATTTTCGTCAATCGTCACTAATAAATTCACTGATTCGTTCATTAATCCCCCGCCTATCATACTTAGTAGACCTAGTGTAGCAAAAAAACAGGAATGCTTCCACTCATACTCTAACATGACTTAAACAATTCACTTTAAGCCTCCTTTAAGTTTAATATTTATACTTAATAATAACCTAACTACTGGAGGCGATAAACATGCATTCTGTTGTTTTAATTCTGTTGTTTTAATTCCTATTTTTGAACCGACTGATAAAACAATTGCGTTTATGAAAAAATTAACACAAGAACCATTTCCTATCTCTGTAGTAGATGATGGTTCTGGTGAGTTGTATCAAGAAAAATTTCAGCAACTTTCTCTAATGGGTGTGACTGTTCTTAGCTACTTAGTAAATCATGGTAAGGGATATGCTCTAAAATTTGGGTTTAGATACATTCAAAAAATTTACCCAACAAGTCATATTGTGACTGCAGATGGTGATGGACAACATAGTATTGAGAACATCAAACGCATGATACAACGCATGGAATATTTGCCTTTAAATGTTTTACTATTGGGTGTTAGGCATTTTGATAAACAAACAACCCCCATCAAAAGTTATTATGGTAATCGTATGACGTCTCTTATTTATTTTCTTTCTTCAGGAATTAAGTTAGAAGATACTCAAACAGGACTACGAGGATTCCATTCACAAATGATACCGGACTTACTAAAAATACCAGGAAACCGTTTTGAATATGAGATGAATCAACTGATTGACTTAGTCAAAGATGGGTATACAATCGATATTTTATCCGTGGTATCATTATCATTCTTAATTATCCATTGCATACCCTAACCAATCGTTTTGCTTTTAATTTATATAATATGGGTATTGCAATGCTTGTAAATGCCATTGTTCTAAAAGGGGTATTAGATATTGCAGGTAGCGACTCTCCTTATCTAATCTATTTTTATATCACTGGTCTTTTATTATTTGTAGCAAGTATCTTGGTATTTAGCATAAAGGCTTTTAGTCAACAAACAACTTAGCCTTGGGTTTGTTTATAGTGCTCACCCCACTCTGACAGGCTATTTAAAACAGATGAGAGACTATAACCAACATTTGTTAGTTCATATTCAACACGCGGTGGTACTTCTGCATAAACGGTTCTTGTTAATAACCCAAATTTTTCCATATCACGAAGATTTTCCGTTAAGACTTTTTGAGAAATGTTTCCAACAGTTCGTTTTAATTCACCAAAACGTTTTTTACCATCCATTAAATCTCTTAAAATTAATACTTTCCAACGATTATTAATTAGCAACAATGTTGTTTCAACTGGACAATCTGGTAATATTTTTTCCATGCTAATCCTTCTTTCTACTTAATAGTTTCTTATAGGTAACTAGGTTACTAAAAAGTGCTTACTTACATTTTGTAATTAATAGGTTTATTATAATCATATAAAAAAATTTATTCAACTTACAGGAGGAATGTACAATGAAATTAGCAGTAATTGGAGCAAACGGGAAGTCTGGACAATTGATTGTCGATAAAGCATTAGAAAATGGTATAGAAGTAACAGCTATTACTAGAAATGACAACCACTCTAACGCTACTCATGTTTTAAAAAAAGATTTATTTAGTTTAACAGCGGATGATGTCAAAGATTTTGATGTGGTGGTTGATGCGTTTGGCGTTTGGGAGCCCGATAAAATGTTTGAACATAAAACATCTATCGAACATTTAATTGAGATATTAAGCGGACTAGATACTCGTCTTTATGTAGTAGGTGGTGCTGGAAGTTTATATGTAGATAAATCTAAAACACAACAGCTTAAAGATACACCAGACTTTCCAGAAGAATTTAAATTACTTGTTAACAGTATGAGTGCTGGACTGGATGTCTTGAGGAAAGCTAATGATGTTCACTGGGTATATGTCAGCCCTGCTGCTGATTTTCAAGCTGATGGAGAGGAATCTGGAAATTATGCTGTTGCCGGTGAGATTTTAACGACTAACGCTAATGGTGAAAGTTACATTAGTTACAAAGATTATGCTAATGCCTTAATCAAAGAAATTCTTCACCCAACAGTGGATAAAGCACGCATTTCTGTTTACACAAAATAAAACATTCCTCCTATCTTGCAAATTAAGATAGGAGGAATGTTTATTATATTGTAAATAAATATAAAACAGAAATAACTGTAATAAAATGCATCACTGTTGGTATTTCTTTCATACGTCCAGCAAAAATCATGCACAACTCATAAGATAAAAATCCTAATACTAGCCCTAAAGCAATTGATCCAGTTAAAGGCATCATGACAATGGTTAAAAAGGCTGGGATGACTTCTTCAAAGCCTCCATCCCAATCGATGCCTGTGATATTTTGCATCATAAAGATTCCAATCACAACCATGGCTGGAGTTGTTACTGCGGTGGTGACAAGAGATAAGACTGGGTAAAAGAAAGCAGATAATAAAAACAATCCGGCAACAATCACACTCATTAAACCAGTTCTAGCTCCTGCTATAATTCCTGAGACAGATTCGATATAAGTTGATAAACTAGACGTTCCCAAGATAGAACCAAAGAACGTTCCCAACGCATCTGCACTATAAATTCGTTTATTGTCTTCAAAATTTTCTTGTTTAATATCAGATACTTGTGTCGCTGCAGCAGAAAGTGTTGTCGCTGTCCCAAAGAAATCTAAAAATAAAAATGTCAAAATAATAACTATTGAGTCTAGCGATAACATTTTGTCTAAATTTTTCACAGCAACCATAAACGTATCATTCATCATGGCATTCATCGGTTCAGTTGGAATGACAACTGGTGAGCCTTTTGGTAATTGAGGTAAGGTTGCCACAACATCTGCACTTAAATTAAACCAGTTCATCCATACGCCAAAACGAATAAACAACCCACATACTGCTGCACCAATCATTCCTAAAAAAACAGCATATTGATTTTTTCTAACTAAAAAGAAAGCAGCTGTAATAATACCAAAAAAAGCAATAATCACATTAGGATTAGAAAAGCCACCAAACGTAATAAACATCCCCTCATCTGGTACGATGATTCCAGAATTTTTAAAACTGACAAAAGCAATGAAGATCCCTAGTCCAACTGTTCCAGCCTGTTTCACATTTGATGGAATAGCTTTAATAATCTTAGAACGTGCGCCAGAAAAAGCTAACATTAAAAATAAAACTGACGCCACTAATACTGAGGCCAGAGCTTCTTGCCATGATTTTCCCATTTGCAAAACAACTGAATAAGCGAAAAAAGCGTTCATTGACATACAAGGTGCCAACCCTAAAGGAAATTTTGCCCATAATCCCATGATTAACATCGCTATCGCAGAGGATAAAATAGTGGACATAAAAACAGCATCTTTTGGCATTCCTGCTTGACCTAAAATAATCGGATTAACAAAAATAACATATGACATGGCAAAAAATGCCGTTAATCCTCCTGTGAATTCTCGTTTAAACGTAGAGCCTGATTCTGTGATCCCAAAATAGTGATCAATCTTTTCCTTCATTTACTATTCCTCCTATTAGTTAAAAAAACTCATCATGGCAGAATAATAACATTCATTTGCCAAAGTAAGTTACTTTACGGGTAACTTGTAGAAACTCCTAGACCGTATTACTAGAATTATATGGTTTTTTATTACCTCGATATCATATCAACTTTTTTAATTATTTTCAATAAAAAAGCGAACAAATATTTATTATTTTCTATTTATAGTTAATTTTTTTATAAAATAAATAAACTAATTTTAAATTAATTGTTTTTATTTAGGTTAAAACATGATATTAAAAAAGAGTCAACCACCAAACTAGTGATTAACTCTTATTTTAATTATTTTCTTTTGGTAACACAATACTACTATATATCACAACTGTTAAAACATAATAAATAGCATACAAGAAGATAAAGATTGAAAATGGAATCCAAATGCCATGATATGGATCACTCATTAATTCTTTAAACATTTGCAACCCAAACAATACATGAATCACACCTAAAATACCTGGCAATAAGAATAATACACCGATTTCTTTTCTCACAGCTCCTTTAAGAAGTGATGGTCTTGTCCCAATTTTTCGTAACATTTGGAATCTTGCTTTATCTGTATTAGCAGAAGATAAAATTTTAAACATCAGACAACTTGCTAACATGGTTAAGAAAGCTAAACCTAAAAAGAATCCCATAAACTGAAAACCTGAATACATTGAATTAGATAATTGATACATCACATATTTTTGTGCTGTCTGATCAAATCCATCTCCTTTACTGAGACTTGGATTATTTTTGGTGTTTTCTGCTACTAACTTCTTAATTTGAGGCAAACTTTCTTTAAAATTAGACACACTAATTAATTCCAAACTTGCTTCTGGTAAAGCTAATTGATTAAAATCTTCTGCTGAAACCAATTTGATGTCTTTATTTTGTTGTTCTGGTGTGCCATACCATCTTAAACTTTCTAAAATATGTGGATCATTCAACATATCTTGACCGGTATAGCTTATCACTTTTTGAGTTTTAAAATCTTTATTTTGGAAAGGACGCTCGTTAAACTGTTCCTCATTATAGTACAACGTCTTATCGTCTTCTTTTTGACTGTAAGTATCATTTACTATTGGATTTAACTGATTAATTTGTGTTTTATCTATTTTTTGCGCATTGTTTAACACCAAGTCATATGTTGCAGATTTATTAGTTGAATCAAGTGTTTGGGTTCTAAAACCTAAACCAACTGTTATAGCACCCATGGCCAAAGCAAATAAAATAGCAACCATTGTTAAAATTTGTGTGTAATCACGAATACGAAAAGTTAATTGTGATAAAGTAAAATTATTTAGTTTTTTCATAGAAATAGCATCAACATTTTTTAGAATACTTAGCACAAAAATCGCAATCGCATGAAATAGGAAGTAACTTCCTAATACTATTGTAACTAGGGCGACAGCAATACCAAATAATTGATATTTATTAATATGTGCTAACATATAGTAGCCAATGCCTAAACTGATAACCCCTATGACTGTTTCTAAAAATAATAGGATTGGTTTAATTTTTAATGTTTTCGGCATAGCTTGTTCTTTTAGTAATTGCAAAATAGGCTTTTTAACAATAGAACCTGCATTAATAAATGCTGTAACAATAAATAGTATGCCAAAGAAAACAAATGTCCAGATCATCGCTGATACATTAAACGGTGAAAAATGTTTTACTGTAATATCTAGCTGATTAACCAATAAAGAATTAACAATAGATGTTAATCCAACACCAACAAGTGTTCCAATAATAGTTGCAGCAAATCCTATAATAAACGTTTCTAAAAAAATGATTTGAGCAATTTTTTTCGTTTTTGCTCCTAACATCATGAGCATCGCATATGTTTTTTGCCGTAATGTCATCAAAAAGGAATTCGCATATAAAATGTACACCACTGTAATAATACCTAATAACACTGTTCCAAATTGAAAAATGACAGCCGCCATTTTGACTGTGTTACTACTTTCTAAAAAGGCTTTGTTTGTTGCGATACTTTGGAACATATAAAAAATAGCTGATGCTATAGCTAAGCCTGAAAAGAGAATCATATAATCTCGTAAACGACTTTTTATACCTGTCATGGATAGTTTCCAAATCATTGATGTATTCTCCTTTCTACTGTTCTAAATTACCTAAAGAAACAAGGATTTCTCGGTAGAACTCATCACGAGATTTACCATCACGTTTTAACTCTTGATGGATGATACCATCTTTGATGAATAAAATACGTTTGCAATAACTAGCAGAAAACGGGTCATGCGTTACCATTAAAACAGATACATTGTCCTCATAATTCAATTCATCCATCATATCAAGCAAATCTTTAGCACTTTTTGAATCAAGTGCTCCTGTTGGCTCATCTGCTAATAAAATACTTGGTTCAGTGACTAGCGCTCTTGCTGCAGCTACCCGTTGCTTTTGTCCTCCTGATAGTGCCGTAGGATATTTTTCTAAAATCTCATTAATCCCTAAACGATTTGCCACATGATTGGTTTTCTTTTTAATCATTTTAGGTTTAACGCTTTGTAATGATAAAGGTATCGCAATATTTTCGGCTGCCGTCATGGTTTCAAGCAAATTAAAATCTTGAAAAATAAACCCAATTTTTTTTGCACGAAAATCTGCTAATTTATTTCCTTTTAATGTTGTCACATCTTCACCAGCAATTTTTACAGAACCTTTTGTTGGTTTATCTAATGTTGATAAAATATTTAATAAGGTTGATTTTCCTGAACCAGAAGCTCCCATAATACCAATGAATTCACCTTCTTCTACATCAAACGTCACACCGTCTAAAGCAGTAGTTTGTTTCTCATTGCTTTTTCCATATACTTTTTTTAAATCTTTCACACTTACAACTGATGTCATATGTATCCTCCTATGCTTACTTCCAAATAATTGTCCTTTATAATAGCTATCAATAGATTAAACCAAAATACTGTTTCTATCTATTGAACCAGAGGGCGATTTATTCCCCGACTTAAGACTGATTAAAAAATATTCACTATTAGACTTTTAACTATTATATTGTATTTTTATAAATAAATAAAATAAAAAAGCAACCATTTAATCAAAAAGTTGCTTTAAAAATTGTTATTAATATTAAAAATATTTTTTCACATAAGTATCAACAAATAAAAGAGCATTCATCACTTCTTCTGCCTTGATATTAGGAGACAACTTATGAATGGTTTCACCTGGTTTTGTGGCTTGTAGACTTATTTTTAACAACTCATCTGTATCTGTTTTATCTAAGTATAATTCATCTAGTGTTGTAGGTAATCCTAGTTTCTGATAAAAATCGATAAACCGATCTAATTCTTTTTTAGGTCTTTTTTCTAAGACAAGTTGTGTTAATGTCCCATAAGCAACTTTTTCACCATGCGTTAATCTCTGAACTTCCCCACTCAATGCACTAAAGCCATTATGAATAGAGTGTGCTGCTGCTAAGCCACAACATTCAAACCCTATACCACTTAATAAGGTATTTGCTTCAATCACTGCCTCTAGTGAAGGTGTGACTATTTTGGCTTCATTAGCCGCAACGGCTTGTAATCCTTCTTCAAATAAAACTTTTTCACATTTTTCAGCTATAGCTTCTGCAGCTAATGTCGGAACACCTTGCATCAGCGTACTTTCTCCTCGTTCAATAATCGAACGACCTTCCACCCAAGTGGATAACGCATCGGCTATTCCTGATATCAGTAATTTTACTGGGGCTTTTGAGATGACCGTTGTATCAACTAACACTAAATCAGGATGCTTTTTATAATAAATATAATGATCAAATAATCCTTCATCCGTATAAACAACTGAAATACTAGACGTTGGGGCATCCGTTGAAGCTGTCGTAGGGACAATGACCACTGCTTTTTCTAAATGATTAGAAATAGCTTTTGCCACATCTATTGTTTGTCCCCCACCTAATCCAATTACTAAATCAATTTGTTCTTTTTTTGCTACTTCTTGAATACGATTAATTTCAGATAATGTTGCCCCCCCATTAAATCGCGCATAACAAACTGCAACATCTTGTGCTATTAATTCTTTTTCAAATTCTTTCCCTACAATATCATAAACCATATCATCACTTAATAGTAATGCGCAACTACCCAATTCTTTGATGTAGGGAATTCCTTCTTTCATCGCCTGTTGCCCTTGTATATATTTTGATGGACTGGCAAACACTGATAACATATTTTTTCCTCCAATATACTAAATTTTCATTCTATTGTTAGTATAACGGAGGAATTTTAATCTGAACAATAATATCTATAAAAAATTTAAACCTGATAAAGTATATGATGTGTCCCATATTTACTCAGCATCTCTTCATTTAAACTGACTCCTAACCCATCTTTGTTAGGAACTGAAATTCGCCCATTATCTAGCACAAAAGACTCATTAATAATATCTTCTTCAAAATAACGATTTGATGCGGAAATATCTCCTGGAAAATTAAATCCTTGTTGTGATGCAAACGCGATATTTAACGCTCTCCCTACGCCTGATTCAAACATACCGCCACACCACAGCATTAATCCTCGTTCATTACAGTAATCAACTATTTTTTGTGCTTGAAAAATACCACCTACTCGCGAAATTTTTAAATTAACTGCTCCTAAACTTCCCAAATGATGAGCCAATATGACATCTTCCACACTACGAATGTTTTCATCTAAACAAATTGGTGTCTTAATTTGTTTTTGTAATATCGCATGTTCTAAAAAATCCGAATAACCAAACGGCTGCTCAATCATTGATAACTCATAACAATCTAATTCTTTAAAAATAGATACATCATTTAATGTGTATGCTGAATTCGCATCAACCATTAATAAAATATTAGGAAAAGCTTCTCTAACAGCTTTAACAAATGAAATATCTTGATTGGGGGCTATTTTTAATTTAATGCGTCGATATCCTGCATCAACATACCCTGATACGACAGCTAATAAATCAAAAATAGATTTTTGAATACCAATGCTCACTCCAACCTCTATATCCGTAGACTGACTATGAAATAATTTTGCGAAACTCATTTTCTGTCGTTTTGCATACATATCCCAAATAGTTGTTTCAATGGCTGATTTTGCCATCCAATTTCCACGCACAACTGAGAATAAAGGGATTACGTCATTTGGATGATGTATGTTTTTGTTTATTACTAAAGGAAGTAAATGATGTACTAGCACAAGCCGAGCTGTTTCTAGCGTTTCTTCTGTATAATCAGGTTGTTCAAATGCCACAAGCTCACCAAACCCTTGATTACCCAATTCATCTGTCACAACTAAAATGTCCATAGCTTTATGTGTTAAATAACCATAGCTTGTCTTAAATGGAGAAAGTAATGGTAATTTTATGCGATAGCTTTCAATTTTTGTGATGTTCATTATGGTCCCTCACTTATTAAAATATCTCTTATCGTTTCAGCAAATTCATTTGGCTTTTCAAGATGAATACAGTGACCACTTTTTGAAAAAGTTATCACATGACCCCTACTTATTTTTTCAACCATTTGATTAGCCAATGAGACAAATTTTTTATCATACTCTCCCACTAATAAGGCAACAGGTACACCATTTAATAAAGACAACTTATCCCATAATGGTGGTTGAATTCCTGTCCCAAAATAGCGTAAACTCATCGCTAGTCCATATGGATTTTGAGACAATCGTTCGTTTCTTATTGTTTCTTGAGTCGATGTTGATAGTTTTTTTTGAGTCGCAAATAATGGTATATTTTCCCAAAAATCGACAAAATGATGAATCCCTTTATCGGTTAGTAAACACGCTAGTCGGTTATCTGACATACGTCTTTTTTTTCTCTCGTCATATCCAGATAAACCTGGAGAAGAACTTTCTAATATTAGTTGATTAATTTTTGTGGGATGTTTTACCGCATAAGATAACGCTAACCGTCCCCCCATTGAATAACCTAATAAATCAATTTTCTCTAAATTTAACGCAGAGATTATCCAATCCAAATCAGACAGTTGGGAGGCCGTTGTGTATCGATAAGGATGAACAAACACACTCGTATCACCATGACCTATCAAATCAATCGCGATAAGATTATGCGATAATCTAGCTTCGTTTAAACAATCAAATGTAGCTGATGTTCCAGTAAACCCATGAAGGCAAACAAGCGTGGGACGTGACGGAGTAAACTCTGTTAAATAATGGATGGAATACGTCACACCTTTGACGTCCATTAGCATAAAAAATCACGCTCAATCGCTTTTTTTACTTGTTCCTGAAATTGACGTCTCATATCCGCGTTTTCTTCCCTATTAGTAAAAACTTCAATAAATCTCGGCTTAGTTGATTTTTTACTTAATACCTCATGTAACTGACTAACAGAGTGTATTGAAACATACTCAATGTCATACATATGGGCGACATGTTCAAATGTCACACCTGTTGAGGTTGCAAATAAATCATCAAACAAATCTTTAGGTAATTCTTTTTGTGACAGCATTGAAAAAATACCTCCACCATCATTATTGACTAAAATAATGGTCACAGGTAACTGATATTTTTTTGCCATCGCTAATCCAGTTGTATCATGAAAACAAGCCAAGTCTCCGATTAGTAAACGAGTATTCATCTCTTTGTTTCTTGCTGCTAAACCTAGGGCGGTTGACGTCACCCCATCAATACCATTCACACCACGATTACCATAAATCGAAAATCGTGTATCCATTACTGGAAGATAGGTATCCAAGTCTCGAATCGGCATACTATTTGAAACAAATAGTTGATCATTTTCTGTCATTGTTTGATAAACAACTTGTGTAATCATCACTTCACTTAAAAACGTCTCATCTTGTTTCGTCATAGTTTCTAAAACAAGTTTGTCTAATGTTTTAAATAGTTTTAACCAGTTATCCTCTGTTGCAAGTAACTCTTTAGATAATAACTGAGATAATAAAGAGACCTCATCTGACGCAATCAATGTTGTCATCATTTTAGATGAATCCAGCCATTCAGTTTGTGACTCAACCAAATAATAAGCACCAGTCAAACTAGATAACCATTGATTCAATGGCTTAGAAACAGGTGATTTTCCAAAACGAACAATCACATCAGGTGTTATCTCTTTTTTCATGTAACGTAAGTACGTGTCATAATAAGGAGAGATTGTTTCACTTTTTCGTCCAAACGTGCGAATATTTGCCAATGGATCAGCTAAAATCGGCCAGCCTAATTTTTCTGACACATCTATTAATAAATTAATCGCTTCTTGGTTAAATGAAGGCCCTACAACGAAGACGCCTTTTTTATTTGACCATTCGTCTGACAGCGAGTTGGTTATTTCAGATGATAATTCCGTTTTACCAATGAATGTATTGACCTGTTTAACAATTGGTCGAGGTAAAAGGTTATCTGGTAAAAGTGGCTCACGTAATGGTATATTAAGATGAACTGGTCCCATAGGCAACACCTGTGATAAGGTTGTCGACTTTACTCCTTGCGTGTAAGCATATTGATACATCTCTTTAGAGTCCTCTGCCAAAGCAAGCTCGACAAACTGTTTGACTTGTGCCCCATACAAATTCAGTTGATTCATTGTTTGAGGAGCGCCACTATCTCGTAACTCATGTGGGCGATCGGCCGTTAACACAACTAAAGGTAAATTTGATTGGTTTGCTTCTGATATGGCAGGTAAATAATTAGCTGCAGCTGTTCCTGATGTACAAACTAGAGCAACAGGTTCTTGATAGACTTTACTTAAACCTAATGCAAAAAATCCAGCTGAGCGTTCATCTACATCAATATACGTTGTCACCTCTGGACATTGATGCAACAAAATAGAAACAGGAGTTGATCGTGAGCCAGGACTAATAACCGCTTGTCTCACTCCCCCATCAATCAAACCTTGAATTAGCGCATTAATATAATTGGTCATACTACTTTGATGTGACACTTTTTTCTCCTCCTATTGCTCGCAGCATTGGTTGAAATTTTACACGTGTTTCGTTTAGTTCTTCAATTGGAACAGAATCTGAGACAATCCCACATCCCGCATACAAAAGAGCTTCATTCTGGCTGATAAGAGTTGAGCGAATCCCTACAGCAACCTCTCCTTCTTCTCCCGAGATAGCGTACCACCCAATTGGAGCTCCATAAAGTCCTCGACACCCTGGTTCATATTCTTTAATCCATTTTGTCGTCAATTCTTTTGGTTCTCCACCCAAAGCAGGTGTAGGATGTAATGTCTTTATTGATTGAAAAAAGGAAACATCTGCTTTTTTTTGACCACTAAATGGAAAAAATAAATGTTGAATATCTCGATTTTTCAATAGTGACGGTTGACCTTTTTCAGATAATGTTGTCGTGATAGCTTTCATTTCTTTCTCAATCGCATCGACCACAATATTATGTTCAGACTGATTTTTCATATCCTCTAATAATTGTTTACCTAATTTTTCATCCTCTACCGTCGTTTTTCCTCGAGGAATAGAACCTGCCACACAAGCAGTTGACACGACTCCCTCAGATAATGACAATAATCGTTCCGGTGTTGCCCCAACAAAAGCGACGTCATTTAATTCTAATGCAAAAAAATAAGTATTTTCTTGTTGAGCTAAACTATTTTTTAACACCTCATTAACAGAAATTGATGATTCTGATTCTATTTTTAATCCTCTTGCTAAAACAATTTTTTTAATCGGACTATCTGACTTGATTTCATCAATGGCCTGTTCAACTGTGGTTAGCCATTCTGGAACAGATACTTCAGTCATTTCAACTGATGCATCACTAGATGTTGATGCTATTTTTTTATTCACTACTTCTTGCCATAAATGAGTTATTTCTTGCCATTTATCCTCTAAATCACTCATTGACTCAGCCATTACATTAACTGTTAGAAATTGTCCCTGGTGCGTTTCTGTTAGCATGATTTTGGGTAAAAATAAATACCCATTTCCTAATTGATTCCATACTTTTTGACTATTAACAGAATCATCAAATGGAAATCCACCTAATATCACTGGCCCTGTTCCAAACTCTGACTTATTAGTAACAATATTTTGTTGTATTGTTTGCTGATAAAGTGCCATCTCTTCATATGTTTTAGAGAAATATGTTTGACATGCCTCAATCCCTACTAATGAAAAAGAAGCATCTGGTGTCCGCCAAAAATAGCGTGTCTCACATGCTTCTGCTAAATAAAAATAATCAACTAAATCATGTGACACATCTGTCAATTCAAATACCCAACTAATTAAGGTTGGTGTATTTATGTCTAATTGACGTAACTGATTTGGTAATAAAAAAAACATAACGTGAACTCCTTTAATACAAGTAAAAGAAGCAGACTATGTTAAAAAAAACACAGTGCTTCTTTTATTTGTTTAATAATAATTTCTTGGCCACTTTTCCACTAGCTGTTCGTGGAAGGGCATCGATAACATAATATTTTTTAGGACATTTATATTTTGCTAAAGATTGTTGACACACTTTGTCTAAAAATGATGAGTCTATTTTATTTTCTGTCACAAGATAAGCAACAGGAACTTCTCCCCAATACTCATCTTCCTCACCAACAACAGCTACTTCTACTACTCCAGGTATTTTTCCGATACAATGTTCAATCTCAGCTGGATAAATGTTCTCACCACCTGAAATAATTAACTCACTCAGTCGACTCACAACATACAAATACCCATCTTTATCTAAATAGCCTAAATCACCTGTTTTAAAATAGCCATCTTTTGTCCAACTAGATTTAGCTAGTTGATTTAAATACCTTGTGCTGATATTTTCACCAGATAATAAAATCTCACCCACTTCTAATGGCTGACAATCTTTTTCACCCTGTCTAATTATGAGCGCAATCCCCTCTAATGGAACACCTGATGAGCCGATTTTATTTAAAGCATCCTGATAACTTAAAGCAATCACTTGTGAGCATGTTTCTGTCATACCAAATGATTGAATTACAGGAATGCTTTTTGTAAAACACTCTTGCAACATCTCTTTTGATACAGGTCCCCCACCTACCAACATGCATTTAAATTGATCAGAATAGCCTTGTTTGGGGTAATCAGCTAGCAGTTGCTTTAACATGACATTCACAACAGAGGCAACAGTGACATTTCCCATTTGTAATTGATTGGTCAATTGACGTGCATCAAATTTTTCGAAAATATAAATACTGCAACCTAACACTAGTTGACGTATCAGAATAGATAAACCGCTAATATGAAATAAAGGTACTGCACATGCCCAAACATCATCAGATGTAATCTGCATATTTTTTTGTGTGCTCAAACTACTTGCTTGATGATTACGAAAAGTTTGGATAACTCCTTTGGGTTTTCCTGTTGTCCCTGACGTATACATAATAGAAGCCGTATTATCCAAACAAAATTTAGTAGTTGGAATGTTCTGACTTTGAGTTTGATTTTTTATCTCTGAAAAAGAGATAACTTGGCAATGACGCAATGATTTATCTAATAAACTATCTGATACAAATACTGTGTTGACCTCTGAATCACTCAATTGAAAAGATAATTCATCCGCTACTAAATGCGTATTTAAAAAGACTATTTCTTTATGCAACGCCCATAATGCTAAAATCAAAAAATATAGCTCACTTGAATTTTGACTCAAAATAGCCACACGTTTTTCTTTTTCTGGTAAAAACGCCATCACTTTTTTTGCCCATTCATCCACTTCATTAGCTATTTCTTGAATGGTCCAAGATTGACTGTTAGTATATAACCCTACTTTTTTAGGGTTCGTTTCTACTTGTTTTTTTAACCATGGTAACATCTCAATCACTCGTTTAAGGGAATTTTGGAAATTGATCGAAGTCAGGGTCGCGTTTTTCTTTAAATGAATCGCGTCCTTCTTTTGCTTCATCCATTGTGTAATATAACAGTGTCGCATCTCCTGCTAATTGTTGAATACCAGCTAATCCATCTGTGTCAGCATTCATCGCAGCTTTAATCATACGTAAAGCAATTGGACTTTTAGTTAACAACTCTTTTGCCCACTCCATCGTCACTTCTTCTACTTTATCTAATGGTGCAATCGTATTAATCCATCCCATATCTAATGCTTCTTCAGCTGTGTACTGTTTTGTCATAAACCACACTTCTTTTGCTTTTTTATGACCAATCACACGCGCTAAATAACCTGAACCATAACCACCATCAAAACTACCAACATTTGGTCCAGTTTGACCAAACATAGCATTATCTGCTGCAATGGTTAAGTCACACACTAATTGTAAGACATTCCCTCCACCAATTGACCAACCTTTAACCATGGCAATAACAGGTTTAGGAATCACACGGATTAAGCGTTGTAAATCTAGAACATTTAAACGAGGAATTTGATCTTCTCCTACATAACCACCATGACCGCGAACTTTTTGATCGCCACCAGAACAGAAGGCTAAATCTCCTTCACCAGTTAAAATAATCACTCCAATATCAGTCATATCACGACTAATTGTAAACGCATCTATTAATTCAAACACTGTTTTAGGTGTAAACGCATTATGTACATGGGGACGATTAATACTAATCTTTGCCACTTTTCCATGTTGTGTGAATAAAATCTCATCATATTCTTTAATTGTTTTCCAATCGTACATTTTATAAAGTTCCCCCTTATTTTTCTACTCACCAATTATACACAATCTTTTATGAAATAGTAGGATGGATGCTTATTTGGACGAAACTTTTATAAAATACTACTCAATGTTATAATCAATCTACTCAAATTAAAGGACTGATAATAAATGAATACTCTTAATTATTTAGATATCAAATTAGAACAAACGTCAAAAGAAAAAGTGGTGCTAACAATGATGGTAGATGATAAGCACCTACAACCTTTTGGGCTGATGCATGGAGGGATAAATGCTGTTTTAATTGAAACAGCAACAAGTATTGGTGCAAATGACTCGCTTGATACAACAAAACAAGTTGCTGTAGGACTTGATTTACAAGTCAATCATCTGAAATCTGCTGTTAAAGGAGATAGTCTAACTATCACTGCAACACCAAACCATATTGGAAAGATGACACAAGTTTGGCAAGCTGTGATTACTAATCAAACACAACAAAAGATCAGCGTAGGAAGATGTACGCTGATGGTAAAAACAAGGGATTAAGAATCGAATAATTGATTAAAAAAATGATTTTTTCTACTAAATACCATATCCCACTGTTCTATTATGTTTGATTCTTCTAATGTTGTGTTTTTGATTCCCTCTTCAGTTATTTCTAAAATATCTGCTTCTGGAAACATTAATAGAATGGGAGAATGCGTGCAGATAATAAATTGTGAATCTAATTTCACTAGATCATTCATCATTACCATTAGCTCTAGTTGTGATTGTAATGATAATCCTGTCTCAGGCTCATCAAACAGATAAATACCATGACCAAAAAATCGCTTTTGCACAAGAGCTTTAATCGATTGACCTCGAGAAAAAGAGTGCAGAGGACGCTCAAATAAATCATCTGACACACCTAAGTCATCTAAATCAGTTGTTAAATTATAGAATGATTCTGCGCGGTAAAAATAGTGATCTTTAGGATAAGAAGCATATCGTATTAATCGACAATCTTTTGCCAAGTCAGATTGTGTTTCTCGAGTCAGAAATTGATTATTTTTAGACCCTCCTTCTAAATTCAAACCTAATAATTCAACAATCGCTTCAAGAAAAGTTGATTTTCCAACACCATTTTCTCCAGTAATCAGTGTCATTGGTCTAGTAAATAAGATATTATTGATATCTTTAATAAAGGGTAAGTTGTAAGGAAAATAACCTTCCTCTACTCCATCATAATGTAGTTGTTTAATATACATTTTTACACCTCTCTTCTATATAATGAACGATAGCCTGTCTTCCTTGTGGGAAAACAGGCTATCTAACTAATCAATATTTAAGTTTTAAAGTTGTGAGTGACTATTTACTACATTTAGGTTTACTTCTCATTTAAACGACGCAATCCCGAACCTCTATTGCATCCTTGTAGCCCTATAGCTACGCCAGTTTGAATAAATTTCATTAAAATATTCCAAATTTCGCTTAATAAATATTTTTCATATTATATACATTATATCATACTTTTATAATAAAACATAATTCTCTTTAAGGATATACTTGACTAAAATCATGCATTCCTGCTCGTTGGTAGATACGTCCATCTGTATATACTCTAAACTGTTTTCCTCCACCAGTAGTGCTTCCATCATCATCATTTGTTTGAATCACTACTGAATAATAACTACCATTCCCATCTTGATGCTGCTCTTTATTATTTTCATTGACACTAATTACCTCAATATTGGATGCATTTTTATCTTGAGTAGCGTAACTCCAAGATGTTTTATTATTTAAAAGATATTTTTTAGCATCATCAAAACTAGCTATATCAGAAGATTTCTCTGCATTAATGGAAATTTGTTCTCCTCCAACAATCTGACTAAATCCTGCTTTAATATCTGGGTTTTGCGTTTCACTAAAGTGAAGGAAATTTTCATTATTTCCTTGATTTTGTTGTGTCACATAAACTTTTGGTTGACCATTTTCAATAATAAAGAAATACACATGTTTTTGTAAATAAGGCTGTGTATCAGCATCTGAATAAACAGCTACTAATTGATAAGGTGAGCTACCTTCTCCTGTTTCTGACCATTCAACTTTTACTGGTTGGTTATTAATTGCCATAGTCCATTGCCCACTAAAGATATCTCCTGGAACATTGACACCATATAAATCAACACTATTTGTTTTGCTATATTCTTTATAATTTTGTCCCATGTTACGACTAAACTGTGACATAAATTCTCTTAAACTATCTTTTTTGCTATCATTCCATATAGCATTTGATGCCTCTTCTTTTTTATCAGAACTCTCTGTTGTTTTTTCTTCTTTTTTACTGTCATCTTTTTCGGCTTCTTTTTTCATCTTAGATATTTCTGTTTTTTCTTTTTTAGCATACTCTACTAATTTATCAGAGCCATGTTCAATTTTTATGACAGCATCTAAACTAGCATTGGCTTCGTCGTATTCTTTCTTTTCTTTTTTATCCAACGCATTAATGTAAAGTTTTAACTGACTTTGATATTTTTTTGCTTCTTCATCTTTTGGTTTACTCTCTAAAGCCATCTCTACAAATCCTTCAGCTTGTTCAAACTTTTTCTCGACAATCGCTTCTTTTGTCTTTTGCATTGATTGATCAAAGTTACCACTTTTCCCACAAGCTGTAACACTCACCAACACAGCACATACTAATAATATTTTTTTCCATTTTTTATTCATGATACGTCTCCTATGATAAATTAATCAACAACTATATAAATATTATACATTAAAAAGCAGAAATCTGTCTCACATTTTTTAATAACTTTCTTAATTGTGTTTTTGTAAAGGATAAATGCTTTTTCCTTTTCCACACACAAATGATGTCACACAGACAATAATAAAGAACGGTAAATAACTAAAACCAAATACTTCTCCTCCAATAAAAATAGGAGCAAAAAGGGTGTTCGTTGCACTACCAAAAACACTCGCATATCCCAAAGCTGCAGTCAGTTCTATTGGTAACCCAAGTAAGTGCCCCAAGACAACACCTAATGTCGCTCCAATAGAAAATAATGGTGTGACTTCCCCGCCTAGAAATCCGACTGATAAGGTTAACACAGTTAATAACAATTTTAACAACCAATCATAATAATGAACCGGTTGGCTAGTAAATGACATCTCGATAAGATTTGTTCCTAAACCTGAATATCTACCTTGTCCCAATAGCATCAATAATACACTTAAAACTGCCCCACCTATCCCAATTTTAGTAACAGGATTTTTAATTAATTTGCTCAAATACCCTTTAGTATGCTCTAAAAGTCCGACAAATAGTCGACCAGTTAACCCAAATAATACTCCTAATAAAACTAAAGTAATAAACAACGATAAATCAATGTCTAATTTTGTCGTTAATAGAACCTGAAATTTTTCCAGTCCTAATTGTTTTGATGTCTGACTAGCTACAAAAGCCCCAATCAACGTAGGAAATAGTACATCATGACGTAATATTCCTACTACTAAAACTTCCAACGCAAAAAAAGTTGCCGCAATAGGGGTTTCAAATAATCCTGCAAAACCTGCTGCAATCCCTATAATGATAAAATGACTTTTTAACTCCTCTTGTTTTATGAGTCGCCCAAACCAACTTGACACTGTTGCACCAAGTTGAACAGCGACACCTTCTCTACCGGCACTTCCACCAAATAGATGCGTCATCCATGTTCCAATCATAACAAAAGGAATCAACCTCAATGGAATCTCCTGCCTTGTTTCATGCCCTGCTTCAAAAACAAGAGACATACCTTTATAACTTTCTTTGCCATACTTCATAAATACATGCATAAAAATCATACCAGCAACAGCTAAAAATGGTATAAGCTGATAAAAATATTCCACTCTCATAGTGGATAACCAAATCAATATTTTACCAAAAAAAGTGTCCAATCCACCAACCATTACCCCAATAATAATACTACTAATCGTTAAAATTATTTGTTTTTTGATTGACTCTCTCATTTTTTCCTCCTAAAAAAAATGACTCCTACACACCTAAATAAGATATGTAGAAGTCATTAGCATTTTTTGCGGTTTCAGTATCTATAACGAACTGTGGGAGACATTCATTCCCTCATATTAAGTTACTCAAATTATCTTACATGACGAGATAATTGTCAATTATTGATTTTTCTCTGATAAAAATACATTAGAAGAAGCGATAAAATATAAGACTTACCATGATTTTATCAATTTTTTGATAGAACAATAAAGGGTATTCAAATTTTTGGTAATTTTTCTTCTTTAGTTGTATCATATAGACAGGAGGGTGATATATATGAAATTAGAAGAAACTAAACGTACATTGAATCAATTAGTAGCAGATTTAAGTCAGTTTTCGGTGGTTATTCATCAAACGCATTGGTATATGAGAGGACCTGAATTTTTATCATTACACCCATTAATGGACGAGTATATGGATGAAATAAACGATCAACTAGACGTTATTTCTGAACGCTTAATCACTTTAGGTGGTGAGCCTTACTCTACCTTACAAGAATTTATTGACAACACTGGTATTAAAGATGAAAAAGGAAGCTATACTAAACCAATTCCTGAACGACTTAAAAACTTAGTCGCTGGTTATAAATATCTAATCGGTGTTTATGAAAAAGGAATTGAAGTGAGTGAAAAAGAAGGCGACCTAGGAACTCAAGATATCTTTATTTCATTTAAGACAGACCTAGAGAAAAAAGTATGGATGCTACAAGCAACTCTTAACGAAGCTCCTGGAATTTAAACAAATAATTATACTGAAACAGAACAAATTTTTGTTCTGTTTTTTTCTTTTATTAGACTAGTTATTTCCTATAAGGTATTATGTAAAAAAAGGAGGATAAAATATGAAGAAATATTATCTAATCAGTCTAGCTACTGGACTAATTATGCTATTTATTTTACAATTACTCAGCTATATTAATTATCTATTATTGGATCAA
The DNA here is from genome assembly GCF_003950315.1 of Vagococcus bubulae. GTDB lineage: Bacteria > Bacillota > Bacilli > Lactobacillales > Vagococcaceae > Vagococcus > Vagococcus bubulae. The sequence goes on from NZ_NGJT01000003.1 coordinate 135,532, forward strand.
GGGGTAATGAACGGTCTTCTTGATAAAACACTCTTACTTAAAACACCATTAATCATTATTCCGCTCATTTTTATTGCCTTTTCTATCGTTGGATTAATAATAGATTATTTGCATCACCAAAAATAAGTACTGAGAAAGGATAATATTTTTGATATCTTTAGCCTATATTAATCACTATTTTTCACCCTATTCTTTATCTTATGAGAGACAAAATGCTGACTATGAGGGGATGTTTTTCTATCATTGTTCTATATCTTATAGAAGTCGTTTGGCGAAAAAAACACCTTCTAAACTAGGATATTTCGTCTCTTTCTGGGAAAAAGATACCTCAAATAACAATCAACCTTATTCTTTTTCAAAAGCTCCTGATAACACTTTAATTTGGGTTATAGATGATAACAAAAAAGGGTTATTTACTTTTCCTAAAGAGATTCTATTGCAGAAAACTATTTTACAAACAGCTTCTAAAAAAGGAAAAATGGGAATCAGGGTCTATCCTGATTGGGAAGTAAATTTAAATAACACAGCAAAAAAAACGCAAGAATGGCAAACACATTTTTTTCAACGAATTCAGTAAAACTAGCAAAACCACCCCAAATAAGAATAAAAACTCTTGTCTAGGGTGGTTTATTTTGTTTTATATTGATTTTTCAAGTGCTTGTTCTAAATCATTTATTAAATCATTGGCATTTTCAATTCCAATGGCACAGCGTAGTAACGCTTCTGATATTCCAATTTTTTCTCTTAATTCAGGACTATAGTAGTCATGAGTCATACTTGCTGGATGACATACTAAACTTTCTACACCACCTAAACTAACGGCTAAATTAATAATTTCTAGTCCATCCACAAATTTTTCTGGGCTTGCTTCTGGCACAAGTTCAATTGAAAAGACTGCCCCAATTCCTGATGCTTGTCTGTTTTGAATTTCTGCTTCAACAGCTGAAGAAGATCCAGGATAATACACATTAGCTACTCTTGGATGATTTTCCAAAAACTGGATAATCTGTTTCGTATTTTCCTCTTGTTTATCCATCCTTACAGTAAGTGTTTTGATGCCTTGAATTAAATGATAAGAATCATTTGGACTTAATATGTTACCTAATGTACTTTGAAGTACTTTGATTTCTGCTGCCAACTCATCATTTTCTACTGTAACTAATCCTGCTATAATATCTGAATGCCCACTTAAATATTTTGTTGCTGAATACACCACAATATCAGCTCCTAATTCAAATGGCCTTTGAAGATAAGGTGTCATAAATGTATTATCTATGACAACCAAACAGTCATTTTCATGAGCTAAATCACTCAAACGCTGAATATCTATTACTCTTAGTAGTGGATTAGATGGGGTTTCAATAAAAATCGCTTTAACATTGTCAGATAAATCTGCTGCTGTTAATTGATTCACATCATCTACCAATTCAAAATCAATTCCCTGTCTAGTAAATAATTTATCAGCATATCGATAAGTTCCACCATATAAATCACAATTTAACAATACTTTATCCCCTGTTTTAAACAAATTAAAAACAGTTGTTGTTGCCATACCAGATGAAAAGGCAAATCCATAGCGGACTCCTTCTAATTAACCGACTAGCTCTTCTAAATTAAAACGAGTTGGATTTTCTCCTCTTCCATAACCAAATTCTCGGAAATTTGACAACGTTTTTTAAACATAAGTCGTTGCTAAGTGGATCGGTGGAACAACCGAACCTTTTCTCATTTAATTTTAATAAAGATAACGTATCTTTTTTAAAATGTCAATTTTCAATCAATCTAATATGAAAAGTTATTTCCAAAATATTAAGACTGATGTCAATAAATCCAATACAATTTCAACCATTCCATTCCTGCTTTTCTTATTATTCACTTTTCTTTCACGTTTCATTTTATCTCTCCTTATTCTAATCAATATCTTTTGTATAAATAATCTCACCTTTACTATTGATAATATTTACTTTTTTTATATTTTCTGAATAACGATACAAATTAGTTTCTATTGTTTTATTATTTGCCATAGACCAATCAATTCTATCTTCTAAACGAATTTCTATAGTAGTCGGCTCTTGTACACTTTGATTAGTACTAATAGAATTGATGCTTCGATAAAACGGTAAATTAAGACTTACCATCACATCACTATCCTCAATTGCTAATGACTCTATCTGTTTACTTGACCTAATTTCTTGTATTTTAGTTTGTTGATATCCCAAAACGACTAGCAAGCATAGAATACCTAAAACAAATAATAATACTTTCTGCTTTCTATTTTCCTTCTCCATTTTATCCACCACCTATTTGGTTCATTGTACCACGATAATCATATATTTCGTTTACTCATATACATTTTGTTTTTGATAAAATGACTCCATAATTCTTTTTTCAGTTTTTTCAACAGGTAGTTTCTTTAAAAAAGATGCATTAACCATAAAACGCCCTTCTCCTGTTTCATCACATGTAATAAGTGTTAACTCTGATTGACTGTCATGATCTTCAATCACATGAACATCTGTTGCTTGAATGTATTTCGTTTCTTTCACTTTATACTCATATACATTTTCTAAGTCCGTTAAATAAATCGACATGTCTTCTTTAGCAAGAATGATTGGTCCAAATAGAACTTCTTGATTTAACATATGATGACTAGTCAAAGCGTAATTTCCTTTTCCCATCTCTTGGTCTTTTTTCATCGTACCAGCACCCATTAAAATAGCATAATCAGAAACTCCTCTTAATATAGGTAGATTGATATTTAAATCAGGAATCGTTATACCACCCAATACTGGCACTTTATCATCTTTAAAAGTCGACTTTAATGCTGCCGTAATATCTGCTTTATTAGATTTCGAAAAATCAAAATCATGATTATCCAATTCTTTAGAATGTTTTTTTATCTTATCTTTATCCGTTTCACTAATACTTGGTTTGTCATCCCACTTTAAAATAAAAGAGGTTAATGGTTCATTAAAAACTAAAACTAGAGACACTAATATAATAGTAAATGATAAAAAAAATAATATCGTTCTTCTTCTGTTTAGTTTCTGTTTATTTCTTCTTATTTCTTCTCTTTTTTTCATTTTAATTTACTTTTTCCTTTTTTTTGTGTTATTATGTTAATGTATTATAACATAATATTGGAGGTATTTTAATTGAAAAAGAAAGTTTACGTTGGGTTATTTTCAGCTTTATTGTTAGTTGGCGGAACATCAGTTTACACGTTGGCAGAGGAAACAACTGATGAGGTTAAAACTGAAGAAGTTGCTAAAGAACAAGTGGACGATGTCAAACCTAATTTAGGTAAAGTGACATTGATTGGTGAAGCTTTTAATGATTATGAGCATCTAGGTGGAGACTATGAGTTTTCTGTAGCAAAACCTGCAGAGTTTCAAGGTTTAAAGCCCGGTGAATTAAAAACTATTAATTATCAACATGATCCATCTGATCCTAATCTTATTGGATTTGTCAGACTTTTCCATACTGTGCTAGATAATAAATATGATTCAGAATTATACTATAGAATTTATGACGAGGGAGATAAACTAGTATTCAAACCAACAAAAGGAAACATGAATGTTGGTCAAGAAAATTATCCAGGACAAGTTGGACCGACTCCATATCTTGGTGGAGAAATAAGTGATGGTGCACCGTTCTTCGAAACTCCTAACGGTACTTACAGTGCATTCATTAGAGTTATTTTTACTAACGTACCACAACCTAGTGAAGATGGCGAAAACAATGATACAAATAACGCTGTAGTGGAACAACCTGAAAATACGACAAACAATAGCCAAAATCAAAATGACACAACTGAGTCTAAAAATACGACAGATAACAAAACAAATGCTGTAAAACAAAATGAAAAAGAGTTTGTTAATAACGTTAAAAAAACAGGTGATACTAGTGAAAAATATGCAGATAACAAAAAATTACCTCAAACTAGTCAATCAAACACTGTTTTACCTGGCTTGATGTTACTTTTATTAGGTAGTATGACAGCTGTGTTTGCAAAATTTAAGTTTTCAACAAAATAAATCAAAAAAAATCATCTAACCTTTATGATAAGTTAGATGATTTTTTATTTAATCAATTGATTGATATTTCACTGACAATCCACGTTTTACTGCCGGTCTATCAGCAATTCGGTTTGTCCATTCGATTAAGTTAGAATAGTTAGAAACATCTAAAAATTCTGCAGAACCTTTGTAAAGATTACCCAATACAAGTTGACCATACCAAGACCAGATAGCAATATCTGCAATAGTATATTCCTCTCCTGCAATATAATTTCTATCAGCTAATACTTTATCCAACAAATCTAGCTGTCTTTTTGTTTCCATTGTGTAGCGATCAATTGGATATTTTAATTTTTCAGGAGCGTAGTGGAAGAAATGTCCGAACCCACCACCAACAAAAGGTCCTGAACCTACTTGCCAAAATAACCAATTAAGTGTTTCAGTTTTTCCATGTATATCTGTTGGCAAAAATTTTCCAAATTTTTCAGCTAAATACACTAAAATAGAACCAGATTCAAACACGTCTACTTGAGGAGTTTGACTTTGATCAACCATTGCTGGAATTTTAGAGTTGGGATTAATGGAAACAAAATCCGATCCAAACTGATCTCCTTCACCTATATCAATTTTATATAAGTCATAATATGCACCTTTCACACCTAATTCTTTTAACTCTTCTAATAAAATGGTAACTTTTACACCATTTGGCGTCCCTAAAGAATACACTTGAAATGGCGCATTTCCTACTGGTAATTTTTTCTCAAATCTGCTGCCTGCTGTTGGTCGATTTCCACCTCTATTGGAATTTTCATCTTCCCATTGCCATACATTTGGTAGTTGATAGTCTGTCATCATATCACTCCTTACTTTTATTATACGTTTATGATAGCACTTATAAAAAAAATCTGTCCAATAATTCGTTTTTTATGATTGCCTATTTAGGTGCTAAATCCCACTTCATATTTAATAAATAAGTCTGGTGGTACTTTTGACTTAACTCTTTTAAAAAAATTTCTAATTCTTTACTGTTTAAAGGTGTGGTTTCAATTAAATCTTTGTATTGTTTTTTTTCATCAATGGTCGCAACCTTTTTAAAATAACCCCAAATATGTTGATATGCAACAGTCAATGTTTTATCTGTTGGTTGATAAGTGGCTAACTCTGATAACGTATTTTTATATTGGGTATGTTTTTCTTGCGTCCATTGATTGCCTTTAGCTAGTAAACGGATATCATTATACGCTTGTTGTGAACGAGACATGATCCAATATTTATGTTTAGCCCAAGATGTCTGAAATTCTTTTAATAATTGCTTATCTACCTGTTCCATATACTCTCTCCTATCTTTTCATTGGTTTTACCCCTATATTAAGGTATATTATAAAAGCGAAGACAAATCAATTAAAAGAGGTGATACTATGGGAAAATACCAATTAGATCAAAAAGGAAAAACAGCTGTTTCTAAATATCATGAAAAACAAACACCACATAAAATCGACAAAAAAGAGCAACTTGCTAAATTGCGTGACAGTTACATGAAGAATAAAAAGAAATAGAGATAACAAGTAGCCTAAAATTTGGCTGCTTGTTTTTTCGTTAATCTAACCTTCTCACTATTTCATTCGACTTTCTATAAAAATATATAGTATAATTAAAAAAAGCATTGGAGGGATTTTTATGTCAGAGAAAAAGTTATTGAAGTCAGAGAAAATCCGTATGAAAAATGATCAGTTAAGAGCTCAAGGAGTTAACTTAGAGAAAAAATGGGGGAAAAATCTTGTTAACAGTGGGCTAAGTTCAAGTGCAATGGCAGGTTCTCCTGGAACAAATCCAACAAATTTAGAAATTAAAGAAATGAACTCATTAGAAAACGTTCATGAAAAATAATCAGTTTATTCAAACACCAAAAAGCATCTATAAAATCAGATAATCATTCCTGATTTCATAGATGCTTTTTCTATTTCTATTCATAACCATTCTACTTTTGATTATACTCATCTAATTCTTTTAATTTTTCAACAAATTCTTGATAAAGAGAAGTTGTCCATTCTGATTCAAAATCATCAACATAGCCCTTTTCTTTTTCTTGTTTCATTTTATTTACTTCTGTTGTGTAATAAGAAATCAATTCTTTAATTTCCATGCTGTGTCATCCCCTAAAATGGTTATTCTCTTTTTATATTATCTTGTTTCATTTTTTAAAGTAGGTCAATTTTTGGATTTTTATAACCATTTTTTGACCTATTCATTTTAAAATAGGATGATTTATATTATGAATTAAATCGATAACCACTTCCCCAAACTGTTTCAATTGGAAAATTTTGAACACCCTGTTGCTTTAGTTTTTCTCTAATTCGCTTAATGTGTACAGTGATTGTGGATACGTCACTATAAAAAACATCTTGTTCCCAAATCATTTCAAACAATTTCTCTTTACTCCAAACAGTATTTGGGTGTGTCACTAGAAAAAGTAATAATGAAAATTCTTTCGTGGTAAAAATTACTTCTTCATTATTAATAAAAACTTTTCTAGCAGATGAGTCAATCGCAACATTATCAATTTTTATCACATTTTTTTCTGTAGAGGATTGGTTAGTCAACATAGTAAAACGAGATAAATGAGCTTTTACACGGGCAACTAACTCATTTGGACTAAATGGTTTAATCATGTAATCATCTGCACCTAATCCTAAGCCTCTTATTTTATCAATGTCTTCTGTTTTTGCAGAAACCATTATGATAGGAATTTGTTTCTTTAAACGTATTTGCTTACATATTTCAAATCCATCCATATTTGGTAACATAATATCTAGAATAACCAAATCATATTCGCCATTTATCGCCTCATCCAGTCCTTTTTTTCCATCATGTTCTACATGAACGTCAAACTCGTTAATTTCAAGATAATCTTTTTGTAAACTTGCGATACTCTCATCATCTTCAATAATTAATACATGACTCATTGTTATCTGCTCCTTTTTTCTTTGGTAGAATAATTTGCATCTTAGTCCATTCTTTTTCTTCACTGGTTACAGAGACGTCTCCTCCATGTTGCTTAATAATATATTCTACAATACTTAAACCTAATCCTGATCCTTTTGTAGAAGGGGTTCTTGACTCATCTCCTCTGTAAAATCGGTGAAAAGCTTTATTCGCTTGTTCTTTTGTCATGCCTATTCCATTATCTATTACCTCGATAATGATAGATTGTTCTGTGTTAATTAAAGATAAACTTATCTTAGGTATTTCTTTTGTCCAATCTAAAAATTTCAAGCTATTTTGAATAATATTAGTCAATGCTCGGTGAAATTGAATAGTATCTATCTCATAATAAATGGCTTCTTCAGGTAAATTTAATGTCCATTCAACCTCTTCTTCAACCAAATAATCTTCCATAAATTCTTGTATAAAGCTTGTCAAATTAATCTGTTCATAATGGAAAAGAACGGCATCCATATCAAATTTTGAATATAAAAATAATTCTTCGATTAACTCATTCAAACTTTGAGATTTTTTATAAATCGTTTGTAAGTATCGTTGTTTTTTCTCTTCTGTGTTCGCTACACCATCAAGCATTCCCTCAACATACCCCATAATAGAAGTAATCGGTGTTTTTAAATCATGTGAGATATTAGCGATGAGTTCTTTACGATTATCTTCATACTGCTTACTAAGCTTCTCTGCTTTTTCTAATTCAATCCACATATTTTTAAAGCTTACTTGCAAACGTTCAACTTCTCGCACAATATTTTTTTCTGGAAATTGTTCGATTGTTTCAGATAAATTATCCGATTCTTTCACAAAATAAGTGGCTTCTTCTAAGTGTTCAATAGGTTGAATAATTGTTTTTTTCAAACGATGAATAATTAAAGAAGCTATCAATACGGCTAAAAGGATAATGAACAGGATTAACCATATCCCCCATTTGGTGAAGAACTCTAACAAATTGCTTTCTCTCTTTAAAATAATCATGCTGCCGTATTTGCCATCCTTATACAAAAAATCCGATTTAATATAGTGGTACATCCGTCCAGCATTATCTAGTGTTCCTACTGGCTCAAAATTATTTATTTCATAATCGGGAGCATGAACCTTTAGAGACTTTTCAACTAAACCATCTGAATAATAGGAAAAATCATCTCCTTTTCGAATCACAACATAAAGATTTTTTTCTTCTATTGTTTTGATTAATTGTGTCACGTTATCAGCTAAAGGAAGCATTAGTTGATCAGGATTTTCTTGTATTAAATGGTCTAATCCTAAATAACTATTCTTTTCATCCATTGTCAATGACCGTTGTGTGGTAATCATTTTATAAATCGTTGTAATATTTGGTACTTTACCTAAAGCAACATAAAAAACTAATGAGATAATGAGAAAAAGAGATGCCATCGTAATCATAATGGCACTTATATAAGAATACATAAAACGTTTTTTTATCGTCATAACAGGCCTCCTCTTTCATTCTAGTGTAGCCTATTAAGCTTATTTTATAAACAGATTTATCGAATCGTTCATATTGATTCATTTTTCATTAATAATAGTTCACTTGTAGTTTATTTGGTGTTTATTTTTAACCCCTATACTAAGGTTATAGATAACAAGAGGAGGACACATATTATGAAAAGAAAAGTATATACAGTATTATTTACGACAGCCCTAACAGGAGCCCTTCTTACAGGATGCTCGACAGGTAATCAAACTTCAAATTCTAGTGAGTCTACGTCATCTCAGTCAAGTACAACAACTGATTCTTCTAAAAAAGATGGGGTAGCAAAAGATGACTCGAAAGGCGGGAAGTATACTTCTATCCTATCATCTACTAATTGGCAAGGAACTGTTGTAAAAGATGCAAAAGGGCAAGATTTGACAAAAGAAAATTCAGAATTTATTGGTTTAGCTAAATACGATGCAGAAACTGGATACTATGAATTTTTTGATAAAGAAACTGGGGAAACTCGGGGTGATGAGGGAACATTTTTTATTACAAATGACGGAAACAAACGTATCCTAATCTCTAGTACTAAAAATTATCAAGCAGTCGTTGAATTAACAGAAGTAAGCGACGAGTTATTTACTTATAAACGTATGGGAAAAGATAAAGAAGGAAATGAGGTAGAAGTCTTCGTTCAACACATTCCCTATGACAAAGAGTTAAGCTTTACTAAAGGTCGTGAAGAGCTAACCACCGAAACAGGAACAATTGAAACTAATATTCCCGGAGACACTATTTTAGGAGAAACATTATGGAATGGAACAAAAGTTTATGATGAAAATGGTAATGACTTAACGGAAGAAAATAATATGTTTATCAGCTTAGCAAAATTTGATGCATCAAATAATCAATATGAATTTTTTGATATTGACACTGGAGAGTCTAAAGGCGATTTTGGTTACTTTAAAGTCATTGATCATAATAAACTACGCACCCATGTCTCAATTGGGGAAAATAAATATGGCGCTGTATTAGAAATAACAGAATTAAATGATAAAAAATTTACTTACAAACGTACTGGTAAAGATAAAGATGGGAAAGAAGTAACCGTCTTTGTGGAACATACTCCCTATTCTGGAGAATATAATCCAACCTTTACATTCGAATAAAGAGAAAACCCATCATGTTGTATCATGGTGGGTTATTTGTTCTTTATTAAAATTTCTGTTGAGTTCTTTATATTTTCCAGATAAGATACATCTTTTATTTTACCTACCCTTGTGTATGGATACTTTGTTTCATGCGTTTCATAAAATATAACCAATGTGTTATTTCCAAACAACGTGATATCACCTTTTTCAATTACCCCTATATTTTCAGATTTCATAGAGAGTTCCAATGGCAAGTTAGTAAACCATTCGTTACCATTTAATTCATGAAGTGATAATGACAGAGGTAAATAGTCTTGTAATTCCTTAACTATTTCTTGATTAACAATAAGTAGTTCTATGTCTTCACCATCACTTTGTAGTAATAACTCTTCACTTTGTTTTATATCCTGTGATTGAATCATCTCTTCTCCTGTATCATTAAGTACTTGCTCGCAACCTGTTAATATAATTAACAGAAACATAAGTAAACCTATTTTAGCTTGTTTCATCATTAATCAATCTCTTTACTTTCCTAGCAGGTGTTCCTGACACAACAACATTATCCTCTACATCTTTTGTCACTGTTGAATCTGCAGCAACAATACTATTTTCACCAATTGTCACACCTGGTAACACTGTGACATTCGCACCTATCCATGCATTTCGTTTAACCAAAATAGGTTTTACTGATAATCCTCTTCGTCGATGGACATCTTGTATATGATTGACTGTGATTAGTCGACTCATTGGACCAATCAGCACATCGTCTTCTAGTGTAATCCCTCCTAAATCAACGAACATCACATTTTGATTAATGAATACTCTCTCCCCAAATATAATATGACAACCAAAATCAGTATAAAACGGAAGAGAAATATGAGCTGTTGATGGAATTTTTTTTCTGGTTATTTTTTCTAACGCTTTATGAACATCAGCTTGTTCCTTGTAAGACTGATTTAATTCCATCACAAGGCGTTCATTCTCTCCTTTTGCCCGATGAATTTGTTCATATAGTTCCGTTCCTTTATCAATTTCTTTTCCTTGAATACTTGTTAATAAATCTGATACCATCCTAATTTTTCTCCTTTCTACCAAGGTTGTGTTGTCGGTCCTACAGTAAATTCCGTCACATTAACATCGTCAGGCTGATCAATAGCAAAGGCTACAATACGTGCAATACTATCAGGTGAAATACCATATTGAGCATACATTTGTTGAAAATCATTTAATACTTTTTCTGAACTGATAGTGGATAATAATTCTGTGTTTATTGCAGCTGGATAGATGGTACTCGTACGGATATTTGTCCCTTCCTCTGCTGATTCCATCCTCAACACTTCCATTAAATCTCGAATCGCCCATTTTGTTGCACCATAAACAGCTCCACCAGGATAAGCTTTCAATCCAGCAACTGAAGAGGTTGTAATAATCTGACCTGATTTTTGTTTGATAAATTCAGGTAAGATAGCTTCAATTCCGTTTAAAACGCCTTTTAAATTCACATCAATCATTTGATTCCATTCGGTCATTTTTAATTCAGATAATCTAGAATTAGGCATTAGTCCCGCATTTAAAAACATAACATCAACTTTTCCATAAACTTTTTTTGCTAATTCAACTAGGGAAGTATTATCTTGTGGTTTTGTCACATCCATTACTTGAAAGACTGCTTCTCCTCCTTGATTTAAAATTGTTTGTTGTACAGTTCTTAATTTTTCTTCTCTCCTTGCTCCTAAAACAAGTTTGGCTCCTTTTTTTGCTAAAAGATATGCGGTTTCTTCTCCAATACCTGATGATGCCCCTGTTATAATGACAACTTTTTCTTTAATAGCCATCAATCATTCCTCCTATTTTTCTTGTTAAATATAGTATAATCTGTTAATTTAACTATGTATAATATCTATATTTAATAGTTAAATATAGATAAAAATTATAGGAGAGTGTTTCCATATGGAATTAAGAGTTTTAACTTATTTTTTAACTGTTGCCAAAGAAAAAAATATTAGTCGTGCTGCTAAAGTATTACATTTATCTCAGCCAACTCTTTCAAAACAATTGAAAGAATTGGAAAACGAATTAGGTGTCACTCTTTTTACTCGTGGAAATCGTGAAATCACCTTAACAGAAGAAGGGAATTATCTTAAACAACGTGGAGAAGAAATTTTATCCCTTGTTCAATCAACTACTTCGAATTTAATGAGTGAAGATGTCATTGGTGGACAACTAATGATTGGAAGTGGTGAAACTAGAGGGTTCCAGATTGTTGCATCCGTAGTAAATGAGATGCATAGGGAATACCCCTCTATTAAATGTAATCTTTATAGTGGAAATGCTGATGAGATTACTCGAAAAATAGATGAAGGATTACTTGATTTTGGTTTAGTGATTGATCCTGTTCAAAAAGAAAAATACGATTGTTTTAAATTACCATACAATGAAACTTGGGGAGTATTGTTAAATAAGGAACACCCTTTAGCTTCTAATGTAGCACTCACTGCAGACAATCTTCTGACAATTCCTTTGTTTATTTCTAACCAAGCTATGGTAGAAAATCAAATAAAAGAATGGCAAGGAAATAATATTCCTTTAAATATCATTGGTTTTTATAATTTATTATACAATGCTTCTCTTTTATGTCATGATCCAACTGTTGGTATTCTTTGTATTGATGGAATTATCAACACAACTAATACTGACTTATGTTTTGTTGAACTCTCCCCAAAATTGCAAGCATTTCTTAATTTAATTTGGAAAAAAGATACAGTTCTATCCAATACTGCTAAAATGTTTTTAAAAAAAATAGAAAATATCCAACTTTAAACCTCTTAAATACTATCGCCTAACCCCGAATTCTTAACATTTTAGTCATTCAATCAAAAAACACTCTCTTCTATTGTTGGTAACTACCAACAACAATAGCAGAGAGTGTTTATCAACTTAATTAAATGACTATTTGTTTTTCTAGTTTTCCACCTTTACCAGCTTTTCGAAATATCTATATTTTCTTTTAATTCTTGATAAGTTTGATAAGATGGATGCTTTTGTAGTTCTTGATTATTGATATCTAACGTTTGCTTTTCTTTAATTTCTTCAGTTAGTTTATCCGCAAAATTAATAAACTCATTTTTAGTCGCTTTATTATAATCTAATGAATAATACTTAGATTGACGATAGTAAGGTTTTAGAGCATCTTCTGTCATTTTTTCTGGTTCATCTGCGAAATATTCATCATACTTAACCTCTGTGATTTTATCGTTTGTCGTCACTACTTGTAATCGTCCTATTAATCCATTCGACATTTCTTTAGCGTAACCAAAATATTTATTTTCATATGGTTCTCGTATCCAATCTTGCATTTGCTCTGCTAATGGCATAAATCCTGCACGAGCTGATGTAGAAGAACCTTTTACAGTTAAGAAATCTCCTGTCACACGATTTTCATCTCTCATTTGTTGCTCTAAAAATGTGATGCCATTAACCACAGTGACAAGCGTTTCATCTGTTCGTGTATTATCTGCTTGAAAAAAGGCATAGTCTGACAACCGTTTATTTGCACTAGCATATTTAGGTTCATAATAACTATCACTAGCAAACTCAGTAAACTCAACATCTAAAATATCATGTGTCTTTGGGTCTGTTACCACTTCAACAATCCCATAGTTATTTCCTTGAAATAGGCCTTCATTTTTATAATAATACCCCTCAAGTAATCCTAATGGTGGTTGATTTGACCAAAACATTTTTTTCATTTTTTCTTCTTTTGTATAAATAGCTGGAGGCGTGGAACCAAATGTTGTTTGCGTCGCTCCTGTTACAACGTCATAAGTATATTCATGTTCATCAAATAAGACAGCATTCTCTTTATCAGATGTTTCTTGCGTTTTAGATGAGCTATTACTGACAACAACTTGTTTTTCTTCCATTTTTTCACTCGTTGTTTGCGTTGTTTGGTTAGCTTTATTTCCTGAACAACCAACTAATATTAAACTACTTAATGCCATCATCCAATATTTAGAGGTTAATCTCATACGTATCAACTCTTTTCTTTGACTTATTTTATAATACTTATGATACTAAATATTAATAAACTAGAGATGACATCAGCATTAATTATTCTAACATTTTATAAACAACTATGAACAAAAAAACCATTCCATACTTAAAACATTGATAATGGGGTTATTTTAAAGATTTTTTATACTTATTTATTTTTTTTATAGCCCAATCATAGTGACTTGATGTTGTGGATACACAATAACTCCCTAATGTTGTCCCACCTGTCCAGCTAAAATACCCTTTACTAAATAGTTCATCATTATTAAATGATTGAATACGTTTCATGACTTCTTTATGTGTTCGTTCCATGTCATTTTTTGCTTCTAAATATGTTGTATTGTCATGCTTTTTGGTAAATTCTTCATTCATTTGTCCGTAAGTTCGCCAATTATATGGACTTGGTAAAAAAGAAGTCGTGTTCCCTGCCATGTTACTATCAATCCAATCTATTAGTAACACATGCCACTCATACAGATGAATCAATACATCTTTTACACTTTTGTCTCGATTCCAATGGGCTTCTTTCCCTATTTTCTGCCCATTCCAATCAAATGTTCCGTTAATTTCTTCTTCTGTTAAGCTGTTCAATACTTTTTCTAATTTTTCAAATCCACTTTCAGCTGATAGGATTAAATCTTCTTTTGTTGTCGGTCTAGCCATATTTATCCCCCTTTTAATAATTGCACTATATTTATTATAACCAACTATTAAGCCGATAAATAGATTTATTTAAATGTTTTTCCATTCATATGAACTTTATATTTTGAATAGTCAGTTAAACACGTTATAATTTATATATCTAAAAAATGTGCTAAATATATTTTAATAAAAAGGAGAGAATTTTATGTCTAATATTTATACATCGATTGACCAACTAATTGGAAACACACCCTTACTTGAATTAACATCTTTGGAGGATAGCCAAAAGCTTGATGCAACAATCTTAGCTAAAGTTGAATCATTTAACCCTGGTGGTTCTGTCAAAGATAGAATTGCCAAAGCTATGCTTGATGCAGCTGAAAAAACTGGAAAATTGACAAAAGAAACAACCATTATTGAACCAACCTCTGGAAATACTGGTATTGGATTATCTATGATGGCAGCAGCTCGTGGCTATAAGTTGATTATTGTTATGCCTGAAACAATGTCTGTTGAACGCCGTCAATTAATGAAAGCTTACGGAGCTGAATTGGTTCTAACTGAAGGAGCTAAAGGAATGAAAGGTGCCATTGCTAAAGCAGAAGAATTAGCTGAAAGCATTGATAACAGTTTCATCCCGTCACAATTTTCTAATCCGGCTAATCCTGAAATCCATTATCAAACAACTGGACCTGAAATCTGGAACGCAACTGAAGGAAACGTTGATATTTTTGTTGCTGGAGTCGGAACTGGTGGGACTGTTACTGGAGTTGGAACATTCCTTAAAGAAAAAAATCCAAACGTCAAAATTGTGGCTGTTGAACCAACTGACTCTGCTGTCTTATCTACTGGAGTAGCTGGAAGTCATAAAATCCAAGGAATTGGTGCAGGCTTTGTTCCATCAATTTTAGATACATCAGTTTACGATGAAATTATCACTGTATCCAATGAAGATGCTTTTGCAACAGGACGTTTATTGGCAGAACAAGAAGGAGTGCTTGCAGGAATTTCTTCAGGAGCTGCAACGTTTGCTGCAATGGAGCTAGCTAAACGAGAAGAAAATAAAAATAAACGTATTGTAGTATTGTTACCAGATACTGGGGAACGCTATTTATCTACACCTATGTTTACAGAATAGGACAAAAACTATGAGTAAGAATTACATTGGAATGGAGCAAGTTGTCGAACAGGTTATTTCTGACTTTTTTGCATTACTATTTCCAGCATTTTTTGGTTCACTTGACCAAACGATGACAACATCTACCTTTAACCATTCTCTTGAACAGTTATTATCTTTCACTATCGATCAAAAAAATCAAAGTGAGGTTATTGTAACAAAGTTAACACAACGTCTCTCAAACATTAAACAGTTAATTGATACAGACGTTCAAGCAGCCTATCAAGGAGATCCTGCAGCTAAAAGCACCGATGAAATCATTTTAACTTACCCTGGATTTAAAGCTACTAGCATTCATCGACTAGCACATGAACTCTATCTGTTAGATGTCCCCATTGTGCCACGTATGTTATCTGAAAAAATGCATAGTTTAACTGGGATAGATATTCATCCAGGGGCTCAAATTGGCGCATATTTTTTCATTGATCATGGAACTGGTATCGTCATTGGAGAAACAACTGTGATAGGTGAACGTGTCAAAATTTATCAAAATGTCACTTTGGGCGTGCGTAGCTTTAACGTAACAGAAGATGGAACACTAGCAAAATATGGAAAACGACACCCAAATATTGGCAATGGTGTGGTTGTTTATGCTGGGGCAACTATTCTTGGAGGAGACACATTTATTGGTGATAATACAGTCATTGGAAGTGGAACATGGATTACACGTTCTGTGCCTGAAAATACTGTGGTTGTAAATAAAAATTCAACTTATTAACAAAAGAACTATGAGGAAGAGACCAACTCTCCTTCATAGCTCTTTTTTGCGTTAAAAACAATTCGTTTAGAAACCACATAGTTGATGATTGTAGCCAAAACTTGTGATAAGACGGTAAAAATAAATTCATTTAGTAAATAGGCATTTCCCATATACGGACCAATTAATGGGTGGCGGAATAATAATTGTTGATAATTAATTCGTTGTAAATGAAGCAAAGAAATCATGACTCGACTGTATCTTTCCACAAAAAAGTAGGCAATCCCTAAATCTAACATGATCACAAAAAACCGACCTGCAATAAATTCTATAAACTGCTTCAACGAACGGGCAAATCCTAATCCAGTATTTTTAAACACAAAAAACTTGTTGGCGAAGAATGAAAAAACGATTGCCACACTTTGCGCTAACATAACTGTTATCAATACATTATCCGTCCAATTTTTAGACATAAACCGAATAAAAAAATAAATAAATGTCGCTGTTGTTCCAAAAACGCTATACCACAACAATTCACGTCGTTTAATCACTCTATCACCTCCAAATATATATTCAATCATAAAAAAAGAATGTCCGAAAACATTCTTTACTTAAAGTAGTGTTTCATAATACTTAATGCATTACGGTCAATAATTAACTCACCATATTCATCCAACACATCTTTTGTGATGTTAGTTAACTGCATAAATTCATATATTTTTGAGACATCATTTTTTGCTTGATCCATAGAGCTGTCTTCAAGTAAAAAAGTTAACTGTAAGTAGTATGTATTGTTGTAGAAATAAAGTGACGATAACACATTTAGTAATTGACTGTTTTTAGCTAACTCTACTATGCTTTCAAAATCCTCTGCTTTAAAAACTGTTTCATAAGTTGAGCCAAACATACTATCTTCTAAATAATTAAATTCACCATTTTCTGTTGGTTCCTCTACAGAATCGGTTGCTTCTGTAGAGTGCATTTGACTTTTCAGATAATCAACAAAACCATCTGCCTGTCCATTTTCAAATCCACTAAAGTCAGTTGTTTCATCTATTGACGCATTTTTACTGATAAACAATTCAAGTCCATCATGATTGGGTAGCACTTGGAACGTTACAGCGTCTGTTCCTTGGAACTGTTCATCCACATCCACTTCTTCTAGAATACTATAGAAGAAAGTCTCAATTTGTTTTTGGTTTCCTAACAAATCTAAAAAAGTAATTCCGCGTTCTGCCAAATCATCGTTTCCAATTGATACTCGAATAGTGTTTTCATTAATTCGTTCCATTTCCATACGGCTACACCCCTTTTCAAAAGTATTTATATAGTTCCATTGTATAGCATATTAGTAAAAAGTAAAGAAAATCACCTTTATTTCGTCTATTTTCCCTACGAAAATTAAGAATTTTTAAGAAAAAAAAGATACATTTGAACATACGTCAAATCCATCTTCTTATAACAAGTTTCGCTATTTAATTATGTTGTACAAAATTATCTGTTAAATGCCTGCCATCAGTTGTGCTTGTTTTAATTCAATCGCTCGAACTTCTCTTGGTAAGAAACGACGAATTTCATCTTCGTTGAACCCTACTTGAAGTCGTTTTTCATCAATCATAATTGGACGACGTAATAATCCAGGATTTTTTTGAACTAATTCTAATAACTCTGGAAGTGATAACTCGTCTAAATCAACATCTAACTTTTGAAACACTTTCGAACGTGTCGAGATGATTTCTTCCGTTCCATCTTCTGTCATTCGTAAGATTTCCTTTAGTTCATCTTGTGTCAACGGCTCAGAGAATATGTTACGTTCAACAAACTCTATTTGGTTTTCTTGCAACCAAGCACGCGCTTTTCGACAAGATGTGCAACTCGGTGAAGTGTATAATTTTAACATATATGTCACTTCCTTTCACAAGTAATAAGTAGAAAAAATTTTATTTAACTAAACTATAGTATGTGTAAATTGTACTATAAAAAACCTATGATTACTAGGTTTTTTTGTTATTATATGCCTAATCTTAATACTTTTTTAGAATATCGATCGTATAAAAAAACATGTTTTTTTAATCTTTTATCGAAATTTTCACATGCAATTCTACCTTTTTATAACAAATCAACGTACACCATAAAATTTACTTTCTTTTTATTCCCTATTTATTCTTACTTTCTAGTATAATACACATATGACTAGAAAATTTTATGGAGGCATGATTATTTTATGAAAACTATTTTTTCAGGGATTCAACCAAGCGGCATTCCAACTATCGGAAACTATATTGGCGCAATGAAGCAATTTGTTCAACTGCAAAATGACTATCATTGTTTCTTTTGTATCGTAGATGAACATGCGATTACTGTCCCACAAGACCGTTTAAAACTAAGACAACAAATTTTACAACTAGCCTCTTTATATCTCGCTGTTGGCATTGATCCAGAAAAAGCCACCGTGTTTATTCAATCAGAAGTTCCAGCACATGCTGAGGCTGCTTGGATTGTACAGTGTAACACATCCCTTGGTGAATTGGAACGCATGACACAATTTAAAGATAAATCACAAAAAGTCGGTTCAACTTCTGTTAGTGCTGGATTACTGACTTATCCACCACTTATGGTTGCAGATATTATTCTTTATAATACTGATTTAGTTCCAGTAGGTGAAGATCAAAAACAACATTTAGAATTAACAAGAGATTTTGTTGAACGCTTCAATTCTCGTTATGCTGAAAATCCTAACCAACCTCTTCTTTCATTACCTGAGGTGAAAATTCCGGATAAAAATGCTGGTGGTCGCATCATGAGTTTACAAGATCCAACGAAAAAAATGAGCAAATCAGATAGTAACAGTAAAGGTTTTATTTCAATGCTAGATGAACCAAATATGATACGTAAAAAAATCCGTTCAGCTGTCACAGATTCAAGTGGCAAAATCGAATATGATGTAGAAAATAAACCTGGTGTATCTAATTTACTCGTTATTTATTCTTCTTTATCTGATTACAGTATTGAAGAGCTAGTTGAAAAATATGCAGATGCTGGTTATGCAGAATTCAAAAATGATTTAGCTGAGGTTGTAGTTGCTGCTCTTGAGCCTGTTCAAACGCGTTATAATGAATTATTAAATTCTGAAGAATTGCAAACCATCCTTGATGATGGTGCTATTGAAGCATCTAAAGTAGCAAATAAAACGTTACGAAAAATGAAAAATGCAGTTGGGTTAGGACGTAAAACAAAACGCTAATAATGCGTATATTTTAAGTATCTATGCTAAACTATTACTAAATAATGACTTGAAAGGGGATTTTATTTTATGACAGATAAAACACCAATGGATACAAATACCATGTTAACTCAAAAAATGATTGAAACACGTACTATCTTAATTTATGGAGGAATCGATCAAGACCTAGCAAAAGAAGTCAGCAGTCAATTACTCTTGCTTTCAGCTTTAAATGATGACCCTATTACTATTTATATCAATAGCCAAGGTGGGCATGTTGAAGCAGGAGACACCATTCACGATATGATTAAATTTGTGAAACCTGAAGTAAAAATAGTTGGGACTGGTTGGGTAGCAAGTGCTGGGATTACAATTTTTTTAGCAGCAAAAAAAGAAAATCGCTACTCTCTTCCAAATACTCGATTTATGATTCATCAACCAGCTGGTGGCGTTCAAGGACAAAGTACTGAAATTCAAATTGAAGCGCGTGAAATCGTGAAAATGCGTGAAAGAATCAACCGTTTAATTGCTGAAGCAACTGGACAAACTTATGAAAAAGTCGCAGAAGATACTGACAGAAACTTCTGGATGTCTGTAGAAGAAGCAAAAGAATATGGTATTGTCACAAATATTATTTCGTCTTCTAGCGAATTGGAAAAATAATAAATAGAAACTAAACAAAATTTATTCTTTACAAATGTAAAACTCCGTGAAATCAGTTTATTAAAATATTGATTTCATGGAGTTTATATTTATTAGTTTAATAGTTTCTGTACTATTAGAAATCAATCATCATTTACATTTCCTACTAATTTATAAAAATTGCTAATCAAAAAAATCTTGAAATACAATTTTTAAATCTTCTTCAAAAGAAGTGACATGCTCTAATGTATCATTGTTAATTGCATTTAACATGATTTGTTCCTTGTCCATCAAACGTGTATAAATCCTATTGTCTAAACTATAATTTTGATTGTTATAAACATAGTTATTTTCCATATAATAATATTGCGTGTATTGATCATGAGCTAATCCTAAGCGATGAATTCGATCTTTTGATTGGAGAAGATGAACTAAATTAAAGCTGTATTCATAGTAGATGGCATCATGACAGACTTGATGTAGTGAAACAGACTCTGCTAATGTATGAGGATTGGTAATTAGAACATCAAATTTTCCCTGTTGATAATCTTTTATTAATTGTAATCTTTCATCTAAAGGGGTTTCTCCATATATTGATTTAACATTTAAACCTTTTTCTCTACATCTTTCTTCTAATAATTGAATCGATGATACAAATACACACCAAACAATCACCTTTTTATTGTCAGACACTAAGTTACTGATTAAATTTAAAGTAGTGGCTGTTTTACTTGTTTCTGGTATTTTATCAACTAAACCTACAATATCTTCGGCGTAATCTCTAGTTTCAATATCCACAGAAAAATCTGATTCATCATCAATAATTGATTCAAAAATTGACACATCCAAGCTTTTTAATAATAATTTTGGGTCACTACCTAATTGCATTAATCTGGCCATCAATGCAAATAAATTAGATTTATACGTTTGATAAATTATTTTAAATAACTTGTTTTCAAACTCTGTCACTTCTATTTTTTCGATTATATCTGCATTTGGAAGAGGAACTTGTTGTTGCTCTTTTGTGACACGACAGAAGAACGGCTTCATTTTTTGATTAATCTCAACGATTTCATGTTCTCCAGCATTTTTCAACTCTCTAACAGAATAACCAAAAAAATCTTTATAATCTTCAGGATACAAAATATTCAGTACATTAAATAAATCTTGATAAGAATTAGGTATAGGCGTTCCTGTTAAAGCAACGATTCTTTTGGCATTTTTTGACACCCTAATAGCCACATTTGCACGTTGTCCAGACGGATTCTTTATCTTATGAACTTCATCAAATACTAATAATGTTCGATCATCAATACTATCTAACAACGCTGACTCTAAACTAGACAATGATTCATAATTAATTAAAATAAGTTCTTTATTTCCTGACTCAAAACTCAGTTGATATTTTCTATCCTGTGTCGATTTCATTTCTTTTGAGTGAATGTTTAAATAAAAATCTTTTGCTTGTTTTTCCAAACCAAAACATACTTGAAATTCATCAATCCATGACCCAAAAGAATTTTTAGGCCCAATCATAATGATTCTATCAACCTCTTTTTTATCTTTTAAAAAAGCATATGTTCCGATTACTGTCGCTGTTTTCCCTGATCCTGGCACAGAAAAATTAGAACAATTCTTCATAACAGACATATAATACGCATTCCACATTTGTTCATCTGTTAATGGACGGATTAGAAGTTGGTCAACCTTCGACTTAAAATAGATATAATTTTCTACAATAGCCTCATCTTTCTTCTTAATATCATTGCCAACACGATACCTATTATTGATATAAAATTCTCGTTCGTCAATACTCATCTTTACGTCTGATTCAATTTGTAAATCATCTAATTGTTGACTTAATATTCCTATCATTTTTTTTACATCGTGTATTGTGATGGTTTCTTTAAAAAAAATAGTTAGATTTTCTACTCTATCAACGTATCTTTTTATCTTTAGTTTATATTTAGGCGATCTGATAAATTGATTAATTTGATTATTATCAGAAAATACTAACATAAACTGGTCATCATTCATGGTCAAACTAGGCATCTGCTTGCATCTCTCCTAACTTAGCTGATAGCTTATCTAGTTCTTCTTTACAGGCACATATAGTTTGATTTAATTCTTCTTGTTCTTCAAAACTTAATTTAGAAAACATATTTGTATCCATATTTTCTAACGTCACATAAAATTTTTGCATATCTTGGACGGGTTTCATTCTAGTTAAATCTTTTTTCGTTTTAATTTCATATTTTTCCAATGATTGAACCATTTTATTTTGTAGTTTTTCATCACTTCTAAACTCGTTGTTAATTACTTTTGAATTAATATCTTCAAATTCTACTAATTTTTCAGCAGTTTCTTCAACAAATTCTAGCTGCTCTTCAACAAAATCACTAACATGTTCTGAATCAGCAATTGTTTTAATCTTTCGAACAAATCGTGTAATATCTCCCTTAGGCTTCATCAACAGATTAGAAAATATAATCAATTTTAAATCTTCTTTTTCCTCTTCTGTCCTAACTTTATTTAAAATGGCAGGAATTTCACCTAGTGGGCCATCTAATTCTAAATCACGTGCAATATAAAATTTTTCAGGAGCCTCGATAAATTCTAAAAACTCAACCATCAAATTCGCTTGTTCTATTTTTTTATTGATACTTGCTCTAGACTCATTTACTGTCTTTTGGTATTCATCTATTGTAATTAATTCATTTTTTATCACATCATTGTGTAGGCCAACTAAACGATCAATCGGGTTATAATCAATCTTTCCTTCTTCTCCATGTTGAATGGAAAGCTCTAAAAGTTTTATTTCTTTTTTATTTTCTCTAATGTCCCTATCTAAAATAACTGCTTCAAAATGATTTGTATTAGGATTGGTCTCATGAATTTTTCTTAAACATGTGTACCTTCTGTTACCATCTATAATTCGACCATCATTTAAAACAACTCCTGGCTCCCTTTGACCGACAAGTTCTATATTCTTTTTAGTTTTTTCAATTGCTTTAGGATTACTCTCAAAAATAAAATTTTCTATTATTTGAT
Source organism: Vagococcus bubulae (assembly GCF_003950315.1). Taxonomy (GTDB): domain Bacteria; phylum Bacillota; class Bacilli; order Lactobacillales; family Vagococcaceae; genus Vagococcus; species Vagococcus bubulae. The sequence continues at coordinate 158,622 of NZ_NGJT01000003.1, forward strand.
TATAGTCATCACTTAGCACATCAAAATCTTCTATATTATTTTCTTCTTTGTATTTATTTACCCAAGTCGCAATACGGTCATTTTGGTCATTATAATATAATTTATCTAACCTAATTTTATATACTTGATAAGATTGTGTAATACCATCAAGGGTTAACTTTCTTGTATAGTCTGTAGGGATAACAAACCCTTGATTAATTCCTTCTGATAATAACATAAATTATTCCTCCATCATTTCATAAAAATCGTCTATATCTAAATAAATCATTTCCATTATTGGATTGTAGTATAAATCACGCTTCATACAAGCATTTAATACTTTTTCTTTGGATAGAACAATACCATAGTTTTGATTTAGCAAATCGATCAAATCATAAATGTCTATCGACTTATACCTTGAAACAATATCCTCCATTAAATCATATGAATAAAATTTTTCTTTTGTTTTTTTAAATACAGTTGTTCCACCTAAATATTGAAACCTATAGTCATCAGCCCCTTTTAATATAGATTCATAAAAGAGAGAATCAAAACCTAAATCATTTAATTTACTTTTCTCTACTAAAAACTCAATGTTAGTAAATGTAAAAAATCGATCCCCTATATAATCAGTTATTTGCTGTAAAAGGATATAAATGTCTTCTTTTTGAATTCCAGCATAATCTGTTAATTTATTGATATTTATGTAGGCATTTTTAGCATATTGAAACACAGTAAATTCGGACAATTTTTGATCCAAATTTTTTCTAAAACTACCCAGAACATACAAACGAGGATCTTCTACATCAAACATCTCTTTATTGAGATACGTTTCTTCAAAATACAAATCAGCACGGTTATAGCTATCTTTTAAAATAAATTCCGAATAGTTCTTATAACCAATTTTTTTGTAAATAAAGTCTGGAATCTGTGTACTACCATACTTTTCCTCATACATTTTTTGAATATCTTCTTTAAAGTAAAAATCATTAACCAACATTGATTCTAAATTGGCTATTAATTCCGTATCTATGATAGGTGTGTCGGCAAAATACATCTCTTCTTTTCTAAATTCTTCTAATACCGTTAAAAAATTTGCTTTGATCGTTTGTTCAATGACACCATATCTTTCTGAATAGGCTAAAACAAAGTTATCCACACTAATTGGACTAAGCTCTATCAACAAATTCAAAACCTGTTCATCTCTTTTTATTGTTCCTATTTCAATAAATGGCATTCGCGTTAATTTTACATACTCTGGTAAGATATTACTATACTTTTTTAACAAATTATGAAGTTCATATTCATCGTAAATATCAATGTCATTTAATGGCATTTTATATGCCTCTAAAAGCTTTTTAGCCGTAATTTCTTGATTTACAAAATGAAGGAAATCAAATTTATTAATTGTATCTATGACGTCTTCTTTTTCTACTTTATAATGAATCATTCGTCTTCCATATTTCAGTAAGACATTACTGGCACGATCTACTACACCTTCAATTGCTCTTTTTGATGAGAAATCAAAGCCAAGTTTATGTTCATTATTATATTCCACTACTATCTGATTAAAATCATCTCGTGCTATTTCAGCTTGTGCATATTCTTCTATTAAGTATTCGATTAAATCAATTTTTCTATTTCTTATTTTTTTATTTCCAATAATTAAAAAATTTTTATTTAATATCGTTTCTAAATATTCTCTTTCCTTGAACGTTAGTTGTTCTGATTCCATTAATGCTTCTTTTGATAATAGCCTGTTTTCCTTTTTATGATATAAACTTAAAAAACGATATTGATACATACTTAATGAAAAAACTTGACAAAACTCTTCAGGAGATAAGTCATAATGGCTAAAATATTTTACATATCTTGTTTCGAATATTTCTTCCAGTGGTATTTGTTTTAATTCCTTTTTTTCTTTCTGCCGGATTCTTTCTCTTGTAACAGAGGAAGCTTCCCCAATCATTTCTAACGTTGCTCCTTTTAATCGACTATCTAAAATCAAAAATTTATCCCGATTACAATTTATATACTCTTCAATCGTTGGTGTATGGTACTGTATTCCTTCAGATGTGTACCTAATAAATCCCTCACCAGACAACTGTTGTAAAATTTTTTGAATATCTATTTTTTCATAAATGAAATATTTTATTTTATTTTTTATCGAAAATAGACTAATTGGTTTTCTTTCTTTTTTTATAATACTCAACACTAATGACCGTTCTAAATCTAGCTTGGCCAATTTTATTTCATAGTCAATATCTAAGCAACCTAAAATATCTTTACCAAAAAAGATCAGATCAACACACTCAAAACCAACTTCATCAAATTTCGATTCTACTATTAAACTAATTTGTTCTTCTTGATTTTTAGTTAAATACCCACCAAATATTTCAAGATATTTAGACGTAATGATTGAAACATCTGATTTTTCATTGTCTTTAGTTGTATCATTATATTTAATCCGTAGACATTGATTCTTATACTCTTTAAATACCTCAATCTTTGATGTCGTCATACCACCTGTTTGTTCGACTAACGTTAATAAATTTTTTTGAAAAATGGTATCATAGTTTATCCCATGTTCTTTAAAAAATTTAGCTTGCTTTTGAGGTTTTCTTTCAAATAATTTTTTTAATTCTTCGTCATAAAAAAAATTTTTCTCCTCATTTTCTTTCATATCTTCAATCAAACTGATTTGTTCATCAGAAAAATTTAGTTTTTCAATCATCCGTTTTCGTTGTAATTTTTTTAGCATATTTAAATCATTGATTCCAACTTCACTCAATTGTTTTAAAATATTTTCCTCTTGTCTTGTAATCACTGTAGGAAACTCCTTATATAAATAATCTTTGTTTTATATACATATATCAAATGATAACCTTTTTATTATATCAATTATAACTTATATAACTCAAATTTGTTATATCGTTTCATTAAAAATATTAATGCATTTGTTAATATTTATATTTAACAAGAAAGATACTAACAACTTAAAACCTCTTGATTAAGAAGAGTAATTAAAAATAGCAATGTTATTTTTAATATACATAGATGAATAATTTTATCGATAAACACAAAATATTAGCTAGAAAGGATGACTGAAATACTCATATTAAAATACCTAAAAGAATGTCATACGGATTCAAACCATTCAACAATATGAGAATAAAAATTTTATTGACAAACAGCATTATAAAAATTAAATAACTAAAAAAGATGATAAATATGAGATTATTCTCAAATTCACCATCTTATCGATTTAAATCATCAGTCCAAATTGATAAAAAGCCTTTATAAACTGAGTTCATGATATTTTCTGTTTTAAGAGAACCCTAACTAATTTCACTGTCAATAAAATATAAACACAGTTAGATTGGAAAAAGTTTTAGTTTTCCAAGGATTCATTCTTAATATTTACTTTCTAATTTTAAACATTTAACAAAAAATGAATTCATTTTATTTCTCTACTGTCATATCTAATAAATTCATCAAAAATATTATACACAAAGTTTTCTTCAAGCCTATAATCCGGGAAAAGAGAGTTTGAATTGGTGACAATTTTGTAATCTTCTTTGCAATTACTTACTGTTACATTTAATTTCTTTAACTCATCAGATGATAGGTGATACATAGACAAAGTATAAGGTTGAGAAAATCCTTGCAGTAAATCTATATACTTATTTCCATCAAGTCTGAGTTCAACTTGGCTATTTTCAATTCTATTTGATAAGTATTCAATCAAATCAGTCTCCAAAAATTGTGTTTGTAGCCAATTATTATATAATTGACAATCAATAATATCATTTTTTTTATTTTTTAGATATTTGTTTGTTGATAAAATATAGCTGTTTTTATTAACTATTTTTTTGTTTCTTAAATCAAATTCTAGTATACCAACATGTTCACCTTTATATCCAGGTTGTACAAATACAGTATTTTGACATATACCTGAATTTAGTCGATGTTGATGCCCACAAATTAATCCATCAATTCCTTTGATTTCATTAATTATTTTATATGTTTGATCTTCTCCAGTATCATACTGAGTCAACGTACCTGTTTCCATGTTCCTTTCAATTCCACCGTGGTAACAAACAATCACGATATCTGATTGTTGTTTCACTATCGGAACCCAATAACTCAAAGTTTCGATTACATCGACAAATTTTAAGTCCTTAATGAGTTCATACCGGGTAATTTGAGGCATCGCTTTAGTTATCACACCAATGATTCCTATTTTTAGACCTTGCCTTTCTATAATCGTATAAGGGTCAAAAATAGGTTGATCATCTAAATCAAATAAATTAGCACATAAATATTTCCCAGTAAAGTGTGTTACTTGTTTCTTTAAAAAGTCAATACCATAGTCAAAATCATGATTTCCAGGAATCATCACATCATAACCTATTTCATTAGCTAAGCTAACTAATGGAGAAATGTCACACTCGTTATTCATATAGGTTGATTCTGGACTACCTATTAAATAATCTCCATTATCAATCAAAATTGGGGCATCATAATCTCTGCGTATCGACGGCAAAGCAAAGATTCCACTGTTTTTTTCTAAAGTAAAACCGTGAATATCTGTTGTTCCTATAATAGAAATGTTTGTCATATTCTTCTCCATTGTCGTTACTGTAATTTTTTTCTTAAATAACCGGTAAAGGTATCAATAACAAAGACTGTTATAATAATTCCGAATAAGATAATCCCTACTTTATCCCAGGCTCTTGATTGTATCGCAAAAATCATAGGGGCTCCTATTCCACCAGCTCCAACAAGCCCTAAAGTCGCAGCACTTCTAACTGCAATTTCAAAATGATTTAATGATAAAGACATATAAGTTGGCATTACTTGCGGAAACCTAGTATAAAACATTGTTTGCCAAAAATTTGCCCCTACAGCTGTCATTGATTCTACAAGACCTTCATCCATCGCTTCCATTTCTTCTGTATATAACTTGCCTAACATTCCAATTTGATGGACACCAATAGCAAGAACACCTGCAAAAGGCCCAGGCCCAACCATTTTAACAAATATAATAGCATATACTAATTCTGGAAATGCACGTAACACATTACATACAAATTTACCAATTTTCGACACAATAATATTTGATTTCCATAAATTATGAGCACTAATTAATGTTAATGGGATAGCTAAAATCGTTGCCAATACCGTACCTAAGAAAGCAATACATATAGTTAATAACAATAAACTAATTAAATCTTCTCCCGATCCATCATACACAAAACTCCAGTCAGGTTGAAATAAACCTCCCATAACAGACTTAATCATATTAAATGAAATATCACTTACACTTGAATAATCTATAGTAAAAACTGAATATAGTATGATAATGACTACTATTACAATCGGAAAATATCTTTTTACTTTAACATTAGACATATTAAGATAACCTCTTCCTTACATTCTCACTAAAAGCATCAATAATCCCTACAACTACTAAAATAAATAGGATAATGATTGATACTCTATCATATCTCATTAAGCTCAATGAAGAATTTAAAAGAACTCCTATACCTCCAGCTCCAACATAACCTAACACAGTAGATGCTCTTATATTGACTTCAAATGCATACAAAGAATAACTAATGATTTGTTGATTTATTTGTGGGTAAATGGACCAAACAGCTATTTGCATTTTATTTGCTCCTACTGATTTTGCCGCTTCTATCGGTCCCTTATCAATTGTTTCTATCGCCTCATAAATTAATTGAGAGGTCATGCCAAAAGTAAATACAGCAATTGTCAAAACACCTGTAAATTCACCTATTCCGAACATAGCGACAAAAAGGGCTGCTAATAATAAATTGGGTATGGTTCGAACAATACTGAGTATAAATCGTATTATGATTGTGACAAACCAATTATTTGTCACGGTTGTAGTGGCTAAAAATGCAAATGGTATCGAAAAAAGCATTCCTAATAGCGTCCCTACAATCGACATTTTAATAGTTTTCATCATAGGGGAAAGTAAGTCTGAGAGATAACTCCAATCAGGTTGTAAAAATCTTTTTAAAAATAAACCCATTTGATCTACATTATTAAAAACTTCACTAATTTGAACATCTGTAACTGATGCACTAGCCATAATACAGATGATTAAAATAAATAAAATGAATATTTTTTTATATAAATTATAATGAATAGTATCTTTTAATCTCATACAAGCACACCATCTGCTTCTTCTAATATTTTTTCACCATATATATTTTTCAATACTTCATCCGTCGCTTCTGCTGCTGCCCCATCAAATACTACTTCACCATTTCTTAAACCAATAATTCGTGTCGAATATTTTCTTGCTAGTTCTACAGAATGTAGATTAATAATAATGGTACGATTGTATTCATTATTAATTCTTTTTAAATCATCCATAATTCTTTCAGTTGTTATAGGATCCAATGAAGCAACAGGCTCATCTGCCAAAATAATGGATGAATTTTGAACAAGTGTTCTTGCAATAGAAACTCGCTGTTGTTGCCCACCACTCAATTCATCACATCTCGAATGTAATTTATCTGATAATCCTACAAGCTCTAATGATTCATTTACCAGTTGATAATCTTCTTTAGAAAACACACCAAAAATGCTTTTCATCGTAGAATAGTATCCCAATCGACCTGAGATGACATTCTTTTGTACGGTCATTTTTTTTACCAAATTAAAATGTTGAAAAATCATTCCGATATTTCTTCTGATTAATTTTAACTCCTTTTTATTGGCCTTAGTTAATGACTTTCCATCTATTATTATTTCACCTTCTGAAATATCATTTAAACGATTTATTGATCTTAAAAAAGTACTTTTCCCTGCCCCACTTAGTCCGATAATAGAGACAAATTCACCATCCTGAATATCAATGGATATATTATTTAATCCTTTTACACCATTTGCATATGTCTTCGTTACATTTTTAAATTCAATCATCTTTTTCTCCTACATAAAAATATTTAAAGAGTCCATAATTAAATATAGACTCTCACTTTTATTTACTGTTTATTCCGCAGCTTTCGTTGTATACTCTTCGACAGTATCATAGTTTTTATCATCTGCTTCTACGTATCCTTTGTGACCCCACATTGCCATTGCTTCTTGTCCTTCTTTATCATCTGGCATTGCTAGAAAAGCTTCTTTAATTTTATTTTTTAAATCATCGTCCATTTTCGGTTGAACAGCAATAGCATCATTAGGGATATCCCCTTTTGTTAAATAAAGAACTTTTAATTCTTTAAATAAGTCTTGGTCAGCGAATTTAGAAGCAAATACATTTCTTGCACCTTCAAAGACAAAAGCCGCATCTTGTTGACCATTTAATACAGCGGTTATTTCACTAGGTATGTCATTTACTGTAGTTAATGTCACATCTTTTAATGGATCAATGTCAGCTTCTTTCATTTCTACAACTGGATATATATAACCACTTGCTGAATTTGGACTAAGTGTTGCAATTTTTTTCCCTTTTAAATCTTCTAATTTATCCATTCCACTATCTGCTTTAACTAATATTTCACCCTTAAATGTCCCAGATAGTTTACCTTCTTCAGGTTTTCCTGTTTCTCTGTTATATGCTCCAAGTTCTGAAGATAGTATAGCAGTCGCCGCATTTTGATTTCTTGCTTGTACATAAGCTGATGGAGGCATGATTCCAATATCAACTTTTCCTGAAGCCATGGCTTCTACAATTGTTGAATAGTCTGTAGCTAATGTTACATTCACTTTTTTACCTAATTTTTTAGATAAGTATTCTCCAAACGGTTTTGCTTTTGCTTCCATAGAACCATCATTATTAGTTGGAACAAATTGCAATTCCAAGGTTTCCTCTTTTGTTTCACTTTTAGAATCTGCTTTTTTAGTACCACATCCTGCTAATAAAACTGCACTTAAGCTAATGATAGATAATATAGCCAGTATTTTTTTCTTTGACACAATCGACACTTCCTTTTTAAGTAATTAATTCTTCGTAAAATATACCATATTTATAACAGGAATGTGTAAAAATAACGTAAATAATATTAAATTCCATATAGTTTTTTTGAAGGGGAAATAATAGCAATCATTTTTCTAACTTAATGTAAACAAATTTATTTGTCACATAAAACTAGACAAAATATCATTATCCATATACTTCTAAAGACATTTGGAACTAATACCATAAGGTGGGACAACTATAAAAAACACCACCATTTAATTCATATAAAATGAAACTAAACGGAGGTGTATTTTTATGGTCAAAAGTATCATTTCTTTAATATTTCTAATTAAAGAAATATAATCTAAAAAGCTACTTTACATTTTAAACTTTAACATAATATCTAGATTTTTCTAATCTTGATATGTCTGATTTAATATTTCTCTGGTCTTTAAATACTCTTCTTCAAGTGAATGATATTCGTCTATATCCTTTTCATCAATTTTCTTATTTTGTATATTTAAATCATCTAAATCAGTATCAGATAGGGTATCAAGTTTTGGAATAAGTGGATTAGATTGTTTATCACCTATGAATACTTCATTTCCAAATTTAAACGGTTTTGCTTGTCGACCATTCATCATGACTTTAAAAGCACTATTCATTAAATATACTCTTCCTTGATTTGCTGTATCGTGTGGATAGGTAGTTGGAGCATAAGTCGCATCAACATAGGTTGGACTACCTAACCATGTGGCAATTGAAATCTCAGGAGAAGCCATCACAAGAAGTGCGTCTGGAGATTTATTTTGACTATTTGGTACAGAACTATCAAAATTACTTAATCCAGATTTCATGACATAGGTATCCTGACTAAAGCCTGTGTATTTAGGTCCAGCATATGGCTCTGATCCATTCTCTCCAGTTGCCTCTTTTAACATGCTCACCATCGTTTTTGCAGTACTTGAGCTCATGGTTCGCTTACTTTCAGCATCAGAAAGATTTATTTTAACAGAGTCGGTTTTAATACTTTCAATAGTTGTCGGTTCAACTCTAACACCATCGTTTCCAAACACACTAAATGCAGATGACAATGCTAAAACATTCGTTGGAAAATTAATCGCTTGTTCGGCTGTGTAAGTTGAGCCTTTTGGGTTATAAGAAGCTAGACCAAATGGTTCCATCATACTATTCTTTTGCTGATCGTTTGTCATTTGAAAGGCTTCTACAGCAGCAGTATTCAGTGATAATCCTAATGCATAAGATGCACTCACTTTACCATAATTTTCATTGCCATAATTATTAACTTTCCAATCTCCCACTGTAAAAGAATTCCCGTTTTGAATCGTATTTGGTGTCAATCCAGCATACTCAACGGCGGGAGCATAATCCAACAAAGGTTTTATCGTAGAACCTGATGAGCGCGTTGCAGTATATGGAATCAATGGATTATCTGAATTAGTTGCTAGACCGATAATGTGTCCTGTTTGAGTATCAATCACTGAAATAGCGGTCAAGCTTTCTTTATGCTCGATGTATCCATTAGGCAGCTGATCATCTTGAGGGTATGTTCCTTCTACAATACTGTGCAACTCTTTTAATTGATTACTATCTGCATAAGTTTTAACTGTAATGGTGGTATTTTGCGGTAAATTTAAAACACTCAGTTCGTCTTTAACTTTTGAAACGTAAGATTGATACTCTTTCGGTGTCCCTTGTTGTTTATATCTTTTTAACGTAAACTCTTCATTTTCACTTTGAACCAGGTCTACTGTCTGCTTATATATTTTTTCACTGATGAGTTCTTTTTCTTTCATAATGGATAACACGGTAAGAGTCCGCTTCTTTCCACTCTTTTCGAAGTCTTGAACATATACTGAAGGCGATTGACCCAAACCAGCCATATAAGCAATTTGAGCTACCTGTTTTGGATCATTCTTGTCTATGTCAGACATATCATTACCAAATAATTCAATTGAAGCTGCCCTAACTCCTACAGTATTAGGGGTTAAACGAAGTTCATTTAAATAAGCTTTTAAAATATCATCACGATTATACTTTAATGATAACTTCCTAGCATCAATTAACTGAATAATCTTATCTGACAATGAATTTTTATTATTTGTGCCAAAAACCATAATCTTCACTAATTGCTGCTCAATCGTTGATCCACCTCTAGAAACAACTTTTTGCCCCATTTTTTTTCTGACTTGAGAAACAGCGGCTCCCATTGTGTCTTTAATAGAGAAGCCATGTGTTTTTCTCGTATAAAAAGAGGCATCTTCCACAGCAAGAAGTGTATTTATATACAATTTATCAACATTCCAAGTTGGCTTATGTAGAACTGGATCAAATTTAACGACGACATTATTTTTATCTAACGGTTCATCGTTTTTATCTAAAATAATAAAAGATTGTGTAATTTTCTCATCAATATTTTGAATTTCAAGTAATGAACTGTAAGGACTATAACGTTTGCTTATGATATAAGTTCCAACTGACACAGACACTATCACAAGCATAGCTATCATACCTAGAATGATTAATACTACATGACGTCGATTAAGATATCGAGAGCGCTTCTTATAAACTTTTTTCGAGGACATTCGAAACCTCCTTTTCTTATTTGTTAAATCTGTTGTCTACTCTTTGGTCGATGATGTTGTCTCACTAGTTGATGAGGACTCAGACGTAGACGAACTACTTGATTCTGAAGATTGGGTTCTTTTGGCAACAGATTGATTTTCAACTATTATTTGAATAGTAGACCCTTTAATGATAAAATTATAAGCTTGTGATGAAGGATCTTGTTTTAAAATTTTATCTTGTTCATTCCCATCCCACGATTCAATACCTCGGATATTCTCAGGAACGATTTCACCATTTTTATACTTAGTATTTGTGTATCCTTGTATACTTAAACTTAAGTTTAATTGATTCATTTCTTGTTTAGCTTCTCTAACAGTCATACCAACTAAATCAGGAATGTCTACTGACTTTTTGATTAATTTCTCATTAGTTTTCAAATTAGATTGTAATTCACTGTACTTTCTTTCAAACTCCTCCACCATAGTTTTGGACTCAAGATAACTATTTGCCTCATCAATATATTTACCTAATTCCATTCCAAATTTAGTATTTGGCGTAGGAATATCTTCTACGAGATTGTCATAAGAATAAACTAAATCTTTAATTTTATTCGCTTCAATTATGTTATCATTTATTTCGTCCAATAAGCTAACAGACTTTTTAAAACTTTGCTCATTTGTGACTACCAACATGCCCTCTTGATTATATATTTTGTTCAATAAATCTAACAATTCTTGTGCATCTTTGCTCATCTCTTCAGCATCTGTAACAGTTGATTTTCTAAAAGCATCTAGCAATTCATCATATTGTTTGGGCAATCTATTTTTATAGTACAAAATATACAGTTCTTCAATATCGACATCTTCGATAATATCAAGACGTTTCTTTATATTATCCATCGCATCATCAATATCTGAAACGTCTGTTTTACCTTCCATTACTTCTAATAGTAATTTTTTATTTTTAGGTAATTGCTTAACCTTTTCATCATTTGCCTCATAAAGCCACGATTCGAATGCATTATTTTTTAAAGCGCGGATTAACCGAGTATCTGTGTCTTCAATCCTAGTTAAACTATATATCTCTGCTTGAGTGATATTTTGTGCCTCCGGAATATCATTAATGTAATGATACGCTTTAAAAAATAAATAGGAACTGACTAAACCCATTATTATGAAAAATGAATAAATAAATGTTTTCCAAGATTTGCTTATTTTTTTATATTTTTTATTTTTAGATAACCTCACACTTTTTTTCTTTTTCATTTTGGATGGTTGCGTCAAGAATTATGTGTAAATGGAAAAAACCATTCTGTCGGTTAAGTTAAAACATTGATTCTAATGTATCTTGTATTTCTTTAAAACCTTTATGAATCCGACACAAAAATTTCTGATTATAG
>NZ_NGJT01000030.1 GCF_003950315.1 Vagococcus bubulae
TCGGTTGTCTCTCGCTTCGCGAGACAACCAATTCTCATTAAAAATAAGAGAATCATCTGTTAAATTGAGTAGTTTTCTTGTATTATTATCCATAGGGGTATTCTCCTTTGTAATTTTGGTTTTAGTCGACTTAATTTTACCAATAAGAATGCCTCTTTTTCTATGTCTAAATAAAAAATCGCATTGATAGAATTTAATCTATCAACACGATTTAGTGTACAGCCTCTAGTGGCAAAAAGGAGTTGTTTATTTACTTTGGAGGAGTAAATAAAATGAAAAAGTTTGTTAGGGTTGTTTTGTTGGTATGCTTACATAATAATCTCTAACAATGATAAAACCATGCCTTTTTTTATTAGTTTATTTAAACTTTTACTTAAGAAAATATAAAGACAAAGTCCTCTCTACTTTTCTTTATACAATTTAAATCCTGGAATAGTAAGCATTATACATAAACTTACTAAATAAATAGCTGATAAGCAAACCACAACAGCTGTTAAAGAATAATTATCCATTAAAAATCCAATCACAACAGAAGAAAATCCTCCGATTGCTCTTCCCAAGTTCATAATCACATTATTAGCTGTCGCACGAATTTCTGTTGGATAGAGTGAACTAATAATCGCACCATATCCTCCATACATACCATTTATAAAATACCCTACTAGCATGGTAGATAATAACAAACTCCACTGTCCTTTGGCTAAAACAATCAAATAAACTGATAATGATGAAAAGATTAAAAATAAACCAAATGATAATCTTGGACCTAATTTATCCATAACAGTTCCAAAAGTTAACATTCCTAAACTCATACCAAATATAGTACTAATCATCCATAATGATGATCCTGATACTGATAACCCTAATTGTTTTTGCATAATTGAAGGTAACCAATTCATTAAGCCAAAATAGCCTGCAATTTGGACAGTTACCATTAACGTTAATCCAACAGTTTGCCAAGTTGTTTTACCATCTTTAAATAATAAAGACAGTTTTGGTTTTTCACCACTTTCTTGACGTTTTGTAAAGCTTTCTGGTTCTGTTAAACCTCGGCGGATAAATAAAACAAAGAATATTGGTAACACACCAATCACATACAACATTTTCCATCCCAATACTGGAATAATTAAAGATGCTAAAATTGCTGCTATAATCGCTCCAACTTGTCCACCAATCGCAACAACAGACGTGGCTCTGGCTAAATTTTTCTTAGAAAATGTTTCAGATACAAGTGACATACAAGCCCCATACTCTCCACCTGCTCCAATCCCTGCAATAAAACGGAATAAATACACTAAATAAATATTTGAAGCAAAAAACATTAATAATGACGCAATCGAAAAGGTGATAACCGTGTATGAAAATACTTTAACTCGACCTATCTTATCTGCTAAAAGACCAAAAAAAATACCACCTGCTAGCATGCCCAAATTAGTAATAGTGGAAATAAATCCCGCTTGAGCACTTGTAACCTGTAGTGAAGAAATAATAGATGATAATGAAAATGCTAAAAACATGATATCCATGTTCTCTAAACCAATACCTGCCGCCGTTGATACTAAAACTTTTCGTTGATACTTAGACACGAACAATCTCTCCTTCTTTTAACCATTTTTACTATTAAATCATAATTATTCATAAAAAGAAAGAAAAATTTTCGTTTTTTGTTATTTAGCAATAAAAAATAAAGACATCAAACAACGTGTTACAGTCATTCAATGTCTTCTCATTCTATTTATCATAAACAATCGTTACAGGTCCATCATTTTCGATTGATACAAGCATATCTGCTCCAAAAACACCCTCTTTTACTTCTAGGCCTTCTTGACGTAACTGCTCATTGAAAAAATCATATAGTCGACTCGCCATATCAGGGTGGCCTGCCTTAGCAAAACTTGGTCGATTTCCTTTTTTCGTATCAGCAAGTAAGGTAAATTGAGAAATAGACAAGATACTTCCCTCAATTTGATGAATATCTAAATTCATTTTACCTGACTCATCTTCAAACACTCTTAACTTACTAATCTTTTTCGCCAAATATTCTGCTTCTTTTTCAGTATCTTCTTCTGCTATACCAACTAAAAGTACATATCCTTTGTTAATGGAACCCACTATCTTTTCTTCTATTGTAACACTTGCTTTTGAAACTCGCTGAAGAACAACACGCATCTTTATTCACCTATCCTTTTGTTCGTTTCACACTATGAACGTCTGGTATATTTTTTATTTTATCAACAATTTGTTCTAGATGAGCTAAATTACGGATGCTAATCGTTAAATGGATAACTCCCATTTTATTTTTTGCTGTTTTTGCTTCCACGCTCATTAGTTTTTTCGTATTAGCATTCACCACTAACAACACATCATTCAATAAACCAGAACGATTATACCCATAAATTTCTAAATCAGCATTATATTCTTGATCACTGTTTGCTGCGGTGTCTTCCCACTCTACTTCAATCTGACGTTCTTTTACTTCAGGTGAACTATTCATATTCGGGCAATCTTTTCGATGGATAGATACCCCTCGACCTTTTGTAATATAGCCAACAATCTCATCCCCTGGCACTGGGTTACAACAACGACTAATCCGAACCAATAGATTATCCGCACCTTGAATAACGATCCCACCTTCATGACGAATCTTCATTCGGTTAACTTCTTTTTTCTGTGCAGATTGTTTCATTAATTCTTCGTTTTCTTCTTGTTGTTTCTTAATACCCCGTTCTTTACGTTCTTTTTCTGTTAGACGATTAAAGACAACTTGTGCTGTGACTTCACCAAAACCAACGGCCGCATATAAATCATCTAATTGTTGAAATGCAAATTTTTCTAAAGCATCATCGACTTTTTCTTTTGTTAAAAAGTCTTTTGCAACAAAGTCATTATCTTCAAATAATTTTTCAAGTTGATGCTTCCCTTTATCGATGTTTTCTTCTCTATCACGAATTTTAAAGAAGCGTTTGATTTTATTTCTAGCTTTACTTGTGACAACCATATTCACCCAGTCTTGGCTTGGACCAAATGAATTTTGAGACGTTAAGACTTCGATGATATCGCCATTTTTTAGTTTATAATCCAGTGGAACCATCTTGCCATTAACTTTTGCACCTGTTGTTTTATTCCCGACTTCAGTATGAATATTATAAGCAAAATCAAGTGGTCCTGAGCCTTTAGGTAATTCTGTTACATCACCTTTTGGCGTAAACACATAGACTTTATCACTGAAAATCTCACCTTTGACGTTATCCATAAATTCAGATGCATCATAATTTTCATCTTGTAGCTCAATAATTTCACGAAGTAGACTAATTTGATTAGCATTATTATCCGTTTGCTGTTCTGTTTTTCCTTCTTTATATGCCCAATGAGCAGCTACCCCAAACTCGGCAATTTGATGCATTTCATGTGTTCTAATTTGAATTTCAATCGGACTGCCATTTGGCCCAATAATCGTCGTATGAAGAGATTGATACATATTCGTCTTAGGAACTGCAATATAATCTTTAAATCGTCCAGGAAGTGGTTTCCACTTTGTATGAATCGCGCCTAAAACAGCATAACAATCCTTGATTGAGTCTACAATTACTCGAATAGCTAGTAAATCATAAATTTCTGAAAACTCTTTTTTCTTGTCATGCATTTTACAATAAATCGAGTAGATATGTTTGGGACGACCATAAATTTCACCATAAATTCCCAATTCTTCTGTGGCTTCTCTAATTTCTTCTACTGCTTGAGCCACATATTGCTCACGTTCGCCACGTTTTGATTTCATCAAGTGGACAATACGATAATATTGGCGAGGGTTCAAATAATGAAGTGAACGGTCCTCTAATTCCCACTTAATCAAACTAATCCCCAAACGATGAGCTAGCGGGGCATAAATTTCCAATGTTTCTTTTGCAATACGTCGTTGTTTATCTTCTCTTAAATGATTCAGTGTTCGCATATTATGCACTCTATCTGCTAGTTTCACCATAATGACACGCAAGTCTTGTGACATCGCTAATAGCATTTTACGATGATTTTCAGCTAATTGTTCTTCATGTGACTTATATTTTATTTTCCCAAGTTTTGTCACACCATCTACTAACATCGCAACATCAGGACCAAATTCTTTTTCTAAATCGTCTAACGTCACATCTGTATCTTCTACAACATCATGTAAAAAACCAGTTGCAACCGTGTGAGGATCCATATTTAATTCAGCCAAAATTCCTGCTACTTGGATAGGATGAATAATATAAGGCTCTCCTGATTTTCTAAATTGTCCTTTATGTGCTTCTCTTGCATAATCACTTGCTTTTTCAACAAATGCGACATGCTGAGGGTTCATATACGTCGATACCATTTTTATGACTTCTTCAGCGGTTAAATCTTTTTCTTTTGGCATGTTTTCCCCTCCTTATGAAAAAAAAGTACCACAATAGTACTTTTTAACTTAATTTTTATTACTTTTATTATAACGCACTTAAATCACTATTTTCAATTTATGATGAGTTTTTTCGTGTTTTATTTTTTATTTAACTCCCATTGATAACTCATTACTGATAACGCATAAAGCGGAGCGGTTTCTGCTCGTAAAATACGTGGACCTAAGGCACAGCACTGAACCTTTTTTTCTACTAATAACTCAATTTCTTCTGGTGTAATACCACCTTCAGGGCCAAATACAATCAATAGAGAGTCACCTGGCTGACAAGTCATTAATGTTTTCACAAGCTGACTATTCTCACCTTGTTTACTAGACTCTTCATACGCCACTAAACACTGTGTAAAGTCAGTTGTTTTCTCTAGTAAATCATTAAAAGAACCATACAATGACACACTAGGTACTACTTGTCTATGAGATTGCTCAGATGCTTCTTTGACGATTTTTTCAAGTCTTTGTGCTTTTTTGTTTCGTTTTTTCTCATCCCATTTCACCACAGAGGTTTTCGAAGGAAAAGCAATCAACCCATGCATCCCTAATTCCGTTGCTTTTTGAGCGACAAGTTCTAACTTATCTCCTTTAGTATAGCCACAGGCGATAATAACCTTTACTGGCATCTCTTTTGCCATTTCTTCTTTAGCAACTTCCTCAAAGATAATTTTTTCATCTGTTATCTCAATAATTTTCGCTTTTATAGCATGTTCATTTTTAAAAACTAAAAAACACTCATCGTCTAGTCCCATTCGCATCACATGTTTCGCATGATGAAAATCGTCTCCAACTAAATTGAAGGTTTCTTGTTCTTCATAATCACAAGGCAAAAAATATCGTTGCATATCTAGTCCTCCAATTGTTTTTTAACAATAATGGCATACCAGTCTTTTTGTTTAAACAACTGATCAACGACAAATTTCTCTTTTTCTAACTCAGATAAAATCATTGGTATTTTATCTTCAATAATTCCAGAGATAATCAGTGTTCCATCATCTTTTAGACAACGATGAGCGTCTTTTAACATTAATACAATAATATCAGCTAAAATATTTGCCACAATCACGTCCGCTTTTTTATCAACACCATTTAATAAATCATTCGCCGAAACATGAACATCTTTTGCCACTGGATTTAGCGCCATATTTTCTTTAGCAGAATTTACAGCAACTTCATCTAAATCATAAGCAAATACCTCTTTTGCACCTAAAAACTTACTTGCAATACTTAAAACACCTGAACCTGTTCCCACATCAAGTACTGTTTCCCCACCTCGTAGTGTCACTTCAAGTGCTTGTAACGTCAAACGAGTTGTTGGGTGTGTCCCCGTACCAAATGCCATTCCTGGATCAAGATAAATGATATGTTCATCAGGATTGTTTGGTGTATAGTCTTGCCACTCAGGTACAATGGTTAAATAACGACTGATATTAACTGGGTGATAATATTTTTTCCAAGCAGTTGCCCAATCACTCTCCTCCACTTCAGAGGCTGTAATGTTATGTTCTCCAATGTCTAAACCAAATGTCGCAAGTTCTTCAACTTTTAACTGAATACTTGGAATAATTTCTGGTAAAAATAATGTTTCCGGAAAATAAGCAATGACTTCTGCCCCTTCTTTTCTATGAGAAAAAGTCTCCTTATCTAAAATTTCACCAAAAGGGTCACTTTCAAAATTAACTAAGTCCATCGAGTCCTCAATAGCTACCCCATTAGCTCCTGCTTCCATTAAAATACTTGATACTGCTTCTACTGCCTCACTGGAAGTAATAACAGATAATTGATTCCATTTCATTGTCTGATCTCCCTTTTAATACTTTGGATAAGCTACCATAGCTGTCCCGTTATTATTTTTCTTTTCCTCTTCAAACGCCTCATCATTCCACACTAATTCAAATGTTTCGATGGTTTCATCATTTAAGAAGTCTAATAAATCATCTTGTCCATTCACTAACACTTCTGCTAAATAGTTTGCTAAAGCTTTAATATCACCTTTTAACATTCCTTTTTTACGATTAAATGGAATCATAGCTAAATACTCTAACTCATCAGGTACTTCTTTATCCTCAGCATATAATACTAAACTATCTTCAAATTCAATCACTTCTTCTTCCGATTGAACCCCTTCTTCGTCTTCGATGACATCGTTTGATTTATTTTCAGCAAATAATACAACAGATACTTCAATACGATGTTGTTTGACATCCCAATCAATGGCAAAGTCAAATTCTTCTAAGGCTTTTTCAAGTTGTTTTTCTAATTCTGTTAACATATTGTCTTTCATTTTTTCACACACTTACACTTTCTTTGTATTGTCTCTATCATACAAAAGTTGGTAGCATTTGCCAATACTAAACCTATGTTATAATGAGTTTATTAAAGGGGGAAGACAGATGAATAAACCTCTCGCTTATCGTATGAGACCAAAAACCATTGATGACGTGGTTGGGCAAAAGCACTTAGTCGGTGAAGGAAAAATTATTCGCCGAATGGTTGATGCCAAACAATTATCCTCTATGATTTTATATGGTCCACCTGGAACTGGAAAAACGAGTATTGCAAGTGCTATTGCTGGTTCAACTCACTATGCTTTTCGCATGTTGAATGCCGCAACCGACAGTAAAAAGGATTTACAAATTGTTGTAGAAGAGGCCAAAATGAGTGGCACACTTATTTTATTACTAGATGAAGTCCATAGACTTGATAAACCAAAACAAGATTTTTTATTACCTCATTTAGAGAATGGACGCGTGATTTTAATTGGAGCAACAACGGAAAATCCCTATATTTCAATTAATCCTGCGATTCGCAGTCGAACACAAATTTTTGAAGTCAAACCTCTCACTGAACAAGATATTAAAAAAGCGATTAATAGAGCGTTAACTGATAAGGTAGATGGTTTAGGAAATCTTGATGTAATACTCACTGATGAAGCCATGATTCATTTAACACGTGCGACAAATGGTGATTTAAGGAGTGCGTTAAATGGTTTAGAACTTGCTGTAAAGTCAACTAAGCCAGATGATGCTGGGAAAATAAACATTACACTAGAAATCATAGAAGAATGTGTGCAACGAAAATCGCTTACCCATGACAAAGATGGAGATGCCCATTATGATGTGATTTCTGCGTTTCAAAAAAGTATTCGTGGAAGTGATGTGGATGCTGCCTTGCATTACATGGCTAGACTGGTTGAAGCTGGGGATATGATGTCAATTTGCAGACGACTCATGGTGATTGCATATGAAGACATTGGTCTAGCTAATCCTGGTGCTTGTGCAAGGACTGTATCTGCTGTCCAAGCAGCTGAAAAATTAGGATTTCCCGAAGCACGAATACCACTTGCTAATGCTGTGATTGATTTATGTTTATCACCAAAATCAAATTCAAGTATTGTCGCCATTGATAACGCGTTAAGTGACATCAGACAAGGAAACACAGGAGACGTGCCTGATCATTTGAAAGACTCACATTACAAGGGTGCGGAAAAATTAAATCGCGGAGTAGACTACAAATACCCACATAGTTTTGATAATCATTGGGTCAAGCAACAATACTTACCAGATAAAATAAAATATGCCACTTACTACGAACCTGTTCAAACAGGAAAATATGAAATGGCGTTAGGAAAACAATGGGAGTGGCTCACTTCACAAAAGAAACGCCAGTCCTAACAATTGAAGAATCTGAATTCCTGTGCTATTATATAACTAAGATATCTGTGATGTACGCAGTATCCCCATTAGTGTTGACCGAACAAATCGTTTCACTTTGGGAATCAACGAGTATTTATTAAAAACACGCCTTTTCATTTGGTAGTTTGAGGTATTTACAGCGATTCCCACCTGCATTATTTAGCGGGTTCAACCATCCGGGATACAAAACGGCATCGACGGATATTTTTTGGCAATTTGCGTCATGCAAATTGCCTTTTTATCATGTTTAAATGAAAAGGTTGTGGTATGTTGTTAAAAATGATTCTTTTAGTTTTTGCTTTTATTTTATGTATTATTAGTTATTTTTTATCAAAGAAACAACAGGCTTTGTTAGTTGTCTTTACAGAAAAAAATCAATCAACACTAAAAAATTTTTCAATTTCACTTCTTTTACTGGCAGTCATTGGTATTGTAATTGGGTTATTTTTTGCAACAAAGCTTATTAGTTTAATTTACATCTTTATTGTACTTTGCGTTTCATCAATATTTAGTATAATATTATCTCAAAACATTCACTAAGGGGAGTATGGATTATCATGCAAAAACAATACAAAAAAATATTGGTCGCAATGGATGGATCAAAAGAAGCAGAACGCGCACTTAAAAAAGCTGTGCATGTGGCTAAACGAAATGACGCTACCCTTTACATTGCTCACATTGTTGATATGCGTGCATTTGAAACAGTCTCATCTTATGATGAAACACTCGCAACAAATGCCAAAAAAGAAGCTGAAGCAGCCTTAGCACAATATGTAGAATATGCTAATGAGCACCAATTTGAAAAGGTTGAAACTGTTATCCGTATTGGAGTACCTAAAATTGTCCTCTCTGAAGATTTACCAAAAGAATTAGGTATCGATTTAATTATGATTGGGGCTACTGGATTGAACGCTATGGAGAGAATTTTACTTGGTTCTGTATCAAGCTACGTCTCTGTTCATGCTAAAAGTGACGTTTTAGTTGTTCGTACAGATATGGATAATAAACAATAAAAACACATTAAAGACAATAAAAAAGACGAGAATCCACTGATGGTTTCTCGTCTTTTTTCTATCTCATTATTTTTTTAATGCTTCAACGTCTCTTGCAATCATTAATTCTTCATCTGTTGGAATTAATAACACTTTAACTTTAGAATCATCTGTTGAAATCACACGTTCTTCACCACGAACATTGTTTTTCTCAGCGTCCATTTCACAACCAAAGACACTTAAACCATCAATGATGTTTTTACGAATATCGATTGCATTTTCACCAATACCTGCTGTAAAGACAATCGCATCCACACCGTTCATTGTTGCAACATAGCTACCAATGTATTTACGGATACGGTCTTCAAAGATTTCAATTGCTACTTTAGCAGCTTCTGTATCAGCGTTTTCTAAGTCACGCATGTCACTTGAAATACCTGATAAACCTAGTAAACCTGATTTTTTGTTTAAAATCTCAACCATTTCTTTAATATCAGTAATTTCTAATTTACCCATTAAATATTGTAATAATGACGCATCAATATCACCTGAACGAGTTCCCATAGTAACACCAGCTAATGGTGTGAATCCCATTGATGTATCAATTGATTTTCCACCATCAACAGCTGTGATAGACGCCCCGTTACCTAAGTGACAAGTGATGATTTTTAATTCCTCAATTGGTTTACCTAACATGTCAGCAGCACGTTCTGCTACATAACGATGACTTGTTCCGTGTGCCCCATATTTTCTTGCGCCATATTTTTCATAGTATTCTGTTGGAATGCTATATAAATAGTTTACTTTAGGCATTGTTGTATGGAATGATGTATCGAATACTCCAACATTTAATGTGTTTGGCAATAATTTTTGGAATACGCGGATAACTTTCGCTTCTGCTGGGTTATGTAATGGCGCAAATTCTGCTAAATCATCAACTAGAGCAAGTGCTTCGTCATCGATAATAGCTGATTCTTTGAAATGTTCTCCACCAGCTACAATACGGTGACCAGCTCCTGTGATTTCTTCAAAAGATTCAATGATGTTTAATGCTGTTAATTGTTCTAATAACATATTAATAGCAATTTCATGATCTTCAATATCTTTAATTACTTCATATTTTTCATCTTCGCCATATTTGATTGTAAAAATTGAATCATTTAATCCAATTCTTTCAACGATTCCTTTAGCGATAACTGTTTCTTCTGGCATTGTATATAATTGCCATTTTAAACTTGAACTTCCAGCATTGATTGCGATTGTTTTTGACATGTTTGTTTTCTCCCCTATTTTATATTCGATTCGCACCATTGACGAAACTGATTAACAAAATTTAACACACTTTGATTTTCTTTTAAAGAAGGTAATTCAGCAAGCAGCACTTCTTGAGCTTGCATAGCATTATCTCCTTTATTTTGGACAAGTACAATCGATTTCCCTAAACTTTTTTGACTAAAAAGAGTTTTTGGTAATTGTAATATACCTTGCAGATAAACTTCTTCAACTAACCATTTTTTTAGAACGTCTGCTTGATCTGTTTCTAAGAAATTATTTGGCACTAAAAATAAACCAAATCCTCCCTCTTTCACATACTTCATGCTTTGTTCCATTAATAAATGATGTGCGTAACTATGTTCAGTAGAAAAAGATGTCATGAAGTCTTTTGCTACCTCATCTTTTGGATAGTATCCAATCGGTAAGTCTGCTACTGCAACATCTAATGGCTCAATAAGCAATGGTTCTAAAGAATCTTGATGAAATAATTCTGCTTCTAATCCTAACCAATTTTTATTTACAGCGGCTACTTCTAATAATAACTCATCGACATCAACGCCAATTCCTTTAATATTAGTATAACCAGCTATACTTAAATTGCTCAAAATAGTATAAAGTAAATTACCCATACCAACAGACAAGTCCCCAACAACCATATTGTCTTTTTTATGTTTCATCAATTGTTCAATCATATAAACAAACAAAAAGCCAATACCATCTGGCGTTAGTTGATGATTTGCTTGAAGTGGTTCCACTTTTAAGCCACTAAGTAATGTTAACTGAGTGATTTTTCTCTTTTCTTCAGTTGACAACGCCATGTTTAATAACTCTTGATAATAGGTTTCAAGTTGCTCGACTTCTAGCTGACTTGGAACATCATCAATCACACGAACACTGCCACCATCCAATAAATTCTCTCCGTTTTCGACATAAGCATCAAAAAAAGATGTATCTAGTGTTTGCTGAAGCAATTTCACAGATTCATGCATATCTTTAAAGCCTATCTCCACATTCGTTTGAGACAATTGTGTCACCTCTTCCTTGTCTTATTCACAAATCTCTTACTTTCCTATTCTATCGAAAGCATTAGGATATTTCAAGGTATTCAAACTGAAAATGATAGGGTTTTTTCGAAGTTTTGATAGCCTTTACTCAATATTTACAAAAACCTGTCGTTTAAAACCCGTGTTCAACTCAATAAAGAGTTTTACATAGGTTCCATGTTTACTTTTTTCCAGTTTTACTTTTCCAATATTATACTCAATTATTTGTGACGTATCATTTTCCATTATCAAAGCATATTTTTTATATTTTTCTTCTAACGTATCTGCTATATAGGCATCTGTCGCTTGCTTTATCACCTGTTGTTTTCGCTGATAATCGTCAATAAAATATAATGTTGTAATGGTAATCAATGTTAATACCGCCAAAAAAGGAAGAGCTATGCTTCCTTCTTTATTTCTTAAGAAAGTAAACATACTCTTCCCCCTCTAAAGTAACTAATGTCATTTCAATCAGTGAATCAAATTCAATGAAAGATACGGATTTTAATCCAACTATAATCGGTTGAAAACCTGGTTTTTTTCGCAATTTATCTTCATACATGTCAAAAACAATTCGTTCATCTGCTTTTCCATCTACTACTTTTTTATAAACTAATGCTGCTGGTTTTACTTCTAATAACGTTAATGCCTCAATTTCATGTTCTAGCTGTCTTTTACCAATTTGTACTTCTAAATAAGAGGCATCTTCTTGATACTCCCATAGCCGATTGACCTGTTTAATAAAAGGCGTCAAAAATAACAGTAATCCTGTCATCAGACTTAGTGCGATTAAACACTCTAATAATGTAAACCCACCATTTAATTTTTCTTCGTGGTTAGTATCTCTAATTGAGTCCCTTCTTTTTCTACAATAAAATGGTCATCACTACTTTCTATTAATACAATATGCTGTTTCTTGGCTTTTTCTCTTAATGCTTGTTCATCAAGTTTAGTTTCTATACATTCCCATTCTTTGGCAAAAATGGCTAATTCTAAATGCAATTGATTATGATGTTCTTGTTGCCTTAAAAATAATACGGTTTCCATCATAAATAATATGCCTATTGTTAAAATAAATAATGCCAAAAGACTTTCAAATAATAAAAATCCTTCATTGTCTTTCCACATACTTAAATACCTTACTACTTCCTAATTGAACAATATAGTCAATTTTCGTTTGTGACGATTGATCGAAAAATGAAAATGTTTCTAATTTACTTGGACTCGCTGTTCCAGGTTGTAACTCAAGCGAACTTTTTTTATTAATTCTTAATGGTGCCTCTATATTCACTATTTCTTCTGTCTTTCGTCCTTTTATTGTATAGCTAAACACTAATTTTTGCGAATGTTTGTCTGCTAGAATATGACTACTCTCTTTTTCTATAATGGCACTGTGCTGACTTTTTTCATATAACCTTTCAAACATCACCAGCTGTGCTGTGACATTTTGTTTTTCTTTCCACTTTTCTATTCTGATAACTGGTAATAATCCAAATATACTAATAACCAGTAACACGCATAAACATTCCCATAGAGTAAACCCATCATTATTCAACTTTAATGCCTATTTTTTCTGCCTTATCTTTTTGTTCTTTCGAAATATACCCACCTTGTACTAACTCATCTAAATCTTTTGGTCTTTCATTATTATCTAAATAATACATCTCTGTTTGTGTTTGAATCACTTTACCTAAGGCTTCATCACCTTGTTTATTAATACTCGCT
The DNA here is from genome assembly GCF_003950315.1 of Vagococcus bubulae. Taxonomy (GTDB): domain Bacteria; phylum Bacillota; class Bacilli; order Lactobacillales; family Vagococcaceae; genus Vagococcus; species Vagococcus bubulae. The sequence goes on from NZ_NGJT01000030.1 coordinate 13,157, forward strand.
TGTTGTTTAGAAAGGTTTGGTACAAACAAAATAATTAATACAGCTATGACTAGTAATACAATCAGCATTTCAAGTAAAGTAAAGCCATCATTCTTCTTTCTTAATTTATTTAACCGTTTCAATAAAAATCCCCCATTCCACTATATATTGGTAATAATAACGAACCATAAACCGATACAATTAATATGGCTATGATTAAAAAGGTTACTGGCTGAAGCCATTGAATCTTTTTCTCACATTCTGTCATAAAGGTTTCCCACTCTCGTTCCCCAAAAATGACTAACTCTTGCCCTAGTTGTCCATGAACTTCACCTTGTCTAATAATCCACGTTAATTCAGGTTTTAAAAAAGTCCATTGACTAATTGGCTCATCAATAAAAATGCCTTGCTCCAACTTTGTTTTTATCTCTTTTGACATTTCTTGCATTAATTGTGAGTATCCTTTTTGTTGCATAATCAATACAACCTCTTTAAATTCCATTCCTTGAGATAATAAATTCCCCCATTCTGTTGCAAACAATGATGTATAATAACTGGTTAAAAGTTTTCCGATAACTGGCAGTCGAACATAAAGCATCAGTTTCTTTATTTGCGAGTGTCGATTTAACCGATTGACTACTAAATAACCAGATAATATCAAAACACTTATAAACAATAGGCCATATTTCAGTCCTTTATCAATCAAATTAAACAACGATGGTGTTGCTGGATCTTGTGATAACTCAGAGAGCTGTGGTAGTATCACCCACTTCATTCCAACTATCATCCCTACTAAAAAGATTAATAACAAAACAGGATAGCTTAATACCTTTATCATTTCTTTTCGCTGTTTTTGTCGTTCTTTCATTTGCGAAGACATTCTCTTTAACGTTCCAACTAAATCCCCATGAACTTCTGAGAATTTAATTGGTGCCAACTGCTCTTTTGAAAAACCTACTCCCAGTAAACACTTTGCTAAAGACTCACCTTTTAGTAGTTTTCTTTCAATATAAGTCAATTGTTTTTCTTGTTTGAAAGAAATAGTCTTCATAAATTGAATACTTTGTTCCAAACTAAACCCATTTTCTAACAAATTACCTAATAGGTAGATAAACTCATATTTTTCTTGATGACTATAAGGTTTAATTTTTATAGGTTTGATAGGTTTTTTGTGTGATTTTCTTTTCATAATAGGCTTTTTGCAAACTTTTTTCCCACTCATCCTCGCCTTCTTTATCAAACATATCGTATAACACACCATATTTTTCTTTAGAAATTAATGGCAACATCTCTTGATATACAATCCCTTGTATACTTTGATTCATTTCCTCTTTAGGAATCCCTAATTCTATTAATCTTGCTTCAACTCCTTTCCTATTTTTAGCATGTATAGTCGAAAAAACTAAATGTCCAGTCAAAGCTGCTCTCATAGCCATTTGTGCCGTTTCAGTATCTCTTATTTCGCCTATCATCAAGCAATCTGGTCGATGCCTTAAACACACTTTAATCAGTTCCTGATACGTTAAACCGATTTTTTCATTGACTTGAAATTGAAGACAACCTACATCCTCTATCTCAACTGGATCTTCTATCGTGATGATATGTTTATTTTCCTGATGAATTAAATATTGCATTAATAAATGCATGGTGGTTGATTTCCCAGAACCAGTAGGGCCTGAAAATAAAAATAACCCATTGCGTGTGATTTGATTTTTTATTTTTTCAATTTGGTTATCATCAACAAACTGAAGACTTTTACTCGACATAAGATATAAAAAACGAATCACGAGTGTTTCACGATTCAAAAAATCCCCTACAACAGATAAACGAATTCGAAAACTACCTTTTTTTATTTTAATAGTCGTTCCACCCATTTGAACTTTACGTTTTTCGGCGATATCCATTCCTGCAAGGTATTTAAAATATAAAATTAATTGCTCAGCTGTTTTATAGGGTAATGAGTCATAGTTTGTCATATCATGATGCTGTCGAAATGATACCTCATACATTGATGAAGATTTAGGGAGAATATACAAATCACTCACTTGGTTTGTATAACCAAATTCCAATAATTTTTTAGCTAGTTTTTTCATATTTTTTTCCTTTCTCATCTTTAATATTTGCTTTTTTTTAAAAATACTCTTAAAAAAGCAAAAAAAAACAACCAGAATTTTTTCTAGTTGTTTTTTGCTTTATTGTTACATGTCCGCAGATGTAAAGACCTCAGAAACATCGTCATCATCTTCTAAAATATCAACAATCTTATCTAATTTTTCTTTGTCTGATTCACTCAATTCAACAAGCGTTTGTGGCACCATGGTTAATTCTGCTTGTGCTAACGTATAATCCTTTTCTAATGCATCTCGTACTGTTGTAAATTCACTTGGATCAGTATAAATTTCAAATACTTCCTCTGATACTTCGATGTCGTCTCCGCCTGCTTCTAGCACGCTTAACATCATGGTGTCTTCATCTACATCCAAGCCTTCTCTTTCAATCACAATGTAACCTTTTCGATCAAACATATAAGATACCGAACCAGATTCTCCTAGAGAACCGCCATTTTTATTGAATGCGACACGCACATTCGTTGACGTCCGATTTCGATTATCTGTTAGCGTATGAACTAAAATAGCTACTCCTGCTGGGCCATAACCTTCATAAACCACTTCATCATAATTTTCGCCCTCACCCGCACTCGTTGCTTTTTTGATTGCACGTTGAATATTATCATTTGGCATATTCGCTGTTCTTGCTTTATCTAACACTAATCTTAGCGAAGGGTTAGAAGACGGATCAGAACCACCACTTTTTGCTGCCATATAGATTTCACGCGATAATTTTTGGAACACTTTACCACGTTTAGCATCCTGTGCTCCTTTTCTATTCTTAATGTTATTCCATTTTGAATGTCCTGCCATTTCAATTCCCCTCTTTCTAAAATAATATCAAACATATAATGTCATTTTATCATAAGTTGATTAAAAAAGAGACCTCACTCTAACCTATTTTGACTTTTTATGACCAAATTCAAAATAAATCACTAACATCACACAAGCTGTCAGTGCTCCTATACTATCAAGCATCACATCTTGAAAAAGTGGGGTTCTATCTCCTGTTAACATCTGATGAAATTCATCCATTGCAGCGTATCCTGTGGCACTAAACCAAGCAAAGAACAAACTAAATAGTGATTTCTTTAATTTTGAATGCAATATTAAAAATAAACTACCACCCAAAATAAAAAACGTCAAAAAATGAGCTGCTTTTCGAATAAAAAATTCCACAAATTTAAAATAGCCCATCGCTTTAATACTCACCTCACTACCACCATAATAGAACGCTACATTTTGTAATTTAGAAGCGAACGGCTCACTAGCTAGCCACTTTTGAAGAAATGGAACAGAACTTTGCTCTGTATAAGTTTTTGATGAACTATAGAATAAAATAACCATAATCACCATTGCGATTACTGTGTAAACTTTCGGTTGACTTAATTTACTTTTCATAATGAACTTCTCCAATCTTAAACTTTTTTCCTTTTTTATCATTGTTTTTTAATAGTATAGGGTATAATATAACCATAATGAAAGGAGTCAGATAATATGACATATTCAATAACATGGGATTTAGATTCAATTTTCAATGGAGGCATTGACTCAAAAGAGTTAGAACAACGCCTATTATTACTAGATGATGAAATTACAGAGTACCAATCACTTGTCACAGACTGGAATCCAGAAACAGATGCGCCAGAATTTAAAGCATTCGAGGCTATCATGACGGTCCAAGAAAAAATATCTAAAGGGTTTGGCCAAACAATCAGCTTTGTTAATGCCATTCAATCAGCAGATGTTAACAATAAAAAAGCAGGTAGTGTATTAGCTGGATTATTTACAAAACATACTGGATTTAAAAACGCTAATGTCCTTTTCTATAAAAAGCTAACTAACCTGTCAACTGATACTTGGAATGCTCTCCTTGCTTCAGATTTTGCTCAAAAACAAGGTGTGGCTTTTAATTTAACAGAAGCTCGTGAACAAAGCAAACGCCTATTAAGTGAAAAAGAAGAGTCAGTGATTAACCAATTATCAACAGATGGCTTTAATGCTTGGAGCGCCCACTATGATACGATTGTGGCAAACATCCAAATTCCATTTGAAGAAGATGGAAAAACAACTTATCTTTCAGCAGGTCAAGCATTTAATCGCATGATGGGAGACGCTGATACAGATGTTAGACAACGTTTATTTGATACATGGGAAAAAACGTGGGCAAATTATGCCCCACTATTTTCTGATACATTAAACCATTTAGACGGTTTCCGATTAACAAATAATAAACTACATGGCATCACCGATCACTTAGAGATTCCATTAGAATACAACCGCATGAAAAAAGAAACATTGGACGCTATGTGGGGAACAATCGCTGAAAACAAACAACCATTCGTTGATTTCTTAACTCGTAAAGCACAATTATTCGGTAAAGAAAAAATGGATTGGCAAGATCAAGATGCGCCTGTTATTTTAGGTGACTTTGAAGAAAAACGCTACACATTTAATGAAGCGGCTGATTTTATTGTTGAAAACTTCAATAAATTTAGTCCTAAAATGGCGGACTTTGCTAAAATGGCCTTTGAAAAAAGCTGGATTGAAGCAGAAGATAGACCAGGTAAACGTCCGGGTGGTTATTGTACTGGGTTACCAGAAAACGAAGAATCTCGTATCTTCATGACTTATGGTGAATCAATCAACGAAGTGTCTACATTAGCTCACGAATTAGGACATGCTTTCCATTCACACGTGATGTGGGATTTACCATCCGTTAGCCAAGATTACGCCATGAACGTAGCAGAAACAGCTAGTACATTTGCTGAATTGATTGTAGCTGACGCAACACTTAAACAAGCGAAATCAACAGAAGAAAAAATCAATTTACTTGATATTAAAATGCAAAATGCCACAGCGATGTTTATGAACATTCATGCACGTTTCATTTTTGAAAATAATTTCTATACTGAACGCAAAGAAAAAGTCTTAACAGATACTGAAATCACTGATTTAATGGTAGCTGCTCAAAAAGAAAGCTATTGTGATTCTCTAAATTCATATCACCCACATTTCTGGGCAAGTAAATTGCATTTCTACATTGATGACGTGCCATTTTATAACTTCCCATACACATTTGGTTACCTATTCAGCTTAGGTATTTATGCTTTCGCTCAAAAACAAGGAACATCATTTGAAGATGACTATATCGCTTTATTACGTGATACAGCGTCAATGACAACCGAAGAATTAGCTCAAAAACATTTAGGCGTTGATTTAACATCAAATGAATTTTGGCAAGCTGGAATTGATATGATGATTCAAGATGTGAACACATTCTTAGAATTAACTGAAGACTACGTTAAATAATTTAAAAACCTCTATGATTGAGCAACTTCAATCATAGAGGTTTGTTTATTTAGTAAAATCAATTTTTTTACTCATCCAATACATAATGAACCCACCAACTGTCATAGAGAATAATTCACCTATGCCAATAATCAACCAGTTATAGAAAAATGGTAAATCATATAATATTGTGAGTTGACCTGCAACTGTAAACATGGATAATGCGAAAACAATAGCTGTTATGACCATTTTTATTTTCATATTCTTAACATGTTTAGTGATAGCATCATTTATTACCAATACTAAAAACGTGCTAATACTTCCAACTAATACATCAATAATTCCTAATGGTGAAAAAGCATTAGCTATTGCCACACCTAATGTCACAGCAACTATGTAGCGTTTGTTATAAAGCGATAAGTAATTAAACATCTCAGATACTCTCAACTGAATCGTGCCAAAACTAATGACTGATAACACTAACGTCACTGCAACATACAATCCTGCCACAATGGCCATCTTTGCTGTGTCTTTTGTTGTCCAAGAGGCTACAGCAGATTGTTCTTTTTTATTTTCCATTTACATTTCTCCTTTACAAGGATTACCTTGCTAATAACTACAACCAAAGGATGTGAGAAAAATTTCCCAACGAAGTGTTGTAGTGCGAAAACTCGCTAATTAATAGGATACACTTTTTTTACAAAAAAACAATCCTATTTCGTCATCCATCCTCCATCAATTGGTACTATACTTCCTTGTATGTAAGATGAGGCTTGACTTGCTAAAAATAGTGTCAATTGTGCTACTTCTTCAGGAGATGCCCAACGTTTACAAGGTGTTTCATCTGCTACCCATCTAGCCATCTGAGCATCACCCGAAAAATCAGCTGCGTTCATTGGCGTTTTGATAGCACCTGGAGCTATCCCAACCACATGAATCCCTTGATTAGCATAATCTAAGGCTAATTGTTTCGTAAACCCGACAATCGCATGTTTTGACATAGTGTAACTAATACCACCGCCACCACCAATTAACCCAGCGATAGAGGCCATATTGATAATTGTGCCACCTTGTTGTTCTAACATAATTGGTAAAATTAACTTAGTTAACCGAAAATAACTTTTCACGTTCGTTTCATAGATATCATCCCATAAATCCTCAGATGTTTCGACTAATGGTTTAAAATCATCTAACTTACCAGCAGTATTTAATAATATATCTATTTTGTTATACTTGGCTAAGCACTCGCTAACCGCTTGTTCCAAATCATCTATATTGGTGACATCACCTTTAAAAAAAGTAAATCGACTAGAAAAATCGCAGTCAACTTCTGTTTTATCAAAACCAAACACATATGCTTCTTGTTCTAAAAATAAACGAGCTTGCTCTTTTCCTATACCAGACGCCACCCCTGTGACAAAGACTACCTTGCCTTCAAACTCTGTATAAATAATACCACTCATTACTCAACTATCTCCCAATCATCTGCTAAAATATCGCACACAGTTGGAGCAAAACTTGAAAATCCTTCATCACTTGTTTTAATTAAAAAATAATCAGTCACTGGACAGTTATCATAGTTTTCTCCTGATACAAGTGTGACATATAACTCAAAACCACCCAGCCTTTTCTAATCACTTTTTTGCCTGCTTTTAATTCTGATAATATTTTTTCAAATGTCATATTCTCTCTCCTATTGATTTATTGTTGATAAAATTCGTTTAAATTCATTAATAGCATCTTGATCTTCTGATGTTTTAAATGCTCGTTCATTGATTTGACTTCTAGAAATTTCTCCCTCATCACTTGCTTCAGAAAAACCTACTGATAGAGAAGCACCACTATTTAACTCATAAATCATGCCATTATCACATAAAATATATTTAATGATTGGTTTATTCACATCTGCTACTTCACTAAAGCCAGCTGCAAAAGAACTTTGTTGGCGCTCATCTGTTGCACCCAGTGTGCCATTGGTCGAATAATAAAATGTCACACCGCCTACGACATGCAATGGAAAATAATCGTATCCAGGATTATCTAAATCCTGTGCCATGGCCAATCCATCTGGTGTTACTGCATACCAATCGCCTCTTCCAGCAGAACCATGATCAAAAAATTCAGATGTCACTGCCATACCACCAATTTTAGCTCGATTGCTTGCCCAATTTAAAAATTGCTGATTAATTTCTTTAATAAGATTACGTTGATAATACTTGTCTTTGGATAACGTTGTAATACTAGAATTTTGTTCTAATTTTTCTTCTGAGGTAGATGATGACTCATCTATTTTGACTGTCGTTGAACTATCTTTAGTACTTGATTGACTACTTATTTGTGTACTTGAGCTTGTATCACTGACTTTTATGTCAGGTGTTTTCTCTTGCTTGCCACAACCAACCAGTGCCATTGATAAAAACATAATTAATAACCCTTTTTTCATGATATCTCCCCACATTCATTTGTTTAATAAATTAAGTTTAACATGAATAGATAATTGACTCGATAAAAAAACTAGCACAAGTCTAATCTGACTCATGCTAGTAATACATTTTATTCGGCTGTACACTAAATCGTGTTGATAGATTAAATTCTATCAATGCGATTTTTTATTTAGACATAGAAAAAGAGGCATTCTTATTGGTAAAATTAAGTTGACTAAAACCAAAATTACAAAGGAGAATACCCCTATGGATAATAATACAAGAAAACTACTCAATTTAACAGATGATTCTCTTATTTTTAATGAGAATTGGTTGTCTCGCGAAGCGAGAGACAACCGA
>NZ_NGJT01000031.1 GCF_003950315.1 Vagococcus bubulae
TCTTACGATGTTTAGCTCATTTGTTTTAAAACTTGCTAGCGAATTGTATTCACTAAATATGGTTTGTTTCTACATAGTAGAAACGCCCTACACATTTGGTTCGTCTTACTTTGTTCAGTTTTCAAAGATCTAAACTTTGTTGCCGTAACAACTTTTATATCATATCAAGTTGTTAACTTTTTGTCAAGAACTTTTTAAAATATTTTTTTAAGTTGTTTTTATATTTTTGTATCGCTCGTAGCGACATGAATTAATATAACAATTATGTCACACTTCGTCAACAGTTTTTTTATATTTTTTTCATTGTTACTATTTATCTACCCTTTTTTAATGAATAAAGGTAATTCTATTGCTTCATAAACAGACTTTTCTAAAGTTGTGATTGTTACTCCTACTAATCTAATACCAATATTGGTCCAATTTAATTCTTCCCACAATTGGTTAGCATAAAAATAAATCTCTTCCGTTTGATAAATATATTTATTTAATGTCATTCTTCTTGTGACTGTTTCATACGAATTAGTTCTTACCTTTAAAACGATTGTTTTTCCTTTCAATTCATTTTTTAACAGTTTTTGACTAACTTCTTCTGACATTTCTCTTAAATGCTTTAACACATCTGTTTCCTGAATAAGTGTTTTTCCAAACGTTCTTTCTCTGCCAATCGATTTTCTTTCTCGATTGTTTTCAACAGGATCATTATGAATTCCACGAACTTTACGATATAAACTATATCCTTTTTTACCGAACAAATCGATTAACGTCATTTCTGGTATATCATACAAATCTTTGCCTGTGTATACACCCATTTCGTGCATAAGTGGAATCGTCTTTTTTCCAATACCATAAAATTTTTCAATTGGTAATTCAAACAAAAATTCTTGCGCATCTTCTGGTAGTATAACGGTCAATCCTTTTGGTTTATCATAGTCTGACGCAATTTTAGCTAAAAATTTATTATAGCTGACTCCTGCTGAACTGGTTAATTCGACTTTTTCATAAATTTTGGATTGAATAAGTCGGGCTATTTTTATTGCACTTTTAATATCTTGTTTATTACTTGTTACATCAAGATAAGCTTCATCAAGCGAGAGAGGCTCAATCACATCTGTGTATTCTCTAAAAACTTCATGAATTTGTTTAGAAACTTCAGCATAATATTCCCGGTTGCCTGAGACAAACGTCGCATGTGGGCAGAGTTCATATGCTTTTTTTGCACTCATTGCTGAATGAATGCCATATTTTCTTGCTTCATAATTTGCTGTGGTGACAACTCCACGTCCATTTGTATCATTAGGGTGTTTTGCAATGACTAATGGCTTACCTTTTAGACCGGGATTATCTCTTTCTTCTATAGAAGCATAAAAAGCATCCATATCAACATGGATAATTTTTCGAGATAAATCGTTAATTAACGGAAATTTCAAACCATTTGACATAAACTCACCTCCAAAAAAGAATGTACGTTCGCTTATATTATATCATGAAGACACAAAAAAACCACCAAAGCCGTCGCTCTAGTGGAAATGAAGGTTGTAAATGATTCTATTTATAAATAAATAGAATTCAAAAACCAATTCGGGATAATTGGTATGCCACTCATCATACGACTTATGCGTTAAAGTTATCTGACTTTATGGTATCAATATAATAAAAAAAGAATGAGAATCATCTCATTCTTTAAAAACTTGTCCAAATTTCATCATCTTCAATTACTTCTTCTTCTAAAAATTTCCCTTTAGATAAATCATCATAAAATGCTGCTTTCGTCGCATTAATATATGGATTAATCCATAATAATCCTATTCCCATTGTTAGCAGCCCTACTATATACCAACCAATAAAACTAATATCTAACCAGAACAATCGTCCCTTATGTCCATCCATTAACTCACGACTTTCAGTTATAAAACTTGTGGCTCCCATACTTCTTGTGTCACGAGTTGAAGATAAATCTTTGTAAATAAAGTTTGCTTGTGAGTAAGAATACCCTTTTACAATACCTGGAATAATAAATAATAAGAACCATAAGTATTGGAAGATATACGTCAAAATATTAATCAATAATACTGGAACGAAATCATTTCCGTTAAACAACCTAAACGATTGTTTAAATGACATTTCTTGTGATTTCCCTCGCCTTATGACATCTAAAAAGGTAAATGAAATACCAATTGTTAAGAACGTCATCACAAAACTAAAAATAGGTCCAACTAATGGCGCAGATGTTGCTGAAGTAAGAGCAGCCACCGCACTTGCCCCTGGTGATTCATCGTCAAACTCTTCTTCCCACATATAACTTTCATCCCAGTCATCGCCATCACTTATCTTTTCATAGTTAGGCGTCATCATTTTAGAAAAATTACTTTGATCATTGGCTACTAATCCTATAAATAACCCTAACCCTATTATTATCATTGTTACAAAAAACATCGAAACCATTTGAATAATTGACGGTACTAAGTTCAACATTACGGCTTCTTTCCATCGTCCCCTTAATGAGTCTTTTGCTTGCCTTTTAAGTTCTCCAGAAGATTTATACACGATGTCACACCCTTCTCCTTTTTTATTGACATTTATTTTATCATTTTTTTTTATAAATGAACAACATTTATATCATATCAATGACATCTCCACTATTTAATAGAATCAATTTAGATGAGGTTACGTCTCTTTGATAAATTTCTTCCAATGCTAATTGATAAAGAGTCAATTGTCCAACATAGCGTTGCTTTAATTTTTCTAAATCTTCAACAGTTGCATGATTAGGGACATAATCGGTTTTAAAATCATATAGAATAAACTCTGTATCTGTTAGAACAAAGCCATCAATAATCCCATGAATTAACACTGTATCCTCTTTTTTTGTAACATAGTCTTGATATAATTCTTTAGCTGGTAATAATAATGAAAAAGGTTGTTCTCTTCTTGTGACTTCATGATGCGCTATTAAGTACTCACCAAACGTTGTGTCAAAAAAGGACTCAATCCGATTGATTGGCAATCTAGAGGCTAATGCTTCTGTAAAGACGTCATTCACTATAAGGTCCTCTACTTGATTCTTTATGTCTTGCTCGGTTGGTTTTTTATTAAGAGGTAACAATTGCATCAGCATATGGACAGCTGAACCAATATCTGTAGAACTAATTTGAACGTCACCTTCCATAAATCTAGGTTTTACAATGTCACGTGCCACTTCTCTATGTGCTTTGATTTGTCTCTCTTTTGAAAAATCAAGCGTTGGTAAATCTTTCATATCTGGGTCTTCAAATAATCGTTTAACCTCAGAAACCGATTGATAACTTGTTGTCATAGTGGCGTCTTTTTCTGGATAAGAAAAATTCAAACGATCCACCACTTCTTTTAATAATTTAACATTTGGTTTCATATCAGATGGTTTTAAGTCCTTCTCTTGCTCATCTTGAGCTTTATACCCATCTAAAATGTCATCTTCTTGGTAGAAATGGATAGAAAATTGTCCTGGATGTTTCTTTAATGCTGGTAAGACAGTCACTTCACTAGTTGGAAAATAAGCCTCAAAGGCCGGATGTCTAACTAGAGTCATGCCCACCCAGTCCATCAAACTTGATGTTGACTGTCTGCTTGCTGTTGGTAACACTATATGCTCAGCACTAGTTGAAGTTGCCCATTTCTTATAGGCATCGTCTTTGTTTTTATAGGAACCGACTAAGTAGAGCTTTTCTTCTGCACGAGTCAGCGCAACATATAATTTACGCATCTCTTCTGCTAAAAGTTTTTGTTTTTTATGCTCCCGAATGACACTGAAAGGAAATGTGTCATACTCCAATCTTTTTTCAATGTCTTTGTATTTAATTCCCATACCAAGTTCTTCATCAAAAACAAATTTTCGTTGTCTAACATCCATTAGATTGAATTGTTTTGACATGTCTAGTAAGAACACAACAGGAAATTCTAAGCCTTTACTAGCATGAATAGTCATCACTCTAACAGCATCTGCTTCTTCATTAATGTTAGATGCTTCAGCTAAATCTTTATTTTTTTGCTGCATTTTTTCGATAAACCGAATAAATTGAAATAGACCTTTAAAACTCATCTCTTCATAACTTGATGCTCGGTGATATAAGGCATGAAGGTTTGCCTTTCGTTGCATACCTGATGGGAGACCTGCTACATAATCAAGTAAATCAGTATCTTTATATATTTGCCAAATCAATTCAACCAAACGTTTTCTTCTTGCTAACTCACGCCAATGATTAAACTGTTGATTAAACGTCTCGATGATTTGATACAACTGACTGGATTTATCCCCGTCTATTAAAAATTTCTGCAAGGCATCATAGTAGTAGCCTGTCATGTCATAGCTTTTTAATAGAACCATATCATTTTCGCCAATCCCAACAATGGGCGAGCGTAAAATAGCGGCTAATGGAATATCTTGGTAAGGGTTGTCGATTAGTTGTAATAAAGAAATCATGATTCTAATCTCAGTGGCTTGAAAATAATTCTGTGTATCGTTCACCATTAATGGGATATCATACTCTTTAAAAATATCTAAAATATCTAAGTTATTTTTTTTCGTTGGCGTCAACAAGACAATATCTTTATAAGTGATCTGTCGTGTTACTTTTTCTTTTTTATCAAACAACTCAAATTTATTATCGATTAAGTCTCGAATTTTTAACGCAACAAGTCGTAACTCACCCTCTGTTTTTCCATCTAGTCTAAATTCTAATGACTCCTGCTCTTTTTCTTCTGATGTGGTTTGATAAATTAATAATTCCGTATCATAATCCTTACTTTCAGGAAATGACTTATTCCCAACAATTAATTCAGCACTCGTATCATAATCTAATTGCCCTAATTCTTTATCCATCAATTGTGTAAAGACAAGGTTCGTAAAATCTAAGACATGACTTCTTGAACGAAAGTTTTCTGCTAGGATAATGCGACGGCCATCTTCTTCTGTCGCAAATTGTTCATATTTTTCAATAAACAAAGTCGGATCAGCTAAGCGGAACCCATAGATTGATTGTTTAACGTCTCCCACCATAAATAAATTTCCATTATGTTTTTCAGGGCGACGTAGCCAATACAAAATCGTTTCTTGTAGTCTATTAATATCTTGATACTCGTCTACTAAAATTTCATTGAATTTATGACGATAATACGTTGATGCTTCAGATTCTACCCATTGATCATTATCCATTTTTCTTAAAATCGCCAACGTCAAATGTTCTAAATCGTTAAAATCAAGTACATGACGAGATTCTTTTTCTTTAGAAAATCGACTGATAAATCGCTTTGTCACACTAATTAGCTCTTCAACCACTGACTGTGATTTTTCTAATATCTCTAGCATCTCTTTAGGACTTTGTTTGAAATATTGACTCCTTAACTTTCCAATACTTTCTTTTACACCATCTCGTACCAATTTTATTTCCTGGTATTCTTCTTGAACTTCTTCTGATGCTGTTTTTTTAGACGGCGCTTTAATACGAGTAAATGGTGTACTTATCAAATAATCATAAAAGTCATCTAGTCTATCTTCAGTAATTAAAAATAATAATGTATCAATTAATTGTTTGTCGTCACTGACTGTTTCTAGTGTTTTCTTTAGTTCTTCATCACTTTGACAACGATTCACTAATTCATCTGTCGTTGCTTGAGCTAACAGTAATTGATTTAATACATCTGGTTTCATGTATTGTTGATAGAGTGACGAGTTGACTAAGCTGTCTGTTATTTGATAATTTTTAAGCAAACTATCTAACCAATTTTCCGGTTCAGAATTCGCTTGAGCAAATAAGTGTATCGAAAAAATGAGTTCCATCAACCCATTATCATTACGGTCGTTAGAAAAATTTTCAGTTAATTGATAAAACGCTTCTCTTTCTTCACCATATAGTTCTTCTCTTAGCTCATCCCAAACATCTTCTTTTAATAGTAGATTTTCTGTTTCATCAGTCAATAAACGAAAAACAGGATCAATATGAATAAGATAGTAGTATCTTTGAATAACTCTTAAGCAAAAAGCATGAAGTGTGCTGATGGTAGCAGTTGGAAGTAGCCCAAGTTGTTTTACCAAATGCTCTTTTTGTTTAGTATCAACCTCTTCAGTAATAGCCGTTTGAATGGCTACTTTAATTCGTTGTTTCATCTCTTTTGCAGCGGCTTCCGTATAGGTCACAATCAATAATTCATCGACATTAACGCCCGACTTAATTTTTTGAATCACTCGCTCAACTAATACCGTTGTTTTACCAGAACCGGCAGAGGCAGAAATCAACAAATTATCACCAGAATCATATACCGCTTGCCATTGTTTATCTGTAAAATGGCTGTTTTCTGGTTTTACTGGAATATCTATGTTACTCATTTGTCTCCTCCTTTGATTCAGGTTGCAGTTTTTCCATAATCGTTTCTTTTTTCATGGACTCAATTCGGTGATAATTATTTTCTGGTAACATCACGTCAAATTGACACACACTTTTATATGGACAAAAACCACAAGCTAACCGTTTTTGTTCTTTATAGACTGGATTTAACTCCGTGCTACCTTCATAGATTTTTTCTCCAGCTTGTTTGAAATTATCACGATTATGAGCAACTAAATGAGATAATTCATCTGATGTGATAAATCGTGATGATTTCATTTTTCCACTTTTTAACTGCTCGTATGGGTAAACTAGCGATTTTACCTGAGGGTCAATGGTTTTATCTAATTTTTCTAAGATCACATCATCTTCTACTAACAACCCATCATATTGATACTCTTTTAGTAGTTGATCATCTAGTGTTTCTAATGAGAATTTTTCGTTAACATTGATAACTGGATTTTTAATATGCATGTATAGTGCTCCAGCTGGTTTAGCTGTTTGTCCAACTAACTCTACTGCATTACTTAAGGCAACATCTAAGTACGTAATCATTTGCATAGCTAATCCATAATAAGCATCAACAAAATCAAAATTATGCTTACTCGATTTGTAGTCAATCACGCTTAAATACACATCATCTTCAATAACTAATTTATCCAAGCGGTCAATTTTACCTCGTACTTTTACTTTTTTATTGTTGTTTAAAACAATTTCCAAACTATTTAATCCAGCTTGTTTTAACGACTCACCAAACAAGACTTCTGTTTGGATAGGGGTCATATTACTTCGTTTAGCTTGATTTTTTAGCGATAAACACACTCTTTGAATGGTTTTTTCTAACTGATAGGACACATATTTCATTCGATTGGTTGTGGATAAAATAGTAAATCGTTTATCCCCTAGTATTTCCTGCAACACCGTTTGAGCAAGTTGTTTCACTTCATCATCTGAAATCTCTGTTAGTTGGATTTTCTGTTTAATTAGTTCCTTAAAGAATAAATCCAAAGCTTCATGATAAAATTCTCCTGCTGCTGCTGGGGATAATTCAAATTGCTCTCTTTCTTGAATACCAAGTCCATAACGTAAAAAATACTTGTATTGACACTGATAGAAATTTTCAATTTTTGAAACAGACGCATAAATGGCTTCACCATATAATGTATCAACAGATTGATTATTTAAGGTTTCAGGAATGTTTTTATGTGATAAACTCGCAAATAAACGATTTGTTTCAACTGGTAATTGTTTACGAATACGTTTTTCTAGTTGTAAAAATAGCCAAGGAACACTTTCTTTCTTTTCGTCATACTCTCTATAAGCACTCACTAAATCACTAAGCAATAGTTTGTCTGTCGAAATTGAGTTTAATACTTGTTCATCAGCTGTTAGGACAGCATCATGATGAACAATAGGAATAGCAAAATATCGACTTAACTGTTCGATGTATGGTGATAGTTTAACATCTTTGACTTGGTCACGATTTTTAGGTGCACTAAGAATAATTTTGTCTGTGGCTGACAGTAACGCCAAATAAAAGATAAATGGTTCATTAGCCATTGATTCAGTTAAACTATTATTTAAGAAACTGTCTGACCTTAATAATTGAGAAAACACATCTCGTTCTTCGTTACTTAATAGTGTTTTATTATCAATTTTTTTAGGTAACACTTGATCTGTTGCCCCAAAAATAAACGTCGCCCGATATTTTTTAGCACGCACTCTATCTAATGATGTTACCACCACTTCATCAATAGATGCGGGTACTTTACTATAGCTAACGCCTTCTAATCCACTAAGTAAAATCTCCTTAAAAATCTCAAACTCAAAAGTATCTTCACCTAATACATCATAATATTCATCTAATAAATCCATCAATGCTTGCCATGTTTGCTCATGATTTTTCGCTTCAGTTAAATGCCCTCTTTCAATTTCTTGTTGTTGCATTGCTTGAAGCTGTTTATCTACACCAATTTCTAGTAAAAATTGATAGAACGTCACAATAGCTTCTTTATTAGTAGTAGATTGTTTTAATTTCTCAAAGAACTTAGGTAAATGAGTCGCAATCAATCGTCTGATATCATTAGATTGTTCTTGAATAACTTGTTGATTATCCAAAGTATCATCATCTGTGTTGTATTGATAGGTCACATACTCCCAATCTTCTTTTTTAATCCAGTCACTCCCACTATATCCATAAGCAAGTACCACATTTTCTGTATAGTCTGTCGCTTGTCTAAATGCACTCATTTTTTCATACCATGTTTCCAAATCGTCAGTCATTTTGGTATTTGGAAAGCATAATTCTGTTCTTAAAAAGCGCATCACATCTCGGTATTGATAAAATGATTCATCTATTTTAAATAATGAGCGTAACCATTCGACTAAAGGATGATTTGCCATATCCTCTTCTTCATTAATGTAATAAGGTATCTCCATATCATCAAACACTGCCATAATTTCTGAAGCATATGTTTCAATATCTCGACTAATTAAGGCAATCTCTTCGTAACGATATCCTTCTGTCGCCACTAATTCTCTAATTTTTGTCCCAATAGCTTTTACTTCTTGATACGTATCTGTACAAGTCCAAAGTGATAACACATTTGAAACGGTCGCGTTTTCCACTCTATCAGGTACTAACTCTTGCAAATTTTGCCACCCATGTGCTAATTCACTCATTGATGTCTTATTTTTTGAGTGACATTTAACATCAAATAATACTTTCACTTGATTGTCTCTAGCGATATCATATAATTCTTGATACATTTTTGACGTATTAAAAAACAATTGATAACTATCTAAAGAAGCTTCTTTTGGTGCCTCATCAAGAACTAAATTTATTTTTATTTCACCAGACACTTTCATCAGCACTTCTATTAGTTGTTTTTCTACTGCTGTAAAATTAGTAAATCCTGACACAATAAATTGAACATGAGATAAATCTTTTTCACCTAAATACTCAGCTAATTCTGTTAGTAATTCTTTATCGGCAATATGATGAGTGATTAACATCTCTTGATACGTTTGATAAATTAACTGTATATCGATTAATTTTGTGACATAATCTTCTTGACTAGTCTTTTCAGTTGTTACGATATCTTCCACCACTTTTTGTAAATCAAATGGCGAAATATTCCCTTGTTGCAACTCATCAAATAAATCAAGTAATTGTTGAATAAAACCTGGTCTATCGACTTCACGCTTAAATAACACCAAGTTATCTTTACAGGTTATTAAGCTTTTTCTTATCAGCATAAACTTTCCAGAATCACTTAGTCTCGTTGCTTGATAACTTTTAGTTTGTTGCATATAATACCATGCCAACCTAGAAAAACTAAAGACTTGTAATCTCATACTTGCCATGTACTTCTGTTTACTAAATTTAGGTAACGTATGCATTTTTTTCAACACATTTATTTCCGTTTCAAATTTAACGTGATTAGGTACAAGATAGAACACCTCATGATGCATCGACTTTTCTAACCAATCTGTCGACATACCTAATAAATCTTCCACGACTTCTTCCTCTGCTGTATTTAATACAAATTGAAGACTCAAACATAACACCTCAATCCCTTTATTTATCTTCTTTATTTTAACATATCCCACACATTAAAACTCTCTCATGACTTTTTTAGATTTCATAAAATTTTCATTCACTTTTTTGTTATTTATGATATATTGCTAATATTGAAATGGAGGTTTTATTATCGACGAGAAAAAACAATATGGTCTTTGGACCGCAATCGCCATGATTATCGGAATTTGCGTTGGGTCTGGAATTTTTTTCAAAGTTGGAAATATTTTAGCTTTTACAGGTGGTAACGTCTTTTTAGGTGTATTAGTCTTTATCATTGGAGCGCTTTGTATAATATTTGGAAGTTTATCGCTCACAAACCTAGCACAGCGTACTACTAAAAATGGTGGAATGGTTGCCTATTTTGAAGAATTTTTTTCAGAGTCTACAGCAAGTGCCTTTGGTTGGTATCAGACATTTCTGTATTTTCCTACCATTGGAGTAGTTGTATCATGGGCAGCAGGAACATATACGACCATGTTATTAGACTTACCTCAAACAATGAGTTATCAAATGGGAATTGGCTTTTGTTACATGCTATTTTTTTATTGTTTAAATATCCTATCTAGCCAATTTGCTGGCTGGTTTCAAATCGTTTCAACGATTACTAAATTAATCCCTTTACTTGGTATGGGATTCATCGCATTATTTTGGTCAAAAGAAACACCTGTCGTTCCACCCACTGTTCCATTAGTAGAAAAAACAGATGTTGGTCTTGGGTGGTTAGCTGCCCTTGCTCCTATGGCTTTTTCTTATGATGGTTGGCCAATTGCTTTATCCATCTCACATGAAGTCAAAGGTGGCAGTCAGACGATGAAAAAAGCCCTATGTTTTGGTCCAATCATCGTTCTAATTGTTTATCTATCTTATTTTCTAGGCCTCACACATATCCTAGGCCCTGAATACATTCTTTCTATGGGAGAAGGGGCTGTCATGGAAGTTGGTGAAATGTTATTTGGCCATATTGGTCAAAAAGTCATTTTATTATTTATTCTTGTAGCACTATTTGGCGTAATAAACGGCGTGACTTTAGGGCACATTCGTATGCCATATGCTTTAGCAACAAAAAACATGTTACCAAATAGTCAAAAAATAGTAGAGAATTATCATCAAAAAAAAATAGGTAGTCGGTCTGCTATCATTGCCTTATTGACCTCTTGTGGTTGGTTTATTATTCACTATCTTACACAATACTTCCAGTTAATGGGATTAGGTGATATTGGTGAAATTGCGATTGTATTTGGTTATATGTGGTACATCGCACTTTATTTTAAAGTCATTCAACTTTATTTAGACAAAGACATTAAAGAAACCTTTACAGGACTTATTTCACCTATTTTAGCCATTCTTGGAGGATTAATTATTTTATTTGGTGGTTTTTATGACAATCCAGTCTTTGAATTTATCTCTTTTGGAATTTGTTTTTTATTTTGTTTATTTGGTTATATCACCTTTAGAAAAAATCAATCCAACAATATGATAAAACAGTAAAAAAGAAACGATTTTTTTCGTTTCTTTTTTTATACCCTCTTTTTATTTCTCACTCAAGATGTTATGATATATCATATAACTATAAAATAAAAATGATATATCAAAGGAGAGTTTAAATGTTACTTTCAAACATCGATACACGTCATGGGACAGCTAATCAACATAGTTATTCTAATGGGAATACCTTACCTTATACTGGTGTGCCCTTTGCAATGAATTACTTCTGTCCACAAACCACACATCAAAATGGGAGTTGGTGGTTTCATCCAAGAGATCATACTTTTCAAGGAATCCGTTTAACCCATCAACCAAGTCCGTGGATGGGAGACTTTTCTCATTTATTACTTTCACCTGTATCAGGAACTGTAAATTCCACTGATTTGTTTTTTAACCAAGGATCTTATCGACCTGAAGAAGCAACTTTTCAACCACATTACTTATCGATTTATTCTGAAAGACATCGTATCTTAACAGAATTGACAGCGCATACTTATGGTGCACATATGAGATTTACCTTTAACCGAAAAGATATGACAGCCGGAATGTTTTTTACCGCTCCTGGTATTAAATCACTCACCATTAAAAACAATCATTTAACTGGCTATATTTCTAATATGGCTGGTTGTGAAGATAAAGAGTTAAAAATGTATATCGACCTTTCTTTTTCTACAAATATTGAGTCTTTAAAATACCAAGAACATAATCACATGATTGATTTAGGAACTCACTACAAAGGAGAAGAAGAAACACTTTATCTGTCATTTAACAAATTAGCTTCTGATGGAGTGCTTGATTTACAACTTGCGACATCATTTATTAGTCAAAAACAAGCGACACTCAACCTAGAACGTGAATTGCTTCATACCTTTGAGGAACATAAAACTCTAGCAGCGGATAAATGGCTAAATTATCTCAATCGAATTGAAGTGAGCGACAAAAATAAGGAGAAAGTCGCACTATTTTATCAAATGATGTATCGTTGTTTCTTATTTCCACAGACCTGGTACGAATTAGATAAAGATGGGCAACCCATTCATTACGATACATTAAGTAAGACAATAAAATCAGGTTATTATTATACTAATAATGGTTTTTGGGATACCTGTCGTTCGCTTTTCCCTCTGTATTCACTTATCGCAACAAAAGAATACGAAAAAATGTTGGCGGGTTTCTATAACGCGTACAAAAATAGTGGCTATTTACCAAAATGGCTCTCACCTGATGAGAGAGGCTTAATGCCTGGCACATTAATTGATGCTGTCATCGCTGACGCTGGAGTAAAACATATTGCGACAGACAAGATGCCTGATTTTCTTGAAGCCATGTTAAAAAGTGCCACAACCGTTAGTGGAAAGGATAATTATGGTCGATCTGGCACACTTGATTATCTAACTTATGGCTATGTACCAAATCACTATCACGAAAGTGTCAACCATACTCAAGATTATGCTTACAGTGATTTTTGTATTTCACAAGTGGCTAAAACATTAGATAATAAAGACTTGGCAAAAAAATACGCTAAACAATCACTTAATTACCGAAACTTAATTGACTTTGACTATGGTGTCTTGCGTTCAAAAGATAAAGACGGGAAGTCAAGAACGCCTTTTAATCCTTACGCTTGGGGACGTGATTATGCTGAAGGAAGTGCTTATCAAAATAGTTTTGCTGCATTTCATGATTTTGGTGGTCTGATTCAATCTCTTGGTGAAAAGGAACGTTTCAAAGAAATCATCACGGATTTGTGCAATACTTACCCTATTTTTGATGTTGATGGCTATGGGTTTGAAATTCATGAAATGAGTGAGATGGCAGCCATTGACTTTGGACAAATTGCCATTTCTAACCAACCTAGTTTCCATCTGCCATTTTTATTTAACTATGTTGGAGAACTATCAACTACCCAACACATTGTAAAAGAATTACTATCAAAAGCCTTTAAATTAGGATTTGATGGCTATCCAGGAGATGAAGATAATGGCAGCATGAGTGCTTGGTTTGTCTTGAACAGTTTAGGATTTTATCCTGTGACTCCAGGTAGCGGTGAATATGTCATGGGTATTCCTTTTGTTGATAAAGCGGTGATTCATTTATCAAATGGCAATGACTTAACCATTCAGACAAACAATAATGTCCCACAATATCACTATTCAAAAAATATCTTGAGAAATAATCAACCCTACAACCATCTCTTCTTTACACATGATGATTTAATGACAGGTGGAAACATAGAATTTGACTTATGCTTAGTTCCACCAATTAAACACTACACAGAAACTGATTTACCTTTCTCATTAACATAAAAAAATCTAGCGGAATTATTCTCCGCTAGTTTTTTTTAGATAGGTTTCATAATAAGTAATAGGTATCTGACTTCCAACACGATGTTTTTTAGTCATTAACTCCTGATATAAAGTATGTGCTTTTTTATCATTTTTTGATATCATTGCTTGCCATAACCGGTCTTCTAACATCACTCTATCAAACCAAGGCGTAATCTCTGTCAAAAAGTTAAGTTTGTTCATTTTTTTCAGTGTTTCAACAGCTTGACTTAATTCTTTCAAAATATCTGTCAAGGCATCAATATCTTGTTGCTTTACTAACTGCTGCCACTCTATTGGTATGCTTGGTTCAAGATGCCTGTTGGTAAAATGTTTTGATAAAATATCTAATGCTCGCCCGTTCTCTTTTGTTTGACCATACTCCTGTAATACTTGATGCCACATCGCTAAATCATTTGCTCGATCTGTTTGCCACATATATTTTGCACTATGTCCAACTGTTATTTTAGAGAGTTCCCACTGGGCCATTGGATTAAGTACAATTCCTAATACATTGTACTGATTATCTGATAACTGTTTACTTCGATTGCTATACTGACTTAAAAAAATTAATTCATTGTCTTGTTCAAAATCATTAACCGGTACATTATCCCAAATAATCATCTGACGTTGATAAATATCAGACATTTTTTTTATATCTTCAGTTGTAATATGTCGAGATAATGTTGTTGGACCTGTCCAAAATAGTGGAATATCTTGATGTAACAATCTTGTCAATTCTTCTAAATAAGGAGAATCATAGTGATTATCATATTCTGTTGGACACGCAACAAATTTAACATAGGGGATTTCTTCTACTAAATAATCATAAACAACGTTCATCAAATAAGCATGTGCTTGAGCACTTGTTTTAAATTTTTTCTTCACATCATCACTTAATTCATAAGCAATATCATCCATTAATAACCCAAAATGCGTCACACCTAATTGGAGCATTTGCTTTAATTTATTTTTTAACACGGACAAATCTGTATCATCTAAATAATTCAAGTCATTTCCCGGACTTATCATATACCAAAAGTCAATGTGATTAGATTTTGATAGATTTAATAACTCTCTAAACTCATCTAGTTTCTCTTTGGGATATAACTCTCGCCAAAGTTTTCGCTGATACTCATCATCTTTTGGGGCATACATATAAGTGTTCATTCTCTTTGAAGATAAAAAAGTAAGACAATCTTTTCTCATCTCATGTGACCACGGAATACCATAAAACCCTTCGATTACTCCCCTCACTTCAAATGACGGAGTATGTGTCACTTTTACTATCGGTAGAAATAATTGACTTTTATTTTTAACAATCAATCTTTGTAATAATTCGATAGCAAAACGGCAACCATTCATCGTGCGACTGTCAATCAAAATCGTCTTATCTTCCGTGATAGATAACATAAAGCCATCATGTGATAGGTTTCTGTTAAATCGATGCTTTACTTGAAATTCTCCGTGTTCTTTCTCCCATAAAATAAATGGATGAGCTAAATTGAACTGGTCAAAACAATTATCTAAACTTTCAAATCGAAAAAACGTTCCCGAAAAAGTCATTGATATATTTTTATCTTCTACTACATGATATTGTTTTGTAAACACCACATCATCATATTCAGCTAATACTTTCAACGTTTGGTCTATCATCATATGGTCATCTCTTTTCTACTATTCTTTTATGTACTTTGTCTTGGAATAATGGAAACAGGAATCACATTAACTAATGAGTCAACTGGTTCTTCATTTAACTGTTTAAGTAATAGCTCCCCAGCGACTTCCCCCATACGATAGAAATCTTGTGCAATAGTTGTCAAAGGTGGATCAACTAATTGTGTGGCTTGAATATTATCAAATCCAATAATACCAATTTTGTCTCCAATATCCATGCCTTGTTGTTTTAAATACGTCATTAATCTAATAGCAACAATATCATTTTCACAGACTAAACCAACAGATTCTTTTTTGTTATGACAAATAACGTCATAGACTGACTCAAAGAGCTGATCCATAGTTTGTAAAGGTGTTTTCACAATATGTTGAGGTGTTAAAGAAGCCTCATAAACTGCTGATAAATAGCCCATGTAACGATCACGGACAGACGAACTTTCTGTTAGACCTGTCCCACTAACAAAAATGACCTCATCATAGCCTTTACTGATTAACTCTTTTGATGCAAGAGAGCCACCAGATTCATTATCTGCCACAACGCAAGGGTAATGAATTTTTTCAATTTGTTTATCTAATAAAACGACTGGTATATTTTGCATATGGCATTGGTATAAAAAATCAATGCTTTCTTGCATATTAATTGGGTAATAAATCACTCCCGCATAATCACTTGATAAATAAAGAGCATCTTCTGATTGCAACCAATCATGAGATTGCATGTGCAAACGATAATCTGATGTGTTAAGTGAAGCAAGTATTCCTTCTGCATAATTTCCTAATCCCTCATTTTGCGCAAATGGCATAACAAATAATAAGGTATTCTTTTTTTCTTGTTGCATTGTTTCTTGACGTTTTTTGACAAAACTTCCTTTTCCGCGTACACGGTAAATTAGTCCTTCTGTTTCAAGCTCCATTAATGCTCGTTTAGACGTAATCCGACTAACATCATATTTTTCAGATAATTCTAATTCTGTTGGTACTTGCGTTTCTTCAAGATACACACCAGTTAGTATATCTTTTTTTAATTCTTGATATATTTTTTTATATAATGGCTGTTTTGACATCTTTTCCCCACTCCCGACTCCTTATTTTCATTGTACATCATACCATATATATCAAAATAAAAAATATGATGAAGCACTAGACACTTATAATGATATATCATATAATAAGAATTGTAAATAAAAGATATATCATTAGGAGGGCTTTTATGGCTTATACTGAAATACCAAAATCGGTGCAACACTTTATGGAACAAATGACGCAAAAATGTCACGAGGCCAATCAACCTAGATGGGCAGAAAACTTTAATGCAGGATTTGCTAATACATTATTAACTACTGTTCGCCGTTATGATGATGGAACAACATTTCTTTTGACAGGTGACATCCCTGCCATGTGGTTAAGAGATTCAACGGCTCAATTTCGTCCCTACCTAGTTATCGCGAAAGATGATGATGACATTCGTTCACTGATTACAGGTCTAGTTAAACGACAATTTAAATATATTAATATGGATCCTTACGCTAATGCTTTTAATGAAACCCCTAACAATAAAGGCCACCAAACTGATCATACTGAGATGACACCCTGGATTTGGGAAAGAAAATATGAAATTGACTCATTATGTTACCCAGTCCAATTAGCCTATCTTCTATATAAACAAACGGGAGAAACGTCTCAATTTAACGAAGATTTTCATGAAGGAGTAAAAAAAATACTCACTGTATGGAAAACGGAACAACATCATAATCACTCTCCTTATCGTTTTGAAAGGGACACAACACGACTAGAAGATACTTTAACTAATGATGGAAAAGGCACACCTGTTGACTATACAGGGATGACATGGTCTGGATTTAGACCGAGTGATGATGCGTGTCAATATGGTTATCTTGTTCCATCGAACATGTTTGCTGTTGTGGTTCTAGGTTATATTATTGACCTTTATTCCACTCTATTTACAGATGAGGCTGTGTTAGAACAAGCAAAAACACTTCAAAAAGACATTGATGCTGGTATTAAAGAACATGCCATTGTTAAAAATAATGATGGAGAAAATATCTTTGCTTATGAAGTAGATGGAAAAGGACATTATTCTATTATGGATGACTCCAATGTACCGAGCTTAATGGCCGCTCCTTATCTTGGGTATCTGGATAAAAATGATCCACTCTATCTTTCAACAAGAAAAACATTGCTTAGTAAAGAAAATCCTTATTTTTATGAGGGAGAATTCGCTAAAGGGATTGGTAGCTCACACACACCTGAAAATTACGTTTGGCCGATTGCTTTAGCTATAGAAGGTCTAACAACGGATGATAAACAAGAAAAAGAACGAATTTTAAACTTACTCGTTGAATGCGATGGCGGAACACACTTAATGCACGAAGGATTTGATGTCAATAACCCAAATCATTTTACTCGTGAATGGTTTTCATGGGCAAATATGATGTTTTGTGAACTCGTTATGGATTACTTTGATATCACCATTGATGCACATTACAACTAAACAAGGGAGAGTCTGACATGAAAAATAAAAAAGTTTATATCATATCTCATAGTCACTGGGATAGAGAATGGTACTTACCTTACGAGCAACATCATATGAGATTAATTCGCTTGATGGACGATTTATTAGAGATTTTTGAAACCAATCCAAATTTCAATAGTTTTCACTTGGATGGCCAAACAATTATTTTAGACGACTACCTACAAGTTCGACCTGAAAAAAAAGAAGCCGTTGAACGAGCTATTAAAAACGGAAAATTACGCATTGGACCATTTTATATCTTGCAAGATGATTTCCTTATTAGTAGTGAAGCCAACACTCGCAATACACTGATTGGTCTAGAAGAAAGTAAAAAATGGGGCAATCCTGTCATGTTGGGTTACTTTCCTGATACCTTTGGAAACATGGGACAAACACCTCAAATGATGAAAGAAGCAGGGATTAAAGCAGCAGCCTTTGGACGTGGTGTCAAACCAACTGGCTTCAACAATGCTGTTATCAATGACGAAAAATATGCTTCTCAATTTTCTGAAATGTGGTGGGAAGGACCAGATAACACTAAAATATTTGGCTTATTGTTTGCCAACTGGTACAGCAACGGTAATGAAATTCCAACAACGAAAAAAGAAGCAATAGAATTTTGGGAGAAAAAATTAGCAGACGCTAACCAATATGCTTCAACGGATCATCTTTTAATGATGAATGGTGTGGATCATCAACCCGTTCAAAAAGATGTTACACAAGCCATCGCTTTAGCCAACGAACTCTATCCAGATATTGAGTTTATTCATAGTAATTTTGATGATTATTTAGCTGCTGTCATGTCTGATTTACCTGACAACTTGAGTACAGTGACTGGGGAATTAACGTCTCAAGAAACAGATGGTTGGTACACATTAGCTAACACAGCTTCTGCTAGAATTTATATCAAACAAAAAAATACTGAAGTCCAACGACAATTAGAAAATATCACAGAACCATTAGCAACGATGGCTTACGATATCACAAAAGCTTACCCACATGATGAGCTTCGTTATGCTTGGAAAACCTTAATGCAAAATCACCCACACGATAGTATTTGTGGATGCAGTGTGGATGAGGTTCATCGTGAAATGATGGCACGTTTTGATAAAGCATTAGAAGTTGGCAAATACTTAGCAGATGAGGCTACTTTGGCTTTAACAAGCAATATTGACACAAGTAACCTACCAAAAAATAGTAAACCGTTTGTTGTTTTTAATACAGCTGGTGTCGAAAAAAATGAAGTCATTGAAACAACGATTGAGTGGATGCGTCGCCCATTTTCTGAAGGGAAGCCGAATGAATTATATGATGAATTAAAACAAATCGCCGAAACATTAAATGAATTTCATGTAGTAGATAGTGATGGAACTATTATTCCAAGTGAATTAGTGACTGTGGATGTCGCCTTTGATTACGATTTACCAACTGATCGTTTTAGAATTCCTTATATGGCAATTTTTGTAACAATCAGATTATCTCTTGCGTCATTCAATGAAATGAGTTGGCAGTCATTTGCCTTAGTCGAAGGTAAATCTCAAACTAGTGATAAGACTTTGTTTGATAAAAACACTCAAACGATTGAAAATGATTATGTTAAAGTGGCTATACAAAATAATGGACTGATTGATATAACCAATAAAGAAACCAACATCACTTATCCAAGTGGATTAATATTTGAAAACGTAGGAGATGTTGGGAATGAATACATTTTTAAACAACCGGAAAATGATATTCCTCTATACGCACATGATTTTCCTACGACAATTAACGTCATAACAGATACACCATTAGTGTGTGAAGTGTTGATTGAACAGCAAATGATGATTCCACTTTCAGCGGAAGACTTATTACAAGAGGAGATGAAAGCTGTCATTGAAATGCGGGATAGAAAAGCACAACGCAGCAAAGATTTAGGCACATTTACTCTTAAAACCACTTTAAGAGTAGAAAAAAATAATCGTCAAATTAAATGTCACACTGAATTTGATAATCAAATGCGAGATCATCGCTTACGCGTTCTTTTCCCAACTGGTTTAACAACAGAAACTCATGTTGCCGAAAGTATCTTTGAAGTAGTTGAAAGACCAAATACTGTGCAAAATAAACATTGGGAGAACCCAACAAATCCACAACATCAACACTCGTTTGTAGCGTTAAGAGATGAAACTCATGGTATGACTATATCTAATTATGGATTAAATGAATATGAAATTCTAACTAACAATACTATTGCTGTAACATTGCTACGTGCTGTTGGTGAATTAGGTGATTGGGGGTATTTCCCAACGCCAGAAGCTCAGTGTCTTGGCAAACAATCGGTTGATTTTGCCATAGAAGTAACAACTGAAAACACATTATTTGATTCTTACAAACGTGCTCAAAGTTTCCAAATCCCAACAACAGTCAAACAAACAACACATCACACAGGCGTGTTAGCTTCTAATTATCAATTCTTATCCATTGATGGTAAACAGTTTGCATTGACTGCTCTTAAAAGACAAGAGTTTGGAGAAGATATTATTACAAGAGGATTTAACTTATCCAATCAAACGTCTTCTACTCTTAACCTAGAAATAAACGAATACATACCGTTTGAAGCCAATATGATTGAAGAATTAAAAGAAAACACATCGGTATCTACTACCATTGAACCAGCTAAAATCCAAACATTACGTTGGAAAAAGAAATAAAAAATAACGAGGCTGACCCAAAAGTCTCTAAAATAAAGAAATAAGGATTTAAGAATGAAAATATCATTTTTAAATCCTTATTTTTGAGTTCATTCGTACTTTTCAACTGCCTATAGGCAGTTAATTTCCTTATGT
>NZ_NGJT01000032.1 GCF_003950315.1 Vagococcus bubulae
GCCAGTGTGTTCGTGTCGTTTGCTGTGACGAGAACGCAACATAGACACAAAGAAAACACAAGGGCGAGCTTGCTCGTTTATATACCCTTGTGTTTTCGACTGGATATGTTAAGGTAACAAACAGTAAATGACACGTTACAGACTGCAAAATGTACCAACTGAAAAAAGAAAGAACACCGTTGTGTGCTTTATTTCTCGATCAGCTTTTAAAACATGAGGAAATGTTTTTATAAAAAAAGAGTAGTTACCGTTTTTTGGTAACTACTCTTTTCCTTTTTTAAGGTTTAAAGTCCTGGAAGTTTAGGTGTTTTGGGTATTGGTGGTGTAGGTGGCTGCAAGCTTTCCATTTTTTGTTGAATTGCTTTAAATTCAGGGGTTTCTTGGTGTTGATTTTGAACCATTTTTTGCTCTATTCTCTCCAAAGTCGGTTGAATTTCTTTCCCTGATACTTTACGATTTAATTCTCTTTCTAAGGTCTCTTTCGGACTAATGGAAGGCGTTTCTAAGCTTGAATAGAGTTTCACTCCTTCTCTATTGTAAAGCCTTATATCGCTAAATAAGCCCGTTTTATGAAGGGTTTCTAAATTGGTCGGTAAGTTTTTGACAACAATATCATGCGCTTGTTTTGGTGTTGCCCTAGCTGTCATTGGATCATCTGCATACATAGTTTCATACCGTTCAATTGTTCCTAAATATGAGTTGATTTTAGGTACTGCCATGACATACATTTTTGTTTCATAACCTTTGGCTTGAAGCATTGTTGCGGTTTGAATAGGAACGTCTGTTGTTCGTCCTGTACCTTCGATCACCAAATTATACCCTTTATCGCTCAAACGGCTTATGATCGCTTCTGTCATGCGATTAGAATAAGGGGTAACGTGTTTTACTACGTCTTTTTCATAAAGTTTCACTAGTTCATCAAAATTAGGGTGCTGTTGTTTAAAGGTATCATTATCAATAACAATAACATTCCCTTGTGTTTCTTCAAAAATTGCTGATCGCAAACTGGTTTTCCCTGACCCTGGTTGCCCACCAAGTAAAAAAGCGGTTGGCGATTCAACCGCTTTTTTTCCTTGAATCAATTCTTCTAAATTATCATTTAAGCGATTCTCAAATTGTTTGTCAGTAAAATTGACTATATTTGCCATATTAAGCCACTTTCTCTTTATTCAAAACTTGTTTTGAGTAACGATTCATTGCCCGCCAATACTCATGAACGGCTTGTAATTCTTCTAAAGAATAATCAAAAAGATTTACACATTTTGCAAGCTTTAATTGGTTTAATAAATTGACTTCCAATAATTGAGAGTCATTTTTATTTAATTCATGGTTCAAAACATAGTTTAATACTCGATTATAAACGCTTGCCGATAATTCGTTAATGATCTCTATTTCAAATGTTTTTTCATACGTAACTGCCATTTCATTTTCACTCCTTTTAAAGTTTATCAGGTAAATATTTCCGTATATATTCTTCTAAGGCTTGATCCATAACTTCTTTTACGTTTCCGCCATTCTTTGCTGTTTCGATTTTTATGATATGGTGCAAGTCAGCACGAACACGAACCGTCTTATCTCCCATTATATCTTTTTTTGCACTGATTGGTGTATCATTTCGTTTTGCTTTTTGTGCGCCTAAATTTCCCACGATCGCTCACTTCTTTCTATTTCTTCTTACTATTTATTTTATCATCACCTATCACAAATCACAAGTGATTTGTGATTAATCACTTGTGATTTGTGATTTGTGATTTGTGATTCTATTCTTTTTCATTTTCTAATTGAATGATTCGCTCAATCATTTCAAAAAATACGTTCTCATACATAGACAAAACTTTTTTGTCATAGCCTTTGTGTTCTGTAATGCCATTTTTAGACCAAGTACTTACTTTATTACTTCGCTTGATAATATTTCGGAAAACCAAATTATCCTCTTTATGTTCTTTGTACAGTTCTTCCAGGTTTGATTTTATCGTTGCGCTGTCCGTATCAACTAAATAAGGAACAAAACCAATCATATCTAGTCCAGGGTTAAACTGTTCTTGCAAATCAATCAAATAGGAAATATAGTTTTGAATGTTGTTTGTACTTTCTTCTTCTGCTTGTAAAGGGATCATAACGTAATCACTCGCCACGATTGCATTATTTGTATAAACGCTTGGCGTTGGTACAGTATCAATAATAATAAGATCATAGTCACTTTTTAAAGGTGCTAAAAGAGTAGCAAGCAATCTACTTTCATTTTCAAACGTCCATGAGCGAGTTAATTTTGGCAGTAACATCAAATCAAACGTGCCAGGGATCAAGTCTAAATTATCAGTCAAATGAATAATAGAAGAAGCCAAGTTTCCATTTTTCAAGCCTTCATAAAAATTGACACGTGGCAATTCTACCTCAAAAGTTTTTGCTAAGTCTTTTGTCAATGTTGCCTGTAAGTCCTTATCGATCATTAAAACTTTTAAATTCAATTTGTCTGTCAAGTAAGCAAACATAGTCGATAATTTGGACTTTCCAACACCACCTTTAAAGTAATTATTCAAGATAATAATTGCTTCATTTTTATTGTTTAAAATACGTCTTAATTCTTCAAGTATTTTTAGTTTTTCCTTCTCCATAACTACGCCCCATTCTTTTTTTGTATAGTAATATTGTATCATTAAGAATCACAAATCACTTGTGATTTGTGATTAATCACTTGTGATTTGTGATTAATATATAAAAGCCCTCTTTAAAGGGCTTTTATGTTTATTTTGAGAAAGATATAAAATCAATATATCCCTTTTCCCCAATTTTTACAACGGCATTGTAGGGCTTTTTCTCTTTGTTTTTGATTCCTTTTACCAGGGTTTCTTTTCCCTCCAGTAATTCTTTTACATTCGTTTTGGTTAGTTTTTTCTTTCTAAAATGTTCAGCTAAAGTAAACTTACATTCAGGATAATTTGAACAACCATAAAACGATTTTTTTAATACAATATTGTTGCCACACTTAGGACATTTTCCTACAATACTTTTTTCTGCTTCTTTTTCTTTCTGTTCCTGGTAATCAGAAAAATTTAGTTTTTCTATATCGTTAGGTACAGCTTCCAGTAAATGAACAATGAATTTTTTGATATTCGTAATAAAGTTCTCTTGATTGCCTTCTCTTTTACCGATTTTTTTTAAATACGTTTCCCATTTAGCCGTCATTTCAGCACTCGTTAAAAGGTGCTGACTTTCAACTGCCTGGCACAATAATTTTCCTTTTTCAGTTACAACAAGCTTATTCTTAATCACTTGGATATATTCTTTTTGTTTTAACGCTTCAATAATACTTGCTCTTGTCGCTTCTGTTCCAATCCCCTCAACTTCTTGTAAAATCTTGATTGCTTCTTCATCATCAACCGTTTTATTCGCCGTTTTCATAGCAGTTAATAATGTACCCTCTGTAAAAGCTTTTGGCGGTTGCGTTTCTTTTTCAACACTCTTAACACCAACTTCGGCACGTTCGCCAATGATAACGAGTGGTAACGTTTGAACGTCCTCTTTTTCTTCTTTGGTTTGTTGTTTGAAAAGAATTTTCCACCCTTCTTGCTTTGGTGTCTTTCCGATCGATTGAAACAGCAAATCAGCTACTTTCGTTTGTATCTTGGTTTCTTCATACAAGTAATCAGGTAAAAACATGGCAACGGTCGTTTTAACGACTAAAGCATAAATTTTTCGTTGTAAATCGTCCATTTTCGCTAATGCAGATTCGGTAGGTACTTGTTTTGTTGGGATAATGGCGTGGTGTTCCTGTACCTTACTACCGTCCACATAACGCTTTCTAGGCTCTGTTTGAACCATTTCAAGATCAAGTCCTAAAAAACCGCTATATTTGCCAAAATTCGCTTTTAAATAAGCAAATTCGTTCTCTGTAATAAATGGTGTATCTGTTCTTGGATAACTCAATAATTTTGCTTCATACAGTCCTTGCATAGCTTTTAAAGTTTGGCTCGCTGTCGCTTTATAAAGCTGATTGACTTTTGATTGCAAACTACTTAAAGAAAACAAACTCGGACTATTCGTTTTCTTCTCTTTGGTTTGAACATCAGCAATTATCCCCTCTTGATTGCCTATTTTAGCTTGTTTAGAAGAAACAAAAGCTAAAAGCTCCTCTTGGGTTTTAAAACGCTGTGTGGGGCTTAGAACGCCCTTAAACGACCCTTGGTTTACTTTTATACTAGCTTCCACCTCGAAAAAAGGTTCTTTTTTAAAATTCTCTATGGCTTCCTGGCGCTGAAAAATAAGGTATAAGGTGGGCGTTTGAACACGTCCTAGTGAAAATGTACCTTGTACGCCCTTCTGTTGTAAATTTAACGTATACAAAGGGCTTGCGTTCATGCCGATCAACCAATCGGCAATTTGGCGTGTTTGCGCTTCTTGATAAAAGGGATAGTAATTCATTCCAGGTTGCAAATTTTGAAAACCGCTTCGGATTACATCTTTTTCTAAGCTATTGATCCATAGTCTTTTAAATGTTTTATCTTTTGAAAAGGCATTTGCTTTATGGATAATCGACCAGGCGATATTTTCACCTTCTCTGTCGCTATCTGTTGCAACAATAATTGTATTTGCCTTTTTGAGAAGTTCTGCAACAATTTTAAACTGCTTTCCCTTATCTTTTGCAACTTCAAAATCGTATCGATCAGGAAAAATCGGCAACGATTCAAGTTTCCAATTTTGCCACTTTTCGTCATAATGACCTGGTTCTGCTAATTCCACTAAATGCCCAAAACCAAAGGTGATAAACGTTTCATCTGTAAATAGTGGGTCTTTGATCTCAAAATATCCGTCTTTCTTATCACTCTGATTAAATGCCTGGGCATAGGCTAACGCCTGGCTTGGTTTTTCAGCTAAAATAACTGTACTCATTAACTATCCCTCTTTCCCTTGTTTTTTCTTTGATCGACTGTCACGTTATATCTTGTACGATACCTTCTAAACGTTCTGCGATTGATTCCAGTTTGTTCTTCAACTTCTTTATCGGAACAACCATTCAAAAATAAATCAAAAGCATGTTTTAAACGTGGATCATTTTTTTTAAATTTATGCTGACGACCTTTGAATTTTCCTTTTGACTTAGCTATTTCAATCCCTTGGGCTTGTCGTTCTTTAATACGTTTGCGTTCTGATTCCGCTTGATACTTATATAATTCAATCACTAAATTATTAATCAAACGCCTTAAATTTTCATCTTCAATACCATTCATTGAGGGTAAATTTAAGACTTCCAGGGTTGCCCCCTTAATTTGAATTTGATTCATCAATTCTGTTAATTCTTTATTATTTCGTCCTAATCGATCTAATTCAGTAACAATAACAATATCCCCTTCACGAATATAGTTAAGCATAGCTTGTAATTGTGGGCGTTCGACCGATTGACCGCTTAATTTGTCTGAAAAGACCTTAGAAACGCCCTGTAACGCTTGTAATTGCCGATCTAAGTTCTGTTCTTTGCTACTGACACGTGCATAACCAATTTTAGCCATTTTCAACCAACCTCTAAAATTCTCTCGGTTGCAATAACCAATCAGCAATATCTACTTTTTCAATTTCAAATTGCTTATCAGAAATTGTCTTTTCGTAAGCGATAAAATCTTGCGCATATTGTTGCTCATTAAAAATAGCCACCACTTCGTCATTTTCTAAAACTCGATAAATAAATTTTTTCATTTTACTCCTCCTATTATGCCCAACTTAAATGACCTATTCACCAAGTCAATTATACTGCTAAAATCATATTAGGACAAATAGGTATACTCTATTGACCTAACAAAGATAGAAATTCAAAAAAACAAGTGTTCGCTACGCTCTCACTGCCCCTCGACGTTTTAGTAGCCTTTCCCTCACTTCGTTCAGTCCAAGCCAACTAAAAATTTTCGGGCTACTCTCTCCTTTACCCTAAAAAAATAAATCAAAATGCAGTCTTTTAATCCCTTCTAGTTAATCAAACAAAAAACGAGAACGAAAAACAAAGGCCTCAACGTCGCAAAGAGGGTAAAAATCTCTTAAAGGGATTTTTGCCCTCTTTGCGACGATGAGGTCTACTTGGAATTTCTTCTATCAAATTAAGCTTAAGTAAATTTTCAATCGCTCCATACATAGTTCCTGCTGCTACCTTAACTGATCCATCACTTAACTTATCAATTTCTTGAATAATAGCATATCCATGAACGGGTGTAGTTAAAACTAAAATAATCTTAATTGTCAAATTAAGATATAAAAAAAGAAATACAACTAGTTTCTAAAAAACAACTAAAGATAGTTGCTTATTAATATAAATGTAAATACGTATCAGAGATATAAATGTAATGGCATGGCTTTGCTCCTGGAGACAAGATTAATTTGTCATACCCCAACGTGTATGTTTCTTGATCGGTTTGCACAACCACTTCTTTGTTGTTGGAGTCGATGGAAATAGCTTCACTATTTGGTCGTACGTCTAAATTGAACCTTGCTTGCAAAGATTCTGGAGTTTGAACTAACAAATCCGTCCGTTCATCAATTTCTCCAGCGACATAATAAGGCAAACCACAATTAGCAAATGACACATATGGCCCTTTTTCTAACACGATAACTTCTGCTCTTTCATCCAAACGTCTTAACCGTGTAGCAGCAGACATACCACCTGCTACACCACCAATAATGACAATTCTCATTAATTCTTGCCTCCTTTTTTTGCTCCTGCCCATGCCATCATGCCGCCACGGACGTTGATAACATCATGTCCTTGTTTCAGCAATATTTTCGTCGCTCGTTTATTGCGCATCCCAGATTGGCACACTACGTAGACTTGACCCTTCGGGGTATAGGTAGAAACTTTAGCCAATGGAATATTTTTTGCACCTGGAATATGACCAATTTTGAATTCATGCGGTTCTCTCACATCAATAATTTGCGGCTTTTCGGATAATTTATTCTCCAGTTCAGTAGTCGAAATCGTAGGTGTTTTTTTGAAAAACATATTTTTACTCTTCATAATAGTAATTATTCTGCTGTTACTTTTTCCATTAAATACTCTTTTAGTACTTCTTTTGGTTGGTAGCCAACTATTTTTTCAATAGGCTGACCATCTTTATATAAAACCATGGTAGGAATGCTCATAATGCCCAGTTGACTAGCTATTACATTGTTTTCGTCAATGTTCAACTTTGCAATTTTAATTTCAGGTGCAAATTCTGCTTCTAATTCTTCTAATACTGGTCCTAACATCTTACATGGCCCGCACCAAGGAGCCCAAAAATCGACTAATGTAATACCCTCTTTTACTTCTGATGCTAATGTTATATCAGTTACTTTTACTGTCATTTGATTGTTCCTCTCCTTTTATCTTATGTCTGTTATTTCTTTTCAATGAAAATGTACTTGGCACTGGATCATATCCGCCTTTAACAAATGGATGACACCGCATAATACGTGCGGCTCCCATTAGAGACCCTTTTGCTGCTCCGTGTTTTTCAATCGCATCAACAGCATAGTGCGAGCAGGTGGGATAATAACGGCAACTCGGTGGAAACAACGGCGAAATTCCTTTTTGATAACCTTTTATACTTAATAAAATGATATTTTTCATTTATATACCCCCATGCATATTTTTTGTAAAGCATTTTTCAAAAAGAATAAAAACGACCATAATATGTCGGTATTTCCGAATCTTGTATTAAGAGCTAGTGGATAAAGTTACATGACCTTCCTCCCTATGGGCAAAAAAAACTATAGAGGACACTTTTTTTAGTGTCCTCTATAGGGGTCCATTTTAGTTCACGAGAAAGACTTTTTTATATTTATTTAGCAGCGTCCACTACTTCTTTTAATGTTGATTCAACTTCTCTAGCAATCATTGTCAAATTATCATCTTTGATAATAGTGTCCATGATTTGGAATTCTTATTGGATAGAAATTTCTTTCTAGAACATGATTTCGTCGAAAGTTCTCATTGGTTGAGGATAGGCATGTTCAAAACAATCAGTCCGATATCCTTTTAATCCAGTTGCTGCACTATATAAAAAATTTCATCATAGTTTCGCCCTAGTCGTTCCAAAGATTCGATGACAAAAATATCCTTCTTCCTTAAAAAATGAAGTTCTTTTTGCAATTATTCTCGTGAGGTCTTCTTTTAACTACATAAAATTGTAACCACTGGTTTTAAGAATAGTGTATCATCCCAAATCATATAATTAATTGACTGCGATTGTTATAAAACTCACGGTAAGCCATATAACTAGCAATAAATGAAGAAATCGCAGTAACTGAAATCAACATAAACATCACAACAATTTGGTAACGAATCGCTTGAACAGGATCAATTCCCGCAAAAATCAACCCTGACATCATACCTGGTAGGCTGACAAGTCCAACCGTTTTTGTTCGGTCAATAGAAGGAGCCATGCCCGTTTTGACGCTTTCTCTTACAATACTCATGGACGCTTGTTTTTTATTGGCTCCCAATGCCAATTTTTCCAATACCTGTTGGCGTTGGTCCGTAAATTTTGAATTCAAAGACCGATAGGTCACTCCAATCGCAGTCATGGCGTTGCTGGCAATCATGCCTGTAATTGGAACGATTTGGGAAGGGGTCCAGTCAATGACTCCTGAAAAAACAAGAATGAGTAAGGACAAGGCTGTTCCTACTCCAATAGCCGTCGTTGAAATTTTAAAAGAGCGGTTGATCCCCTCACTGCGTGTATGGGCGTTATAAGAAGCGTTGAACACAATGAACAAAACCATCGCTAAAGTGAGAAAGTTGTTATCCACTCGTAATACGTAGCTCAATACATATCCAATAAGGAATAATTGAACGACAGCGCGAATTCCCGCAATAAAAATGTCGTTTCCTAATCCCAATTTCTCTTTGTAATCAATCAACAAGGCAACTATCAAGAGGACAGAGGATAAAAGCAAAGAAAGATTACTGATTTCCAAATTGTTTGTCATTTCGATTCCTCCATTTTTCCACCTTTGATAGTAATCAGACGAGAAGCTTGGTCGATTTCTTCCTGGTTGTGAGTGACGGCCAACACCGTAGTTTGTTGGTCTTTCATCATGTCTCGGACTAAATCAAGGACAATCGCTCTGTTTTCTTGGTCCAATGAACTGGTAACTTCATCCAGGAGCAACACTTTCGGTTGATACATCAAATTTCGGACCAATGCAACCCGTTGTTTTTCCCCTCCTGATAGTTCCTTGACCTCTTTCGATAAGTAAGTTTCAGGTATTTGAACTCGTTCTAACAATTTTTTTGCACGTTCCCGATCAAATCCTTCTTCTCTTATGCGGGCAGGAAAAGACAAGTTCTCTTGAACTGTCTCATCGAATAGAGAAGCGTTTTGAAAGAAATAAGAGACTTCTTTTCTATACTCCACAGGATCGATTTTTTGCAGATCCGTACCTCGATAATAAATTTTTCCGGAAGTTGGGGAAAGCAGCGTACCAATTAATTTCAAAAGGGTACTTTTTCCACTTCCAGAAGGACCAGAAAAAACAATCACTTCCCCTTTGTTTACTGTAAAAGAGATATCTTGAAGGATTTGGTTTCCGTTTGCCTGAAAACCAACCTTCTCTAATTGAAACAATGAATCACTCATACCACTTCTCTCCTTTATAAAAAAGCCCTGCACCAGTGGACCATCCATACGGGTGCAGGGCTTTTGTTTCATCCTAGTGTACCTCAGTGTTCGTTTGGATCGTTTTTGGCGTCTTCATGAGTAGGGTGAACCGTTCCTTCAAGGTGATCTGGACCAGCATAAATGGTATACAGTCTGAGCGGCTTATCACCGGTGTTTTCGATGTTGTGCCACATGTCCGCCGGAACAAATACGGCGTCATCATCCATCACTTTTTGTTGAACATGTAAGTTATCTTTAGAAGGCCCCATTTTACACACGCCTTCTCCTTCTTCAATACGGATAAATTGGTCAATGCCTTCGTGCACTTCCAAACCGATGTCATCGCCCGGTTGAATGGACATTACGGTGACTTGCAGTTTACTGCCTGTCCAAATGGTCGTCCGGTAATTATCATTTCCTGTGGTGGCGTCTTCAATATTAATGATATACGGCTTCTTCCCATGATCCTTGTAGTCTATTTCCATCTTCCATTCCTCCTAGTCTTTGTACTGAAACAATGATACCTACTTCTTATTTATAATAATTCTAATTAATGATACCACATCTAAAATTCTATGCAAAAAAATTAGCTTTTTGGAGAGCGATTCTAAACAAAGACCATATAACGCGCAATTACAATTGGTACCCCTTAATCCTCAGCACATAAAGGAAAAAATATGGAATCAAAAAATAACCGATATGTACTCTGGTTATGACTTGAATCAGGGAGAATTTCAGAGACGACACATCATACTTTTTTAGTTTGC
Organism: Vagococcus bubulae; assembly: GCF_003950315.1. Classification (GTDB taxonomy): domain Bacteria; phylum Bacillota; class Bacilli; order Lactobacillales; family Vagococcaceae; genus Vagococcus; species Vagococcus bubulae. The sequence goes on from NZ_NGJT01000032.1 coordinate 10,391, forward strand.
ACTTGTAAAATAACTAGCGTACATTAAGTTTACGCTCACTATCAAGCGTTGTCAATCCTTTAGACTCTTATCAATTTCGAAAGAAAGTAGCAAGGTTATTGATTGTGACTGTAAAAGTGGGGTGTTCCTATAAGCACATTAAACTATCTTCTCTAATTTATCATGCTATTTAAATTCTGTTTTTTCATGAGAATTTTTGTCCAAAACTTGTTAAAATGATTTTAAAAAATACTTACATACACAATCCCCAAAAGACACTAATGTCATTTCAGTCAAAAAAGATACCGCAGAAAATTTCCACCTGAGATTCAATACGATATTACTCTCTTGACAGCCAGCTTAATTCCTTAGTTGAATAGATTATTAAAGTGCACAAAAAAACAATGCGGCGTTTGTTATATTTTCTGGTATAAGCGACGGTGCTATAAACTTTTTTGCAGATTAAAAATCATATGAATTTAACTCCAGTAATAAGAGTTTAAGTGCCAATGCATGCATGATTCTTTCAATTTCCGTTTTATGAGTAGACAGAGCGATTCCTTCATTGCATTGGAAAACGAGTTTGTTTCTCGTAATATGTATGCTCTCATTTTTGGTTGCATAGTATTCTCTCCATTCGTCTTCATACATAAAATGGCTTGCTGACGAAATGTTTGATTTCTTCGTTGCGTTGGTAAATCAAGAATAAAGTCGGGGTTTGGACGCGTCCAACGCTAAACACGCCTCTCATGCCGTTTTTCTGCATATAAAGCGTGTAAAGACGGGTGAGATTGATTCCTACCAGCCAATCAGCGATTTGTCGGGTTTCTGCTTCTTTGTAAGTGGAATAAAACGCCTGTCCGTCCTTCAGATTTTGAAATCCTTTTTTGATTTCGCTAGTTTCAAGCGAGTTGATCCATAAACGTTTAATGGTTTTCCGGCTATTTCCCGAAAGGTTGATAATCAAGCGGGCGATTGCTTCACCTTCTCGGTCGCTGTCGGTCGCAATCACGATTGTTTCCGCTTCATCTAAATGCTTTTTGACAATCTTGTATACCTGTCAATACGGATTGAACTGTTGTTAATGCTCCGGAAATTCTTCCTTGAATATCTCCTGCAGCTGCACCTAAATATAAAGTTTGGAAATTATTTTGTAGAAAATTCATAGCTCATTCTCCTTTATTTTTCTTCTTCTCTTTGTAAAGCTATTGTTTGTTCTTGCTTTTGTTCTCTAGCCTTGAAATTGTTTATTTGAGTAATCTTTGAGCTCTGCAACTGCTTCAGCTGTCAATCCACTTTTCTGTTCAATCTGATAATTGACTTGTTAGTGATAAGTAGTGATTGTTTGAATTCGATATCCGAAGACAACAACACTCAAAAAAACGTTACAACCTTGTTGAACATCATGATGTTCAACAAGCTATCTTGCTATACAAGGATGTTTTAGAAACGAAAACAATAATTTGACACTAATCCATTTAAGAATGCTGCTTGAGAAATTTTTATCAAATGACACTACTCAAATTCCTAAAATCGATATCACTAAAGCCCTGGCTCTTATAAATCAAATCATAAGAAGCCACGTACCCGACTTCTTATGATTTCCAATTTTCCGCAGACTTTATGACCCCATTATCTATTGACCAGCTGCAAATAGTTAGTCAAAAACTACTTGCTGTTGACTTCAATGTCATGGACTCATTCAACCATTTTTACAAGAAATATTACCCTATCTGCTTGGGAAACTTATCTGACTGCTTAATGGACTTAGGGTACTTTGAAGAATCAAAACTCATATTGGAAAAACTAGCTTTCGTAGCAGACCATGTGGACTCTATCGAATTAAAAATGTGGGCACAATACCTAACAAACGTACTAAATATTTACATGGATGATCAACTTAATGAAAAACAGAATCGATTAAATAAATTAAATAAAATCGTAACAAATTGGCACAATTTATTGCCATCCAGTCATTTGGTAGAAGGTCTACACGGCGCTTTCCAACCTTTATCTGACAGAAACGTTGATCGTCCAAACAACATTCATATTCCACCTGTATACATTTTAAAGCCATAGGAAAAAGCCTAGTATCTATTGCTAGGCTCTTTTGTATACCTCTACACGTTCATTTCCTTCTTCCAGCATTCATAAGACTCAACAGTTGCACTTTTTTTCATTCTCCTACAAATTCCACTAAACAACGACCACTTATAGTCATCCAAAATAGCAGTACCTACTCCCCCTAATCCTAAGAAAAACAGTAAAAGTAAAGACAAAAATAGCATCATATTCGTCCATAACGATAAAAGAACCAATAAAAGAGAAACTAATCCGGCCGTAATAAAAGAAAGAATCAGAATACCATAATAGATTTTCAAAAGAACAGCCCATTCTTTGATCCTATTAAGCTCAGCTATTTCCTCCTCAATCATTCATCAATCCACCTGCTCTTTCTTCTTCTTGGGATCAATACTCTTTAAGAACTTCTCCTCCAACACCAATAAATGACAATAAACATCATCCATCGACCAGCCTGAAGAAAGACTAAGACAATACAAAAAATCACAAGGCAACGTCTTTACGGTACGGTTTCTTGTTACCCAGCTTGCTACTGTACTCTGCTTATAGCCATGCAACTCACAAAATTGCTCTACTGTCAGACCTAACCGCGAAATAATAAACACATTGATCGGGTAGAGATATACAAAGGTATTGATACTCATAGTCAGAAAGACCTCCCACCATATTATTACGTTTGCGATAATAATACTACTCTTTCTTAAGACCAGCAACCAAGGCGGAGAAAAAGAAGAACGTATCATAGATATAATGTAATAGGCAATTTGCACCTTTTAATTTCAGCCTGTATCGATCATGAACAGATCTGTTTGCACGCCGATCTTATTGGGATCTATCAAGCGTTTCAGTGCTGTCTGGATAAACGTGTATTCTTTTCCAAAAGCTTCTGAGATCGCAGCGAAATAAGCCCCCCGGCTTTCTTTTTTTAGCCGGATAACGGAGCGCATCAATCCATGTATCGAAGCTAACATAATACCCCCATTACGACCAGCACGAACACGAAAATGAATTTTGTTCTCTTTTCTTAACTGCTTCAGTACTTTGTCCAGGGAACGTTTTGGGATCTTTAAACGTTCAGTTAACTCTTTTTTTGTAGAAATAATGTATGGTTGTTCTTCATAGGATTGCTCATTCAAATAGGACAGTAGATCTTCTGCCCATTCATGACTATGTGAATACTTGCGAACAGCTCTTTCTTTCTTGAATTTCCACCAACCCCGTTTTTTGTTGAATAGTTGCTCTTCAGAAAGATTGGCATCGACCCACTCTTGGCATAATAGGACAATTTTTTCTCTGTGCGCTGCTTGATATTTTCCGGAGTAAGCGGAACGAATGATTCTGGTTAATTCTCGATCAGATAAAGGGTTAGCCAAGCGGTCATTGAATTCTAACATCGTCAATTCACATGCTTCTACTTCGTATCCTGACGAAAAGTATGCCAAAGACAAGGTGAATATGACATTATTTCGACCGTATACGCCCTTTTCACCTTGTATTTTTTGACTTTTTAGCAACAGCTGGAACCAGGGTTCATCGACTTGACGAAATTCTTGAGTAGATGGTAATACAAAAACGTTTTTGATCTCCGCTTTTTTGTCCGCATCTTCTCTCATTGACCAGTCGATCCATTCTTCGAAACTATAACGATACTGTGGTTCAAAGAATAAAACATTCTCTTCAGAAGGCATACGTGTGATCCCAAAATGATTGGCATTTACATCAACTGGAAACCGATAATCATTTGAAAATTTGTTTCTTAGATTTTTTGAGATCATTTTGGCCACATTGATCACTTTAAAATTTGAATTCTTCGTCACGTATGCAGGCTTGTCTAGTACATAGAAAGCTTGAAATCCATGCGGTGTACGTAGAATCATTGTCGGCATAAAGCCGATCTCGTGACTGGCCAAGATAATTTCTCCATAGTCAAAGTTTGGATCCAATGTGTCAAAATCAACAAAGAAAGTATTGATTTGACGCAAATTGTCCTCAGAATGACCTTTTGTAAACATTCTGGCTTCATCAGCATACGTTCCATAGCGAAATACATTTGGTGTCCAATGGGTGAATCGATTATTGTTCTCGATCACCCCTTCTTCTGAAGTGATCACTAGCCCAATCCCCTCGATCATGTGTTCCTTTGAACGGTACGCAAAAATAGCCCCCTTTCCTGACTGATCACTAAAAGAGACCGGTTTTAGGTGGCTGTTTTTATATTTAAATTTACGGATACCATTTTGTAATACCGTCGAATATACGACATCCAAAGAAGCTGCCATGACTGTTATTCCTTCCCAAACTAAAAGAGAACACAAATAATCTTAAAGATTTGTGTTCTCCCAATAGCTTAGAAGTCTCAAAGGAACGACAAAATAAGCGTATATATATTGAGTTGCTCGTCAAAAAATGGTAAAATAAACCTATAGGTTCGGATTGGTAGTCCGAATAGATTTATTCAAATCACATAAGTGGTTTCCAGCCACTCACATAATTTCCATGAGACGAACGAGAACACATAGTTGTTGTATGTGATTCAGATGAAGAAGTGAGGCCAAATTCACTTGTTTATCCGTCTCTTTTTTATATATTTTTTTTATCTTACCGAATCTGTTGAAAGTTGTAAATATAATTTACCAAATCAAGTAGAAATTATCTAAATGTCTAATACGTTAGCTCCCTTAAGTCTGAACAACTCAAGTTCCTCTTCAGAATCAATTGATTCTATCATTTCCTGTACTTGATTTAATTCAAATGAATGATTCTCTAGCAAAGGTTTATATAAGTTAAAAATTGTTGATTCTAGTTTTTCTAATGCCTCATTTCCAAAGCTACGAGATCCATTATAAAATTCTCGCACATAACTAGGAGCTAATCCAATAGCTTTAGATAGATCAATTCGGCTTATATAATAATTATCAATCAAAAACTTAAGAACGAATCTGTCATATTCGTTTCTAAACTCTTTAGAGTTTTTTTTCATGAAATCTTACCTCTTCGTTGTTAATTATAGCAACATCCTCGTTTATAATATTACCATCAAAAAAATTTATATACAATCCTTTTTTTAATATAATTCTTCAAATTCCCTATCTATCAGTGTTTAAAAGGTAACATAATAGTAATATAATATATTACCTTACTATTATGTTACTATTATCAATAGTAACATAATATAAAATCTGCTGTTTTATTTTTTGATTTATTGTTGATTTCGACAACGTATTATGCTAATATGAGAAAGTAATATAGTATATTACTTTCTCGTATTGTTACGATTAACAAAATATTACTTTATATATTATTATCTATATTACTTATCTATTACCAAAAATATTACTATTATATTATTTAGGGAGGAATTGAAAAATGGCAGTAGTTTTGACTGTTGCAGCAAACAAGGGTGGTGTTGGTAAAACTCTTATTACAATCAATCTCGCAGGAGCTATCCGTAGGAGTTTTCCTGAAGCAAAAATTCTTGTCGTTGATACTGACGCTCAAGGAAATAGTACAAAGTCTTTTCGTGTGAAAGTAGCTAAGGATCAAAATACGATTTATGATGTCTTCATGGATAATGCAACAGTTGAAGAAACTATTGTTCAAACATATGACGATCATATAGACGTTCTTCCTGCGAATTCTGATAACAACTATTTAGAGTTTGATAAAATGGAACAATTTCGTGATACCATATTAGAATGGTTTGTATCTTTACTTAAAAAATTTAAGGATAACTTAACTGAAATCATGACTGTTTCAGGATTAAAGAAAAAAATGAATAATATTATTGATCCCAGCGCGAACTATTTTAATGCTCTTGATGGTAAATTTGATAATGTGAGTGATAAATACGATTACATCATTTTCGATACACCACCAGAGTTAAAACAAGTTACCTCATCTGTTCTTTCAATTGCAGACGTAGTTATCGTCCCTTATGAACCTGATTTAAATGGGGTTGATGGAGTTACACACTTAATATCTCGTGTGAACACATTGAAAGAAAAATACAATCCAAATTTACGCATTGGAGGCGTACTTGCCAACAAAGTCTATAATACAAATCTACATGCAAAAATGATTAACGCAATGATGAAATATACTAATAGAAACAATTATCATTATTTTGATTCTGAACTCCCAAGATCAATTACCTTTGCTGATAAATTAGTTCGAAACGGAATGCCGATAACAATGAGTTCACCTGAAAACAAATTTGCTCAGCATTTTTATAAGCTGATTATCGAAATGAACAAGTTAGGTTTACTTTCTAAAAATGGTAAAGAACTAGAAATTCCTCATAAGTTATATGTTGAAAGTGACGGTGAAGAATAATGCCAAGAATAAACAGAAAAAAACCAACAGGAGATTTTGAGTCTGTATTCGATGAGGAGCTGGAAGAACTAGAAACACCTAATGACACTATCGATAGCATACCTGAGACTGAGGTAACTGTTAGCAATAGTTTTCCCTCAGATAAAGAAACAATTACCGAAAACTTTAATGAAGCAAACAGATTTGGCTTAAGCAAAACTTCGAAATCTACAAGTTCTGAACTAGTTGCACGTACATTTAAATATAAAAAAGAAACTATACAGCGAGTTGAAAGTTTAGTGTACAAAGACCAAAGACATTCTAAAAAAATTCCTGGGACTAAGGGATTTATTTCAGATTTTATGGACAATGCAATTTGGCAACATTTATTACAGCTGGGACTTGCCACTGAAGAAGAAGTTCAAAAACATCTAAACAGCTATAGTAAGTATCCACTTAACTTCGATAATTATGAAAAGAAGTAGCTTATCGCTATTTCTTTTTTTATAGGGCGAAATTTTTATATCACTATTTGTATTACCACAATATTACGATATATATTACTATGTGTATTACCATAATATTACTATTTATATTACTTTAAATATTACTATCTATATTACAAATAATATTCATACTATAAGCGCTTATACAATCACCTTTCATAAAGTAATATATTATATTACTTTATATATTACTATCTACGTGCTGTGCTTTATAACTACATTTTTACTGAAAACCCTATAATTTAATAATACTATAAATAAAAAGACCGAGTAGTTCTCTTGACACCAAAAGCGAACACGTGTTCTAATATGTATATAAAACGTATCGTTATTTTGAAAAGGGGATTTATTATGGTCATGCAGTTTGGTGTGAATCCTACCTTCGACTATTCGAAGGAACCCTCACGCGATATTCTTTGTATCGACTGCAAAAGTTTTTATGGCTCGGTTGAATGTGTTGAGCGTGGACTCAATCCATTACAAGCAAAGCTTGCGTTTCATTTCCAATCTCATCCATTAGCCATTGGGCAATGCCAAAGCTGGACGTAATTTTTTGTATTTCTAAGGTGGAATCACAGACAACTTGTTTGAGACGGACAATTTCTACTACTTTTTCATAACTAACTGACATTGTTTTCTCCTTCTTTCTTTTAGGCTTTTTTTCCCAACACATTTTTTTAGAGGTTGAGAGAAGTGAAGCTGGATTCTTTTATTATTTGTTTTGTTGTCAAGGATCGAGTGGCAGTGTTTTTCTCCTTTCTTTTTATTTGCCATTTTTTCAGTGCGTTTCGGTCGTTTGCTGTGGTTATCCCTTAGCTTAGACACAAAGAAAAAACAAGGACGAACGTAGAGAGTTCATATATCCTTGTTTTTTCGACTGGCTATGCTATAACCACTTTCAGCAAGCGGTAGATACGTACAAAATGGACGGTTAAATGAAAAGAACACACAACAATGACAATCGGACATGGTTTTGACAACGAAATGCTTTCCCTTGTCTTCTTTTGACCAATTTTTTCGTATTTACTCTTAAAAGGGAAGGAGGGGAAGGTTATGTATTTTAAAAATAACTGTGGACATGTCTTTGTTGACGGATCAAAAGTAATTGTTGAAACGGATACATTTAAACGAACAACAGAATTTTATTCGATTTTCAATTCATCTATTCAAATGGAATTTAACGACAGTATTGTAGAGTTAGAAATCTATTCAAACGTAAACAAACTAGCAGATGCCCTATTAAAAGAGTATGGTGTAGACTAACCGACATGCAACGAGAAAACAATAGCAACAGGTATGCTTTCAGGTGCAGATTAAATTAAAAAAGCTTGAATTGTTGGTAAATCAACAATTCAAGCTTTTAACAGGTATTTTTGTATACAGGTTTCATTTTTTGACTTCTAGCGTTAGCATACTCCAGTTCATGCAAAGTGACTCACCCATTTAGATGATTCATTGATTCACTTTGAGCTAATCATTTTTTATGCTTCTCCTTAAAATATAAAGCAACTCTAGCTGATACTCACGTTTTGGGTTTTCAGCAAGTTAATGAGATACAGGTTTTATCGGTATCATCACTTCAAAAATTTGTAACTCCTTTTCCGTTGTAAATACTTCATCTTGCCACAGTGGTGTTAGTATCAAATCTTAGACAGCTTTTCGTAGAGACAAGAATAAATTAAACTTATCTACGAGAGGATGAATTTTTATGACCCGATATAAAGAAAATTTTAAACAGATGATTGTTGAAAATCCGCTAAAGAACTATCTCAAAGTTTTATAGAAATAAGTAAGTTCAATATTTCTGTATAGATTAATAATGCCATTGAAAAATAATAATCCATAAAAACCATAAAACAATTGAGGTTATATGACTTATAATCTTTATAGATTTACTATAGTAAGTGAATGCGATTTGTAAACAACCTACAATGTAACCACTGTATAATACATATTGATTATTCGATAAATTAGATAAGAAGATTGTTAATAATCCTAAGCTTAAATCAGCTAAATGTAATCTAGAATATATTTGTACTAGTATATTATAATCTCTACTTGAATCTGTTAATTTCAATCCATTGACAGGATATACCAAGTTTTCTATCAATAATATTACTCCTATCCAACAAACAAGGCAAAATATCAAACCAATAATAATAATCGATATAGAGAAAATAGAATTTTCTATATTATATTAATTGTCTAACTTAATTTGACAAACGAAATTATAAAAAATATTTGGCGTCACTACTCAGTTTGAGTAACAACACCAAATATTATAGAACCAGAATTTTGGCTTTTTCTTTGATATTTTTTTGCTTACAGCGGATAAGTAGAAAGGTTATCCAATCAATCTTTCTTGAACTTGAAGGGAATAGTAGGCTAAAAAGAAGAGAGAAGGATAGGGAAATACTAACCATTATACTGCCATTCACAATTATTTTTATTATAATCATCTAAACACGATGAGAGTACATCACCTCAATGTTCAAAGGAATTATACACGTAGGAATATCCATAGGACGGCGCTAAAACATAAGCGTAGCAAAAGAGGATAAGAAAAAAATAGGATACGATTCCCTCCTATACGTATGGTTGATTTATAGGAAGAAAACAAATCAATACTAATAAATTCTTGTGAAAAAAATATCTAATTACCCAAAAAACTTTTTTCATAAGTAAGAAGAACACCATACGATTGAATTCTAATCAAATATCTATTGAGATAAAATTCGCAATCATTTATAATTAAATTGACCTGAATAATTCATATCTTTAATTCTTTGGCACATTTTATTGAAATATGTATCACTAATATCCCTATCAACTGATTTTGACTAAAAAGTTACTTCAAACATTCACTGTTCAAAAATATTGAGGAAT
>NZ_NGJT01000033.1 GCF_003950315.1 Vagococcus bubulae
CCGAGAAGTAGCCGACCGTGTCATTTTTATGGATAAAGGTGTGATTCAAGAAGAAGGCACACCTGAAGACATCTTTTTACATCCAAAAAATGACAGAACACAAGACTTTTTAGAAAAAGTACTATAATAAAAAACTCGTTTAGTCTAAATTAATCGACTAAACGAGTTTTTGGTTAGTTAATATAATCTTCAAGCTCATAAATGGCTTCTTTTAAGTTAGCCTTTGTTATTTCAATAGGCAATAAATGAACCTCATCCATAGAGTAGATAATATCCACTATTTCATCAACGACTTTAGTATCTGTTGGAAGTAACTCCATTGTTGTCAGAGATAATGGTAAATTCATTTCCGAATAGAAAGGTAATAAATAATCTATTTCTTCCCAATTTTTTTCCAAAGCGAGTTGATATAAAATACCATAAGCTACTTTCTCACCATGTAAAAAGCGATGACTTTCTGGAATACACTGAGCAATGGCATCATGAATAGCATGTGCAGCAGCGGATCGTGCGTACCTGTCACCAAAGCCTCCTACCATTCCTGCAATAGCAAAAACTATTTCTGACAAGCGAACAAACTCATCTGATAGATGTTGTTCTTTCATGTCTTGTATAGCTTGACTGCTATATGCCATAATGTCATCTTTGCATAACGTTGACACATGTTTGGCAATATCTAAAAATGGCTCTTTTTTATACTCATCTTGTTCTAAAATCGTAATCGTTTCATACCATTTAGCAATCGTATCGGCTAACCCAGCAATAAAATAATCGACAGGAGCATCAATGATTAATTCTGGATCAGTAATAAAGAAACTAGCTTGTCGGTAATAATATTCCAATACACTTTCTGATTCTCCACTTTCTTTATACATAACTGACAAAGCAGTCCACGGGGCACAATTACTAGCCAAAGTTGGAATCACCCCAAAATTAACATTTGCTTTATAGGCTGATAACCCAACTAAATCGACCAATTTTCCCCCACCAACACCGATAATAAAATCTATCTGATTTGTTTCAATGACTTTTATTACTTGCTCCATACCATAGTAACTACACTCACCTGTATATTGATGAAAGAAAAAATTGAACTGATTATTTTCCAAAAATGATAATTTCGGCTTAGCCTTTTTAAAGGACACATCCCCATGAACGACTAAAATATTTTTCGCTTTAAAATCTTCCAACACATCTGGTACATAGTCTATCGCTCCTATATGATAACGATAAAATTGTGGACCCGGTTTAACGGTCAAGTCTGTTAACATAATAACCCTCCTACTATTTAAATTACCTTTTATGAATAAATGATTAAGGTCAATTTTACGCTATTTTTTTATATTTGGATAGTCATTATATCACTAACACAGTAATTTTTTACATTTCATCTTCCCAAACATAATCAGAATAATACATTGACAAAATATCCTTAATTTTTGTTTTTGGTGGACACATAAGATACCGATGATAAACTTCATTTGGTAAATCTGCCTATTCAATCCCATATACCGACTCAAAAACATCAATTACCTTGACTATTTTCGAACTAATTTCTTCATTGAATTGATTAAAACAACTCGTTTCAACAGAATTTAGTGTCTTTTGAATGCATTCAATCATTTTTTCTTTTGTTTGTTGATTATCTAATTCCATTAAACAAATAGATTCTTCAAATAACGGTGAATCGTCCAACGCTTTTTGATTAATTAGCCTTTCTTTTAACACGACAACAGATACTAATTGTTTGGTCATATTAGCTTCACTCCTCTTATAAAAAAAATAACACTTAAAAAAGTGTTATTTCCTCATTCTTATTCGTTATCTTTTTTTTCTTCTTCAGTTACTGGTTCTTCAACCACTTCAACTTCAGTTACTTCAACTTCTGACTTAGTATCCTCTGTTGGTTCATTAGATGTAGGTGCTGTAGGAGCTTTAACTGTTTTAATTGCTCCTCGTTCAAATTCTAAATAAATTCCTTCACAGTCAAGAGTCACTGTGCCTTTTTCTTTATCTACTTCATGAACGATTCCGTATAATCCACCAATAGTCACAACTTCACTACCTGGTTGCATACTATCTAATAATTGTTGACGTTGTGCTTGTTGTTTCTTTTGAGAACGACTCATAAAAAACATCATCCCACCCATCACCAATATCAATGGTATCAATGTTTGCATAACTTAGTTCACCTCTTTCTTAATTCACTCAACTATAACTGTAACAAATTTTTAATTGTTTAACTACAAAAATTCTATAAATTTTAGAAATTCTTGGCATTTTCTTTATTAAAACCATACTCTTCAAAAAATGCTTGTCTAAATTCTAATAAATTATCATCCATAATCGCTTGTCTGACTTGTTTCATTGTATTTAATAAGAAATACAAATTATGATAAGAAGTTAATCGAATACCAAATGTTTCATCACATTTAATAAGATGACGAATATACGCTCTTGTGTAATTTCGGCAAGTATAACAGTCACATTTCTCATCAATCGGACGATAGTCTTCAGCATATTTCGCATTTTTTACAACTAATCGACCTTGACTTGTCATACATGTTCCATTTCGTGCAATACGTGTTGGTAACACACAGTCAAACATATCCACACCACGAATTACGCCATCAATTAATGAGTCAGGTGTTCCAACACCCATTAAGTAACGTGGTTTATTTTCTGGAATAAGTGGTGTTGTGTATTCAAGTACTCTATTCATCTCTTCTTTAGGTTCTCCTACTGATAACCCTCCGATAGAATAACCTGGAAAATCTAACCCAACTAATTCACGCGCACTTTGTTCACGCAAATCTTTGTATCCAGCCCCTTGAATAATACCAAATAGTCCTTGTCTATCAGGATTTTGATGAGCTTTTAATCCACGTTCAGCCCAACGTGATGTTCTCTCAATCGATTTTTTCACGTAATCATGGCTCTCTTGGAATGGTGGACACTCGTCAAAACTCATCATGATGTCTGGTCCTAATTTATTTTGAATTTGAATCGCCTTCTCAGGTGATAAAAACATTTTAGAGCCATTTAAGTGATTTCTAAAATGAACACCTGATTCTTCAATTTGTCGCATGTCTGATAATGACCATACTTGGAATCCGCCAGAGTCAGTTAAAATCCCTTGATCCCAGTTCATAAATTTATGCAGTCCACCTGCTCCTTCTACAATGTCCTCACCAGGACGTAACCATAGATGATAGGTATTACTTAAAATAATTCCTGCACCCATCTCTTTTAATTCTTCTGGCGCCATTGTTTTTACAGTTGCAAGTGTTCCAACAGGCATAAACATTGGTGTTGGAAATGTTCCATGAGGCGTAATAATTTCACCTAATCTAGCACCAGTATGTTTTTCTTTTTTTATCAATCGGTATTTAATTGCTGGTTCTGTCATGTCTTTTCTCTCTTTCTTTATTTGACAAACATCGCATCCCCAAAACTAAAGAAGCGATATCTTTCTTTTACGGCATGTTCATACGCATGAAGCACGTTTTCTTTTCCGGCAAACGCACTAACTAACATAATCAATGTTGACATTGGTAAGTGGAAATTAGTTAAAAAAGCATCTACCACTTTAAACTCATAACCTGGTTTAATAAATATATCTGTCCATCCATTATCTTCTTGTAATGCTCCATTAAATTTTGTTCCGATGGTTTCAAGCGTTCTAATAGATGTTGTTCCTACTGCGACAACTTTTCCACCTTGTTCTTTGACCTCATTCAAAGTATCTGCTGCTTCTTTGGTTAAACAATAAAATTCACTATGCATTTTGTGATTTTCCACATCATCCACACTGACTGGTCTAAATGTTCCCAATCCAACATGAAGCGTTAAATACACTAATTTAACCCCTTTGTCTTCAATTTTTTTCAAGACATCTGGTGTGAAGTGTAGTCCCGCAGTAGGTGCTGCTGCCGAACCATTTTCTTTTGCATAAACAGTTTGATAACGGTCATTATCACTTAATCTTTCTTTGATATATGGTGGTAATGGCATTTCTCCAAGAGATTCTAAAATTTCTAAAAAGACACCATCATAAGAAAAGGTAATCATTCGACCACCATGTTCTAATTCCTCATCAACCACTGCTTTTAGCGCACCATTACCAAACGAAATCACTGTTCCTTTTTTAGCACGTTTAGCTGGTTTAATTAGCGTTTCCCAAGTATCACCTGTTGTATTCGTTAACAATAAAACTTCTAAATGACCACCTGTATCAGGTTTTTCTCCATGAAGTCTTGCAGGAAGGACTCTTGTATCATTCATAACAAGAGCATCTCCTTCATTTAATTCATCTATAATTGCAGGAAATTGTGTGTCCTCAATTGCTCCTGTTTTTGAATCTAATATTAATAACTTTGATGCCGCACGGTTTTCTAGTGGTGTTTGTGCGATTAATTCTTCTGGTAAATCAAAATCAAAGTCAGAGGTTTTTAATGTCATATCCTCACCTGTTTCCTTTCTGTTCTATCTCCTGTTGTATTTTAACACTTTTACTCATAAATAAAAACAGTCTGATAGCTTAACTCTCTTGATTGTAAGGATAGCCTAGGTGATGATAGGCGTATTCAGTCACAACTCGTCCTCTTTGTGTGCGTTTGATGAACCCTTTTTGGATGAGGTAAGGCTCATACATGTCCTCAACAGTTTCTCTTTCCTCACTAATATTAACAGCAATGGTAGTTAGTCCAACAGGTCCACCGTTATATAACTCAATCATCGCACGAAGTAATTTTTGATCGACATGATCAAGTCCTTTATCATCGACTTGCAACATCTTCAGTGCTTCATCGGCAATAAGAGTTGTCACAACACCTTCACCTGTAACTTGTGCAAAATCTCTCACACGTTTTAATAAACGATTGGCAATACGTGGCGTGCCGCGCGAACGTCTTGCAATTTCATAAGCACCACTTTCTTCTATCACCACATCAAAAATATCTGCTGAACGAATGACGATTTCTTTTAAATCTTCTTCTTCATAATATTCCATATGACTAATAATTCCAAAACGGTCTCTTAAAGGCGCGGATAACATTCCTGCTCGTGTTGTTGCACCAACTAATGTAAATGGAGGTAACTCAAAATGAACAGGATGAGACGTAGGGCCTTGTCCAATCATAATATCCACATAAAAATCTTCCATCGCCGAATACAATAATTCCTCTGCTACTCTTGGTAAGCGATGAATTTCATCAATAAATAGGACATCACCTGGTTCTAACTCATTTAGTATCGCAACTAAATCACCTGGTTTTTCAATTGCAGGACCACTGGTTGTTTTAATACCGACTTCCATTTCATTTGCGATAACCATCGCCATGGTTGTTTTACCTAATCCAGGTGGCCCATAAAGTAAGACATGGTCTAAAGCTTCTTTTCGTTGCCTTGCTGCTTTAATATAAATTGTCAACTCTTCTTTCACTTTTTGTTGGCCAATGTATTGCGATAAGCGTGTTGGCCTAAGTGACTTTTCCACCACTTCTTCTGCATGTAATGTTTCAGAAGAGACAAGTCTTTCTTCTTGTTCTGACATCTTCTTTATCATTCCTTACTTTTTCATTAATAATTTCAATCCAATACGTAAATACTCATCCGTAGTTTTATCTTGATAGCTTTCAAGCTCTTTTTTGATTTTTTTGATTTCTCTTTCAGAATAGCCAAGAGCTTTAAGTGCTTCGACTGCTTCATCTAATTGTTGAGTTGGCTCAACTGTAAATAAATCTTCCTGTGTCGAAATAGCGATTGTGTCAGATGCTTCTATTTCGACATCATCTAATTTACCTTGTAAATCTAAAATCATTTGTTGTGCGGTTTTCTTTCCAACACCTGGGAACTTCGTTAAATACGTCGCATCTTGTGCTTCGATTGCTTGAACTAGTCCTGCATGATCATCTAATGCCATAATGGCTAAACCACTTTTTGGGCCAATTCCTGAGACACTAATTAATTTTAAAAATAGTTGCTTTTCTTCAAGCGTTGCAAATCCATAAAGTAAATGCGCGTCATCACGAATGACTTGATGCAAATAAACGGTCACGTCTTGATTTAAATAGGCTGAATAGCGAAATGGATTCGCCACCGCAATTTGATAACCTAATCCGTTTGTTTCAACCACTATATAATAAGGACTAGTAAAGGTTACTGTCCCTTTAATGTATTCATACACTTATTTTCTTCCTTTCACGTACGCATGTTCCCTAAAATTGTACCATATCCCAGACAATTATCCTATGCTTTAATGACTAAAAAAAGCCCCCATAAACATGGGAAGCTTTAATTAATTAAACAGTGCTAAATATTCTTTATAGCCTTCTTTTTCTAAGTCTTCAACTGGAATAAAACGTAGCGCTGCGCCGTTAATACAGTATCTTAATCCACCTTTGTCTTGTGGTCCATCAGGAAACACATGACCTAAGTGAGAATCAGCTTGTGAACTTCTGACTTCAGTTCGTACTCTTGCAAGTGTTGTATCTTCAAGTTCTTTTAATGTTGCAATAGGTTTGGTAAATGATGGCCAACCACATCCTGCATCATATTTATCTGTTGAAGAAAATAACGGCTCACCACTCACGATATCGACATAAATTCCTTCTCTATCAAACTGGTCGTACTCACTTGAAAAAGGACGTTCTGTGCCATTTTCTTGAGTGACTTGATACTGCAAAGGGGTTAATGTTTGTTTTAACTCTTCTTTATTTGCCAACTTTCTTCACCTTCCTAATTGTTTAAATAACTGATTTAAATAACCGACTGGCAATCCAACAATGGAAAAATAATCCCCTTTTATCTCTTTGACAAACACACTTGCTTTTCCTTGGATACCATAAGCCCCTGCTTTATCCATTGGTTCACCAGTTTTAATGTAACCAGTGATGTCTTCTTCATCCAAATCATAAAACAACACATCCACAACTTCGACATGTTCGTAAGTTTCTTCAGGCGTTATCACACAAACGGCTGTCATCACTTTATGCGTTGTGCCACTTAGTTTTTCTAGCATATTGTAAGCATCTTTTTCATCCATTGGTTTTCCCATAATCTCATTATCTAACACAACGGTTGTATCACACCCAATCACTGTTTCATTGGGATAAAGTTTAACTATTTCTTTAGCTTTTTCCCTAGCCATGCGACTGACATATTCTTTTGGCGCTTCATCTACATTGACTGTTTCATCAATATCGGCTGGACTTATCGTAAAATGACTCGTCACAAATGACAATAATTCTTTTCTTCTAGGGGATGCTGATGCTAATATCATATACGTCTTCCTTTCTAATGTGGCTCTTGAATTCGTTTAAATAATTTTTCCATGTCTTGATTGGTAAAATGAATTAACACTGGACGACCATGTGGGCAATTAAACGGATTTTCACATGTTTTTAACTCGTCTAATAAGGCTCGTGCTTGACGTTCATCCAAATGATGGTTGGCTTTAATTGATTGCTTACAACTCATCATAATTGCTGTAGCCTCACGAAAAAATTTCACATCAATTTTTCCTTCGTCAAGAAAAATATCAATCATCTCACGAATCGTCGCCTCTTCTTTTCCAACTGGATACCAAGTCGGATGTGAACGAATGATAAAACTTTGTTGCCCAAAATCTTCTAGCTCAATTCCAACTTCTTCAAACACCGATAGATTTTCTTTAATTTTTATGTAATCATCTACAGAATATTCTAAAATAATCGGCACAAGGAGTTGTTGTTTATCTTCTCCCACATCACCTATTTTTTCTCTAAAATACTCGTACTTTATACGCTCTTGCGCGGCATGTTGATCAACGATATAAAGACCTTCCTCACTTTGAGCAAATAAATACGTCCCATGCATTTGACCGAAATACTCTAAATGTGGAAAGGCATGTGTTGGCATTTCTTTTGTATCAGTTTCCGGTAGATCAACCACTTCTTCAATCACTTCATGAGAAACAGTGTTTGATTCTATGTCTCCCTCTTGCGTATAATCCGCATCATCTAATTTTTCCGATACACCATTTGTGTAATCTTTTGCCTCTTTAAATAACTCTTTTTCCTCATTATTTTTTAAATAAAACTCGCCTGTCAATGAATCATATGCTAAATTCGTATCTTGAATTTGTTGCTTACGCTCGATTGGTTTAGCTGAATGCTCAAAAGGTAACTGTTGTTGCTCTACTTTAACCGTTTCAACTTGTTTCATGAATGGCTTTGTATCATTCACGCGTGGTATCAAAATTTCTTCACCTAGCGCTTTAGCGATACTGGTTTCGATTAATGTAATGAGTTCTTTTTCTTTACTTAATCGAACTTCTTGTTTGGTTGGATGGACATTCACATCAACAAGTAACGGATCCATCTGAATGGATAAAACAGCGATTGGAAACCGCCCCACCATGAGTTTTGATCCATAACCAGACACGATTGCTTTATTTAAAATAAAATTTTTGATGTAGCGCCCATTGATGATAAGTGAGATATAATTACGGCTAGCTCGTGTGACTTCTGGTAAAGACACGTAACCTGTTAATTTAAAATCTAAATCATCCCCTGATACTTCAATCATTTTTTTAGCTGTGTTAACCCCGTAAACACCAGCAATGGCTTGTTTTAAATCACCACTTCCTAGTGTTCGCAACATTCTATGTCCATCATTAGTTAATGAAAAAGAAATATCTGGATGGCTCATAGCCAAACGATTGACCACATCACCGATATTAGCTAACTCTGTTTGTAACGTCTTCACATACTTTAACCTAGCAGGTGTATTAAAAAAGATATTTTCAACAGTAATACTTGTCCCTTTACGCAATGAATGAGCTTTGTGTTCTTTCACCACACCTCCTGATAAAAAAAGATAACTCCCCTCTTCACCAGTGGATGTTTCAAGTGTCACCTCAGATACTGAGGCAATACTTGGTAACGCCTCGCCACGAAACCCTAGTGAACGAATACGAAACAAATCTTCACGGTTATGAATTTTACTGGTGGCATGTCGCTTAAAGGCATTTAACACATCATCTGATGCAATCCCTTCACCATTATCAATCACTTGTATTTTTTTCAATCCTGATTCTTCAATAATAATATCAATTTTCGTGCTACCAGCGTCAATTGAGTTTTCAAGTAACTCTTTAACGACTGAAGCAGGACGTTCCACTACTTCACCAGCAGCAATTTGGTTGGCTAAAATCTGTGATAACTCTTCAATTTTCGCCATGCTTCTAGCCTCCTTTTACTGCACTTTTTTTTGTAATTCAGATAAAATATTTAATGCTTCAAGTGGTGTCACGCTTAATAGATTTAAATTTTTAATATCATTCACCACTTCAACTGATTCAGGTGTTTCTTCTGAAAACAATGATAGTTGTACCACATCTTCTGTTGATGTTATTTCTTTTTCAAAAACTAGATGTGCATCACTAACTTCTGTTGTATGAACTGCTTGTGACTCAAAATTTTCTAATAAATCAGATGCTCGGTGCAATAAATTAGTTGGTAATCCGGCTAATTTTGCCACATGAATCCCGTAACTTTTATCGGCTGGACCTTCCATCATTTTATGTAAAAAAACGACTTCACCATTTTCTTCCACCGCTCCAACATGACGATTGCTAACACCTTGCAACTCATCTTCAAGTGTTGTAATTTCATGATAATGTGTAGAAAAAAGCGTTTTAGCTCCCACATATTCATGAATATATTCGATAATCGCTTGAGCTAATGCCATCCCATCATACGTGGCTGTTCCACGACCCAATTCATCAAATAAAATCAAACTATTTGGAGTGGCATATCGCAACGCTTGGTTTGCTTCCATCATCTCAACCATAAACGTACTTTGACCTGATATCAAATCATCTGATGCTCCAATTCGGGTAAAAATCTGATCAAAAATTGGTAAGACTGCTTTTTCAGCTGGGACAAAACACCCAATTTGAGCCATAATAACCGTTAAAGCCAATTGTCTCATATAGGTACTTTTTCCTGACATATTTGGTCCAGTAATCAATAAAATCATCGTGTCCTTGTCCATCTCAATACTATTTGGCACATATTCTTGACTGCCTAATACTTTTTCGACAACTGGATGTCGCCCATTATCTACTTGAATAATCGATTGATTCGTTGTCATCTCTGGTCGAACATATTGATACGTTTCACTAATCTCAGCAAATCCTTGCAAAATATCAAGTGTTGCCACAGCTTTTGCGAGTGACTGCAACCGTTCAATTGACTCTTTGACCGTTTCTCTTACTTCTAAGAACAAACGATATTCTAATTCTTGTGATTTTTCTTGTGACTCTAAAATTAGTGTTTCCATCTCTTTCAACTCAGGTGTAATGTATCTTTCTGCGTTGGCTAGTGTTTGCTTTCTTTCATACCGATCAACTGGTACATCTTGAATATTACTTTTTGTCACTTCAATAAAATAGCCAAATACTCGGTTAAATTTAATTTTTAATGTTTTTATGCCTGTTGCTTGGCGTTCTTTGGCTTCCATTTCAGCTAACCATTGTTTGCCATTTTTCATGGCATCACGGTACTTATCTAGCTCATCATTAAATCCATCTTTAATAACATTCCCCTCAGTAATCGATAACGGAGCTTCTTCATTAATCGACTCACTAATAATCTCAACTAAATCATCCATTGGGGTAATTTGTTCTAACAATGTGCCAAACTGACCATTATCTAATCCTTGAATGATATTTTGAATCATCGGAATTTGCTCAAGTGATTGTTTTAATTGAAGCAAATCACGCCCATTAACTGTCCCAAAAGCCACGCGTCCGGCTAATCGCTCTAAATCATAGACATGCCGTAAATATTCTTTTAAATCCATTCGCTCAAAATAAGCTTGAGTCAAACTTTCAACCATTTCTTGCCTCTCTTTAATAGCTGATAACTTTAATAAAGGACGATCAATCCATTGTTTTAATAAACGTCCACCCATCGCTGTTTGGGTTTCATCAAGTAGCCAGAGCAATGTGCCTTTTTTATCTTTTGAGCGAATGGATTGCGTTAACTCTAAATTATATTTAGAGTAATAATCCATTTTTAAAAAGTGACTTGGCTCATAGACTTGAGCTTGCTGCAAATGACTCAATTGTCTTTTTTGTGTGTTGGAAAGATACGTTAGTAATATCTGTGTTGATAGTTTGGCTAACTTATCCTCTACTTTTTCCATCAAATAACTAAATTCAGATTCTATTTCGCCTATTGTTTGAGGTGACTGAACAATCGATTGAGACTCAAACCATTCTAATAATGAATGTGGCAATTCACTTCCTATTACGATTTCTTTCGTTCTTAACCCACTACACTCATTTTGAACCGTTTCTTCATCTAGCAATGTGGCAACATTCATTTCTCCTGTACTTAAATCCGTATAAGAAAAGCCATAGTGACCACTAACCTCATCGTAGACAATCGCTGTTAAAAAATTATTTTGCTTTGCATCGGTTTCTTGCTTTCCTAGCGCTGTTCCTGGTGTGACTAACTGAACGACTTCACGTTTCACCATGCCTTTTGTGGTTTTAGGATCTTCAACTTGCTCACAGATTGCCACTTTATACCCTTTTTCAACTAAAATATCAATATAATTAGCAGCAGAATGATGTGGCACCCCACACATTGGTATCGGATTTTCTGCATTTTTATTTCGACTAGTTAGCGTTAATTCTAATAATTGAGATACCTTTTCTGCATCCTCATAAAACATTTCATAAAAATCACCCAAACGATAAAATAAAAAAGCGTCTGGATATTGCGCTTTGATTTCAAAATACTGCTCCATCATTGGCGTATGTTTTGTTTTTTGTGGCATACAATCACTTCCCTACTCTTTTTCATTTAATAACTTTTCTAATGACTCGTTCACTTGCGATTGCAATAAAGACGTTAAGTGATGTAACAAATCATTGGCTTCAACTAAACACTCTCTATATTCAAGTACTAGAGGATGTTTATCAAACGTTTCTTGCAGTTCATCAGCTTGTCTTAATACTTCTTTTTCAGCATTTGGTTTATCATAGTGAGCAAACTTTACCGCTTCTTTTTGTAGTTGCTTAATTTCTTCAACCATTTCTTTTAACCCATCATGCTCATCTATTTTTTTCTCTATTTTTTTATAAGCTTTTATGGTGTCGTGATTTTCTAAACTCTTTAACAAGATAGATAAAGACTCATTTATTTTTGTGTCATAGACTTCTCTTTTCTCCATCATAAAAGCTCCTTTCTTGTCAAATTATTCTCTAAACGGACAGTCTGCACTAATGGTACTTGCTTCTATTTTTTTCGCTTTTCCTGTCTTATCATCAATGTCTATCACACAATAAGATAAGATTGAGCGCCCACTTGTGACTACCTCAAAACGATGTGGTAACGCTGTTCGAAATTTTTCAATAACAGCTGTTCTTTCCATACCTAAAATACCGTCATATGGACCTGTCATCCCAACATCTGATAAATAAGCTGTTCCTTGTGGCAAAATACGAGCATCATTTGTTTGAACATGTGTATGTGTCCCAACAATCGCTGAAATACGCCCATCTAAAAACCAACCCATTGCTTGTTTTTCACTCGTTACCTCTCCATGAAAATCAATAAAAATATGAGACGTTCTTTGTGATGCTTCTTCGACTAATTTATCAATAACATCAAATGGATCATCTATTGGTGTCATAAATGTTCTCGCTTGTAAATTAATAACGGCTAACTCAATCGTATTCACTTTAACATAGACAATTCCTTGTCCAGGTGTGGTGTCTTTTGGAAAATTAACTGGTCGAACCATTTTTTTTGCGTCCTGTATAAACTCAAAGATATCGCGGTTATCCCACGCATGATTACCTAACGTTACCACGTCTGCCCCATCTTGTAAGATTTCCTTGTATATTTTTTCTGTAATCCCACGTCCTGCTGCGGCATTCTCACCATTGACAATGGTCACCTGGGGACGATATTTTTTCTTTAATTTTGGAAGATAAGTGCCTAAGGTTTCTCTCCCTAATGACCCAACAACATCTCCAACAAATAATAAACGCATTTATTTTCCTCTTTTCTAATTAGCTACCTATATATTTTAACAAGTTTCAAACCTAAATAAAAGAAATCGAAGTTTTTTCTGTCTTTCATTCTATTCTTTTTATGTTAAAATGATAAAAATAGTGTTTATTGAAAGGATGTCGTTAACATGCCAAACACACTACTTATCTTTGGAGGAAGCGGTTTTATTGGAAGAAACATTTGCCAAAAGGCTTTAATTCAAGGATATCACGTCTATAGTATTTCAACGCATGGAAAACCTAGTTTAAATGAAGAGTGGGTCAACCATGCGAACATGACTTGGATTGCAAGCGACGTAGTAGACCATGACACTTGGCAAAAACAGCTTCCACAAAATATCTACTATTGTATTAATTTAATTGGAATATTACTCCCATCAAACAAGCAAACCTATCAAAGTAGTATCATTGAACCAAATAAAATTATCAGCCAATGGGCATCATCTCATTGTGTTCCTTATTTATTTTTATCAGCTAAATTAGGACCATTTGGCTATATCAAAGCTAAAAAAGAAGCTGAAAGCTATTTAACAGCTCAAACAAATGTCAACACGATTGTCTACTCTGGTCTAGTCACACAAAAAAAGAAACGGCTTAAACAAATGCAAGCAATAGCTTTAAAATTAGGTTCTAGCTTACCTCTTTTATCATACTGGTGTAGGCAAGTCTATCCTATTGATGTAGACAAACTTTCAAAAACTATTTTGAACATTATTAGTACACCGGATAAACAAAGTAAATATGTTGATTTAACACAGTAAAAGGAGCTGTCTGAAGTGAATATTTTAATAACTGCAGGAGGAACATCTGAAGCCATTGATTCGGTTAGAAATCTAACCAATCACGCCACAGGTTCTTTAGGAAAAGTCATAGCAGAAACGCTAAGTTCACATGTCCATACTATCTTTTATGTTCATGGGCCAAGAGCTGTTTTACCAGATAAAGAGAATATTAATAACTATCCTATTTCTTCTGTCAGAGATTTAGAAAAAACGATGCATGATTTATTAACTGCTCATACCATTCACACTGTCATTCATAGCATGGCTGTTAGTGACTATGAACTTGATTACACGACATCAGAAGTTAATCTTGCCAAACAACTAGCCGATGTCATTACAACTAAACAACCTGCAACAAAAGAAAATCTTGAGACATTAATTATAGAAACACTAACATCTAATCAATTTGCAACAAACAAAGAGAAAAAAATTCGTTCAACCTCTGAACAACTGATTATTGCGTTAAAAAAAGCTCCTAAAGTGATTCATTCTATTAAGAAGTGGCAACCAACCACTCAACTGATTGGATTTAAATTATTAGTGGGTGTCCCAGAAATAGACTTAGTAACAGCAGCAAAAGAAAGCATTAAAAAAAATAAAGCTGACTATATTGTGGCAAATGATTTAGAACATATTTCAACTACTCAACATCAAGCTCTCATCATTAATCAAACAGGAATTAAAGAGCGATGTGAAACAAAACAAGACATTGCTAATAGTCTGTTAAATATCATCAAACAGGAGGGATAAACTTATGCCAAAAGTATTATTAGGTGTTTCTGCGAGCATTTCTGCCTATAAAGCAGCTGACATTATCAGTCAATTAAAAAAACAACAAATCGACGTTGAAGTGATTATGACAAAAAACAGCACGCAAATTATTCCACCATTAACCCTTCAAGTACTATCAAAAGAGATGGTTCATACTGATGTCATGTATGAGCACAAACCGAGTGATATTAATCATATTGATATGGTAAAACGTGCGGATTTATTTTTAGTTGCACCTGCTACTGCTAATATTATTGGGAAAATGGCTAATGGGATTGCAGACGATATGCTATCTACCACAGCTTTAGCAGTTCATGATATTCCTAAGTTTATCGCACCTGCCATGAATACCTATATGTACACAAATCCTGCCATGCAACGAAATTTAGCACAGCTAGAAGAAGATGGTTACACGATTATTGAACCAAAGGAAAGTTTACTAGCTTGTGGTGATTATGGTAAAGGTGCTCTTGCAGATGTTTCCGTCATCGTCGACATCATCAAACAACAATTACTTAACAAATAAAAAAGGAGTTTCATTGTGAAAACAAAACGTTTAACACTTACTGCTATATTTTTAGCAATCATCATTTTATTTTCATTTACACCATTAGGATTTATTAACTTAGGGTTTATAAAAGCAACACTCGTACATATACCTGTTATTATTGGAGGAATTGTCTTAGGTCCAAGGATTGGAGCATTTTTAGGGTTATCATTTGGATTACTTAGTATGACGATTAATACCATGACACCTTCTGCTTTATCTTTTGCTTTCTCTCCATTTATACCAGTCATTGGGACAAACAATGGAAGTTTATGGGCAATTGTCATTGCACTTATCCCACGAATTTTAACTGGTGTTGTCCCTTATTTTGTTTATAAGTGGCTAAAATCAACCAATAAACTACCTGATAGACTATCACTCTTTATATCAGGTGTTGCTGCTTCAATGGTTAATACACTTCTGGTTATGAATTTAATCTATCTATTATTCCAAGATGCCTATTCTCAATTAAAAGGAGTAGCCATCGGATCTGGTCTTTATAAAGCTGTTTTAAGTGTTATTTTTATTAATGGTGTCCCAGAAGCATTAGTAGCTGGTATTGTAGTAAGTGCTATTACTGGCGTGTTGTTGAAAATCTATCAAAAAAGTGGACAACACCTATAGAAAAAATCGTTGTTTTTTTGAACGAATATGATAAAATAATAAATGACTTTATTATGAGACATAACCCGTATATCACTTACGCTTGCTTATGTACTTATATCAGTCTACCCCACTTTAATTAAAGTGGGGTTTTTGTTTAACTTCTTAGTCGAAGCTATGTCAGTAAAAGTAAAGGACGTGATATTTTGATTTCTCTTATTCCTGTCACTGAAACTGGTGAAAAAATGTTCTGTTTATCTTTATAAATTTTCAAGCCTATTAATAGTCTGTTTCACTACTTTTCTAGGTGGTAAATATCTTCCTGATTCCTCATATCGTGTTGCTTTTAAATCCAATTGGCCTATATTTGATAACTGACTCAATTCAGATAATGACATTCCATTTTTCTCGGCCAAATGCCACATATAATTTAATTCTTTTTGTCGTTTAATAGAATAATATTTTGCAACAGATAACATGGTTAGGTAAGCTATCATTAACCACATTTTTCCAGATATTAATAATACAACACAATAAATCCCAATCACTAGATATAAATAATATATTTTTTTCATTATTATGATACCTCCCCTTCTCTCATACTAAGTATAACAAAAAACTCTTACTTTTTCGTAAGAGTTTTAGTACGTCATAATCATATCATCTTCATCATTTTCTGGATTTTTTGCTTTTATCTCAATCACTAGTTTATGTGGTAAACAGATACTGGTTTGACCCACACGACTAATCCAACTTGTCATTACTGCTATTTGATCAGGACTATTGTCTTCTTTTACTCGAATACGCGTCCCATCCACCTCAACTATATTATATTTATCTCCACCTGGATAATACGTTTTTTCAAAATGTTTGGTGTCCTCATTTAAATCAAACCGATCAACTTCTTTACCATTGATAGTTACAATAGCTATTGTGCCACTATCGTCTTTTTCTTTTGCTTGACTCATTCCAAAAACCACATATGGAACAAATGACAAGACAATCAAACAAATGATTACAACGCCATCCATATATCGCCATTGTTTTTTTAATTCATGCCATAATTTCATCTTTTTATTTCCTTTCAAGCACTACTCTTAGTAAGATAACGTTAAAATCAAAAATCGTCAACTTTTTTATTTAATTCTCTTTTTATACACTTGTGAAAAAAACTTCAATATTGCTATTTTAATCACTTTTATCTATAATTATCTGATACAAACTCTAGGAGGAATTACAGTGTCAAAGTATCAAGTATTACTATATTATTTATATGTCCCTATTGAAAACCCCGAAGAATTTGCCAAAGAGCATTTAGAATTGTGTAAATCATTTAATCTAAAAGGGCGTGTATTAGTTGCCAAAGAAGGAATTAATGGAACTCTTTCAGGTCTAACTGAAGACACACAACGCTATATGGATTACATGCATGCTGACGAACGATTCAAAGATATTTTCTTTAAAATCGATCCAGCTGACGAGCAAGCGTTCAAAAAAATGTTCGTCCGTCCTCGTCCTGAATTAGTGTCTTTAAAATTAGAAGATGATATTAACCCGTTAGAATTAACTGGAAATTACCTATCTCCACAAGAATTTAAAGAAGCTATCTTAGATGATGATACAATTGTAATCGATGCAAGAAATGATTACGAGTATGATTTAGGTCACTTTAGAGGTGCGGTTCGTCCTGATATTCGCACATTTAGAGAACTACCTCAATGGATTCGTGATAACAAAGAAAAATTCATGGATAAACGTGTCGTAACTTACTGTACTGGTGGAATTCGTTGTGAAAAATTCTCCGGTTGGTTAGTTCGTGAAGGTTTTAATGATGTTGGCCAATTACATGGTGGTATCGCAACTTATGGTCGCGACCCAGAAGTTCAAGGTGAGCTATGGGATGGAAAAATGTATGTGTTTGATGAACGTATTAGCGTTCCTATCAATCACGTTGATCCTGTGGTTGTTGGTGTAGATTGGTTTGATGGCACGCCTTGTGAGCGTTATGTCAACTGCGGTAATCCTGAATGTAACCGACAAATCTTATGTTCTGAAGAAAATGAAGCAAAATATGTACGTGGTTGTTCTCATGACTGTCGTATTCACGAAAGAAATCGTTACATCACTGAAAATGAGATGACACCAGAAGAATGGATTAAAAGAATTCATGACTTAGGTGAAGAATTTGATGTTGAAAGAATGGAAACTGTACAATAATAGTTACTTTAAACCTCTAACAAAAATATTTGTTGGAGGTTTATTTGATATCTAGTGTATATGATAGTACGATTATTTAAATAATATAAAGGAGATAATATTATGTCTACTAACACATCAAAATATATCTACCAAATTTCAACTAATCCTGTTTTGGAAAGCAATGCTCTATTCTCTTTTTATGAAAAAGAAGAAACAACATCATTTGGTTTTCTCAATGATTTTTCCATTATGACTGGTATGTGTTCCTCATTGGAACAAACAATCGATACCATAAAAAAGAGTTCTTTAGTTTTTATCACTGGATACATGGACCATACTTCTTTCTTCGAACTTGGACTAGCTGTTTCATTAGATAAACAAATCTACTATGTAACAGAACATCTAAGCAACACGTTTAACTTACCTTTTCCATATTCCATAGAACAAATAATCCCTATCTCATACGATGATTTCATCAATATAGTTGATTATTTATGATAATAAAAAAAGCCACTAGATTTCACTAGTGGCAAAAAGGAGTTGTTTATTTACTTTGGAGGAGTAAATAAAATGAAAAAGTTTGTTAGGGTTGTTTTGTTGGTATGACTATATAATAATCTCTATTTATGAAAAAACGATGTCTTTTTTTATTCTTTTTGTGATGTTTTACTTAAGAAAAAGTAAAGAGGCCATACTATATAAAAAGCCACTAGATTTCTCTAGTGGGGCTCTATGTCAAATCGTGTTGATGGACAATAATAGGGATAAAAAGAAGTCTCAAAAATGAAATAGAATTAATTGGAGTGAGGGAAGAAATTCTCTCACTTTTCTTATTTAACCTGAAAAACTTGAT
>NZ_NGJT01000034.1 GCF_003950315.1 Vagococcus bubulae
TAGTCACTTTAACCATAGCAGAAAGGGGTTCTTTTTTCATCACTTAACGGGTGAAGATGAAAAAGTAATTGTAAGCTGCCGTGAGGCAGTTTCACATGGTTTTAATTAAAAGTATGAATTATTCAGGCTACTAATTAGTTATTTAATTTCATGGTAGATATAATGTGGTATTATCATCAGTTAAAAAGCCCTCAGAATTGATCTGAGGACTTTAAATGTTTTATAAGGTAAATCTCCATATTTTTCTCTTAAAATCATCAAAATTTAATGAGTGGTTTGCTTAAGTTATTGCTAAATGTTATACTACGTAAGTAGTAATTTGAGCGTTATGGGGTCATTATGTTAAATCCTATTAGCATCACATTTATTGCAATATAATACGCGTATAATGATGCGCAAATAGGAGGAAAAACAACATGGCTAATGGAACAGTAAAATGGTTTAACGCAGAAAAAGGATTTGGATTTATTACACAAGAAGATGGTACTGATGTATTTGCACATTTTTCAGCTATCCAAAGTGATGGTTTCAAAACATTGGATGAAGGTCAAGCAGTGACTTTTGAAGTTGAAGAAGGTCAACGTGGACTTCAAGCAACTAACATTGAAAAAGCTTAATTAAATTTAAACTATAAAAGGTACTTAGAATTTTTCTATGTATCTTTTTTTATACAAAAAAACAATCCATTCAGACTAATATCTTTGAACGAATTGTCTAGTTGTTGCAAAAAGCACTATTGCTAACAGTAGCAAAAGTATATAGTGAAATGACTGTTATTGCAAGATTATTTAAAAATTATAGATAATATCAGAACGGAGAAATATCTTGTGACTATCCAAAACGAAATTCAGAATGATAGAAAAAAAATACTTAGACTATTGGTAGAAGTACATTCTCAACACATTCCTTTAAATGATAATCACACAATTGGAGACAATAAAAATTGTAAAATTTGTCAGATATTTATTCAACTAAATGAATCGGATAACATATTGAGAGAGAAACTTAAGCTAATTCAAGAGGACAAAAACTTCATTCAAGATTTTAACAATTTGAGACGAAGTTTAGGAAGACTTCCTCAAGAGAAAGAATATAAAAATAAAATAGAAGTTATAGAAAGGTTTGGTTCATGGAATAATTTTCTTAATAAAACTCAAAATTATTTTAATCGTTGAGTTATAGACAAAATATTATTCAAATTTAAAGCCCTCAGAGCATTCTTCTGAGGACTTTGAATATTTTATAAGGTAAAACTCTTTGTATTTTTCTCTTAAAAACGTCAGAGTTAACATAAGCGACGTTGTACTAATTTAATTCTAAAAATTTTTAATAATTAATTGTTTTCAGTATGAGTAATAGTAATAAATTGACTAATATCCTTAGAATAGATATGTTGGCTAAATTGTTGACTAATTATTTTACTAATATTTCTATAGGCAATTGATGGTGTATTAGGAACAACATAAAACGTATGACCATTTTCGTTATAAATAGGTGATTCAATATTTGTTGCATGGGTTCCTTCAATTGCATTTCCAGCATCTGCTGCAGCATCAATAATAAAACAATTATTTTTTAATTTTTTTTGTTCATTTTTTGAAATAATTGGTCTTCCGTTTTCTCCAACTTCAATTCCATTAATAATTATATCAAACTCTCCAAGTTGTTCTTTAAATAGAGGCATCGTTTTTCTATAAAATAGCCGTACATTTGAGGAGAATTTTGAAATTGCATGGAATGAACCTTGTGAAACATTTCCAGAACCTAATACAGCAATTTTTGTTTGTTCATCAGGGAAAAAACCGTAGCTAATAAGAGCATGAATAGTACCTGCGTAACCGGCATAAAAACTATTTTGGTAAATAAAATTTGAAGGTATTGAGTTTAAGGGATACTCGTGATTTTTGAAGAAAACAGTGGGTTTAATATTATCTAAGTCTACAACAATTAATTCTTTAGGAATTGCTTGATTTTTCATAAAAGACTGTCCAGAACCTTTTGGATGAGTCCATCCAATGATAATTTGACCGTTTCTAATTAAAGGATAATCATTTGGTTGAATAAGTTTAAGAGAAAAAATGCCATCGCAAGTCTTAAAAATATCTTTTCGATTTAAAACAGTAACATTTTTATCTCTGTAAGCTTGATCAGGTATATTTAAACTTTCGCCAAATCCTATTTCAATATATAGTTCATTTTGAAAATCCTTAATATCTTTTGGAAGAAGGGGAACTCTTTGTTCGTTTGTAAAATCTGATTTAATAAATCCTAATTTCATATCAATCGCTCCTTACCAATATTTTAAATTACTTAGTTCTTCTTTTAGTATACACTTATATTTGTAAGTATGTATTTAAGTGCTCTAATTATATTATTTGGTTACCCTTTTTGATGAGACCAAAAATCTACTAGAGGTAAAAAACTGAATGATAAGTAACAAGATTTAAATATATTCTTAATTAGATATTATGCCAAGTGAAAAAAGAAATGCTATTTTTATGAAAAGTTTAATATAGCAGACATCTGTAGAATTCGATTATTTGAACATAAAATAACTTTCATATAGAATTGAACTATAGATAGGAGGAATGGATATGTCAAATAAGATGTCAATTTCAACTGTAGTAAATAGTGGTGGCCGTGAAGGTGAAAGTAAATCAGTGACTGGTTTTCTTGATTTAAAAACGAGTGGTCAAAGAAAGGAAGGTTATACTAATCCAGAAGAATTGTTTGCAGCAGGGATTTCTGCTTGCTTTAATGGCGCATTAGAATTTCCTTTGAAACGTGATGGGCTAGCTGATCGTAATCGAGAAATTAGAGCAGAAGTAACTTTATTTGGCGATTTGCCAGATGAACATAGTTTACATCTTGAAGTAGCTTTAATTGGTAAAATAGAAGGGTTATCAAAAGATGATACTATGAAATATTTGAAGGAAACTGAATCAATTTGTCCTTATACAAAAGCAATTAAAGGAAATGTTAATATTACATTAGTTGCTGGGTAATATAAATTGATTTTTCATATCATATTTTTAAATCAAAAAATGGAGAAGTCATTTCACATTTAAGGATTGTACCTTTAGTATTTTCTTATCAAGAAACTTCTGTTGGAAGATTTTTTATGAAGAAAGAATACAGAGGAAAAGGAATTATAGAAGAACTTTAAAAAAAGGGCTAGATTTTATTTGAAATGAATTAAAAGAAAGAATTGTTAAAATTAAAGCTCAAGATTATTAAAAAAATTCTATAATTTTTTTGGTTTTCAAACCATATCTAGAAGATAATATTCCTCATGTCGATACGATTTTACAACAATAACATAAATCGTCACGATAGATAGGGATGGAGTCATATTTAGATATATATATAATCGTTAAAAAATAGAATTTATGAATTAAAAAGTCCTCAGAATCATTCTGAAGGCTTTAGCTATTTTCAAAGGGAATCTTTATTTATATAACTTTTTAAAATTATCAAGGTTAACGTAAGTGATGTGATCCCCATTATTACCAAGGGTTACAGACGTAAATATTGTAAAAATCGGTTGAACTACCTCAAATCAAAAAGTAGATTCTTATTAAATCAAGATTTTTTTAAAAAGTTTCTGACTCGTTTGGATACTTTAATTTTAAGTGA
Organism: Vagococcus bubulae; assembly: GCF_003950315.1. Lineage (GTDB taxonomy): Bacteria > Bacillota > Bacilli > Lactobacillales > Vagococcaceae > Vagococcus > Vagococcus bubulae. Next base: position 3,637 of record NZ_NGJT01000034.1, read on the forward strand.
AAAATTATTAAAGTAATCCTAAACTATAGTTAGATATTTTTACAAGATACGACCTAATAATTATGAGAAATATTAGTTATTTGATATAATGGTTTTATATGATTGATAGGAGGCAATAAGATGAACAAAAAACAACTTATTATTTTGGGATTAGGATCTGTATTTGGATTAGCAGTTCTAAAAAAAATGAATGAGAGAACAATCAATAAAGATTCTGTCAAAGGTAAAGTCAAAGAAGTAGCTGGTAATATTACAGATAATGAATCATTACAAGTGGAAGGTGTAGTAGATCAAATTTTAGGCGCATCCAAAGAAGTATTAGAAGATGTAAAAGATTCTATTAGTACTGTATCTAACACAGTATTAAGTCCAGGAAAAGTAGATAGAATTAAAGCTGGCTTACAAAAATCAGTAGGAGAAATGACAAATGACAAAGAGTTAGAAACTGAAGGGATTGTAGATGAAGTCCTCGGAACATCAAAAGAAGTTGTCTCTAATGCGAAAGAATCAGTTAATGATGCTATGAAAGAAACTAAGGAATCACTTAATAAATAAAATGAAAGGTAGTTATTTAAAAAGTTATCAAAGAAATACGTATATGCTATTTAACAAAATATTATTTTTTTGAGATAACTTCTTTTTTTAAAGGCTGCTAATATAGGAGGGGTTATGGTGAAATTATCGAAATCTGAACACACTATCATTCATTCTGCAACTGTTGCAGCAGGCGTAGTAGGTGCTAGTCCAATTCCTTTTTCAGATGCAGCTTTATTAGTACCTATTCAAACTACTATGATTGTTGCTCTTTACAAAAGAAATGGTTTAACTATCTCCCAAGGTGTTGTAAAAGGACTATTAAAAGCAACTCTAATTTCTGGATTTGGGAAATCATTAGCTGGTAACCTATTTAAGTTTATCCCTGGAGTAGGCACTATCGCTGGGGGAGTTATTAATACTGGAGTGGCGGTAACGTTTACTGAGTTTTTAGGTTACGCTGTTGCGAAAGAATTACATGGCGTTGAAGATATTGATATGCTAGATCTTACTCAGGTTATTTCAAATGCAGTTAAAACTTTTTCAAAAATATAAATCTTTCATGCCAGTGCTTTTAATGAACAGGGTTTATAAATTAGTTTTGTTAAACAGTTATTTATAAGTTGCAATACATTTATAACTTTACGTGACTACTATTCCCACAATGATAGTTACACTAACCAACTTAAAAAGTTGTTCTTTTAAATAGAACAGCTTTTTTTATACTATGCCAATTTTCACATAAACCTAGTCGAATAGCGATAGTTAAAATAAATATTAAAATTTATATGATTTTTATTTGATAGCGTAAAATATATATTTTTCAAACTAATTATATTAAATTACTTTATTTAACACTTGGAATAAGGTTATAATTATTTTTATAAAACTGATATATAGCAATAATAATTAAAGCGACTGCTCCACCTAATGCTATATATTTTAAAATCATGTGTTGATTTGTTAATACATTAGAAGATTGTAATTGATTATTAATACCGTAAAAGGCCCATGCAATAGGTAAAGGAAATACAGCATTTTTAATTTTTAAAGTAATCAAATAAATTAAAATAACAGCAACTATTAAAGTTAGACTAGCCCAAAAGTTTTCAGAAAGATAAAATCTGTTCCATTTCAATTTGACTAAGGTTGCTGATATATTTACAATAGTAGCAACAAAAATCCATCCTGCGTACAATCCGAAAGTTATGGGAAGGAGTAATGTTTTTTTTGTATTAAAAGTTTCTATACTCTTTAATATTGATAATAGCGAAATTAGAAGCCCAAATATCAATAAGACAGATAATTCTAGTTGTAAATATGAAAATGAAATAATCCACAATATATTAAATAGACTTGCAATCCAAAACTTTAAAGTGATAGCATTAATAATTTTTTTATATTGAAGATCATTACTTTTAATTATCATCAAAATAATAGATACAATTAAAAACATATATATGATACCCCAAATACTAAATGTGCCTGGATTAGGTGTTATTAATGTTGGAAATTTATCTGAAACTTCTTTTTGAGAATAATTATTAATTTGACCACTTGCTCCAAGTGAATTGATTAATAATGTACCTATCAAAATGATAAAATTCCCAATTGCTTTTTTTCTTTCTACCATTTTTCTATCTCCTTCCAATATTATGTAATTAAAATATGTAATTAAAAAATAACTGTTTAACAATAAAAGATATTAATGAATAATAATGAAGTCAGAATTGAGTGTAATCGTATATTTTATTAATACATATATAATTATAACAGAGTGTCTTTCATAATGTCATTCGTAAATCAATTTTTGCAGTTAAAAAATTTTAGCAAACTGATTTTAGAAATTTAAGGTAATTTCATAGCAAATTATCATGCTTAAGATTATATTTAGCTTTGTTTAATAAATCTTATGTAAACTAATAAGATTTGAATTTTATTTTATACACACTCGATAATAGATCAATTTTATGGTCCCCCGCATTTACGATTGCACAAGAGAAACATAAAGTCGACCTATTAGCATTTCTTTTCAATTCAAACATTAAAAAAGTTTATACCTCTGCTACTAAAAAATGAAATTATCTATTTAAAATTTAAAACGGTAAATCTGATTCATCCAAATTGGAAAATGGATCAGCCTGTATTGGAGCTTTGTATTTCTCCATAATAACAGATATCTTTTTTTCATTTTTTAAAAAATACCTTTTAAATTTCTTATAGTCCTCTGAAATCAAAATATAGCGTGATGGATACTCATCAAAAGAAGAATCGTATTCTTCCTTTAAAATTCCCGATTTACTTAATTTTTCTAGTACATCAAATACTCTATCACTCAAGTAACTCCTTAAATTGTTATCACTTTCCCATTGAACTACTTTTCTATAAGTTGAATTATCAGTTGAAAAGATAGAATTTTCATCCATAAACGCATATATTAGCAGCAATCTTTCATCATTGTCAAATTCTATTGGATCAAAAATGTCTAAATTATCTTCAAAATATTCATCAGTTCCTATAACTTTCTTGTTAATTGCTGAAGATGTCTTATAAGAAATAGGATCTAAATCAAAACGTTTTGATTCTAAATTATTTTGTGCTTTTTCAATTAAATGATTAACTTTTTTTGTGAGAAACCTTCTGATATTGTCTTTGCTATATGTTCCATAAAAACCTTTATCTTCAAGAGAATCCCTGTACTTCTTAACTTCTATATACTCTTCAGCCAAAATTTGTGGAACTGGTTCGTCTAAGAAAAAAATTCCTACTTCGCCTTTGCTATTTTTATAGAAGTAATCAATTTCTGCTATAGTTCCCGATCTATAATTATCAACTGGAGAGCCCAACTTATGGCCAAAAATCGCTAATAAAATATCGCTATTTTCTACAATTTGTTTATTAATAACACTTTGCCCAGAGCTATTATTTACATAAGTAGGAATCGCATTAGTTTCCCATCGTATAGGCATCAAAATCACTTTTGTATTATCTGTATTTTCTATATTCCATCTATATATGGTTTCTTCTACTTCATTCCTTTTTGCTGCTATATCACCTGGTGATGCTATAAATACTTTTATAAGATTTATGGCTTTCATTTATTGTACCTTTCTCTCTAGTTCTCTTTAAAGTAATTTTGGTATAAAATTTATTGTCTTTTACACTATAGTACAACCTTTATCTATCTAGTAAAAAAAGGCCCACTAAACTAATTGATTAGTTAGGAGCCTATTATAGATATATTTTCAACTCGCTTTTAAGCAAATTCTACTACCAGCTTTTTACCTAATGCTCTGGCGATATCATCAAGTTTATCGAAAGATACGTTATCCCCTCTCTCAATTCGAGCAATAGTAGATTGAGTTGTATGTGCTTTTTGTGCAAGCTCCGCTTGAGTTAGCCCTGCTTCCTCCCGAGCATGATAAAGAGCAACCGCAGTTTCGAGTTTTCTTCCTTCACGGTCATATGCTTCTGCAAAATCTTTATCTTTTTTCTTTTCTTCAATCAATTTTTTAATCATCATTTGTGAACCACTCCTCTCTAAGTTCTTTTGCATGCTTGAGTTCAGTTATTGGTGTTTTCTCCGTTTTTTTAGTAAATCCGTGAGTAATGACATACCTTCCATTGTCCACATGGAAATAGATGGCTCTTTGGATGTTTGATCCTACCTTACTTCTTAATTCGTACAAATTAGTGTCTAATTTTTTCACCCATTTCAACCGTTGAGCTACTAGCATCCCATTCTTTTCTGTTTCTTCTATTGTACGTAAAAGCTTCGCACTATCTTTTTTTGGTAATGTTTCCAACCATTCTAAAAATTCATCATGACCATTAGGTCTTTTAAATGTTTCAAAAGATATTTTTTCCATACCCAATTATATCATATATTGATTTTATATTATAGTATATAACATAAAAATTCGAATTGTATACTATAAAATATGCATTTTATTATCTATTTAATCCTTTATACTTAGTAAACAAATACTCGCACAAAACCATAGAAGAATTTGCAACAAGAATTGCTTCTTCTTCCTTAATTACTATTCTATTTGAGCCATGTGCATGAGCATCTCCTTGACAATTTCTCATTTCGAGTATTTTATCTGATAATGTATTGAGTGCTCCAACAAGGGCTTTGATTCTATTATCCATATCTTTTTCAGTTTTAATATTGAGGCGGCCAAATGCTTCTTTTCTTAATTCTTTTGACTTAAATAAATTAATATTAACACTCGGTCCTTCGGTATTTTCAATAATAAATTTTAGAACTTCATCTATTAAAGTATTTGCTTTTGTCAAAACAGAGTCAAAATCCTTGTTTTTAATATCTGTTTGAATCCTAATGGGTAGCTGCCGAATATAAAGTAAATCAATCTCGCTTGAAAATTTCATTTTTCTTAATGCAGTTGAAGTATCTTCTTTAAATACTTCCTCAAAAAGCAACTGAACTATGGGATTCATTTCAGTAGATTCATATTTTTTATCTCGATCCATAATACCTTTTAAAGATTGGATTAACCGATTCTTTAACGAATCATCAAATTGATCGTCACGCAGAAACTTTTGAAAGGATACTCCCTTTGAGCCCCCATAATGATTTTGTATTTCAATCCCTACGATTTTCTTTGTAAATATGTTCCACGTTACATTAGTAAAGTCTAAAATATATCCCGCTGAACCAACTGAAAAATAAGTTGCTAATTGTTTTGCTTCGTCTATAGTCATCATTTACTTATACCTCTTAAATTGTATGTTGGATTATTTTCAAATAATTAATACCAAAGATACACTTTTCATATAAAAATGATATAATATTTGACTCATTGACTAATAGATTACTGTTGCAATACTTTGATAAAAGTTCGTTAAATTTCATAAATACATTTTCGGGTATTGATAATAGTCCTAAACTGAATCCCTACCCGAAAACTGAACACTCAAAAAAAAGAGTGTTGTTAGTTTTCGGGTTATTTTTGTGCAAGTTTTCGTCTATCTCTTCTCTATATTCTTCAATATTTTCTTCAGCTAAAATAGGATCTCCACAAGCAATTTCTCCCAAAACAGGAATCTGTCTATATTTTTCAACAGGTATTAAATTTTTCGATATCTCGCCATACCGCGGATCAATCGTAGACTTCAATACGCCAAAATAATCTGCTATGTCGTTAAAGGCAGCGCGCGTTAATGCTGGATTCACTAGCAAAGAAGCCGCTAAAGCTGCTGATGTGCATTTTCAAACGTTGTCCAAATATGAAAAAGATAGTTCTGATATTCCATTTTCTCTTTTAAATGAGCTGTCTAATCTGTATCGAGTTCCTATTAACAATATTTTTTTGGGCAAAGAGTACGCTTTAATCCGTATCATAAATAATAAAAGAAATGAGGTAATGAATTGAACGAAGTTTCAAAGGTCGTTCTGGCAATCGAAGCCCACGAAAAAGCAAAGTCTTAGTCTGATACGCTTAACACTTCTTTACTATAGATTGCTCTAAGTGTAAACCGTCAGGATTTTTTACTGTCTAAATTTAACTAGCACCACGCGTATGAGTATTAGTCTCTTAAATTAAAATTGGTCTGGAAAGTAACTTGTTAATTCAAGTTCTTTATCAAGGGCTATTAAATAGGGAACCTTGTAGGGAAATCAATTCATTTTATGAAAGTGATTTCTCATTTGTTTAAACAAAATTATCCTAATTATTTCTAATTGATTCTATAGTCACTTTACTTAGCGATACATAAAAATTGTGATACAATTAAGTTATAACTTAAAGGATATTATGGTCACTAAGTTACACATATAAATTTTTATGGAGGTGTTGTAATATGGCAAATTTTTACGGAAATGATCCTTTTTTCAACAATGATATGGATGATGTTTTCAATCAATTATTTCGGCGCATGGATAATCAAAATTCGGAGCGTGCACGGTATTTAGTTAATGGACAATCGTTGACACCGGATGAGTTTACTCAATACCGAGCAACTGGTAAGCTACCCCAAAATAATAAAACAATAGAAGTATCTAAAGATGGTAAACAGGCTGTTAAAAAAGGAGGGATTTTAGAAAAGTTAGGGACTAATTTGACGGAACAGGCTCGTGATGGCTTACTAGATCCAGTGATTGGACGTGAGAATGAGATTCAAGAAACTGCAGAAATTTTGAGTCGTAGAACGAAAAATAATGCAATCTTAGTTGGTGATGCCGGTGTAGGTAAAACTGCAGTCGTCGAAGGTCTGGCACAAGCAATTGTGGCTGGTAAAGTTCCAGAAACGATTCAAGATAAAGAAATCTATTCGATTGATTTATCGTCTTTGGAAGCGGGAACTCAATATCGCGGTTCTTTTGAAGAAAATATTAAACAGTTGGTAGAGGAAGTTAAAGCAGCTGGTAATATTATTCTATTCTTCGATGAAATTCATCAGATTCTCGGCACGGGTGCCACTGGTGGTGAAGATGGTGGCAAAGGATTGGCTGATATCATTAAACCTGCTTTGTCACGTGGCGAGCTGAGTGTAATCGGGGCTACGACTCAAGATGAATATCGCAATACTATTTTGAAAAATGCGGCTTTGGCACGGCGATTCAATGATGTTGTGATTAATGAACCGACGGCCGCTGACACTTTACGTATATTACAAGGTGTTAAAGAGCTGTACGAAAAACATCATCATGTTGTATTACCAGATGATGTTTTGAAGGCGGCTGTGGATTATTCAATCCAATATATACCACAACGCACTTTGCCAGATAAAGCTATCGATTTGATCGACATGACTGCGGCTCATTTAGCGGCTAAAAATTCGCAAACTGATGTTGAGACATTGGATCAACGCCTTAAAAAATTAGAGGCAGCTAAGGAGGCCGCCATTAAAGCGGAGGACTTTACAAAAGCCGCTGATATCAAGAAGTCGATCGAGGAAACCAAGCAAAAAATTAAAGAAACGGATCAAAAAGAAAAAATCACTGCCACGATTGATGATGTGGCACAATCGGTTGAACGTTTAACTGGTATACCAGTTTCTGATATGGGCGCTAATGATATTGAGCGCTTGAAAAATCTTGATAAGCGTCTGAAAAGTAAGGTAATCGGTCAAGATGAAGCGGTTGAAATGGTAGCAAAAGCAATTCGGCGTAACCGTGCGGGCTTTTCAGAGGGTAATCAGCCGATTGGAAGTTTTCTGTTTGTGGGCCCAACTGGCGTAGGAAAGACTGAATTAGCTAAGCAATTAGCCTTAGATATGTTTGGAAATGAAAATGCGATTATTCGGCTAGATATGAGTGAATATGCTGATCGTACAGCTGTGTCGAAATTAATTGGTACCTCGGCTGGATACGTAGGCTATGAAGATAATGCTAATACTCTAACTGAACGGGTTCGGCGTAATCCATATTCCATTGTATTATTAGATGAAATTGAAAAGGCTGATCCACAAGTATTAACGTTACTGTTACAAGTGATGGATGATGGGCGCTTAACGGATGGACAAGGCAATGTCATTAATTTCAAAAATACGATTATTATTGCTACTTCTAATGCTGGCTTTGGTAATGAAGCATTAAGTGGTGACAAGCAACGCGATCAGTCATTAATGGATAAGTTAGCACCATTTTTCCGCCCAGAATTTCTGAACCGTTTTAATGGAATCGTGGAATTTTCACATCTGACTAAGCAAGACTTAAGTCAAATTGTCGATTTGATGTTGGCGGATGTACAAAAAACTTTAGCCAAAAAATCCATCAAACTTGAGGTAACTAAAGCGGCCAAAGATTGGCTGACGGAACAAGGCTATGATGAAGCAATGGGTGCGCGACCATTACGACGAGTAATTGAACAACAAATTCGTGATAAGGTAACGGATTTCTACCTTGACCATTTAGATGTCAAAAACTTGAAGGCTGATTTAGTGGATGGTGAGATTGTGATATCAGCAGCTTAGCTTAAATCAGTGTTTATAAATAACTTTATATAAGAGGAGATTTATTGAGAAGGAGATTGCTTGATAGATCTCCTTTTTTCGTTGATTTTCACCATTTGATATTAATCTATTGAATAATATGGGTAGCGTCAAGGATAAAGTCCATATAATTGTGTAAAAGCAAGAAGGCCATATAAACGCCTTGAATCTCTACCCGAAAAATGAACACTCAAAAAAAAGAGTGTTGTTAGTTTTCGGTATACTTTATTTGAGTTATACAGAAGGGAGTGGGCATTTTGAGTAAAAAGATTTATAACCAATCTGAAATTAAAAATTTGGAAAATAATCCGAATATCAAAAGTGTGACAGAGAGAAGCATCACCTATTCATCATAATTCAAAACAAAGGCAATTAAACAGAGCCTACAAGGCATGACGGCCACTCAGATATTTGAACTTGCAGGACTTCCTTCCCGTTTAATTGGAGAAGGAAAAGCGAACCAAACACTGTCTCGTTGGAAAAAATTATATAAAAGACATGGCGAAGATATATTGCTTCAAGAGACTCGTGGTACTGGTCAGAGTGGTCCATATGGATCAAGAGGACAACTATCGTTAGAAGAAGCTTTAGAAAAAGCTAATGCCCGTATAGCCTATTTGGAGGGTAATCTTGAACTAGTAAAAAAATTAGAATTGCACGAGAGGAGCGTGAAAAACGACAGAAAAAACGACTTAACTAAACAGGAACGCTTTGAATTAATTAACCAAATTATTCGTGAAAATCAACTTGTTGGCATGGTTAATCATTTGTGTAATCTTGCGGGGGTAAGTAGAAGTGGCTATTATTACTGGCTAAGTAGTAGCTATAAACGAAATGAATGTGAGCGCAATGATTGGGAAGATTTCCAATTGTTATATAGGGTATTTCTCGATAAGAAGAAATGTGGCATCGATGAAATAAAAATGGCGCTAGAAAATGAATACAGTATAATAATGAATCATAAAAAAATCAGAAGAATTATGCGTAAAAATGCCATTATATCAACAATAAGAGCAGCTAAACCGTATCGTAAAATCATGAAGGCAACTCAAGAAAATGCTACGAAGAAAAATATTCTCAATCGCCAATTTAATCATAATATGCCATATAAAGTGTTTCTAACAGATATCACTTATCTTCCTTATGGAAGTGGACAATGGGCTTATCTTTCAGCTGTTAAAGATGGTTCTACTGGCGAGATTGTTGCACACCACTGCTCAACTAGCTTAAAAATGAACTTAGTTTATGAAACACTGGATAAATTGAATGATGTGATTAAAGATATGCCATTAATGGACAGATATATCCACTCAGATCAAGGTATTCATTATACATATCCTGTTTTCCAGGAAAAAGTAAAAGATATCGGGTTAATTCAATCCATGTCGAGGCGGGGGAACTGTTGGGATAATGCACCAATAGAATCATTTTTCGGACATATGAAGGATGTAGTATTATCCGAAAGAAGAGAAACACTACAAGACCTTTGGTATGCTGTCGAAGAGTATATTGAATTTTACAACAATCATCGTTATCAGAAAAAATTAAAAAAGATGACCCCGACTGCTTATCGGGATCTTCTTCTGTGGGCAGTATAATGTTCTTTTTTATTTGTTCAGTTTATTGGTAGGGGTTCAAACCGTTGCTAAACATAATCTTATTCGCAATCAACAAGGCTGTACCCACATTACCATTCCAGAATATTTGATTTTTCGAAATGAATAGAAACAGTCGCAGGGCTTTTTCCGTATCTGATATCTCTTGATTCATTATCTCACCATATTGATTGTTTACCTCGTCTTCAGCTAACATTGGTGGCACATATCTTCCTTGAATCGTCGATACTTCTACCCCACCAGTTCGTATTTCACCGGGAAAAAGCGCATCCTCTGCTGCAAGGATCCGATTAATCCGCTTACTTGTCTCTAACAGGGGCTCCTGTACGTCGTTTAAAAGCAGTTCAAAGCCTCTTTTTAAGTTAACGACGGTCAGGACATCATCTACAGCCACGTTATTGGCCCGGTTATACTTAATAATCTCTTCTGTTTGTAATAGCGTTGTATTCAATCCTTCAAATTTTCCCGCATTATACACCAGTTCCACAATGTTTTTCTTCAATAAATACACAGACTCTTTGCGAGATAAGTGATATTTATCAGGAAAGTTAGGCTGCTTTTCTTCGTTCATTTTCTCACCTATTGAATTTTTCCTTCTATTATATAGGGCATTATTCTGTCATAGATCCAAACTCTTTACCGCGGTATCTTTGTCTTCCTGAGTGATCCCAATATAGCGTAAAGTCTCCCGTTGTGAAGAATGGTTTAGCAACGACTGAATGATCTCTGTTTTGGTTCCTTGTTTGTACAAAAAATAGCCGAAGGTCTTGCGCATCGAATGGGGACCAATTTCTCTTAACCCAACCGCCGTTCCTGCTTCATGAATGATCCGCCAAAGACTTTGTCGGGTCAAAGGCGTATCTGCTCCTTTTCGACTTGGAAACAAATACTTGCTGAAGTCTTGTACTTGCAGCTGCTCAGAAAATTCGGATTGAACATAGTCAAGAATCACTTTTCGTAATTTGTTCGAAATGAAGACCGAATTGTGTTTAGCTGTTTTTTGTTCCTTCATGGCCAGACGTTCTTTGACAATCACCCGACCACGGGAAATTTCTAATACGTCACTTAATTTCAACTGCCTTAAATCGGAGATTCGATAGGCTGTATTGATCCCAATCGAAAAAAGCACCAAATTCCGTTGCCCATATTTTCCGGAAGCCAAAATTGCCTTCATGGCATCGATCTTTTTTTTGTCGCGAATCGGTTCCACGCTCTTCATTTTTAGTCCCCTCTCAAATGTTACTTAATATGATTATAACAGATAATAAGTCCCATTTAAACAAGCTATAGAAAAAAGGCCCTAAAAGAAAAGTGATTTCCTCTTAGAGCCTCTAAGGATGGAGCGATTTTAACGAAAGAGACACAATCCGATTGTGTCACATTGGACTTTTGATATTTTCGGTAAGATTTGATTATCTCAGAACATTAATATTGCCCCTTTAAAAAATTTTGTCAGTACTTTTAAGTTATTCTATTCTGAAAATTCAAAATTTTCAGTCTATATAATTAACTTATATTCAGTTTTACCAAATGATAAGCTTTAAAAAGTATTCAGAATTTAGTCATGTTATGGATCCAATAAAGTAGATAGGGAGCGTCAATAATTTTGTGTAAATAACTCGTCCTTCTGCAAAATAATGGGTTACTCAGTAAACATTGAAGCTAATGTATCCGTCACTTGTTGGAAGCCTTTATGGCTTCTATTTAAGAATTTTTGATTGTATGTATCAAAGATGAATACTAGGAAATGCTCTAGTGATTCTTAGTTTCTCAATTCAATAACTATAATCAGAAGTTTTTGTGTCGGATTCATAAAGGTTTTAAAGAAATACAAGATACATTAGAATCAATGTTTTAACTTAACCGACAGAATGATTTTTTCCATTTACACATAATTCTTGACGCAACCGAAATTACTAATAACCATATTTTATATTAGATATAGACATCAATTCTTTTAATTTTTTTGATTGCTTTGCATTTAAAGATACACCGTCTTTTTTTATTGCATTTGATATTTCTAAATTCATACGACTTAAAATTAAAGGTACTGAAGTTCCTTCATTTTTCAGATTTCCAAGGTAGGTGTGCAATACCATTCGAAGGGAATCATTTCCTGAATCTGTCTCTAAATCATCTAATAATTCAGTAATAATTATTTCTGCTCTTTTGCTTCGATTATCTCCGCCAGAAAACCATTTTAAATTACTCATTTATTAATCCTCCTTAATTTTAATTTACTTTTAAATAATTTTATTATAATTTCTCGAAGTCACTTTTTATCTAAATCAATTATCAAAAAATCGAGTCAATTACACAAGATTGTGGACTTGACTAATTCTTATTGTGACAAACTCATATTTTTTAATATGTAACTATTTTTTCCTCTTAAATATATTATACCACTTAGTTTCTTTTTCTTCTTTCTCTTCTTCTAATTCTGACTCTAACATTTTGATATTATCCTGAATAATTCATATAATTTCAATAAATTTCGACAAGCCTTGTTACAATCGTATTTTTGGCTTGTTCGATAATCACCCTTTGGGTGTACAAAAAGAACCCCAATCTGATATGGTTAAGTTACGACACAAAGACCATAGAAAGGGGTTCTTTCAATGATTACATTACAGGAAAAAAAGATGCAATTCAACTCTAAATTGACAATTTCAAATACTGGTGGAAATTTATCCACTGACTCTGGATTAATTCTTGTCAAAGAA
>NZ_NGJT01000035.1 GCF_003950315.1 Vagococcus bubulae
CTATAATCAGAAATTTTTGTGTCGGATTCATAAAGGTTTTAAAGAAATACAAGATACATTAGAATCAATGTTTTAACTTAACCGACAGAATGGTTTTTTCCATTTACACATAATTCTTGACGCAACCAAAAAACAACCAATATCAGACTAGATATCGGTTGTTTTATCTATTATTCTTCTATATCTTCCTCATCACTATATGCCATTAACACTTTACGTGGTTTACTTCCTTCAGAAGCACCAACTACGCCATGTTCCTCCAACTCATCAATTAATCGCGCTGCTCGGTTATAGCCAATACGAAATCGACGTTGTAATAGTGAGATACTTGCTGTTTGCATTTCGATAATCAAAGCTTTTGCTTCATCAAAATATTCGTCCAAGTCTTCTGTTGAACCACCTGTTGTGGTGTTTTCTGATGGCATCATGTGTTCTTGATAATCTGCTTCTTGTTGATTGGTCACAAACTCCACAATATGCTCGACTTCGTCATCAGAAATAAACGCCCCTTGAACACGAATGGGTTTATTCTCACCCATCGGAACAAATAACATATCTCCTCGACCAAGTAATTTTTCCGCCCCATTGCTATCAATAATCGTCCGAGAGTCAATCCCACTTGATACAGCAAAGGCAATACGCGACGGAACATTTGCTTTAATAATTCCTGTAATAACATCTACACTTGGTCGTTGAGTCGCTAGAATCATATGAATCCCTGCTGCCCTTGCCATTTGTGCCAATCGAATAATCGCATCTTCGACCTCGTTACTTGCTACCATCATCAAGTCTGCTAACTCATCCACGATAACAACAATATAAGGCAAACTCGATTTATTTTCTCCAGTTGTTTTGTTATGTTTTTTTACCATGTCATTGTACCCATTCATGTTTCGTACACCAAAACCGGCAAATAACTCATAACGTCTTTCCATCTCTTCCACCACTTTTTGCAATGCTTGAGCGGCTTTTCTCGGGTTGGTTACAACTGGTGTCAATAAATGCGGCACACCATTATACACATTTAACTCCACCATTTTCGGGTCAATCATCATCATTTTGACTTGATGCGGTTTAGCTTTCATTAAAATACTCGAAATAATCGTGTTGATACAGACTGATTTCCCACTACCAGTTGAGCCTGCAATTAACAAATGAGGCATTTTCGTTAAATCAGCTGTCATCACTTCACCAGAAATACTTCGCCCTAATGGTACTTCAAGTAATAACTCGTCATGATTGTTTTCAGATTCTACCACATCACGAAACGACACCATACTCGTTGTTTGGTTTGGTACTTCAATCCCAATTAACGATTTACCAGGAATCGGCGCTTCCATCCGAATATCTTTTGCGGCTAAAGCTAAGGCTAAATCATCTGTCAATCCAACGACTTTACTTACCTTAACCCCAACAGCTGGTTGTATTTCAAATTTTGTCACAGATGGTCCCAAACTTGCTCGCACCACCTTGGCATCCACTCCAAAACTATCAAAGGTTTGTTCGAGTACTTTGACGTTTTTTTCAACCAATTTGTATTCAGCACTTTGATCAGTGAGTGGAATATCATTTAACAACTCAACAGGGGGCAATTCGTAATCTTCATTTTCTTCGCCTTCTGGTAAATCAAAAAAGAGGGGTTGTTCTTTGTCAGACTCTTCTTGTTTTTTTTCTTTAATTTCTTTTTTTGGTCTTTCAACGGTTTGCTGGTCGCGTTTTTTATAATGATCCTGATAGCTGTCAATTTCAAGTGTTAGCTGTTCTTTCTCCGCTTCCTCATCATCATTGACTACTTGCTCTTGTTGTTTTTTTTCTTTATCAGTCAATTCTCTTACACGATTTTCTGAAACTTTTGATTGATTTTTCTCATTCAGTTTTTTTTTTTCATCTCGTTCTTGTTTTTTTTCTTTTAGCGATTGAAAAAAATGCGTACCAAACTCAACCACTTTATCCGCCACTTGCCCCATGCCAATATTTGAAATCAGTAGCACGCCTGCTATCATCGCTAAAAAGGCAACCACATAAGAGCCAGCCTTTGATACCAAAAAGTAAGTGATGGTATAAAGAAGGGCGCCAATCATACCGCCACCGACTGATTGCGTCACACTACCTGCTTTTATATCAGATGAAATCTTTTGCCAAGTCATCCCTAAAATATTTGTATCACGACTGATCGTTTTAAATAACCCAATCTCAATAAATAGCAATAGCCCTAAGAAAAAGACCACTAAACCTATCACTAAACTTTTTCGTTTAAATTTGGGATCTTTTCCCATTAACATCAACAGTGCCCCATAAATAATTAAATAAAGAGCCATTACTAAGTGCAAATTGCCCACAAAAAAACGAAAGACGTTTGTCATCAACATGCCTAAAAATCCTAATCGTAACCCTCCTAAAATACCAAATAGGATAAATGACACACCGATTAAGAAATAAGTGGTTCGCTCTTGTTGTTCTTTTTGCTTTTTAGTAGGCGCTCGTTTTGTTTTCTTTTTCGCCATAATCTCTCTCCTTTAAGTCATCAGTGATATTATACTATATTTGTTTTAGTTTTTCTTGTTCTTTTATCATTTAAACAAACATACGTTCACCAACTGTTTCTCATTATTTACTCATAAACTCGTTTAGTTATACTTTTCTTTCTATTTAACATCTAATAATTGACTAGTTTTTTATTTTATAAAATCACATAAATAAAAAAACAACCTTGTCTCTTTATCAATCTTCACTCTTTTAAATACACCATTTTTATAAACGCAAATCCCTTTATAACATTACAAAAATGAAAAAAGACAAGAAAAAAGTTTGAATTAATTTCAAAACAAGTATTTCTTTTTGTGAATTTTTAAAGTATATTATATTAATATTATAAAAAGGAGAGAACGCTATGAAAAAGATTAGAGAGTTATCATTAATCCAGAAAATATGTATCGGTATTGTCGTCGGGGCAATTTTAGGGATGTTGCTACCTTCCTGGACTTGGATTAAAATATTAGGTGATCTCTTTATCGGGGCTTTGAAAGCTATTGCGCCATTATTGGTATTTTTCCTAATCATCGAATCATTATCTAAACACCAAAAAGGCATTAAAACACATATGCGAACCGTCATTATTTTATATTTAAGTGCCACTTTTATTGCCGCTTTAATCGCTGTGTTTGCTTCAGAGTTATTCCCTGTTAAATTGGTCTTGCCAGATGTGGCGATTGATCAACAAGCACCGGATGATTTATGGCAAATTTTATCAGACATTATTATTGGTGCGGTTATGAACCCAGTCCAAGCGATCATTGAAGGAAATTATTTATCACTACTATTTTGGGGTGCTGTGATTGGAGCATGTATGAGAAGTGCTTCTGAAGCAACTAAAAATGTCATTGCTGATATTTCTGGTACCATTTCTAAAGTGATTCAAATCATTATTCAATTTGCACCACTTGGGATTGTTGGGTTGGTATTTAACTCTATTTCAGAAATTGGGATTAAAGGACTAGCCGAGTATGGCAAACTAATTTTATTATTAGTTGGAACGATGTTGTTTGTGTCATTCATCGTGTATCCACTGATGGTATTTTTATTACTCAAACAAAATCCTTATCCTTTAACCATGTTCTGTATGAAAGAAAGTGGCATTCCTGCCTTCTTTACACGTAGTTCTGTGGTAAATATTCCAATTAATATGGAATTATGTGAGAAATTAGGATTAGATAAAGAATCTTACTCTATCTCTATTCCTCTTGGCGCAACTGCTAATAGTGGTGGTGCTGCTATTACTATTTCAATCATGACACTGGCAACTGCTTATACAATGGGGATGGACGTTCCGTTTCCTCTTGCTTTCTTACTATGTTTATTAGCAGCCATTTCATCAACTGGGGTTTCTGGAATTGCAGGTGGTAGTTTACTACTTATCCCTCTTGCATGTAGCTTATTTAACATCTCAAATGATATTGCCATGCAAGTTGTTGGGATTGGATTTATCATTGGGGTTGTCCAAGACTCTGTTGAAACAGCTCTTAACTCAGCTGCTGACCTTTTATTTGCTGCAACAGCTGAATTTTACGATAAGAAAAAATCAGGCGAACCAATTGATTTAAACGAACGCGTAAGAGAAGCTCAAAAATTAGTTTAGAATAAACAAAACTCCCTCAACGAATCGAGGGAGTTTTTTATGTAGAAAGGCGCTAAAAACAAATAAACAATAATAATCTGTCTTTAACACCTGTATCCTTTGTATGTCACTTGATATCTGACTACTGTCATCCATTTGTTTTCATCTCCTTTACAATAGGAACTGTTTGAATCTCTTTTTTAAATACTTTAAATACTAAATCTCCATCTACATAATCATCCATCAACTCACTGTATCCTAATTTTCGGTAAAAATTCCAAGCTGATTGTCTACCTGTTAAGAAAATAGTAGAATAACCTAATCTTTTAGCTACATCTTCTGCATATACCATCAACTTTTTACCTAGACCTTGTCCTTGACAAGTTGGGCTAATGGCGACTTGTTTAATTTGAACACAAGAAGTAAAACATGGGTGTAATAACAATGTCCCCACCACTTTTCCATCTTGTTTGATGACTAGATGAATGTCTGTCCTTTCTTCTTTTGGAGACTCAACTAAAAGTGGTTTTCCGGCACTTTTTCTGAGTACATCATTTCGTAAGTTTAGTGTTTCTTTATATACTGCACTGTCCCATCTGATTAAAGTGAATACTGTTTTACCATGATAATTCCCCCTTTGATAATTGATAAATTTCTACAACATCTTGATTTTTTGATAAGTGAGTGATGATTTCTTTTATAGCTAACTCACTATTTGAACTTGGCTCAATTTCGACTTGTAATTGGACCATCCCTCCAGCTAAATCTTGGCATAAAAAATGACAAAATGATAAATAATACTTATCCAGTTGATAGATAATTTCTGTTCTTAAAGCCACTTCTGATGTGTTTTTACTTGTGACGATTAAGAATGAATTTTCAAGTTCTTCGTCACATTCTGGCCGGTAAACGTCAGCAATTTGGTCTAATTGATGTGAGGCAAAGCGAATTACGATATTGACTAACATAATAATGATGGCTGATAAAAAGCCTTCTTTAACAAATCCAGCACCTATCATCGCGCCAACTGCTGCGGTACACCACAGAGTCGCAGCTGTATTTAGTCCTGTCACACTAAATCCATCTCTTAAAATCACCCCACCGGCTAAAAAACCAATACCACTCACAACCTGTGCCGCAATTCTTGTTGGGCTTGTATCAATGGATACCATTGAAGAAATGGACACAAAAATAGTCGCACCTAATGATACTAATACCATCGTTCTAACTCCGGCTATTTTCTTTCGCCATTGTCTTTCTATCCCAATCAGTCCACCAGATATCAAACTCATCACAAGCATCACTAAAAATTCATACTCCCTCCTCCTTTACATTTTTTTGAAAATAAAATATGATCATTCAATAAAAAAACGGCTTTTCGCATAAAAACCCCACGAAAAGTCGCTTTAAATAATCAATCAATGATAGTTAAATTTGTGATCTAATCGTTGAGTTTTGGCACTATACAACGTAAAGAGAAATCTCTTAGCTACCTTAAAAAAAGCCTTGTATTCGACAGTTTCTGTTATACCCATTGGCGTCTCTCGACATTTTTGGGCAGTAGCCTATGTTTGTATAGGAGCCTCACCTAACAAATCGTATTTTATTTTCATCTATAAGTTAACAAAAGATAGGTTATTTGTCAAAAGAAAACATGTCACGTTTATGATATTTGATATCTTTATTGAGTACACCTCCCTTTTTTGTGCTATTATTTAAGAAATAAACTTAAGGGAGTGTTACTTTTGGATGATATTGAATTATTTGATGTCCCTGAAGAAGTCAAATCTGACTTACGAATGAAACTTCTATCTAATGACGCCACATGGCATACTAAAGATAGTTTAATCACTTTTTTTAAATCATCACACATTGACTATGCAAAAGTTCTACCGTTTTTAACTGATCGAACTGAAAAAGTGATCTATGACGTTTATGACAAAGCAGTGTATATTTTAGACTGGTCTGAAAATGGTTTTATCACAACATTTAAACGCCTGTAACCTTCCAATGATTGGAAGGTTTATTTTTTGTTTGTCAGCACTCTTTATCTTTTCTTAATTTCGTTCATAAATACTTCTTATATTTTTACGTTTGACTTAAGGTTTACCTTGTATGATTAAGACAGTTCAAAGAAAGAAGATGATGTCGAAAATAATTGCCTGATTCTTTTGAGTGTTAGAGGCTCATCTGCCTCTAACTCATTTATATTATGTGGGCGAACGTGGTGTTTTCACTCTAAGAGTCTAGACGTATGTTTGTTCTCTATTTACCGAGGTGTAGGTTCGAATCCTACCGTCCACTTAGCACTACCATTTATTTTGAAAGGATGATTTTTATGAAGAAAAAAACAGTAATCATTGCCACTATTGCGACTGCTATTACAGCTCCTATCCTTGCTTTTAAAAAGCATCAACGAAAAGCACTTAATAAACAGACTGGCTTTTATAGCTAGTCTGTTTTTGTTAACTCATTTGAAACGCCAGTATTTTTTGCTTAATATCAAACATATCTTCTTCACTTGCTGGAGTTTCTTTTATCGATTGACTGAACCAATCAGGCAATGTTTCTGTTTTTGATGTTGTTGTCTTCCCTTTTTTACTTTCAACAACAAGTCGCTCAAATTTTTCTCTTAACTTTTTAGGGTGTCTAATATGACGAGACCAAAAATCATTGTTTTTTAACCAGTCAATCATGTGATTTATGTCCTCTATTTTCACGCCATCTTGCCTGTTTAACAAGTACATCTCACTTGCCCAATCATTTATGTTAACTTTACTCATCTCTTTTGGAAAATCTTTTGATAGATTCATGTGTAACATTTTTGCTAATCTCATATGCTCTTCTTTGTACTGATGCTTTTTATTCATTGTTTTATTCTTTTTAGTATTCACTGTCTTATTCTCTTTAAACTTTTCTTCAATAGGGGCAATCACATTCGTTGGTGGGGTGAGCTCTTTTTGTTTCATAGGCTCTTCAACAATTCTTATATGCCGCTTATCAATTTCTTTGCTATTCTTTTTATATTGCAACTCGACTGTCACAAATCCTTGCTCTTTTAATTGGTTAATCCATTTTGAAATAGACGTTTTACTCACATCATATAATCTGGCGAAATAATCATTACTTGCCCAGCAATACCCTTGCTGATGGCATAAAGCAGAAATTTCTCCGTATAACAGTTTGGCATTAGCACTAATCGTTTTAGCGTATCTCACATGAGCTGGGATAATCGCAAAATAAGTTGGTTGTGTTGTCATCATCTCATCCTCCATATTTTTCTCTACACTTATATAAACGTTTGAGAAATGGATTCTGTCACTAATATTTTTAACTTGTTAAGATTTACTTATGACTAGTTTTATCTTACGATGAACTTAATAATGAAAAGGAGGCATGTTTTATGCAACGTGGACTTGATCCGATTTTCAATAAAGACACAAGAATTCTTATTTTAGGCAGTGCACCAAGTGAGATGTCATTAAAGAAACAACAATATTATGGTAACAATGGAAATCAGTTTTGGAAAATGATGTTTGCTTTTTTTAACGTTCCCTTTGAAACAGATTATGACAAGAGAGTGGCGTTACTGCTAGATCATCAGATTGGTTTGTGGGATGTCTATCATTTATTTGAGCGTGAAGGAAGTTTAGATACATCTATCAAAACAGTAGAATTAAATGATTTTAGTGATATTTTAACTAAAGCGAATATTCAATTAATTATCACAAATGGTAAAAAAGCTTATGACGAAGTGTTAGAAAACAATTTATTTCCTGATATAACTGTCATACCGTGTATTTCAACTAGTGGCGCTGCGAATGGGTTTATGGAAAAACGAAGACAGCAATGGTATGAAGCATTGGAGATGGTGAGATAAACAAAAAAACTCTAGCCTGTTTAGGTTAGAGTTTTAGTGATTTTAGTGTGGACTCAACTTCTTTTATTTTTTCTTGAAATTCTTCAAAGGTTACACAATATTGTGGGACTTTAAATTTATAGGTAAACATCTTGCCACCTAGACCAGCTAACTTGCCAATTAATTTTTTACCTGACTCGTTTATACTAGGTTGTAAAAAGATACCTTTTTCTGCAGACATAATATGCATGTAGGTGGTCATTTGGTTATAATCATTTCGCGTATCTAGTTTTTTCTTATATTTTGTATCAATTGGCATTTTGCCCAAGGAAAAATCTGGATAACGTGGTGCACCTTTTGGATCACTAAAAAGATTTAAATGTGGTAAATGTGTTTTTCTCCCGTAATGTTTCCAATCTGTCACTTTCCAAATATACTCTTCCCAAAGCCAAGAAACATCTATTATAATGCCATTAACACGTTTATCATCTCTGCCGAATCCTACTTTTTGTTCGGTCAAAATACTAATACAAAGTGTTTGTAGAGCAGTATATTCTTCATAATAGCCATGTTTAACAAGATTTTCTATGTTTTTTTGAATCACAACATCTCTATTCACTCTTGAATAAGATGAGGTTGCTTGTTTTATGGACCGTACATGTTCTTTTGTAACACTCTCATTAAATAACAACATGTCATAATTTTGTTGGGTTTTTTCTATCGTATGTCGTATCAATTGCGTAATAGAATTATCATAACTAAACTCTCGTGCTCGATAGGCTATACTGCCCATAAAAGGGACATTCTGTTTCAGATGCCTTGCTATGTCTATAGGACCTTTGATGTTGGCATCATTATAATCCCGTGTCACATATTCTTTGTACAACCCTTTTTTCATTGCCTGATTTAAATAATACGGAAATAAAAAAACTAACAAATCATAATAAGAAGTTTCTTTCGACGATAATATCTTTGTATTTATCACATTATAATTTAAAACAGTTTGTAACATGTGTCTTAAAAAATAATCTTCTGAGCTATCTTCTGTAAAACGTGATGTAATTCGTATGTCATCTTCACCATCACTCAGTAACCCTACAACATTACCTGTCCATACTTCTTTACTTCTTGTTTCAAAAATAAGGTTCTCATTGGTTAAGTCGACAGAATCAGACAACTGTTGTGGAAAAATAAT
This sequence comes from Vagococcus bubulae, assembly GCF_003950315.1. Lineage (GTDB taxonomy): Bacteria > Bacillota > Bacilli > Lactobacillales > Vagococcaceae > Vagococcus > Vagococcus bubulae. Next base: position 9,169 of record NZ_NGJT01000035.1, read on the forward strand.
AATCCCATCTTGTTCCAGCTCAGAAAGATTTTTATCGACTAAATGATTGATAATAGGGTGCTCTTTTACCTCTTCATATCCATCTAACTGAACTTCATTATTATCTTTTAACACAAAAGAACGCATCATTAGTCCTCCTTGTTAAAGTAATCCTTCTTGATTTTTTCGAGTATGTCTTCTGACTTGTACTCACCTCTAAAGTAATCTTTCAACAATGGATAAAGTTTATGTTCCCATAATGGTGCATTCTTGTCGTCTTCTTCAGGTACTTCAAGCGCTTTAAAATAACTAGCACCTATCTGATAATCTGACGTTAATCCACCTTTTTCGACAATCGAACGATTCAGTCTCGCCATTTGTTCTTTCACACTAGAGGACAGTCCCATATTTTCAGCCGATTCTTTCGCTGTAATTTCAAGGAAAGTAAAACGTCGACGCATCGCAAAATCAAATGTATCCACTGAACGGTCTATATCATTCATGGTTCCAATGATATAGACGTTACTTGGGATGTAAAACTTTTCTTCTGGATTGTCGTGAAGATTAGCATATTGCGTAAAGATTCCTTCTTTATGGTCGCGATATTCTGGGTCAATTGAGAAGAATAGTTCACCAAATATTTTTGAAATTTCTCCACGATTGATTTCATCTATAATAAACACATAATTTTTATTATTTTTCTCTGAGGTAGTTGGTGCTTGATAATCTTTTAACCCATAATGTGTTTTTAAATACTCTACAATGGCTTTTCTGTAATTATCTAGTCCACCTTTTTTAACGCCTGGTAACCCTCGATACACATTATAAATTTGGTCATGATTCCAATACATTTCTTTACCTGCTGGATAGACTCCTTGCATATCATTTCTATTATAAACTAATAGATTCTTAATCGGTTTTCCAGTCAATGTTTTAATACCATTAAATCCTTCGTTGTTGATACTGGCTTCAGAAACATCCTCGAAAAACAATTCCCATGCTTCTTCAAAATTATCTTGACCATGATCTGTTTCAATTTCCTTCGCTTTATTCACGAAAGCCATAAAACTTCCAGGTTTTAATTCAAAATTTACGGTACCTTCTGCTGTGGTCGATGGACGTAATCCTTCAACAAAATCTGTATAATCATAACTTGGATGAAATTGAACGAACCCTACTTGTTCCTTTTCTTCAGTTGTTAATTCAGCAACATTTGTGGTTCCACCATTCGATACAATCTCAGCTGCTATTTGATTGGCTAAATATGTTTTTCCAGTCCCTGGTGCACCACGAAGAATGATGTTTTTGGAAGTTTTTAACATGTTAGAGTAGTTTAATTTATAATTAGGCACAATCATCACTCCTTCATCACTTTCTTTATTTAAACTACTATCTGATTTTTCATCTGATAAAACAGCATTGCGATACAGCCATAAAATGATACTCAAACACCCATCACTTAACTCTTCATGACGTTTAGATATTTTAGTTGTTATCTCATAATTTTGTTTGTAAACGCCTCCTCTTTTTTCTAAAGGAACTAGTTTACTCCATAATTCTTTTTGATCTTTATTGGTATTTATTCCTGAAAAAAGTGTCCCTTTTGAGTAAGCACAAAGAAGCTTAATTGTCATGGCCGAACGATTAAAAAAAGAATTTGTCGTATTAAATCTATCAAAAACCACATCATCAAATTCTGAATTAATCCCTTTTGTTATAATATCAACTAAATCTTTCTTTAGATTCACAAATTTTTCATCAACTTCTTCATTTTTAATGACTTTATTATTTTTATCACAATAAGAATTGTGCTGTTCACTCCAATAAATTCCAAATTTACCAGCTGTTCCCCCTCTTATTCCTAAAAACATATCCATATACTTGCCACTTTCAATTTCATAGCAAAGGGATTTATTATTTGCCCCTTTTCCAATAACATATTCATCTAGTGTCAATTTTTTTAATCTATCTAAAGGCCAGTCTTCAAGAAAATCGGATACTAACTTATCATTTTCTTTCTTCCAATCATTTGCTTGTTCCAATAACTCTAATTTATTTCGCCGATACCATTCTGAAAAACCATCTAAACTTATACGTGGGGTATTATCAGTTATTTCCACAAGTCATCACCTAACTTTCTAATAATTATACTTAGTAATTATTGTATCATAAGTCATGAATCCGATTTTATAAAAAGAGCATTTTTATTAATATATCTCTTATAAAAGACACTATTTTCAGAAAATTAAAAAAATAATATAGACCTAACAACAGGTTTTATGTAATCTATCTAAGTATTTTATTAAACTTTGGAGGAATCACATGGAACTAACAAATAAAAAAACATCTATTAATACAATTATGGACAAAGAAAGTACAGCACTATCATCATTTTTTAGAACGTTAAATCAAACACTTCTAATATTGAATATCATCCTTTCTTTTCCTTTAGCGTATTATACTGGTGTATCCTATCAAGAATACAAAGAGGAGCAAGCTTATCTTAGTCACTACAATCCCAATTCAGACGAGGCAGATGATAGCTACAACACGCATAGTCAAAATGATACAGAATATAATGATTTGGTATTATTTATCGTATTGATGATCTCTTTATTCATGTCTATTTTTTTCTATGCTTTTAATCTTTTATTCATCAAGCATTTCAGTAATTTAGCTGAACTCAAACAGATTAGAAAAATTGAATACATGAATTCTCAACAAAATATATAAACTGTCTAATCAAACTCATACATAACATGTATTCAATCATGGTTTTATGTATGAGTTGTTTGATTCTTCCCACTTAACCCTACTTTTTAACCATAGAAAATAAAGTAATTTTATGATAAGATAATTCAGCAATTGTTCAAACTTGCACAATTTATTTTAAAGGGGTTTTTTAATTGAAAAATATACTTGACTATCAACCATTAAATCTTTATACCAACTACAAAGAGGCTGCTGAGAAAACGCCAACGGTTCCGATTATTTTTGATGAAATACTACCAGCTTTTGCCTCACTTGGATTAGAAACAACTTATAAAGAAAGTCATGACAAAATATTAAAAAGAGCGTATCAGTTGGCTCATTTAGGTGTTAAAAAAGGCGATAAAATCATCCTATATAAAAGTCCTAAGTTTGATACTTATTTACTTGCTGTCGCAGCCTCTTTCCTTGGTGCGATACCTGTTATGGTGTCTTATCATTTACCGCCTGAAACCATTAGTGTGTTTGTTGAGCGCTTAGAAGACCCATTTATTTTATTTGATGACGTGACGAAAGAAAACGTCCAAGCTGTTCAAAATAGTTCAAGCGAGAAAAAAATTTCATTAGACACCTTGTTACATGCCTCAGCACAACCTGTTTCACAAGAAGAGTTGAGTAAAGATGACATAGCATACATGACTCACACGTCTGGCACAACAGGGATTCCCAAGCTAATTTGTCATTCTTATCACTCAATGGGTTGGCGAACAAAATGGCAACGAGAAATTTTTACTCATATTTCTAAAAAAGAATTGGTCGCATTTCACATCTCACCTGTTCACTCTCGTTTTAATATTGGGGTTTCTTCTTTGATGAGTATGGGATTTCCTATGATGCCACTAGCAAATGCAACACCTCAACGAGTGGAAGACATGCTGACAACACACCAACCTATTGCATTGGAAACTCATCCAAATAATTTTGTCCAATGGGCAAGACTCGCAAAAGAAAAGCCTCATGTGTTTTCTAGCATTAAATGTTATCATTCGACATTTGATGCGATAAACAATGCCACTATGCTAGCCTTTTTAAACGCATCAAAAGAAAATGACCCTATCTTTTTACAAGTTTATGGTCAAAGTGAATGTGGTCCGATGATTTTACGTTCACACACGATTGATTCGCTAAAAAATTCTGACGCGCGTGATATGGGAGTTGGGTTAGAAGGACTGACAAAAGCAAGAATTACTGATGAAAATGGCACACTGCTACCCGTCATGACAGATGGACACATTCAATTTTTATCAAAAGGACGTGCGTTAACTTATTATAAAGAAGACGCTCGTTTTGAAGAAAATGTTTATGGTAAATGGTGGGATAGTGGCGATTACGGCATGATGGATGAACGTGGTCATTTATACTTAAAAGATCGCCAAGTCGATTTGATCGAAAACATTGATAGCAATCTTGCGCTGGAAGATTATTTATTAGATGCCTTGGATTTCTTAGAAGAAGTCGTGATTGTTCGTGGAAAAGACAACTCCCCTCAACCTGTTTTAGCTGTTGTACCTGGAAAAGAAATGGATTGGGACGCGTGGTGGATGCAAGTAGCTGACCTACCGCATTTAAATGAACCTATTATTAAAACATTTGATGAAATACCTCATACTGCCACAATGAAAGTACAGAGATTATTGTTGGAGAAATGGTTGAAGGAAGAATAGGAAAAATATTAATGATATAGTGAACCCAAAATCTAGGTTTTGAGCGTGCTATATCATTATTTTATTAATCCCCTTGTCAGTTTTATAATATGAAGTGGTGTACAATAAAAAATACAAGCATAAAAAAGTCATCATAGGCTAATGTCAAAATATATCAAGAATTGGTATATTATTTTCTAATAAAAACTGACCTAATTGCTTCTCATAGGTTTTAGCTGGCGTACCGTTTTCTGGTATTGCAATCAGCCAAGCTGTTTTATAGTAATTTTTTAAAAGGTTCTCAATATCTGAGAAAATATTCAAATCAAACAATGAAGCAAATGCTATAAAAACGATAAAAATTGAGAATGTGGGTGTATTAGAAGAAGCTGATTTTCAAATGACTAAATAAAAATAGCTTGTTATACAAATAATATTATAAAAGCACTATATATCTATGTATTTTTTTGGTATGATAAATGAAAAAGGAAAGGATATGATAAAATGAATAAGTTTTTTAAAGTTATAGATATAGTTGATGACACTAGAATTATTGTCAATTATGGAAATGATAACACATTTATGGATAAGGACATTGTTGGAACTGAAATTAAAATAGTTGAAAAAGGTATAGATATCAAAGACCCTGAAACTCAAGAAGTTATTGGGCAATATAATCCAGTAAAAGAGAAACTTATCATTACGGATGTATATAATAAATTCTCTATTGCAAGAAAAAAATCAGCTGAAGACAAGCCAGCAATATCAGATTATGCACTCTCGCCTACAGTTTTAACTGAATCAAAAACACATTTTAAACCATTAAAAGTTAATGTACAAGAAAACAAAAATCTACATTTAAAAAGCAGCATTATCTCAATAGGTGATTTAGTAGAAATCGATGAGTAGTATGACTTTTTAAAATATTAAAATGCCACTCATTTGAGTGGTTTTTTTGTTGTTATCACTAAAACTTTGCTTTTTTTAGTGTGATTTTTAAAAATGTATAAAACGAACAGTTAGCGATATCAATCATTAGTTACACCAACTTTGATTTCAGCTTAGCTATTATACTTCAAAAAAGTCAATGTAAGAAAAACCACTCCCTTTAAAACTTTTTACATTATACATAAGTAACTCAATAAAATTTTTTAGTTAATCTAATAAAATAAACTAATTGTATGTTACATTCTATTTCGATAATATTATTTTAAAAGATTAGATAGCACTTTGCAAAATTATTCTAATCAAAGTCCACAACAAAGAGTGGACATCTTTCATGCAACCTGCTTTACAGAAGTTATGCCCGAAGAAACAGAAAAAACAGTAAGTAAATTGGCTAATTTTATTGGATTTTAGAAAGGAATTAAAAAATGAATAATGTTTTTAACTTTGCTACAAATGAATTATCGCAAGATGCTTTGCTTTGTTATTGGTTTAACTTCGCTTCTGAAGAACACTTTAATGAATCCATAAATGAAAGAGAAAGTGCTCAAAAGCTATTGTCTTTAATAATAAAAGAATGGACTGGAGACAATATTGATTTTAAAGATATTAGAGTAAATAAAATTGATGTTCTAGTATTAGTCAATAATAAATATCTTATTTTGATTGAAGACAAAATAGGTACAAGTGAACATGGTAAACAGATTGATTGTTATATTGAATCGTTAACAGATTTAGACAAAAAGAATACTAAAAAAATTAAAGATACTTTAGGTTTATTACCAGAAAAAAATATATTATCCTTATCTATTTTAAAATGATTAATCAAAGTTACTATGATAGTCAACGATATTTACCGATTATTCGAGAAGATGTTTTACAAATACTAAATGGCTATAAATTTGCTAGTATGACTTTATTAGGAATGTTTAAGGAAAACATTTTAAATATCCAAAATGAGAGTACTAATTATTTAGAAATTGATTTGTCTAAATGGGAATTCAATCACTGCTCTGGGTTCTACTCTGACTTAAAACCACACATAAATACAAATAATGGATTTGGTTATGGACCAGTAAATAATCCTAATGGTACATTCACTGGTTGCTGATGGTATTTTTCGAATAAAGATACTTTAAAAAAGATGGGGATTACATCTCCCTCAATCAAAGATATTTATCTTCAAATTGAAAGGAATAGTAAAAAAGAATTTTAATTAGCAATAAAAATGAACTATATCCCTTTTGAGAACAATTCAAGTACACAAGATTTTGAAAATGATATTATCTTGATTGATAAATATTTTAAAAATTCAACGATTTTCAATAAAAAATACAGAACAAACTTATTACCTAAGAATAAAAGGGATAAAGAAAATAAAAGTAGATGGGTAACATTATGTAAATGCCCACTAGATTTAATGGACTTTGATTTAACTGTTCAAACCTGTAAACAAGCAGAATCATTGTTAGATTCTTTTAAAAATTCATAATGCACAGACCTCACACTTTTCAGATAAAGTAAATATCCACCCGTGAAAACGGGTGGCTTTTTAATAGCCCTAGAAGGGCTCATTACCTACATACTCTCTAAAGAGAGCCTCTTAAAAGACTGCCAACCGCAATTCGAGAAACTTTCTATTTTTT
>NZ_NGJT01000036.1 GCF_003950315.1 Vagococcus bubulae
ACATAAGGAAATTAACTGCCTATAGGCAGTTGAAAAGTACGAATGAACTCAAAAATAAGGATTTAAAAATGATATTTTCATTCTTAAATCCTTATTTCTTTATTTTAGAGACTTTTGGGTCAGCCTCGTTAAATTTTTTATAAGGTAATTATCTAATTTTTTCTTTTAAACGTGTCAGTGTTTACATAAGCGACGTTATACTTAGTTAAATTTCAGAAATAATAATTTCAGACCAACCTACTTTACAACCAGCATTAATAGCAACATTCATTGAATCTATATGAGAAAGAGATGTACTGTATACAGGTATAATATTTGGTTGTTCTTTTTGTATGGTGGATATTAATGTTTTAACTAGCTTAGTTGCAATTCCTTTTTCATTATAATTTTTATCTAATATTTCAATCCCTATTTCCCATGTGTACTTACCATTTTTATTAGCTCCGCAAACAGCAATTAAAACATTATTAACATAATATCCAAATCCTATTTGATCGGGGTCTTGTTCAGAATAGCAGAATGATTCTGTAATCTGTTTATTCTGTTTAAAATTAAAGATATCATCTTGATTAAAGCGTTGGAATTTTAAATCTATATTTTCTGAATTAATTAATTTGTTAGGAATAAAAAAAGGAGCAACACGTTCAATCTTTAATTGATATTTTTTTAAAGTATTGTTTAACTTATAAATATTGTCCATTTCTAAAAACCATTCTGCATTTATGTTGGAGTACATATTTTTTAATTCTTCAGTTAAGGATTCAATTTCAGTTCTTACAAAAATTTTATTTTTAAAACAAACAATATCAGCTTTATTTCTAGCCCAATAACGTGCATCAGAGTTACTAGCTGATGTTAAGAAAAGACTATTATTAAATTGTTCGCTATCACAATTAAAATCAGTTTTAAATTGTTTTATCAATAGTTCTTTATACATATTATTTTCTCCAGCATCTAAAAATTATTTTGTTAGATATATTATAGCATTGAATGGTATTATAATTATAGGTTAACATAATGTGGCATTATACCAAGTTGAATAATATGATATATTAGTTACTAAAAAAGGCGGGTTATTATGAATAAAAAACAACAATTATTTTGGGAAGAATTCAAAAGTAAACATCAACATTTAGCTGAGATAAAGCTTGGATCTGCATGGAGTTTTGGGGATTCTCCTGCAATGGCTGACAGATTGGCAAATTTAGTTTTAAACGGAGAAAAGACAACAACTACAGGCTCATTAATTGAGTATGAAATTGACAATGAAGAAGTACCGGAAGTTGATATGACTCTTTTTGATATTTTATTAAACGGAAAAGAAGAGCCAGTAGCTATTTTAAGAACTATCGACATCTATGTAACACCATTTAATAAGGTTACAGAAGAACATGCCTTTAAAGAAGGAGAAGGAGATAAAACATTATCTAATTGGCGTAAGTCACATCAAGCATACTGGGAAAGGATTTTTGAAGAACTTAATGTAAAAATTGATATTCCTACAATGGACGTTGTGTGTGAGGAACTTGAGGTTTTTTGGAGACCATAAAATTAGTTATTTAACTTGTTGATTAACATAATCACCATTTTACGAAGTACCATACCTACCAATACATTGAGACACCCACTTTGTGAATCCCAACTGGTCTACCTCAATACTAAAAAGGAATCCCATCAAATGGCGATTCTTTTTTGCCAAGATAGTGACATTTTAAAAAGACTTTTAGAGAAAAAGGTTATTTAATTTACTGGGATAATAGAAGGTTTTGGACAAAATCTAGACCATTTTGAAGCTATTCTTATTGATAGAGAATAATGGAAATTTTTATTGTAGAGTTCTTTATTGTAAAAAATCATGGACATAACTTTAAAAATATCACTAATATGACAACAAAACATGTAACTTTGATATAATAAAACAAAATAGATGCAATAAAGGAGTATTAGTGATGGATTCGATGGACATTATAAGTAACTTGAAAAATCAAACAATCAATTATGATAGTGTGTTGTTAAAGTTAATTCAAACATGGCAAAAAGAGGAAACACGTCCAAAGATTTTACTTCATAGTTGTTGTGCTCCTTGCAGTACCTACACATTAGAATTTTTAACGGATTACGCAGATGTTACGATATACTTTGCCAACTCCAATATTTATCCAGAGAGTGAATATAAAAGACGAGCGATGGTGCAACAAGAATTTGTAGACACTTTTAATCGTGAGTATCATAAAGAAGTAGCATTTATTGAAGCCAAGTATGAGCCAAATATTTTTATCCAAACGATGACTAAAAAAGGATTGGCGAATGAGCCTGAGGGTGGCGCACGTTGTGAAAGTTGTTTTCAGATGAGACTAGACATAGTAGCTGAAGAAGCACAAAAAAGAGGATTTGATTACTTTGGGAGTGCGCTAACTATTTCACCTAAAAAAGATGCTCAATTGATTAATACAATTGGACTTGATATTCAGAAACTATATGATGTGGCTTATTTACCAAGTGACTTCAAAAAAAGAGGAGGCTATCAAAGGTCGATTGAATTATGTAAAGAGTATGACGTTTATCGTCAATGTTATTGTGGGTGTGTATTTGCTGCTAAAAAACAAGGTATTGATTTAAAAACAATCAATAAAGAAGCAAGACACTATTTAAAAGAAATTGAATAATAAAAAGCATTTCTCAAGAAAAAAGAGAAATGCTTTTTTGTTTTAAAATGTCATAGGTGTTAGTGAGTGTGTATAGATGGCTAATACATCATCAGCACTAAGTGGCACGTAAGCATTTTTACTAATACTTGAGTGTTTAACTGCTTGCTCAGCCATTTCTTTTAATAAAGAAGCATCTATTCCTACTTCTGGTAGAGTCATTGGGACGCCCCATTTCACAAAAGTATCATAAGTTTGTTGAATGGCTTCTTTTGCTGTGATGTATAGGTCCTCATTTAGCTCTAAATCAAACACGCGATGTCCATATAAAGCAAAACGTTCGACTGTGTCATCATTTAAGACATGTTCCATCCATCTAGGAGTTAAAATCGCTAAACCAATACCATGAGTAATATCGTAATAGGCACTTAACTCATGTTCCATTGGGTGACATGACCAAACGCCAGTTTTTCCATTTCCAGTCAAACCATTCAGTGCTAAAGAGCTTGCCCACATTAAATTAGCACGAGCTTCATAGTTTGTTGGCTCTGTTAAAGCAGTTGGTGTGTAATGTAAGACAGTTCTCATTAAACCTTCAGCAATACCATCTTGAACCATGGTATCAGTTGTCTGATTGAAATAATTTTCAATTAAATGACTAAAAATATCTGCTGAACCAGCCATTGTTTGATAGGTTGGAACAGAAAATGTGTAAGTTGGATCTAAAATCGACACTTTAGGTGTCACTAGGCGTGTATGGAAACTTAGTTTTTCTTTTGTTTCTTCATTCGTGATAACTGATCCCCAGTTCATTTCAGAACCTGTTGCTGCAATCGTTAATATGGTGACAATTGGTAGAGCTTTTGTTAACTCAATCCCATCATTAACAACGAAGTCCCAAGGGTTTCCATCATAGAATACACCTGCTGCAATAGCTTTAGAGCAATCGATTGTTGAACCTCCACCAACAGATAAAATGACATCCACATGATTCTCTTTACAAAGTTCAACGCCTTTTATGACGGTACTAAGTCTAGGATTAGGTTCTATTCCACCTAATTCAATGATTTTAGCATCATTTCCAACTAGTTGGTAAATGTCATCATATAATCCACTTCGCTTAATACTGCCACCACCGTAAGTTAACAACACTGTTTTTCCGTATTGTTCTAATACATTTGGTAATTGCTGTAATTGATTTTTTCCAAATAAAATATTAGTTGGTGCATGAAAGTCAAAATTCTTCATCATTATTCCCCATTTCTATGAGGTTATTGTCTTATGTTTGGAAAGAATTGTCAATGATATACTCTTTTTGGTAATGTTTTGATCAACTTTTTAATAATCGTATTTTGTTATTTTTGTTTTATAGAATGAGTTGTATATTAGTTAAATTTAATAATTTAACGTTTTCATTGATAAAAAGATAAATAATATGGTTATTTTACTTTTTGATATGTTAAAGTATATATAGTTAGGTTATATATTTGTTATTTTAATTATTTAGTTGTTTTTATTCTTTTATACTTGTATTAAGATAGGAGGTGTCTTTAAATTAGTTTTTATGTATTCTAACTTTAAAATGGAGGGTGAAACATGGATTTATTGAAAACTTTTGTCGCAATTATTCCAATAGTATGGCTAATCTTATCTTTAGGGGTTTTTCATATACGGGGAGATTTAGCTTGTATGATTGGATTTGTTGGAACGATTATTTTAAGTATGATTGGTTTTGGTTTTTCATTTGTGCATAGTATCACAGCAGGACTAGAAGGTGTGATGATGGCATTTTGGCCAATTATTTATGTCATCGTATCAGCGGTATTTATTTACAACATCAGTAAAGAATCTGGTGGGATGGATACTATCATGTCAATGCTTACGTCACTGACGAAAGATATGAGGATTTTAGTGTTATTACTAGCATGGGGATTAGGAGGCTTTTTAGAAGCTGTTGCTGGGTTTGGTACAGCAGTGGCTATCCCAGCAAGTATTTTAGTGATGTTAGGGATGGAACCAATTAAAGCTGCGATTGTGTGTTTGATTGCCAATACGTCACCAACAGCTTTTGGGGCAGTTGGCTTACCAGTTACAACATTAGCAAAAGTAACAGGACTTGATGTGATACAAGTATCTTATTTTGTTTCTATTCAATTATTCGCTTTAATCATGTTGATTCCATTTGTTTTAGTTTATATTACAGATGGTCGTGGGATGAAAGCTTTTAAAGGTGGAGGAGTATTGCCTGCTACTCTGTTAGCTGGATTAACATTTGCTGTGCCACAAATCTTTATTACAAAATATATGGGGCCTGAATTACCATCAATTGTTGGGTCGTTAGTTTGCTTGTTAACATTGGTTATTATCACAAAGATTCAAAAAAATGATGTTAAAAGTGATGACAAAGAAGAAAATTCAACTAGTCAAAAAGTGAAAGCTTGGTTGCCATTTATTTTTGTGTTCTTTTTAATTATTTTTAGCTCATCATTATTTCCATCTATTAACAATGCGTTGGCAAGTGTGAAGACAAGTTTACATATTTACAATGGCCCAAATGCTAAACCACTTGATATTGACTGGTTATCTTCTCCAGGTACGTTAATCTTTTTAGCAAGTTTTTTAGGAGGGGCTATTCAAGGATTGTCCTTTGGAAAAATGATTGCTATTTTATGGGATACTATTAAACAATTAGGAAAAACGATTATTACAGTTTGTTCAATCGTTGGGCTATCTAAAGTCATGGGATACAGTGGGATGATTGATACAATCGCTGTGACATTAGTTGCTTTAACTGGTCCGTTTTATCCAGTTATTTCACCGATTATTGGGGTATTAGGAACCTTTATTACAGGTAGTGATACATCCTCAAACGTGCTATTTGGTGACTTGCAAGTTCAAGCAGCTAATACATTGAAAATTAATCCTTATTGGTTAGCAGCTGCAAATATGGCAGGAGCGACAGCAGGTAAAATGATTTCACCACAAAGTATAGCCATTGCGACAGGCGCAACTGGTCTAGATGGAGAAGAAGGGGTTATTCTCAAAAAAGCGCTGTTTTATTGTCTATTATACACAGTCATTTTATGTTTAGTTGTGGTTGGTATAGGGAAGATGATGAATTATTTATAAAAATGGTATAGAAACCATAATAAATTCTTTGTGAAAGTGTTTCAATTAGTTTGACAGTGGTAAAATAAGGTTGTATTAAAAAAACAAGTTGTTGCTTGGAGGAGTCAAAATGAAGGTAAGCATATTTACTAGCTGTGTCGTCGATTTAATGTTTCCAAATGTTGGGATTGCCATGGTCGAGGTACTAGAACGATTGGGATGTGAGGTAGATTTTCCAGAAAAACAAATTTGCTGTGGTCAACCAACGTTCAATAGTGGTTATGAAAAGAAGAGTAAAGCAACACTCATCAATCAATTGGAAGCTTTTGAAAACTCAGACTATGTTGTAGGTGGAGCGGGTTCTTGCGTTGGTATGTTACGTGAGTATCCAGAATTGTTGAAGGATGATGAAGTTTATTATCCTAAAGCAGTTGAATTAGCAGAAAAAACATATGAATTTAGTCAATTTATTTACCGAGTATTAGGACTAACAGATGTAGGTGCTTGTTATGAAGGCAGAGCAACGTATCATCGCTCTTGTCACATGACACGTTTGTTAGGTGAAAGAGAAGCACCGTTTGTATTACTGGATAATGTTGAAGGCTTAGAGATGATTCCATTAGGCCATATTGAAAATTGTTGTGGTTTTGGTGGGACATTCTCAGTGAAAATGCCAGAGATATCTGAGCAAATGGTCACAGAAAAAATGAATGACGTGATTAACACCGGAGCTGACATCTTAATCAGTGCGGATATGGGGTGCTTGATGAATATCGGTGGTAAGTTTAACCGAGATGGTAATCCTATCAAAATCATGCACATCGCAGAAATATTAAATTCAAATGTTGACAACAGTCGAATTCAATTATCTAGCGAGGTGGCAAACTAATGGGATTAACAACAAGTACAAAACCATTTAAAGAGCGATTAGAAGATAGTAAAAAAGATGTGTTTATGCAACAAGCTGTCGCTAAAGCGCAAGACGCACAATGGGTAAAACGTGAAGGTGCTCGTGATAAGTTAGGTAACTGGCAAGAGTGGCGTGAATTAGGTGAGAGTATTAGACAACACACCATTGCTTATTTACCAGATTATTTGGAGCAATTTAGTGATAATGTTGCTAAACAAGGTGGGCATGTTTATTTTGCTCAAACAGCTGAGGAAGCCAATGAGTATGTGAAACAAATTGTTTTAGAAAAAAATGCAAAAAAAATTGTTAAGTCTAAATCAATGGTTACAACGGAAGTAGATGTAGACCCAATGCTGTTAACACTTGATGGCGTGAGCGTGATGGAAACAGACTTAGCAGAATTTATTTTACAAATGGATGATTGGGACGAACCATCGCATATTGTGTTTCCAAGTATTCATAAAAATAGAGAACAAATTCGTTCAGTCTTTGAGAAGAAACTTGGCTATAAAGGAGACAATGATCCAGTTAATTTAGCTAGATGTGCCCGTGAAGTCATGAGAAAATTTTTCCTTGAAGCAGAAGTGGGGATTACGGGTTGTAACTTTGCGATTGCAGATAGTGGCATGATTAACTTGGATACAAATGAAGGAAATGCTGATTTGACGATTAGTATTCCTAAAACACAAATTGTCTTAATGGGAATGGAACGCATCGTCCCAACAATGAAAGAAGCAGAAGTGTTAGATAACTTGTTAGCTCGAAGTGCAGTTGGCCAAAGCTTGACGACTTATGTGACGTTTGCTGGTCAAAAACGGGCGGATGAATCTGACGGACCAGAAGATTTTCATGTGATTATTGTAGATAACGGTCGATCAAATGCATTAGGTTCAGCATTTCAATCAGTCTTACAATGTATTCGTTGTGGCTCATGCTTAAATGTATGTCCTGTTTACCGTCACATTGGAGGACATGGTTATGGTTCTATTTATCCTGGTCCAATTGGAGCTGTTTTATCTCCGGTGTTAGGTGGTTATAAACAGTTTGGAGAGTTACCTTATGCGTCAAGTTTATGTGGTGCTTGTACGGAAACGTGTCCTGTTAAAATTCCGTTACATGAATTATTAATTGAGCACCGTAAAGTGATGACAGATGATTTGAAAATGAAACATGGATTTGAAGATTTCCAAATGAAAGTTATTGGTAGTGGAACAGCCTCACCATTTTTATTCAATTCAGCTATTCACATGGCACATGGTGGAATGGGGATGTTAAGTAAAAAATCACCAACATCTGTTACGAATATGTATCAATTCGGTGGATTTATTAACAAAGGTCCAGGGTTAGTTAAAGGTTGGACGGATGTTAGAGACTTACCAAGACCACCTAAATACAAAGATAGTTTTAGAAAATGGTTTAAAGATCATAAGGCAGGTGCAAATAATGACTAATATTCATAACCGTGATAAATTTTTAGCTAACTTACATGAAAAACTTGGAACAACACCTTTAAATGTCGCAGATCATCCTTATATTCCAGTGAATGATTTGCCTCAAACACACTTAGCAGATAAAAGTGTGGATGAATTATTAGGGATTTGTAAAGAAAAAGTACAAGACATTCATACCGAGTTGTTAGATATTCCGTCAACTGAGTTACATGACACGTTGAAATCACTGATTGAACAATCAGGAAATGGAAACATTTTGCTACCTAAAGATGATCGTTTTTCTAAAGAGCTATTAGATTTCCTAGAAACAGAATACAGCTCATCTATCTCTTATTGGGATGAAGGAGAAGAGTATCGCGATAGTAATATAAAAAAAGCAGAAGAAGCCAATGTCGTGATTGCCAATGCAGATTTTATGTTAGCAGAATCTGGATCAATCGTAGTGGAAACAACACCTGGTCAAGGTCGTTCGTTACACTTTTTACCAACACATTATATTTCACTGATTAAAAAAAGCAGTATTGTGGCTCGTTCTACTCAAGCAGCCAATTATTTTGCTGAAAAAATTGAAAAAGGAGAGTCTGTCGGCTCAGCTATTCACTTTATTTCAGGACCTTCTAATTCAGGAGATATTGAAATGCAACTAGTTGTTGGACTTCATGGCCCGCTAAAAATGTATTATGTGGTATTAAATGACTTATAAACTAAACAAGCAAAAAGCATGTAGAAATTTTTCTACATGCTTTTTTAAATGGTTTTTCCTTGAATAAATGACACGGGTAAAAAATAATGTTCTTCAAAAAGTTGCTCAGGATTTTTAATTCGTTTCATCAATAAATCAATTAAAACATCAGCGTAATCATTCATTGGTTGAGCTAATGTGGTTAATTGAGGGAAGTATTGTTGAATAAACGTTGTCCCGTCATAGCCAATTAATTTTAAATCACCAGGTACCGTCAGGCCTAATTCTTGGCACTGATTGTAAACTAATAAAGCCGTCAAATCATCGGTACAAAATAATCCATCAAGGGTTTCATTTTCTAAAATACGTTTAATTTCAATGTTTTTTAAGGCGACTGATTGGTAGCCTTGGTCAAATTTAAATATTTTAGGTGTTAATTGATGTTCTTCAATGAAAGAAAGATACCCATTTAATCGTCTGTTAGTTGGTGAATTTGATTTTTGAGACCCTGTTAGCATTGCAATGTTTCTAGCACCTTTCATAAAAAGAGCCTCTGTTGCTAAATACCCTCCTTGAAAATTATCACTCCCAACAATGGGAATCCCATCTGCTAAATATCTATCAAACGAGACAATAGGTAAATCGATGTTTTCATATTCTTTAATACCAAGATTATGCGCTCCAGCGATTATCCCATCTACTTTATTTGCAGCTAACATATTAATGTAGTTTCTTTCTTTTTCTTTATTGTTAGCACTATCGCAAATAATGCATTTATATCCTTTTTCAAATAGTCGTGTTTCGATTTTGTCAATCAATTCACCATAAAAAGGATTAGAAACAGTCGGAAAAATTAACCCAATTAATTGCGTTTGTTTTCCTTGAAGCGATCTGGCTAAGCTATTTGGTTGATAGTTTAACTCTTTCATCGCTTGGTTGACTTTATCAATTGTTTTTTGACTTAAAGAGCCATAGTTATTAATGACACGTGAGACAGTTGTTGGCGATACGCCAGCTTTTTTTGCAACATCTGTTAATTTAATTGCCATAGATGCTTATCTTCCTTTATCTGTTTGTTTGTCGTAGTTCGTGATAGGTAACAGAAGAAGGGGCATCTGTGTTGATAGTGAAGTGTGTGTTCTTTGATGATGGAAAAACTCGAGCAGTGGCTACTTGCTCACCATCATTAATAAAGATTTCTACCAATGATTCATCTACAAATAGTTGAAGAGTTAATGGTTTTTGGCTAATAGAAAATTCTCTTTTTTCGCCATATTCACTCGCAAAGCCATCCCCTACATGACTACGATCGATAATCATTTTACCATAAGTTGTATCAAAGGAGATAGTCAATCCATTTTCTCCGTTTTCTTGAGTCATTAGATTGATTTGACCCTTATTTGAGTTTTGGCAATCAATTTGTAATTCATAACCATTTGTTTTTGCATCATATTGTATTGATTGGCTTTCAGGTAAGGTTATGCTATTTAGACGCAAAGCCTCTGTTTCTTTTGCGGGTAGTTGATACAGTTTATCATCTTTAATAATTAGCTCTTTAACAAGGCTTAAGCAATGTGCCCACCCATAGTCATCTGTTGGATAATTAATTTCTGGTAAGCCAATCCAACTAACTGCTAAGACACGACCGTCAGGACTATTAAATGCTTGTGTGGCATAGACGTCAAAACCTTCATCTAGATTTTTTAATTCTGTCGGATTAGTGATTGAGTTGCTTTCTAAGTCGTAATTATCTCCAATAATATACATATTTGGGTAGATATTATCATAATGACAAATCGATTTATCTAGACCTTGTGGACAGAAAAGAAGAAGCGCTCTATCATTTGAAAAGACCAAGTTTGGACATTCAACCATGAATCCCATTGGTTTATCGGTAAAGTTCAATTCCCCATTTAAAGTCCAATGTTGTAAATCATTGCTTGTATAAGTGAGTGCTTTTCCTTCATTTTTATCTGTTTGTGCTCCAATCACTAATAGGTAGCCATCTTTAAATGGAATGATTTGTGGGTCCCTAAATTCGTGAGAAAATCCAATTGGTGGGTGAGCAATCAAAGGTTCATCTATTTTTTTTATCTGATTATCTTTATCCATCCATGCACCCAGTTGGTAAGAGTGGCGTTGCCAATCATCATCACGTACATTTCCTGTATAGGCAAGTAATAATTTATCATCTACAGGTATCGCTGATCCTGAATAAACTCCGTGACTATCAAAAGAGGTATCAGGTTCTAAAGCCAATCCCTCATACTGCCAATCAATTAAGTTGTCAGAGGTTAGATGAGCCCAAGACTTAACCCCGTGAACTGGCCCAATTGGATAAGCTTGATAAAATAGTTGCCATTTTCCATTAAAGAAAGAAAAGCCATTGGGATCATTTAAAAGCCCAGTTTTAGGTTGGATGTGATAGCCTAATCGCCAAGGGGAATGGGTCACCGTTGTCACCAATTCTTCGATGTATTCTGAATCCCAATCGTTGTATTTTTTATATCTATCAGGTGTTGTCCAATCTTTTTTTAAAACCATAATGTTCCTCCTAGTAAGCGTATTCGATACATAAATAGTAAGGTATTTGTTCTTTTTTGTCAAACGTATAACAATTTTAAATAGACTTTATTTATAAGGTTTTATAGTTATTGATAAATAGATTAAATATTTTTTTGATAAACGTTTGACATTTTTGGGAAAAGATGACATAATCAAAATCAAGAAAAGCGATTACATCATAAACAGTTTGTAGGAGGAGAAACGATGGATTACAAAAAAGTCGCACAAGAGATAAATGATGCTTTAGGACAAGATAATTTACAAGCAGCCGCTCATTGTGCTACCCGTTTAAGGTTAGTATTGAAAGATTCAGGGAAAGTGAATCAAGTTGCCTTAGATAATATTGATGCGGTCAAAGGAACGTTTGAAGTAAACGGGCAATTTCAGATTATTATTGGGGCAGGTGAGGTTAATAAAGTCTATAAAGAATTAGTTGCTTTAACCAATGTTAAAGAAGTATCAACTTCAGAAGTTAAAGAAGAAGCCGTGACTGGAAAAAAACAAAATCCAATCATGGACTTTATTAAAGTATTATCTGATATTTTTGTTCCAATTGTTCCAGCGTTAGTTGCTGGTGGTTTGTTGATGGCGTTAAACAATGTCTTAACAGCTGAAAATTTATTTGGTACTCAATCAGTGGTTCAAATGTATCCGGTGTTACAAGATTATGCAGGTATTATTAATTTATTAGCTTCAGCGCCGTTTGCATTTTTACCAATTCTAGTAGGTTTTTCTGCAACCAAACGTTTTGGTGGTAACCCGTATCTAGGAGCGGCCATGGGGATGGCGATGGTTATGCCAGATTTAGTAAATGGGTATGGTGTAGCGAATGCTATTGCAGATGGTACAATGAATTATTGGCATATTTTTGGTATGGATGTTGCACAAGCTGGTTATCAAGGATCCGTTTTACCAGTTTTAGCTGTATCTTGGATTTTAGCAACATTAGAGAAGTTTTTCCATAAACGTATATCAAATGCTTTTGATTTTACGTTTACACCGATGTTAGCATTAATTATTACAGGTTTCTTGACTTTTATGTTCGTAGGACCTGTCATGCGTGGTGTATCTGATGGACTAACTGATGGGTTAGTGTGGCTATATGATACAACAGGAGCAATTGGGTTAGGCGTATTTGGTTTATTCTATTCACCTATTGTGATTACTGGATTACATCAAAGTTTTCCAGCCATTGAAACAACTCTTTTAGCAGAAGTAGCTAAAACAGGCGGTTCATTTATCTTCCCAGTGGCTTCTATGGCCAATGTGGCACAAGGTGGGGCAGCTTTAGCCGTGATGTTTTTAACAAAAAATGAAAAACAAAAAAGTTTAGCGACATCTGCTAGTATCTCAGCCTTACTTGGTATTACAGAACCAGCCATTTTTGGGGTTAACTTAAAACTTAAGTTTCCATTTATCTGTGCAATGATAGCTTCAGCTGTTGCAACAACATTTATTGGATTTTTCCATGTGTTAGCTGTTGCAATGGGACCTGCTAGTGTGATTGGTTTCATTTCAATTGCACCAAAATCAATTCCTTATTACATGATCGGGATTGTGATTAGTATTGTGGTTGCTTTTATTACAACTTATCTATATGGTAAGAAAAATGGTCATCTATTTGCAGAAGCTACTGTATCAGGTGCTGCATCTAATACAGCAGTAGAAATAAATGAAGATCCTGAAGAAAGCATTGAATCTGTTCAAGATGATGTGTTAGAATCTCCAATTGCGGGTGAAGTTGTTCAATTAAAAGAGGTCAATGATCCGGTATTTTCTCAAGAGATGATGGGAAAAGGGATTGCGATTTCTCCAACTGATGGCAACGTGTATGCCCCTGCTGATGGTGAGTTAACTATCGTGTATGATTCAAAACATGCGTACGGTATTATGACAGATAAAAAGGCAGAGGTATTAATCCATATTGGGATTGATACAGTTCAATTAAACGGTGAAGGATTTACAACTGAAAAAACAAGTGGTGACATAGTGAAGAAAGGTGATTTATTAGGAACAGTTGATCTAGACTTGTTAAAAGAAAAAGGCTATGATTCTACTGTTATGATGATTGTCACCAATACAAATGCTTTTAGTAATGTTGAAGCATTAAATAAAAAAGAAGTAGCAGCTAAAGAAGATTTGTTAGTTGTGACACAACCAACTGAATAATTTGAGAAACGCTTGTTATTGGGCTTACTAAGGTTGCCTGATAACAAGTTTTTTTTATTATATACAAGGGTTTATTTTAATATCCATCTTTAGGGACTTGACTTGATTCTTTCTAACGTTATAATTTAGATTAACAAAAATAAAAAATTAGGCATACCTAAAAAGGAGAAAAGAATGAAAAAAGTTTTATTATTTAGTACATTAATTTTGGTTGGATATCATATAGATAGCAGTGTTGTAGAGGCATCAGATATAAGAGATGAAGTCGTTATGTTGGATACGGAACAGGCAACACTTTTTAAAGATAGTCAAGGAGTCATATACAAAATCATTAATGATAAAGAAGGCCAATTAGAAGTTCAAGTGGGAGATGGTGAACAGCCGATTCCTAATTTATCAACTAACATCACTATTCCCCCATATATTGAGTTTGATGGAAAAGAATATGCGGTTACTCGTGTAGGGAGTTTTGCGTTTACAACGTATGAGGATGAGGCAGGGCAGATTGCTGAAGCAGGTTCAAATGTTGAAACTCTCTCGTTGCCAAGTAGCATTAGAAATATAGAAGATAAAGCGTTTTATAGTGCTATTCATTTAATGTCTGTTTCCATTCCAAAAGAAAGTCAATTGGAGTCAATTGGTGATAATGCTTTTGCATTTTCAGGGTTAAATCAATTTTCTTTACCAGACTCAGTAACAACTATTGGAAAGAATGCTTTTACATTTAATCACAGTTTATCTTCCTTTGATATTTCGAAAGCGTCTAAATTGGCATCTATTGGTGAGGGAGCTTTTAGAACAAATAAAAAATTACGCTCATTCTATCTGCCGAAAAATGTGACCACTATTGGTACATTTCCTTTTTCAGGTGCAATTGCTCTAGAAGATATTTCAGTTGATGATGAGAATCAAGTGTATTCATCAAATGAAGGCGTATTATTTAATAAAAATCAAACAGAATTAATCACGTATCCTGCTGATAAATATGCAAGGGAATACGTTGTTCCGGATACAGTGACGGTGATTAGTGAGAATGCATTTGAATACAATACTGGGCTAAAAAAGATTGCCTTAAATAATAACTTAGAAAAAATAGATAATTTGGCATTCAAAAACATGTTGAAATTAGAAGAAGTATCACTAGGGAATAAAATCGAGCACATTGGTCGTTTAGCATTTTATAGTATTCCTAATTTGAAAAGCTTAACCATTCCTGATTCTGTTGTATCATATGGAAAAAATCCTTTTTATGAATTGAGTGGATTATCCGATATTAAATTTGGTAACCGAACACAAGAAATTCCTAATGGGTTTATGGGTGGAGATTTTGCTAGTTTGGCATCAGTCACGTTTTCTGCACCAAATTTATCGGTTTCTGAAGAGGCATTAAATTTTTCGTCTTATACAGATATTAATAATATTCAATTTGTGGTAGCAACAGATAATGATAAAGTAAAAATAGTTGATACTTTAAAAGTTGATGAGAATAATGTTTTAGTGGAAACACCAAGTGAAGTGGAAACACCAAGTGAAGTGGAAACACCAAGTGAAGTGGAAACACCAAGTGAAGTGGAAACATCAAGTGAAGTGGAAACGCCAAGTGAAGTGGAAACACCAAGTGAAGTGGAAACACCAAGTGAAGTGGAAGCACCAAGTGAAGTGGAAACACCAAGTGAAGTGGAAACACCAAGTGAAGTGGAAACACCAAGTGAAGTGGAAACGCCAAGTGAAGTGGAAACACCAAGTGAAGTGGAAACACCAAGTGAAGTGGAAACACCAAGTGAAGTGGAAACACCAAGTGAAGTGGAAACACCAAGTGAAGTGGAAACACCAAGTGAAGTGGAAACACCAAGTGAAGTGGA
>NZ_NGJT01000037.1 GCF_003950315.1 Vagococcus bubulae
ATCAAGTTTTTCAGGTTAAATAAGAAAAGTGAGAGAATTTCTTCCCTCACTCCAATTAATTCTATTTCATTTTTGAGACTTCTTTTTATCCCTATTATTGTCCATCAACACGATTTGACATAGAGCCATTTTTTTAGAGTTAAAGTATCTTAATATATATAAATTACTTTTTTCTTATAAAGGAAAGGCATCCAATAACTGACGTACTTCATCTGTTGATTTGGTATTCATCAAACTGACGCGTAAATCACTCGCTCCTGGAAAGCCTTTAACATATATTTTAAAGAAGCGATGCAATCCAACTATTGACCTTGGAACTTGTTTAGCATACTTATCTTGTAAGTCTAATTGAAGTCTTAATAGTCCTAATAAGTCTTCTGTTGAATGATCTTTAGGTTCACGCTCAAAGGCATACGGATTTTTGAATATCCCTCTGCCTATCATAACCCCATCCACACCATATTTTTCTACTAATTCAAGTCCCATTTGACGATCCAGAACATCACCATTAATTGTAATGAGTGTATTAGGGGCAATGTCATCTCTTAACTTTAATATTTCTGGAATTAATTCCCACTTAGCAGGTACTTTACTCATTTCATCCCGTGTTCTTAAATGAATCGACAAGTTAGCGATGTCTTGTTTTAAAATATGTGCCAACCAATCAATCATCTCATCTTGCGAATGATACCCAATACGTGTTTTCACACTAACAGGTAGTCCACCTTCTTTTGCTGCGGCGATTAATTCAGCTGCTACATCTGGACGTAAAATTAAGCCACTGCCTTTTCCTCGTGTGGCCACATTAGGAACCGGACATCCCATATTAATATCAATGCCTTTAAATCCCATCTCTTTTAATTCTTTACTCATCTGTCTAAAATACACAGGGTTATCTCCCCAGATATGTGCCACGATAGGTTGCTCATCTTCTTCAAAGAACAATCTTCCTTGAACACTTTCTTTACCATCTGGATGACAAAAACTATCCGAGTTAGTAAACTCTGTAAAAAATACATCTGGTGCTCCTGCCTTTTTCACCACATGACGAAATACCACATCCGTCACATCTTCCATTGGGGCTAAAATAAAAAATGGCTTTGGTAAGTCTTGCCAAAAATTCGTTGTCATATAGTATCTCCGTTCTAAATCCTTTTACTAAGTCACTTGACATTATACTAATAATGATAGAAAGACGCAAAGCAGAGAACCCTTTTCCTAATTTATACTGGATAAATACATCATAAGTCTGATATATATTTTTTAACCTATCATCTATAATGAAATTAACAAATAAGTGACTGAATGATGAAATGAAGGTGAGACCATGACAGATAATGATGCAAGATTTGAAATTGAGCGACTAAGGTTAGAAAACGAACAGCTACGTGTTCAATTAAGGAAGAAACAGAGTAATAAATTATGGCTATGGGTACTCATTTCAGCCATCGTCATTATGTTAATTGTGTTTTCAGATGTTTGGATACCTTTAATAAAGCTTCGGTAAAACAAAAAAACAGGTAACTTTGGGACTGAACCCCTAAAATGAGACAGTAATAAAAATACCTATGCGATTACCTTTTTCCGATATTCAACTGGAGATAAGTAATCGTATTTTTGTTGAATTCTTTCTTTATTATAATAGTTGATGAAATTTTGTACAGTTTCAATTACACTAATTGTAGAGCTTCCAAGCTCTGGGTGTAATGAGAACGTTTCAGCCTTTAGGATGGAGTGAAACGACTCTATTGGAGCATTATCAGAAGTATACACAGAACCTTGATCCGAATGAAGTATACATTTATCTGGAAGTTTAGGTAATTTATTTAGTGTGTCTAAAACACAAGATATGTCCTGTTTTTCACTTATTGTATAAGAGAGTATTTCTCCATTAAACAAATCCATAATGCTAGAAAGATATAGCCTTTTAGGACCATAATCAAGATAAGTAATGTCTGTTGTTAGTTTTTCTAACGGCTTACTTGAACTAAAGTCTCTATCAATTACATTAGAGGTTTTAAAATAAATAGAACCAAGGCGTTGTTTTTTCTTTATTTTCACTTTACAACTCCATCCGTATTTTTGCATAATACGCTGAACAACTTTATGATTAATTATTATCTTTTTACGAAGCAAAAAAGTAATCTTTCGATAACCATAAGTGAATTTATTTTCTTTACATAGCTGTTGAATCATTTTAATTCGAATATCCTCTATATCTTCCTTCTTAGCCCAACGATAATAAGTACTCCTAGCTACACCAAAATAGTGACATAACCATGTAACAGATAGCACTCCTTTATAAGAATCCACTAATTTTATAAATAGTTATTTTTCCACATCCTTTCCAATTCCTTGTATTTTTTTAAAACATCAATTTCCTGTTTCAAATAGTTATTTTCTCTTTCTAGAGCTTTCAAAGGAGATAAATTTTCATTACCTTTTCCATAGGTATATTGTTTTCCTACACCTTGAGAGAATCGATAAGATTCTCCGTTTCTATACCATCTCCACCATATGTTCACCTGAGTTTCATTCCGAATGTTTAGCTTATTCATAATTTCTCTATTTGTTTTACCTTCAATCTTCATTTTTATAGCTTCTTCTTTTACTTCTACTGGATAAGAAATTCTTTTGACCATAAAAATACACCTCCGTTAATTTCATTTTACATGAATTCAACGAGGGTGTTTTTATATTTGTCTTACCTTTTGGGGTCAGTTACCTTTTAAAAAGTCACCTGTTTTTTTATGTTATAAACCATATTTTTCTAATTCTTTATCATCGTATTTTTCATACTTTTGCACGTCATGAAGAATTTTTTTAATCTCATGAACAGCTTTAGTTTGATAATACCATGTCTTCACACTATGTTTCTTTTCATCATTTTCTAACTGATCTAGCTTATCTAAGTTAGTATCCAATTCATTTAATACTTTCACTACGTTATCAATCACTTTTTCTTTTTTTTTCATAATCAACCATTTAAAAAACATGCCTTATTAATATAAAGAGAGTATATTCCTGATTCTAAAAAAAAGGAAATGATAACTCTTCTCACAAGACCAAAATCAACTTATCTAAATAAAATCTTAATAATTAAAAACCACATACCTAATATAGCTTAGTTATGTGGTTTGAAACATCTATTCTATTTTTTCATATCATATAATCGTGCATGTTTTACATCTTCAATTGTTTGTGTTCCTGCTAATTGCATCACACGTTTTAAATCAGTTTCAAAGTATTCTAAAACAGATTTAACACCTTTCCATCCACCCAAAGCTAAGCCAAATAACACTGGACGACCTAACGCAATAATATCTGCACCACTTGCTAGTGCTTTAAAGATATGCTCTCCACGACGAACTCCACTATCAAAAACGATTGGAACACGCCCTGCTACAGCTTCTGAAATTTCAGCTAACACTTCAAACGAACCTGGCGCATTATCTAATTGACGTCCACCATGGTTTGATACCCAAATACCCGCTGCTCCTGCACCAATCGCTAATACAGCATCTTCTGGTGTTTGTACCCCTTTAACAAAAACAGGTAAACCAGAGTATTCAGCAATAAATTTCACGTCTGCTGGTTCAATTTTTTGTTTAGATTGAGCATAAATATTATTTAAGGACATATTTTCTCCAGAACCTGTTAAGTATCGAGAAACAATTGGCATACCAAATGGGTAAACAAATTTATTTTCTAAGTCGCGTTCACGGTTACCACTTAGCGTTGCATCTGCTGTTAAAATAATAGCTGTTGCCCCATCTGCCTTTGCTTCATCCAAGATGTTTTTATTCATCTCTTCATCTTTACTCATATAAATTTGGAACCAACGAGGATTGCCATTTAAACCAGCGTCGATTTCTTCAAATGTTGCACCAGAATACGCACTAATTGACATAATGGTTCCGCCAAATTCAGAGATTCCTTTAGCTGTTCCTGCTTCTTTTGTTGCATGAGCCAAACCATGTGCTGCAATAGGTGCCATGATAAATGGAACTTTTAAATCATGCTCAAAAATAGATGTTGAAGTATCTGGATTTTCTACGTTAGCTAAAACGCGAGGTAAAATCCCTTTACTTAACCATGCTTCGTCATTACGTTGTAGCGTAAATTCTTTTCCTGAACCACCTGAAATGTAGTCAAATCCACCTTTAGGAACGACTTTACTTGCTGCTTCTTCTAATCTATACGTACTAATTACGTCAATTTCTTGCTCAATTGTTGGTGCGTTATATGTTTGTTGTTCTGTCATGTTTTTTCATCCTTTTTAAAAGTTTTTTGTTTTTTTAAGTGTTGTTCCCTAATTAAAATAAAATATTGGTGATTGGTACGGTAAATGGTACTAATGCTACGACCGTTAATCCTGTTACCACGATTGAAAGGCCAGACATTGCACCTTGAACCTCTCCAAGTTCAATCGCTTTTGCTGTTCCCATTGCATGAGACGAACTTCCTAATGCGACGCCTTGTGCCACTGGATCCGTGATATTAAACCATTTAAAAATCGTTGGTCCCATCATCGCTCCAATAACCCCTGTAAATACCACTACCGCAACAGTTAATGAGACAATGCCCCCTAATGAATCCGATACACCAACGGCAATCGCTGTCGTAATCGATTTTGGTATCAATGTTGCGCCCATCTCTTTTTCAAATCCAAATAATAAACTAAACGCATAAATCATCACGGTGTGAAAAATAACACCACTAAATATGCCTGTTAAAATAGCTGGATAATATTTTTTCAAGTACACGAAATTTTGTTCTAACTTAATGGCTAAAGCCACTGTTGCCGGTGTAACAAATAGACTTAAAAACTGTCCACCTTTTTTATAAGTATCTAGTGGAATATCCATAAAAACGAGTATTAAAATAAGCGCAACAATCGCAAATACTAATGGTGTAAATAATGGATTCTTTGGCCATTTGTCTTTTAATTTTCCGGCTAATAAATACAAGCCTACTGTCAAGCTAATCCATAAAAACGGACTTTCTAACACATTAGATAACATCAACTTCCACCTCAATTTCTTCAAGGGACTCTGTTATGTTTGTTTCCGCTTCCACTTCTTTGGACTTAACAGCTTGGACAATGCGTCCAACAAATCCCATCATTAACATCGTTGTAATCGCCATAATAACAAGTAATTGCCACCATGTATTGGCTAATACACCAAAGTTTGACATCAACCCAACACCTGCTGGGACAAAAAAGATGCCCATATTATTTGTTAACCATGTTCCCACTTCATCTACTTGTTCCATCTTGATCCATTTGAAATGAAGAGCACAGAATAATAGCACCATACCAATCACACTTCCTGGAATTGCAATGACTTGAGACAGTAATGCTGAGATTACCTCACCCAATAAAGAAAATAAAAAAATCCAGAAAAGTTGTTTGATTTGCTTCATAAAAATCAACTCTCTTTCGTTTTGTAAACGTTTTAGTGAGACTAATATAGCATGAGAACAATTCTTTGGATAATATTTTTTGCTTATGATATTATAACTATTACTTATGTAAATAGCGTTTATATACATTTTATTTATGAGTGTTTTTTCACAATATTAGAAAGGGATTTCACATGAATTTAAAAGATTTATTATACTTTAATCACCTAGCTCATACACTTAGCTTCACAGCAACGGCGGAACACTTTTACGTTTCCCAGCCATCCATTTCAATGGCTATAAAACGACTAGAAAACGAACTAGACACCATCCTTATCGATAGAAAAAGAATTCACAAGAAGCTTAGTTTAACTGAAACCGGTGACATTTTATATCGTTATTCTCATCAAATTTTAAAGTCAGTTGAACAGGCCGAAGAAGAAATTCATGATTTTAAACATCAAATCGTCTACTTTGGTTTCTTACCAACGATTGGTGGGTATTTTATGTCCCGCCTTTTACCTCATTTAGAGAAATTTTCTTCCTCAATGAAATTTATTGAAGAAGAAAGTTCCGACACGATGTTAGAACTAGTTAAAACTGGTAAGGTTCCTATTGCGATTATTGGGAGTGACGAACCAACATTCAATGATAACTCACTCATCCAAATTCCTTTAAAACAAGAAGATATGGCACTTTGGGTATCAAAAAGTAATCCTCTTTCTACAAAAAAAATCATCTCCCCTACAGATTGTAAGGAAGATGTCTTTATTTCACTGGAAAAAGGATACATGCATCACCGTATTTTTGATGATTGGGTGACAGATCATCATTTAAACACAATTCAGACCATTTATACAAAAGAAATTCAAACAGCTCTTTCCATAGCCAGCTCAACTAACATGATTGCTTTTTTAAGTGATATTTTAGTGCGTGAACATCCTGGTTTGACTAAAGTAGCTTTGGAACAACCTCCCCAAATCTACATCAGTCTAATTGTTAATAAAAAAATACATCAAGCCAACACCTTTCAAACAGAGTTTAATCAAACGATCATTGATTTAACGAAAGAATTTGGAAAACCTTTTAGGGTGGAATAAGTATAATCTGATTATTTGGGTAAATGATGTCTTTTTTATAAACTATAGAAAAGTAATAAAAGATAGCAAAAACAAAAACGCTAAAGTTTTAATAGACAAGTGCCATACTATTTTTATTTATCAATGACGAAACGTTCTTCCTAATATATCTAAACTATACAATTCATCATCCATATTTGCTATATTAGGTAAATGTGCCCATTGTTCAAAGCCATTTCTAAAAAATAATTTTTGACTGGCAACATTATGATGAAACACATAGGCCATAATCGTTGTGACTTGACACTGAGGTAATTGTGAAAATACCCAATCCAATGCTTTTTGGCCTAAGCCTTGTCCTTGAAACTGATTATCAATGTATAAACTGATTTCAGCTGTTGCTTTGAAAGCTGGACGTCCATAAAAATCTTCTAAGGCGACCCATCCAACAATCGTTTCATCTTGTTTCATCACCCACAATGGTCGTGTCATCTGATTGTAAGACTCAAACCAGATAATTTTTGATTCTACTGTCACAGGAGAGGTATCTGCTGTTGAGAGACGAGTTGGGACAGCTTGATTATAAATCTCGATAATTTTAGGTAAATCTTGATATGTGGCATAAGAAAATGTAACAGTCATAAATGACCTCCTTTTTTAATTGGTTACAATATCTCTGACAATTTCGGCAAAAGCCATATCGGCATTAAACGGTGGTAGATAAATAAACTCTTTCCCACCATTTTCTAAAAAATATCCTTTATTTTCTTCTTCTAACTCTTCTATGGTTTCCAAACAATCTACTACAAAACCTGGTGCGACAACCAAGACCTTGTTAATCCCCTTATATGGTAACTCTTTTAATGTGGTATCTGTCGCAGGGATTAACCATTCATTTGGTCCAAATTTCGACTGGTACGTTTGAATAAATGGGACATCACTGCCGACTTTTTCCATTATTTTTTGCGTGGTCGCTTTGCATTCTTTAGGGTATCTATCGCCATCTTCAACATATGATACAGGTATGCCATGATAAGATAACACAACTGTATCAACCTTATGATGCAACAAGCTTTCTTTGATTTTTTCAGCATAATAGGAAATATATAACTCATTATCAAAATAAGAGCGAATAAATCGCATCGTGATAATCTTGTCCGTCCCGATAAAATATCGCATGACACTATCAAAAACGGACCCCACTGTTGTACCAGAATATTGTGGATACATTGGCACAATCGTTAAATCTTCTACCCCTTTTTGAAGCAAACTATCTAATGCTTGCTCAATCGTTGGCTCACTATAAGACATCCCTATCTCCACTTCCCAATCAGGAAATAACGTTGCCACATTATCTCGTTGGATTAACGTATAATTTAACAATGGAAATCCTTCGTCCGTCCAAATAGATTGATATAACTCTGCTGATTTTTTAGGTCTTGTATTTAAAATAATCCCTTGTAAAATAGGTTGCCATAATAATGGATGAGTCTTAATAACCCGTCTATCGGATAAAAAGACTCGTAAATATTTTTTCACTTCTTTCGGTGTCGCTTTTTTGGGTGTTCCCAAATTAATCAACAATATCCCTTTCTTCTTCATCCTAGATCCTCCTGATTAATGGTTAATAGTCTATCATATTTTTCTTTATTCGCACAATTAATAAAATGTTTCATAAACCTCAAACCCAAATCGTTTAATATGCTGTTTTAACAAATCGATATATGTTTGAGCTACTTGACTCAACTCTATTTTTTTATGTCTTAAATACCCTAATGTTAAGGTTTCTTCTACATCAAGTGGAATTGCCACAATTTTTTCATCATTCAACTCACTACTGATAATTCCTGAACTAATTGTATACCCATTTAACCCAATCATTAAGTTAAAAATGGTGGCCCGATCACTAATTTGGATGTGTTTTTTATGCGGGAGTGTACTCAATATCTCTTCAGAAAAATAAAATGAGTTTGTTTCTCCTTGTTCATAGGATAAATAAGGATACTCTTCCAAATCTTCTAAAGATAATCGCGATTTTTTAGTTAATGGATTATCACGACCAACAAACACATGCGGTTTAGCATCAAATAGCGGGACAAACATCAAATCTTTTTCAGAAATCAATCGTTTTAACACTGTTTTATTAAAGTCATTTAAGTAAATCACACCTAACTCACTGCGAAATGTCTGCACATCATTTAAGGTATTTTCTGTGATGGTTTCTCGTAAAGTAAAATGATACTCTTCTTTTCCAACCTCTTTGACTAACTCGACAAAAGCATGAACCACAAAAGCATAATGCTGGGCTGATACACTAAAAGTTCTCTTTCTCGTTGTATCTTGTTTAAATCGTCCATTTAACAAGTTGACTTGATCAAGAATCATCCGTGAGTAGTTCATAAATTCTCGTCCTTCACTTGTTAGCGTAATACCTACTTTACTCCGATAAAACAATTGGATATTGTACTCTTTTTCTAACTCTTTCATCGCTTGTGATAAACTAGGCTGACTAATAAATAATTGCTTAGCAGCTTCATTGATTGAGCCAGTGTCAGCGATTTTTTCTAAATACTCTAATTGTTGGATACGCATGGTGTCCTCCTTACGTTATAGGTTTTACCTATTATATCACTAAATTATTCTGTATTATCTATTTTTAAAAATTGTTGTTACAATACGTTCAACACTTAAAAAACGGAGGGATTTTTTATGACACGATCAAAATTTCAATTAGTTGGATCATTACTAAGACCAAAAAACTTATTAGAGTATAAAGAACAAATCGAAGTTCGAGACGATATTACTTATCCATTTTATGATGAATTTCCAGGATACCAAGAAGTGGAAACAAAAGCCATTAAAGCAGTCGTAAAAGAGCAGATTGAACATGGAATTGATATTGTGACTGATGGGGAGTTTTCAAAAGCATTATGGCATCTTGATTTCTTATGGGGATTAGGTGGTGTCGAACGTTTCATCGCAGAACATGGATATGCCTTTAAAGATCATGATGGCGATCATTTTGAAACACGTAAAGACATTGGGATTCGTATCACAGCACCATTATCAGCAAAAAATCACCACTTCCTTGACATCTTTAAAAAAGTAAAGCTAGAAGCTGGTGATACACAAGCCAAATTAACCGTTTGGGGAGCTGCACATGCGTTTACCGAATTATCTGTTTTTAATGGACTTTATGGCGACGAACAAGTGTATAAAACACAAGACGAATTAAAAAAAGGCTTAATCAACGCCTACAAAGAATTTCTAACTGAATTTAAAGAAATTGGTGGTGAAATTATCCAATTTGATGATTGTTTATGGACACTATTTTCTTCAGATAACCAAGATAGCTTCTTCACCGAAGGAAATGAGAGTTTGGAAGATTTAGCGGATACGTTTATTGCGATTAACAATGAAGTCGCTGACTTTGGGCATTCATTAGGATTGAAAGTTTGGACACACAACTGTCGTGGCAATTATCAAAGTCGTCATGCTGCTGGAGGAAGCTATCAAACCATTGCGAAAAAATTCCTAGGAGAACAACATTATGATCGCTTCTTCTTAGAGTGGGATGATGAACGTGCGGGAGATATTTCAGCATTGGAAGTATTAAAAGACAAACAAGATGTAGAGGTTGTACTAGGTTTGCTATCAAGTAAGACAGATACGTTAGATGATGAAACAAGAATCTATCAATTACTCGAAAAAGCCAGTCACATTTTACCAAAAGAAAGATTACTACTCTCTCATCAATGCGGGTTTGCGTCATGTGATTGTGGAAATGAATTAACCCAAGACCAACAATGGGCAAAAATTGACCAAGGGCAAAAAATAGCGAAAAACTTTTGGTCTGATGATTATGTGAATCAATATAATTAGAATAAAACAATCCCCTATATTAATCCTTTACCACTATAAAAAACGAGCAATAATTATTCATGCTCGTTTTGTTTTATTATTCGATGCAACCATTTTTTGGCTTTTTCAACTTCTAAATAGGTCAATTGATGCGTTAATGTCCACTCTGATAGGATATTCGCATGAAATCTTCGAAATAAAGTCAAAACTCGTTGACTTTCCTCAATGGGAACAATACTATCTTGTGTTCCTAATGTGACAAATAATTCTGTTTGACTTAAATCATGATCCTCTAAAACATCTATTGGGTACATAGGATGAAATAATACTGCTCTTTGATACTTATCAGGGTAGTTAAGCAATAACTTAATAGCGATATTTGCACCATTAGAATAACCAACTAAGACAATCTCTTGATTAGTTAACTGACTCTTTTGCAAAAGCTCACTAATAAACCTATGTAAGTCGTTTGCACGCATTTCTAAATCTACTTCATCATAAACACCGTCACTTACTCGACTAAAAAAGCGAGACTGACCTTGTTCCAATACTTCTCCTCTAATACCTATTAATGTCGCATCTGACATTAAGTCTTTACCAACATCCAATAAAGATGATTCATTTCCACCTGTTCCGTGTAATAGTATTAAAACCGGCTGTTCCTTACCGCCATATTTAATTGTATAATTCATCGTATTTATCCCCCTTAAACCGGTCGTTCAATTGTGATGACCTCTCCTATTTTGGCATAATCACTTCCTGCAAGACGACTCATTGGACGTAACTTTTTAAAATCAATTCTACCATGATCGTATAATGTATCATCAATATGATAATAATTAACTGATAATAACAATAAATCAGCTGTCACTTGATGGTCATCTTTTATTTCAATATGTTGATACAACGTCACTTCCATCTTGATTTGAAGCTCTGACAACATTGGTACTGATATACTTTTAGCTTGATTTAATGTAAAATTCGTCAAGCTCAACTCGCTCTCCTCTGTGCTACAACTAGTAGCAGTCTGATTAATATCTTTGATATAGGACTCTTCAGCTATATGTACCACAGCTTCCTTACTTGTCACAATATAATGTGCTGTATCTTTCATCTGACCATTTTGTCGTTGAATCGATAACGAAATAATCGGTGGATTAGAGGTTACAATATTAAAATAACTAAATGGTGCAATGTTTAGTGTCCCATCCTTCGCTAGACTCGTAACAACTGCGACTGGTCTAGGAATAATTGAGCCAATCAGCATTTTATAATTTTCTCGTTCACTCATGGTGTTTGGATTTAGTGATAACATCTCTTTTCCTCCTATCGAAGTGGCAATAGACTTTTCTCTAATTGTGATCGCATATGCTCATATTGTGGCGGTAACATTAGCTTTTCACCTAGATGGTCTAAAGACTCATTAATGGTAAACCCTGGTTTATCCGTTGCTAATTCAAACACGATATTTCCTTTTTCAATAAAGTAAATGGCTTTAAAATACTGCCTATCTTTTATCTCTGTTACCTGATATTGTTCTTCATATAAATAATCTTGCCACATGCGATGTATCTCATCATCAGGGACTGACCAGGCAATATGGTGGACAGTACCTACTCCAAAACGTCCGCGTGGTAATCTTTCTTTTGGAATAACAATATGATGTTTTTCTTTACCTATTGTTTCAGCATGATAGGCATCATTATCTTCGGATACTACACTCAACCCTAAATCATCTCTTAATGTTTGCATCGTATCTTTAGGTTGGCTAGATAACAATACTGCGCCATGAAATCCCATAATTTGGTATCCGTTCATTTCTTCACCTTCTACCAAAGCTATATCTAAACCATGAGAGTCATTAAATAATAGTGTCGTTTTTCCAAATAATTGACTTATCTCAAAGGAGACATTAAAAGAAGTAAGACGTTCATTCCAATAAGCGAGACTACCTTTAGGAACTCGAAACGCAATGCGACCAACTTGTCCGCTACCAACACGCCCTCGACTGGTTGTATCCCATGGGAAAAAAGTTATGATAGTCCCCGGTTCAGCTTGTTCATTACCAAAATATAAATGATAAGTTTGTGGGTCATCAAAATTAACTGTTTGTTTAACCAGTCTAAGTCCCAATATCGTTTCGTAAAATCTCACATTTTCTTTAGGATTTCCAACAATAGCAGAAATATGATGTATTCTATTTATAGATTCCATATCTAAACACCTCTATCTTTTTGTATTAAATGGTTTGATAACACTTTCTATATATTCACGTTTTTTTTCTAAAAATGGTGGTAGTGATAATGCTTCGCCTAATGTTTCATAAGGCTCATCTTCCATAAATCCAGGTTCGTCTGTTGCAAGTTCTATTAAAATATGCCCTACTCTGACATAAAGTGATTCAAAATAAAAACGATTCACATAACCCGAATTAGGTAATCCTAGCTGATCAAATAACTCTTTCCATACTTGTAAAGACGCACGTTGTTTCAAACGAAAGGCCAAATGATGCACTTCTCCGTATCCTTGTCTAGCATCAGGTAATTGAGTCTCTTCAACTAAAATAATCCGTGTCCCATTGCCCCCTTCACCAACTTCCATCAAATATCGATTTCCCTCATGAGTAATTTCTTTAAACGAGAAAATTGTCTCCATTAAGGATTTAAACTCTTTAAAGTAACTAACTGTTATCTCTGTTGTACCTAAACCATATATGGCATATTCTTCAGGTACTGGACCATTTTTCCAAGCAGTTCCAGCCGCTACGCCATAATTATTTTCATCTGATATTAATTGATAACGCTGACCATCCTCATCTCTAAATGACAATACTTTTACACCAAATTCTTCTAAAATATCATCATGATCTACATTAAATTCATAAAATCGTTCTTTATAGTATTCTAATGCGGCATCAGTAGGAACTCTAAACCCTATATGCGTGATAGCATTAGTACCTCTTATGCCTTTTGGATTATTAGGAAAGTCAAAAAACGTCATCGTGGTACCTGGTGTCCCATAATCATCTGCAAAATAAGTATGGTAAGTATAGATATCATCTTGATTAACCTTTTTTTTAACTAGTCTCATACCTAATATATTAGTGAAAAAGTCATAATTTTTTTTAGCATCACTTGTCATTGCTGTTATGTGGTGAATTCCTAATAATTTATCTTGTTCATTCATTTCCAATTCCTCCTGATGTCACTATTTTCCTAGTGACCTATTTAATTTGGCTAATAACTTTAATAGTTGTTCTAATTCATTTGGCTCTAAACATGACATTGAATCGGTAATGGTTTTAGCATGTTTAGGAAAAATTTCTTTCATGAGTAGTGTCCCACGCTCTGTTAATACAACAAGCGTTACTCGCTTATCGTTAATATTGGTTTGCCTTGTGACAAATCCTTTGTTCTCTAATTGGTCAATAACATATGTCGTACTACTACTAGCTATCAAAATTTTCTCTTTAATCACTTGGATTGTCTGTTTTCCTTTGTGAAAGAGCAACTCCATCACCGCAAATTCGGTTATATTTAATTGATACTCCGTGACATCTTGTCTGACGATTTTTTCCAATTTATTACTTGCCCGTATCAGTTGAATAAATGTGTTTAACGATTGCTCTGTTTGATTCATAGTCATCACCTCTATCGTTTATTTCGAATTCGAGATAAAAATGATTAAAAAAAGATATCTCTCTTACTTGACATCATCATATAATATTACTTACAAAAAGTAAACTAACTAGACTTACTTTTAATTAGTAAAATAAAAACACTCTCCAAAATGGAAAGTGTTTTAACACAACATTCAATTACTAATATTTATACTTTAATAACAAATCTTTAGGTATATGATAATAATCATCAGGACATCTATCCAATCGGTCCTGATGCTCATCTGCACTCTTGACATAGTTAGTAAGAGGTTTTACTTCAACAGCTATGTCATCTCTATCTTGTCGATTATTTATATAACAAGATGCCTCATTCAAATGTACCGTTGTTTCACTATAAATGCCTGTTCTATACTTTTCTCCCTTATCAATTCCTTGTTTATTGATACTATATGGGTCAATCACTTCAAACAGATACTCCACTAACTGAGTAACAGTTATCACCTGTGGATCAAAAATTGTTTTGACGCATTCAGCATAGCCATCGTATTCACCATCTAACGTATTCGTCCGACCATTTGCCCTTCCTGCTTCGGTATCAATAATGCCAAAAAACTCTTGATATAATTTTGTATACTCTTTTGTATACTCTAAAGAAAATTTCCTGTCAAACTTTGATATTCTATATAAAATGATTTAAAAGCGCCGATTGTAACATTAAGCTAGACAACTAAAAAAATCATTTGTGATACACTCAAATTGTATTTCCAACCAAAGAAAACAAGGAGAGTGATCACAAATGACCTATACACATCTTACTACAGATGAGCTAGTTTTGATAGAATCTTATTACCATC
>NZ_NGJT01000038.1 GCF_003950315.1 Vagococcus bubulae
TAGTCACTTTAACCATAGCAGAAAGGGGTTCTTTTTTCATCACTTAACGGGTGAAGATGAAAAAGTAATTGTAAGCTGCCGTGAGGCAGTTTCACATGGTTTTAATTAAAAGTATGAATTATTCAGGATTGAGTATATTTTTAAATATTTTTAGTTAAATTTGTTTTTTCAGTGAAAGCATTAATTTTATAAAATTAAGAACAAAAAATAAAGAAGCAATGATAAAATCTTTGAGTATTTTATCATTGTTTTAGTAGGGGGGAAAGGATGAAAAAAACATACATTTGGGGTATCTTAGCAGTATTTGTTTTAAATATTCTTTTGCCAATGTTGAACGTTCATTCCGTATTTGCGCGAGAGCAGAACACGTCAATTCAAACAATCGTTAAAACCGACCATTTATCTGTTAATGTTAAGCCGACCGTTTCTGAAAATCAAATTCAGTGGCAGGTGGATTATGAGCGTACTGCTCAACCAGACGGCAATTTTCAACGGATGAAATTGCGACTCTTGGCAAACGGAAAAGTAAGTTCATTTCCAAATCAGAACAGTTGGGAAGCATTGGATGACAATTGGTTTGGGGAAAGCAAATTCGCAAAAGAGGGCAAAGGAAGTTTGTCCTTTGTAACGGATACAACCACAGAGAAGTTACAATTAGAAGTACAGCTAGACCAAGCAGATTCAGCCGAAGGGAAAAAGGAAACGGTTGTTCAAAATGTATTAGAAAGTAAATATCAAGGACCGTTCGATCTAAGAATACCAGTATCTGAAAACAAAGAGAACAATACCAATAATACTACGGACACTCAATCATCGAGTGATTCTCAATCTACTAGTTCTCAAGTTGATAATAAAAAAGATACATCTGCTGAAGATTCAGCGACAGATACATCATCTAAAGCCTACAACGATCAACCGATTATTCTAAGTAATTATTCGCAATCTGCGGCCGTTTTGTTAGCAGATGGGCAACGAATATATCGTGATTTATTTGACTATACAAATGATGCACAGGGCACGTACCCTACACATGGGACAAATAATTATCTTGACAATACTTCCAGCCAGTACATTGATAATTTTAATTATGGAAGTAATAGCACACACAGTCCTGCAAATAATCCATCGAATAATCAAGGATATACAGGAGTTTCAGATATATTAGGAAATGCACTCAACTTTAATGAAGGTTACCATTTTTATCAGAATGGAAACAATTCCAATTCAGGTGTATACACAAAGAAAACCGTAGCACCAACAACTGACCCTAACACATTTAATGTACAAGTTGATGTTGTGGGGGGAGCATCTGCGGTTGTTACGCCTATCGATATTGCATTTGTAGTGGATAGATCGGGTAGCATGCAAACACCCACCAATGTCCAAAAACCAAATTCCACCGCGTGGTGGCCTCAATATTACACTCGTTTTGAGCTACTAAGAAACGCTATGGATACATTCGCTTCCAACTTACTTGATAGTAGTGGAAATGTTCGAATTGGGTTGGCTTCTTTCCAATCGAATTCAAGTGGTTCTTCTCCTTTTGCTGCTATTTCAAAATTTGGCTCTTCTGGTTTTACTAGTGATAAGAATACGCTGATGAGGCATGCCATATTGACGGAGACACCAATTGGGGGGACACCGACTTATCTTGGAGTAGAAGCGGGTATAAAATTATTAACAGATCCAACTTATGGCGCACGTTCTAATGCCAAAAAAGTGCTGATTGTTTTGACTGATGGAGTACCAACCTATTGGCCAGTTTTCAGCAATGGTAAGTATGCAGATATCAACGATGGAGCAAGCAAAGATACTAGTAGTAGTACTTATGATAGATATACTGGAACAGGAGGCAAGTATTCCGGAAACGGCTCTGAAAATAATGTTCAGAGTGCTACGTATACTAGTACGTCTTCAGGAATCAATCAGTTTTTGAATTCAGTAGATGCGACTGGTCAATTGAAAGATAAGTATGCAATCGCATTCGGCTTTTCTGGTGACACCAATGTTAAAAAAATGTTAGCGAACATTGGAACGTTCTCTAATGCAAGTGATGCCGGTACAATATCTACCATATTGGAAAACATCAGAAGAAACATTTTAAACTATAATTCTTATATTGATGATGGACAGTTAAGTGACCCAATGAGTGAATTTGTAAATGTGGTGGACGGAAAAACTTCTGTTTCAGCTATACAATTACTTACGAATAATGGCTTGAAGTCACTGAAAATAACGCCATCAAGCGATGAAGACAACTACCCTGCCTATGCTGCAAATATTAAAGGTGGGTGGGATTCAAGTTCGAACAGTTTTTCCTTTACCAATATGAACTTAGGATCAGCTGATGGAATTGTTCAAAATGGATTTCGACTGAATTACCAAGTTCAACTGAAAGAACAGTATCGAGATGGAAAGTTCTATCCAACGAATGGGCCCACTTATGCAAATGGGCGAGCATATGAACAATCATTAGGTTTTGCAATCCCTTCTGTAAGAAGTGAAACCCTATCAATCGGTGTTGCAAAGATATGGGATGGGGATAGTTCCTACACTGATTTACGAAAAGATGTCACCTTCCAACTTCAACAAAAAGTTGGCAATTCAGGATCTTGGACGGATGTAACCGGGCAATCGATTACTATTCCTTTTAATGCATCGGGTGATGCATTAAAAGGGACATTTTCAGGATTGCCTGCTGTCTCAATTACTCAGAATGCCGATGGCAGTGTGAATTATCAAAAGGTGTTTTACCATGTGGTTGAAAAAAATAGGATTCCAGGGTATAAAGCTCCTGTGGTAACGCAAGATAGTGGCGTTAGTATTGATTCAACAAATAAAAATGTGACGGTTACTAATTCATTAATGACAACCGATGTTGACTTTACAAAAGTTGATGAAGCAGGCAAAGCATTGAATGGTGCAGAGTTTACACTGTATCGAAAAGTCGGTGGGAATCCTGTGGAAATGCAAAGAATAAACAACCCAACAAATGGCAAGTTTCACTTCGCAAGTTTACCAATTGGGGACTATGTTCTGAAGGAGACACAGACGCCAACTGGCTTTGCAACTAGAGATGATGTTGCATTCACGGTTCAAGATAGCTCTTCTGGAAAGCCAACGATAAATGTCACAACAGGTTCATTGGATGATGATTCATCTAGTGATGGCAATCAAATCGTGAATCATTTGCTTCCGTTTTCTTTATCCATATTAAAACAGGATACACAGTCCAAACAAACAATTGCAGGTGTAACGTTCTCTCTTAGTGAAAAGGGAACAAATAAAGAAGTATCCACTTTGGCAACAGATGCCAATGGAATGGGTCAGTTTTTTGATTCAAACAACAATCCTCTCAAGTTAGTAACAGGTAAAACATATGTTATCAAAGAGACTAAGGGGCAAGATGGTTATGTTTTGGACAATCGAACAATTGAGGTGACAGTAAATGCTAATGGTGCAATTACAGTTACTCGAGATGGTCAAAACTACTCAGATTACTCGAATAAGGATCAAGTGATAAAAGTAACCATCAACAATCAGAAAAAAGGGTTATTACCTTCAACGGGTGGAAAAGGTCGTAGCATTTTTGTCATTTTTGCATTCGCTTGCTTCGTATTAGCGATAGCGATAAGTGGCGTGTACTTCTATCGGAATCGGAAGGGGGCACGCTGATGAAACGGATGATAAAAATGATGATGTTCTTTTTATCTGCATGTTCAATGCTGATGATTCAATGTGTTTACGCAAATGAGGTGTCAGATGAAGTTTTTACAGTTACGATTCATAAACGATTATTTGATCAACCTATTCGTTTTCTGATTCAAAATACTGGTCAGGAAGTAGATATTGGTGGGACACCATTAGCAGGGGCTGAATTTCAAGTTTATGATGTAACAGAGAGATACCATAACTTGCTGAAAAAGAACAGTTCGTTAAAAGCAATGCAAGAAATACAAGAAGAATATACCCAATCAGTTCCTACACAGTCACTTGAAAAAAAGACGACTGATACGGATGGCATTGCGGTTTTCCACAATCTAGTAGAGAAACAAACGAATCAACAAGCAGCTTATGTATTTGTTGAAACGGCTACACCAGCCAATATTACAATGACTCAAAAGGCAGCACCAATTGTATTAGTCACACCAATTTTTTTACTGGATGCCAATGGTGAGCAGACCAATACTAAATTATCAAACGTTCACATATATCCTAAAAATATAGGATATGTCCCGAATAAACCTGACAAGCCTATACCGCCTGATAATCCTAAAAAACCTAGTAAGCCAGTCTTGCCAATGACTGGCCAGGCAAAATCGTTTTTAAGC
The DNA here is from genome assembly GCF_003950315.1 of Vagococcus bubulae. Lineage (GTDB taxonomy): Bacteria > Bacillota > Bacilli > Lactobacillales > Vagococcaceae > Vagococcus > Vagococcus bubulae. The sequence continues at coordinate 4,332 of NZ_NGJT01000038.1, forward strand.
TTATTGGGAATTGCCATCATTCTAGCTGTAGTTTGGATCTGGCGAAAGAAAACAAAAAAGTAACGTGGATCGACTAGTGTAAATATTGAGCGAATTAAAAAACGCGTCAGTGATTTATCTAGTAAAAATAAAAAAAGAATAACAGGAGGAATACAGATGAAAAAAGTTTTAAAGGGGTTACTTACGGCATTATTCACACTGCCATTATTAACAGGAGGGTTTGGTGCAACTCTTGTAAAAGCAGATGATACTGCCAATAAGGCAGCAGATCAAAATGCTAGTCCTGCTCAAACGGTAAACATTGATTTGCATAAATTAGTATTTAACAATGGTGAAGCACCGACAACACCATTAGCAAATGATGGTTTAACAAAACCTGAATTTGCGAACACTTCCGTTCCATTGAATGGTGCAGAGTTTACAATGTATGATGTGACAGCAAAATATAATCAATTATTAGCAGCAGGAAAGTCTGCCAAAGAAGCAGTTGCTGCTATTCAACAACAAGATGGTGTTGATGGAAATAAAGTAACAACTGTTACAACAGCAGGTCAAGGGGTTGCCCATTTTGCAGACGTTCCTCTTAGTAACAATGGTGCATTTGCTGCGTATTTGTTTGTTGAAACAAAAGTTCCAAGTGGTGTAACGGACAAAGCAACGCCATTAGTCATTGCAATGCCCGTTTATAATTCAGATGTAGCCTTTATGAAAGGCAACACAGCTGGTGGCAATGATTTAAGTACGATTAACTTATACCCTAAAAATGAAGCAAACGAATTAGTGAAAAAAGAAAAGGATGACCAAGTTCTTAGCTATACTGTTGGCGAAAAAGTTGGGTATAAAGTGACAGTGAATGTTCCTGCGGATGCAACAAAGACTTTTCAAGTAACGGATAAACCAAGTGTTGGTTTACAAGTTTTACTAGATGACACGTTTGTTGTAAAATCTGATGGAGTTGCATTAGCATCAGGTACTGATTATACAGTAGTAAAAAATGCTGATAATGGTGGCTATACCTTTAACTTAGTGACGTCATCAAATTGGATTGGGAAACAAATTACGATTGATTACAACATGGAAGTCACTTCTCAGGCAGTAACGGATAGTGGTTTAGTCAATAATGTTTCAGTTGATACAGATACGAAAAAAGATCAAAAACCAGCTCAACCGACACCAAATATCTTTACTGGTGGGTATAATTTCGTGAAAAAGGATGGCAATTCAAGTACACCATTAGTTGGTGTTGAATTCCAAGTGAAAGACAAAAATGGTAACGTATTGTCGTTTATAAAAAATGCAAACAACGAATGGGTTATTGCAGATTCAACAGCTACGGGTGCATCTGCAACAATTTCGACACAAACAGATGGTAAATTAGCTATTAATGGATTAAAAACTGGTGATTATACATTGGTTGAAACAAAAACATTAGATGGCTATGTTTTACCAGCAAATCCTAACACTGCATTTAAAGTGGTAACAAACGAAGCTGGTGCAGGAACGTATACAGCAACTAAGGGTGATGCTGCTGGAGTAGTTACGAACGTGAAGAAAGGGATCTTACCTTCAACAGGTGGTACTGGAATTTATGCTTTCTTAACAATTGGAGCTGCTTTGATGATTGGTGCCATTGTTTGGTACAAAAAATCGAAAGATTCTGCAGAAGTATAGAATTTAAAGTATACTAATAGCAAAGAATAGAGAACTTTGGTTGGTTACGAAACTAGTAACCACCATAGTTCTTTCTTATTGAAAGGAGCCAGTAAAATGAGCAAAAGAAAGCTCTCAAAAGAAGATAAAATCAATTTTTTTCTAAAATTTTTGATGGTTTTTCTTTTTGTATTAGGTGCGAGTATTTTCTTTTATCCATTTGTTGCAGACTCTTTGAACAATTACATAGATCAACAACGAATTAGTTATTACATAGATCAAACGGAAAAGGAAAATCAAGAAAAAGTAAAGAAAAGGGAATCGAAGCTAGCTCAAAAAAATCAAGAGATAGCACAATCTATTAATGTTCCTGGGATGACAGATGTGAAAGATCCATTCGCGTTAATCAATGATAAAGCGAATCAACCGACAAAGGCATATTATCAAAAGCACAGTATAGGTGCCATTTTTATTCCTGCGATTGAAGTAAGTTTGCCTTTGTTTGATACGACAAATGATACCCTTTTAGCGGAGGGAGCCACAGTGTTACAAGGCTCTTCTTATCCTATTGGTGGTGAGAGCACTCACTCGGTTATTACAGGTCATACTGGGCTACCAGATAAAACTATTTTTACCAATTTAACGGAGTTAAAGCGAGGGGAAATGATTTATCTCCATGTTCTAGGAAAGAAATTGGCGTATAAGATTCAATCGTTTAAAGTCGTAAAACCGGATGAATTGGATGATTTAAAGATTATTCCTGGAAAAGACCTGATTACATTGGTTACCTGTACGCCTTATATGATTAACACTGATCGCTTACTAGTCACAGCATATCGATCAGCCTACCCAAGTGATGTTGACAAGAAAATCAGTGAAATTCAAACGTATCATCGATTAAAATTCATGTTCACATTGATAGGTGTGTCAACATTTTTTGCACTTTTCTTTGTTTGGTTGACTCGAAAGATTTTGGCATTGCTTGCTACAAAGCGGAGCTACCAAGTTGGGTTTTACTTAGAAAAAAATGGCGTAGCTTTAAAGAATCAACAAGTGACTTTAGTATATGGTTGGCCCAAACGAACTTTGAAAAAAGATCAAACAATTATCGAAGCAGTAAGTGATGAGACTGGCAAAGTGGCATTCTCATCACTACCAGGTAGAAGCTATCGCGTATTAATCAAGGAAGATTCAAACCGTTGGCCAAAAATTCGCATGCGTGTAAAGAAATTAAAGGATTGTCATTTAGTTGTTTGCGTAGCGAAGCGCTATCGAACAATTGAAACATCAGAGGGAGGAAGAGTCTCATTAAAAATCGTCCACATTCAAGCAAAAAAATAAAAAAAACGTCCTCGGCATTTCAGCGCTTTGTCCGAAAAGTTCTTGTGTTATTGGTGTTTGTTCTAGGAATTTTATTATTTCTCTATCCATTCTATATTAATGCATTAAATCATTTTTTAGATCAACAGCGAATGGCTATGCTGCAAGCGGAGACGAAAAGTGACAATGAACAACGTCAAAAGGAGCTGGAAAAGAAAAATAAACAAATTTCTGAACAAGGTTTGATGCCAAATAGTGTGGACTTTGGAACAAAGGGAACAGCGGTGACGGACACGTATTACAAAAAACACGTTATTGGAAAAATTAGTATACCCAGTATTCATATTGAACTCCCTTTGTTTGATGAAACCAATGATTCGTTGCTACAATTAGGTGCAACAGTCGTACAAGGGACTTCTTATCCAACGGGCGAAAAAAATACGCATACTGTGATTGCGGCACATAGCGGGTTACCCAATCGAGAACTATTCACCAACTTAGAAGATGTAAAAGTTGGCAATCAGTTTGTTCTTACCGTACTTGGCAATAAGTATGCTTATGAAGTTGAGCGAATCAAGGTTGTTTTGCCGGATGACACTAGCTCCATAAAAATTGAGCCGGATAAGAACTTAGTAACTTTGTTAACTTGTACGCCTTATATGATTAATACACATCGGCTTCTTGTTACTGGACATCGCATTCCTTATACAGACAAAGTGGCAGCGACTGTCGAAAAGGGAAAAGAAGGAGCGAATCTCAAAGAGGCCCTTATTTTGGTTGGAACGACTTTGATTGTGTGCTTGATAGTCGTTGGTTTCGGTCGAATGATGTATGCCTATTTTCTTAGCAAAAAACGCATTTCATTGGCGATTCAAATCGTGAATCATGCAAATGAATCTTTGATTCATCAACGCATCCAATTGTATGATAAGAGAGGAAAAAAAGCGTTGAAAAGAAACGGAGCCTTTCTCGAGCAATTGACAACAGAAGAGGGGAAGGTATTGTTTCAAGATTTGCCAGGCGGCATCTACCAAATTCATCTTATTAATCAAAAAAGAAAGAAAAAGATTGGTAAAATGGGAGTAAAACAATTGCGACAAATGACGCCTAAACTTTATAAGATGTACGACCCGTATCAGCTTCTGTCCGAAGAAGATGGAGTCTTCCGAGTAATGGTCCCGTTCTTATCAGAGCATAAGAAAGAACAGTAATACGAATCTAAAAGAACAATCGTTGATAAAAGGCTAAGTGACCTTGTTTTTTCCCGAAAGACAACTAGAAAAAACTTCTGTAGGGTAAAGTACAATGAGCAGAAAAAGAATTAAGGGGCTCTTTGGAGCTATACTATAAAAGTGGACAGAAAATTGTGTGTTATAATCTGTCTATTAAGACACAAAAATGAAAGGACTTTTATGTCAGGTTTTAAACGCGCCGATTGTAAAATTAAGCTAGACAAATAAAAAAGTCATTTGTGCTACACTCAAGATAGTTCCCGCAAAAGAATTATAAGGAGTGAAGACAAATGACCTATACCCATCTTACATCAAATGAACTTGCAATGATAGAGGCGTATTATAATAATCATCAATCTGTAGCCAAAACCGCAGTACTATTGAATAGATCTAGACAAACGATTCATAAAGTTTACCAATTTTTCAAAACAGGGCACAATGCTCTAGATTATTTCAATCAATACAAGAAGAATAAAACTCGCTGTGGCAGACGTCCTATTGTCTTATCAGATGAACAAACAGAATATATTCAAAAGAGGGTTGTTCAAGGTTGGACACCTGATGTGATTGTTGGCCGTGCAGAGTTTTCTATTTCTTGTTCTATGCGTACACTTTATCGTATGTTTAAACAAGGCGTATTTGAAGTGACTCACCTACCTATGAAAGGAAAACGTAAAGCCAACGGACACAAAGAAACTCGGGGAAAACAATCTTTTCGTCGATCACTTCGTGACAGAGGAAATGATTATTCTAAATTCAATCAAGAATTTGGCCACCTTGAAGGTGACACTATTGTTGGAAAACATCATAAAAGTGCTGTTATTACACTTGTTGAACGATTATCAAAAGTGATTATTACATTAAAACCTAAAGGTAGACACGCGATTGATATTGAAACGCGCTTAAATAGCTGGTTGAAATCAATTCCTAATCATCTGTTTAAATCTATTACATTTGATTGTGGTAAAGAGTTCTCTAATTGGAAATCCATCAGTAACTCAAATGATATTGATATCTATTTTGCTGATCCTGGAACACCTTCACAACGAGCATTATATGAAAATTCAAATGGTTTATTACATAAAGATGGTTTACATAAAAGAATGATTTCAAAGAAGTTGATGAAACTTTTATTCAAGCTATTACGCCAAAAAGAAACAATATACCTAGAAAATCATTAAACAACAAAACGCCATTGGAAGTATTTTTGAGTTATGTTGAAAATGATATTTTGTCTAGCTTAATTTGACAAATGAAATTATTAAAAAAGCATCTACTAATTGAGTAATTTTGAAGATTTCTCAATACAGTATAAAAAAACTATATAATCCATATATTCTGTATTCTCACCATCAAATAATTTGATATATTTTATGCTAATGAGAGAGAGAAAAATATAAGAATAATTAAGATATATGCTTATGTGTATACAAAAAAATGTCCTCTTAAGCTAAATTTTACTTAAGAGAACATTTTTTATTTATGTAGTATAAAAATTGTGGGATATTTTAATTAGATTTATTATTTATTTAATTTATCTTTTGTTTCGTCAATAAAATCTTCGGCTTTTTCTTTAATATCTGAAGTCACTTCTTTTGTTTTACCAATAGCTTGATCTAAGATACCTTCAGCTTTTTGTTTATCATCACCACGTAAATCACCGACAGTCTCTTTTGTTTTACCTTTTATTTTGTCCGTATATCCTTTATCTGTCATAAAAATTCTCCTTCTCTATATTTATTTTGTTAGCTTTTTTTACCAGTAAATAATGACACGACAGCCACAACAATAACTGCTCCAAGGATGGATGGAATAAGTGCCATTCCAGCTAAAGATGGTCCAAATGAACCAAATAAAGATTGGCCAATTGAAGAACCAATTAAACCAGCAATAATATTAGCAATCCATCCCATAGATTTTCCTTTACTTGTTATAGCACCCGCTATAGCTCCGATAACTCCACCTATTATTAATGACCAAATGAAACCCATATATATCACTCCTCATCTAAAAATATTATTATTCTACTCTGGGCTCAGTTGCTTCTTTTACTTTAGTTGCTCCTTTAGAAGACACTTTTTTGACTTTGTCAGTTTGATCAGAAACGATGTCTGAAACTTCACTTGTAGCGCCACTCAACTTGTCCTGAACAGTAACACTGTCTTCTTCGTATTGTTCTTTTGTTTTAATATCTACGACATTAACATTTACTTCTATAACTTCTAGACTCGTCATATGCTTTACTTCTTTTTCAATCACTCGTTTGATGTCTTCGTATATTTTTGAAATATCTACGCCATATTCTGCAACGATATCTAAATCAACAGCAACTTCTTTTTTTCCTACTTCAACATCAATTCCTGAAGTTACATCATTATTATTAACAATCTTATCTGCTAAATTTGAAAAAAATCCACCATTAATTGTTAACAGACCAGGAATAGTTTCCAATGAAATACCAACGATTTTTTGAATAACTTTGTCTTCAAATGTTAATTCACCTTTTAACTCTGATTTTTTTACTTCTACTTGTGTTCCTTTGTTTTCCATGATTGATTCCTCCAATTTATTTATTGTTATTTTTTTATTTCTTCAAAAAATTATTTTTTTGAAGGTAGTAACCGATACAAGCACCTAGTAACGTTAAAATAATAAGGATAATTGTTTTAAAAAAACCTAAACTAAAAAATGATATAGCTAAACCGAGGCCAATAAGAGCTCCCAAAATAGGAAACCTATATTTTTTTATGAAATCTTCCATTTTCTTATCCTCCTTAAATAACACGTGAGTTATTAGCTTTTTTATTTGAAACTTGTTTTATTTCAACTGATACCTGTTTGGAGTCAGTTATTCCAAGAAAGATTGATAATTCTTGTTTTATTCGAAGAGATAATTCATTTATTTTATCAAGTAAATTGGTTTCATTATTAGAACAACTTCCTGAAATAAAAATTTTAATTCTATTTTTTTTCATTGTGACAGACACTTTTGAATTTTTTAACCATGGCTCTTGAGTCAAAATAGTAGATACAAATTGTTCAACAGCATTTTTCTTAATAGAAAGACTGCCTTTAGATTTAGAAAAATAGATTTCTGTTTTATTTCTAGGATATAAGAGAATAAAAAAGAATAAAATTATTAAGAATATGATTACTAGAATACTTCCCCAAAATAGATAAAACGGAATATAAGAACCCACAAAAGGATAATTTTCCATTTTAATAAGTTCAAAAGAAAAATTTGCCAAATATTGATTTTGTATAACATTAGTAAATAAAAGTGGAATTAATAATAATATACTTATCAAAATTAACACTTTTTTATAACGGTACATATCAGAACTCCTTTCTAACTGTTTATAATAACATTTTATTGTATATATAATTTAAAGTCAAAAAGAAAGCGTTGGTTGCGTCAAGAATTATGTGTAAATGGAAAAAACCATTCTGTCGGTTAAGTTAAAACATTGATTCTAATGTATCTTGTATTTCTTTAAAACCTTTATGAATCCGACACAAAAATTTCTGATTATAG
>NZ_NGJT01000039.1 GCF_003950315.1 Vagococcus bubulae
CACCTGGGGTACCTTCTCCGCTAACCGTTGTATCCCCTTCGGTTGGTTGAGTAATTGTTGGTTTATGTGAATCAGGAGTCCCGATATCTTCTGCTTCGCCACCATCTACTCCGCCAACAATCGCTGTAGTTGGGGTACCTTGATGTTCACCTATAGTTGGGGTCGCGGTAATCACATCACCTAATGTTACGTTTGGATTTTCCACTTTATAATGGCCATCTTTATCCACTATAACTTGACCAAGGGTTTCACCTTTTTGATTTTTCAGAATCACCGTATCACCTGGTGTTCCTTTACCTGTTAACTCTTTGTCGCCAACTTTTACTGGGTTAATGTTAACAGTATGGGCATTCGGATTAAATTTAACCGTTGTTTTGCCATCTGTTCCTTGATTGTCACCTGTCATTGGTGTGGCAGTTAAAGTTTCATCTACCACTAATGGGCGATTAACTGTAATGTTAAATGTCTTATCTTTACCAACAGTGCCTGTTCCAAGTTCTTTACCGTCTTTATCTTTAATGATAATGGTGTCACCTGGTTTACCTGTTCCACTAACTGTTGTATCAGTTTCTTTTGGTTGTTTCAACTCAACAGTATGTTCATTTTGATTATAAGGTTTTTCTTGTACAATAGTTTCAATTGTTTCCCCTTCATCATCACCTGTTTTTGGAGTTACCTTTATAATTTCGCCTTTTATTAAAGATCTATTAATTTTAATATTATATTCTTTATTTTCGCCAACTATACCAGTACCAAGAACTTTATTATCTCTATCCCTTATAATGACGCTATCTTTTGGTATCCCTGTTCCATCTACGAAGTTATTTCCTTCAATTAATTTATTAACATTAATAGTATGGCTAAGTGCCACTTTAACATTTAAAATATCCACTTTACTTTTATCGTAATGAGCTTGAACATTTTCAGCAGTAGTGGCACTATCAATAGCATGTTTACCATCAGTTAAATACTTTGCTACTTCTTCTTTAGCTTTATTTTTTGAATTATCTGTAGCATGTTGAGTATTAGCAATCTCTTGATTTTTTTCTTTAGCAATATTTTCTAATGCTTTTTTAGCTGCTTCTTGATTAGCTTGAAAAGCTTCATCATATATTTTTGTTACAGCTTTTTCTATAGATTGAACGTAAGCCTCATTTTCCTCTTCTGTCTTTTTAAACCCATCTAAAGATTTCGTCACAGTGTTAAATATTTCTGTATTATATTCTTTTTTTTGCGCTACAGTTAAAAAAGTTAATAAATCAACTGAATTTTGTTTATCATTTCCAAATTTCACCAATTCATTCACGTATTGTGATTGTATTGGTGTATAACTCTCAATTTTTGTATCATCATCTATAATATATGCAGGTGACGTAAGAAAACTGTTTTTTACCTTTCCATTCGTTATATTATAAACATCATATAAATCACCTTCATTTTTTACATTAAACTCCATTCTTATTTTATTATCGTCAATAATAGTCATCTTACCTTCTAGTTTCTCATAAGGTTTTATATTGTCAGATAGATGCAATTTAACAGGAGAAAAACTTTTAATGGATACATAAACATCATCAACAGTTCCTGTTTTACCTTGAAAACTTCCATTAAAAACAAGGTCTAATACTAATTTTTTATTGGTATTTTTTACAATATTAAAAGTTGGCTTTTCTAATTTTATCTCTTTTACGGTCGATTCATTTTTATTACTTGATGCTACAGACTCAATTGTTTGTGTTTCTGGTACCATCTCCATGATGGCATTCACACCGAAAATTGTTGTCACAGCACAAGCAAACACCCACACTTTTTTCACTTTTTTCATTTTAAATCTATCTACTTTAGTTATTGGCTTTTGATCTAATTGGTGTTTCATACGATTGATTTGATAGTTACGATTGTCTTTATTCACATTCATTCCCCCATTTTTCATATTAAACAACATTTAAACTTATAAATATGAATTTTTTGTTAAATAATTATATATTATTATCAAATTTTACATATTATAATCACAAAACAACAAATTTATACATATATAAGTCTATTTATAGCAAGTATAGTATCTTTCATGAATAACTTCCAATATTCAGATACTAAAACAACACAAAAATATATTATATATGTATATTTCGAACAAAAAAAGAGAATCAATCACTTCTAATGTTCATTTCAATCAAATTAAATACTGTTTAATTAAAACTGATTAAACTAAACTAAATTTTATCGCAACAAAAAAAGACAAAAAGTCTAACAAACAGTTATTGAAACTATTCGCTAAATTTTTGTCTTTAATTATTTACTTGCTTGTGTTTTCCTTATAAATGAACGTGGTACTTTAGATTTAAACACCATTTTCTTTCCAGTAGTGGGATGATTAAATACTAATGTTGTAGCATGCAAGCCTAAGCGCTTCAATGGATTGCTTGTTGCACCATACTTTTTATCACCAACAATAGGATGACCAATACTTTCCATATGAACTCGAATTTGGTTTTTTCGACCGGTTTCAAGTGCGACTTCTAGTAAACTATAATCGCTATTTTGTCGCGTTACTTTATAGTGCGTAACCGCTTTTTTCCCACCATTGTCATTCGGACTTGAATAGACTTTAAATGTTTTACTTTCAGTTAACCAAGAAGTAATCGTGCCATTTTCTTTTTTTACTTTACCTTCAACTAATGCCGTGTACAGTCTTTCTTGAACAGACTCTTTCCAACTATCTTGTAAGGCATGTTTAACAGATTCTTTTTTGGCAAATAACATGATACCAGATGTATCCTTATCTAATCTATGTACAATGAACACTCGATTTTTAGGATGGTCTCTTTTCACATAACCCATTAGTTGATTATGTGCTGTGGGTTCATTTCCTTTATCTGTTGCAACTGATAATAACCCTGCTTCCTTATCAATCACAATAATATCATCATCTTCATAAACAACTGTTAAGCCTATTAACGCTTTTTCTTTCATCAAAGATTCATTGCTTTGAATACTTACTACATCACCACTTGTTAATTTATAATTGTGTTTTGTTGTCGGAGTATTATTTACCTCAACTTGCCCTCTAGTTAAAATAGATTTTACCGCATTACGACTTTTATTAATGTGTGTCAATAGAAATGGTAACAACTCATCATCTTGTTCGACAGTAAAACGAGTACTTTGAAAACTTTTTGGTTTTGTTTGTTTTGACATTGGCTTTTTTTTCATTATCTACCTTACTCTTTCTTTGTTACATAATATTCTTCATTCATCATCTTACTACAATCAGTAACAAATAAACAAGGTTGAAAATAGTTATTCGTCATCTCTTCTGTAATGTAATTTCACTAATTCTGTCACAAATAAAGGTAGCACGGATAATACAATCACTATTATCCAATGGATTGGTGCTAGTGGTACTAAGAATAATGCATCACGTAAAAATGGAACTAACGTTAATACTGTTAAAATAGATAGTGACAATAAAATCATTTGGAACATTTTTTTATTTGAAGTAAACCCTATACTAAAAATAGATTGACTACTACGGCAATTAAAAGCATGAATGACTGAAGAATAACCAATAATTAAGAAAATCATTGTTTGGGCCACATCATGGCTTGCTCCTATTTGACTAGATAGGTTAACAAAACGGCCTAAATAATAACCAAATAAGGATATCATTGTGAACATCACGCCATTCCAACCAATCCACTTACCTAATCCATCAGCAAAAATACTTTGATTTTTAGAAATAGGTTTTTGACTCATGAAGCCTTCTTCTGGCTTTTCAACTGCAAATGTAAATCCTGGTAACCCATCGGCAACAACATTAATAATCAATAAGTGAATCGCCATAACAGGAGCTCCCCAACCAAATAGAATGGCTAATGTAAGAATAAACACTTCTGAAATGTTTGCGGTTAATAAAAAATTGATTGCTTTCCTAATATTAGCATACGCTGTACGTCCTTCTTCTACCGCATCAATAATGGTCGCAAAATTATCATCTGTTAAAATCATGTCTGAAGCACCTTTAGCAACTTCTGTTCCTGATATTCCCATAGCACAACCAACATCAGAAGCATTTAGTGCAGGTGCATCATTGACACCATCACCTGTCATTGCGACGACTTCTCCTCTAGCTTGCCACGCTTTAACAATTCTAATTTTATCTTCAGGACTCACCCTAGCGTACACATTATAATTCACAACTGCTTCCTTTAGTTCCTCATCTGTTAGCATTGACAAGTCTTCACCACTTAACGCCTCAGTATCTGATTTTAAAATACCTAATTCTTTGGCAATGGCAGAGGCTGTCACAATATGATCACCTGTAATCATAATTGTACGAATTCCTGCTTTTTTTGCCCGCTCAATAGCTGCTTTACTTTCAGGTCTTGGCGGATCAATTATCCCTATCAAGCCTAGTAAGGTTAAATCTTTTTCTAGTTCTGCTTCATCTAAAACATCTGGTAATTCATCGTAATACTTAAATGCCACCGTAATCACGCGCATCCCTTTTTTACCGAAGCGACGATTTATTGTTGCAGCTTGTTTAAAATCACCATCTTTACATAAAGGAACAATATGATCAAATGAGCCTTTTGTTATGGATACATAATGGTCCCCATTTTTATGGACAGTTGTCATCATCTTTTTAGTTGAGTTAAATGGAATTTCAACAATCCTTGGTTTTTCTATATCGTATTCTTCTTTTTTAATATCATTATCATCTAATACTTTGACAATCGCCTGTTCTGTCGCGTCACCAATAATCTCTTCAACACCGTCTTCTGTTTCTTGTATGGTTGCATTAGAACATAAACTTGCCATTTTAATGACATTCATTGCGCCATCAGTCATGCTATTTTCAACATCAATGATATTAAATCCATCTGTCCATACTTCTTTAGCTGTCATTTTATTTTGAGTGAGTGTTCCTGTTTTATCAGAACAAATAATGGAGGCACTACCCAACGTTTCTACTGCAGGGATTTTACGAATAATCGCATGCCGTTTAACCATTTTTTGTACTGAAACGGATAGAGTCACCGTAACAATGACCATCAACGTCTCTGGAATAGCTGCAACTGCAAGAGACACTGCCGTCATAAACATTTCTAACATTGGCTCTCCTTGTAATAAGCCAATAATAAATACAACAAATGCTGCGGCAAGAGCTAGATAACTGATTTTTTTTCCTAATACATTTAAGCGGTTTTGAAGTGGAGTTTTTTCATTTGTTTCTGAAGATAATAATGAGGCAATTTTTCCCATCTCTGTGTGCATACCTGTTTCAGTGACAATAGCTAATCCTCTACCAGTATTAACTAAGCAACCAGAATACACCATATTTTCTCTATCACCTAAACTGACGTCTTCTTTAAATGTTGTTTGACTATTTTTTTCAGAAGATAAACTCTCACCAGTTAAAGGCGACTCATCAATACTTAATTCATTACTTTCTAATAACCTCGCATCTGCAGAAACAACATCACCTGTTTCAAGTTCAATGATATCACCTGGAACTAGTTCACTAGATTCAACGATTTGTTTTGTTCCATTACGAATAACTGTACTAGTCTGTTTTGTTAAAGCTTGTAATGACTCAAGGGATTTTTCGGCATTTCTTTCTTGATTTGCTCCTAAAAAAGCATTTAAGATAACGATTAAAATGATAATCGCCCCTTCTAAGAAGTGTCCATCTGGTTGGGAGATGTTGATGGTAATGGAAATGATTGCTGCCACCAACAAAATAATCGTTGTAACATCTAGTGAATGATAAATAATTTTCTTTAAAAACGATTCTTTCTTCTGTTTTTCAAACGAATTATCGCCATATTCTTGCCTCGATTTTTCAACCTGTTCTGTACTTAAGCCTTCTTCTTGTTTTACATGATATTTGTTAAGTAATTCTTGAGATGACTGTTGGTAGTTATCTTTCAAATCTTATCCTCCTCATATTATATGTCATGTCTTTATTTTTGATTTGGTTTTAGAAATGTCTTTATGAATGGTTTAATCAGGGGAATTAATTATGATATGGGTGTATGGGGAATGTCATGAATGGATATATAGATAAATGAGATGTTGTACTCTTTTTCTCCTTCCGTTTTTTTATTTAATATACCTATAACACTAGCACATATTTCAAAAAATGTTAAAAAATATAATATAATATATTTTTTCTAAATACCGATATAACATTTTATTTTTTTATTTTTGATTTTCAAATCTTCTCTACTATCTGATATATCAATTCATTGTACCTTTTGATTTCACATTAATAAAAAATGATAAAATAACTAATTAATTTCATTTTAATTTAATGAAAACTTGAAAGACTATTTCAAATGTGCGAATAGTTTATTCTAATGTTATAATAAACACATCAATTTGAAAGGAATGAGTGACGTGGAAAAATTTTTATTAGGCTCATATACAAGAAGAATTAGTGAAGGAATTTATGAAATATCTTTAGATACACAGAAAAAACAACTTGTTCACTTAACACACTTAATCAATGAAGATAATCCAACTTACTTGGATGTGTCAGATAACGACGTTTTATATTCCGTAGCAAAAGAAGGCAATCTAGGTGGAGTCGCTAGCTACAAAACAGAAGAAAATGGAGAATATACGTTAATCAATCGCGTCATGGTAGAAGGGGCTCCTCCTTGTTATGTCGCTGTTGATAATAAACGTGGTGTAGTCTATGGCGCAAATTATCATCAAGGAATTTTATATTCTTATACTATTGCCGAGGACGGTTCTGTAGCCTTGGCTGATAAAATTCAAGATAATGGTCATGGTCCTCATGAAAATCAGGAAGGACCTCATGTTCATTATGCCGATTTAACACCTGATGACCGTTTAGTTGTGTGTGATTTAGGAAATGACACAGTCTATACCTATGATGTCGACAATAATGGTAAATTAACTGAAGTAGCTAAATTTATTGCTACTCCTGGCACTGGACCTCGTCATCTTGTATTTCATCCAACAAAACCAATCGCTTATTTATTCGGTGAATTATCAAGCGATGTGATTGTTTTAGATTACGATGTTGCAACTGGTAGCTTTAAAGCAAGCCAAACCATTTCAACTTTACCTGAAACTCATACTGAATTTAACGGTGGGGCTGCTATTCGTATTTCAAAAGATGGTAAATTCTTATATGCATCTAATAGGGGACATAATTCACTTGTGGTTTATGAAGTATCAGAAGATGGTAAAACACTAAACACATTACAGTGGATTTCAGTGGAGGGAGATTTCCCACGTGACTTTAACCTATCAAAAAATGAAGACTTTATTGTCGTAGCAAATCAAAATTCAGATAACTTAACTCTGTTTGAAAGAAACAAAGAAACTGGCTTACTGACTCTTTTACAAAAAGATGTCTTTGCTCCTGAAGTTGTGTGTGTAAAAAACAAATAAATAAAAGATGAGGTTATTCAGTTTATTGGATAACCTCATCTCTTTTATTCTTTGATTAATTTCAATTTCCCTTTACCAACTGCATACATTGATCCACCAAATAGTATACTTGCAATAAACCACACACATACATTAAACCATTTTAATTCAATGGGCTCATTTAGTATAAGTGGAAATAAAAATTCCATCCAGGCGAACATGAAAATTCCCCAGTTAATGCCTGATAAAATGGCACTTTTTTTAATTTTACTCAATTCTTTTTTATAGTTATCTTCATCAAATACTTCTGTTTGAAGGACATCAAATTTCTTTGTTTTTACTAAAATATAATAAGAATTCAATTGCTGAATTAAAAATAAAAAGATTGTTCCTAATGACACAGTATGATGCCAAGCATCCCATATAAAACTAATCATCATACAAACCGTGAGTAAAATAAATGTCATCATATTGGCATCTGCCAATATTTTATAAATCATCTTTTGTTGGTACTCATCTCTGTCATCAATGTAACCAACAAAATGTTTAAGTAATTTTTGTTCTATATTTTTCATTTTTATTCCTCACCTTCTACGTTCCAAAACAATGTATTCAAATCTGTTTGAAGTTCTTTTGCTATATTTATACATAATTCTAACGATGGATTATATGTTGTATTTTCAATCAAATTAATTGTCTGACGAGCCACTCCAACACGCTTTGCCAGCTCAGCTTGTGATAATCCTTGTTGCTTGCGATGTTCTTTTATTCGGTTCATAGTTCCCTCTCTATAAAATGACATATATATATGACTAAATTTACTATAATTCTCTACACCCTTTTTGTCAAAAATATATGACATTCCCTAAAAAATAATATAAAAATGCCCCTTATAAAAATAAGAGGCTCTCTGCTTATAATGAAATTAATATCCTAAATCTAAATCCACAACATTTTTTAATACTTCATGTTTCATAAATCTCATTAAATTGTCCGTTAAAATAGTAAAAGCTCGGTCATTATATTTATCCGTTGCGCCAGATATATGAGGGGTGATTAATACATTTTTTAATCCCCACAACTCACTATCTTTTGGTAAAGGTTCTTCTTCAAAAACATCCAGTGCCGCAAACGCAATTTTTTCTGTCTTAATATGAGAAATCAAATCGCTCGTATTAACTGAAGTACCACGTCCCATGTTGATAAATATCACGCCTTTTTTCATATTAGAAAATAGACAATCATTAAAATAGTGATACGTTTCTGTTGTCCCAGGCATTAAATTAATCACAATATCCATTGTGCTTAACTTACTTTGCCCATCCTGATAATTAAACGTTTGTGTAAAATGTTCCACCTGTCTTCCACTTCGATTAATTCCAAAGACATCACAGCCAAACACTTGTAACGTTTTTGCTAATTGTTTGGCAATGTTCCCTGTACCAAAAATCAGCACTCGTTTATCAACTAAGTCTGTTCCTTTATTTGCTACACCCCATTCTCGTTTTTCCTGTTTCAAAATAGACTCGCGAATATTTCTAGTGTAGCTAAACAGCATTCCTAGAACACTTTCAGTCATTTGATGCCCATGGATACCACTTGTTGTTGTCACTATAATATTTCGTTTAGCCAATTCTTCTAATGGCAAATAATTCACTCCCGCTGAAAGAGTTTGTATCCATTTTAAAGAGGAAAAATGAGTTAATGATGGTAGAGTGTCAGACCATCCATAGATAATAGTAACTTTGCCGCTATCAGCTCTATCAAACATCTCAATTGGCACCACTTGATTAATGGAAAATGTTGTTTGTAGATAAGACCGTTGTGTTTCTGTTAACTCAACACAAGTCAATAAAAAATGAGTCACTATAATCACTCCTTAATCACTTAATTTAACAATTTCTATCAATGTTTTTGCAACAGTTTCCATCGATTCTAAGGTAATAAATTCATATTGACCATGAAAATTTTCCCCACCTGTAAAAATGTTTGGTGTAGGCACACCCATAAATGATATTTTAGAGCCATCTGTCCCACCTCTGAAAGGGGTAATAATTGGTTCAATATTTAACTGTTTCATTGCTTTGACAGCAACATCAACACTTCTCATATCTTGTTCTATAATGTCTTTCATATTATAGTATTGATCAACTAATTGAAGAGAAATTCTTGGACGATCAAACGTCTCATTCATTTCATCAACAAGACGTGTCATATAGTCTTTTCTCTCAGCAAAACGAGCTTTATCATGATCTCGAATAATATAAGTCATTGTCGCTGAATCAATGCTTCCCTCTAAATCATGAAGTAGATAAAAGCCTTCATAGCCTCGTGTTTTTTCTGGTACATCCAATTGAGGGAGTTGTGCATCTATATTCATTGCCACTTTTAATGCATTAACCATCATGCCATATGCTGTTCCTGGATGAACGCTTGTCCCATCTATCGTTAATATAGCTTGAGCTGCATTAAACGTTTCATACTCAAAATGTCCAATACGTCCACTATCAATAGTATAAGCATAGTCCACTGGAAAATAAGACACATCAAAATAGTCTGCTCCTGTCCCAATTTCTTCATCAGGACCAAAAGCAACATAAATATCACCATGATCACTCTCTGGGTGACTAATGAAATAGTCCAACATTTCTAATATCTCCACAATTCCTGCCTTATCATCTGCACCTAAGAGAGTTGTTCCATCTGTTGTAATTAATGTTTCGCCTTTATAATCTTTTAAATTAGGAAACTCACTAACTTTCATAATAATATTCTTTTCTTTATTCAATACCACATCACCACCATCATAATTAGAAAAGACGTGTGGTGTGATATTTTCAGCATTATAATCAGCTGTATCTAAATGTGCAATAAATCCAACTGACGTCATCTTTTTATCACTATTTTTAGGTAATTTGGCTGTTAAAAACCCATTTTTTTCATTATAAAAAATACTATCTAATCCCATTTTTTCTAATTCTTGTTTTAATAGTAAGGCAAATTCTACTTGAGAATAAGTGGTTGGGATGGTACTACTACTTGCATCTGATCGTGTATTTAATTTGACGTATGTAATAAAACGCTCTAATAATTTTGACATCTTCATCACTCCTATATAATATTAGATATTAACAAAAAAGCACCTTAAACTAGGTGCCTATACTTTATTCATCTTCTTCATTTTTATTTGATTTTTTCTTTTTATATAATAAAAATCCAACAACTACGATTAAAGCAATCCCTATATAGGGTAACCAATTCATTATTACTTCGCCTGTTTGAGGTAACATAAGATACGCCTCCTTTGTAAGTCTTTTAACATTAACCTATCTATTGCCTAATTATAACAAAAGATGAGACATTTTTACATAATTGTTATAACAATTATCTGATTAAACAGTTATTTTTGTATAAACACTATAAAAAAAGTGAATATTTTTATTCTTTATACAATTATTCAAAAATACTTGAATATTAAATGCATACACACTATAATAAATCACATGATAAAAAAGAAAGGAGTTTTGTAATGAAACACTCACTAAATAAAAGGTTAATGCTATTATTTACATTAATTATTGGAGTACTAACAACTATATTACCATTACATACATTTGCAGAAGAAGATGCTATTTTAAAAGGAATTAAAGATAAAGGGGTACTAACTGTTGGGTTATCTGCTGACTATGCCCCATATGAATTTCATGCCACAGTTGACGGAAAAGATAAAGTCGTTGGGACGGATATTTTAATTGCCCAAAAAATTGCAGATGATATGGGTGTAAAGTTAAAAGTTGAAGAATATGGTTTTGATGCCTTAATCGGTGCCTTAAAAACTGGAAAAATTGATTTAATTATTTCAGGTATGTCTCCCTCTCCGGAACGTTTAAAAGAAGTTGATTTTTCCGATCCTTATATGACCGTTCAACAAAAAGTTGTTATCAGAAAAGAAGACCAAGATAAATTTAAAACAGTCGATGATTTTAATGGACTTAAAGTAGGAGCACAAGTTCAATCGATGCAAGAAGAACTAGCTAATAATGAGTTACATGCTAATACCGTCTCTTTACAACAAGTACCTGATATTATTTTACAGCTCCAACAAAAGAAAATTGATGCAGCTGTGATTGAAGAACCGGTTGCTGAAGCCTATTTGACACAAGATGACTCATTAATGTTTGCTGATGTTAAACTAGATAATGCTAACAAAGGAACGGCAATTGCCTTACAAAAAAATGCACCAGATTTTTTAAATTTAGTTAATACATCTATCAAAGAAATCAATGACAAAGATTTAATGAAAGAATACAAAAAAGAAGTTATTCCTTACATGTTCCAAGATGAATCGTTTATGAAAAAATACGCTCCTTACTATATTAAAGGGACTGGTTACACCATTTTCTTAGCCCTTATTGGCGTATTATGCGGAAGTGTGTTAGGAACATTGCTTGCTTTAATGAAATTATCTAAAAATAAACTATTCAAAGGTATTGCTGTTGTCTACATTGAATATGTTCGTGGGACACCTTTACTTGTTCAAATCTTTTTAGTGTTCTTTGGACTCAATGTAATCG
>NZ_NGJT01000004.1 GCF_003950315.1 Vagococcus bubulae
TCGGTTGTCTCTCGCTTCGCGAGACAACCAATTCTCATTAAAAATAAGAGAATCATCTGTTAAATTGAGTAGTTTTCTTGTATTATTATCCATAGGGGTATTCTCCTTTGTAATTTTGGTTTTAGTCGACTTAATTTTACCAATAAGAATGCCTCTTTTTCTATGTCTAAATAAAAAATCGCATTGATAGAATTTAATCTATCAACACGATTTAGTGTACAGCCGTTTTTTATAGTTATGAGTTAATGATTGGAGAAACGCTTGTCACGCTTTCAACTTTACTACAATAATAATCCCACCTTTTATAGCTTTCTATGTACTCTACAATTGTTCCGTTGTCTAAAAAAGTTGTTCTTTCTGCAAAACTCGTTGGTTCATACTCATTAATATTTAAAAGAGATGACACGTGTTTTGGTGTTGGAAATAAAATTTTATAGTATTCGATGGAAGGCGACGTAGACAGGTGAAAGTTAAAGTCTAATTCCATTTTTTTGTAGATTGATTTGAATTTTTCTGGATTATTCAAATCTTCTTTTTTTACGAATGTTTCTGGGATATAAGAATATTGTAAAAAAAATGGTTCTCCATCACTTATTCTTAATCTTTCAAATTGATAAATAACAGTGGATTTTGAGACATTCAATTTTTGTCTAATTCTATCATTGTTGATTTCTTTTATGCTAATAATTTTGACGTCTGTATTATGATCCGGAAACTTTTCGACATCTGTAAAACGTACTAATTGTTGATTTTTCCCTTGACTAACAAAGCGTCCTTTTCCTTTAACACTATATAAATACCCATCTAAAACTAATTCTTTAAGAGCTCTAATAACAGTAATAGAGCTGACATCATATTTTTGTATTAAGTCAGATTCACTATAAAAACGATCTCCCGGATGAAATTTACCAGTGTTTATCTCATTTAACAATTCGTTTTTAATAACTAAATATTTTGGAATCATAATGAGTGCTCCTTTTTTATTTTGTCATACCATAACCTATAGTTATCCTACTTTATTTTTATTGATAATTCAATGGTTGTTAGGATTAATTAATGTTAAAAAATAAACACAAAAACTATTGAAAACGCTTTTAAAAAATGGTATTATCTTAGTATACCAAGTCCTAGTATATTAGGTTTTGGATTTTGGAAAAAGGTTGGTGAGGTAGTGTCAACATTTGAAATTTCAGAGGATTTTTTACTAGATGGTCAGCCCTTTAAAATTTTATCTGGGGCAATTCATTACTTCAGGGTACATCCTGATGATTGGTATCATTCGCTATACAATCTTAAGGCTATGGGATTTAATACCGTTGAAACATATGTCCCTTGGAATTTACATGAGCCTAAAAAGGGAGAATTTGATTTTAAGGGGATATTAGATATTGAAAAATTTCTATCAATAGCAAAGGATTTAGGGTTATACGCGATTGTTCGTCCGTCTCCGTATATTTGTGCTGAATGGGAATTTGGCGGTTTTCCTGCTTGGCTGTTACAAGATCAAAACATGAAAATCAGACGTAGCGATGAAACATATTTAAACCATGTTTCTGATTACTATGATGAATTGCTACCCAAATTAGTGAAACACCAATTGGTAAATAAAGGTAATGTCTTAATGTTTCAAATTGAAAATGAATATGGGTCATACGGGGAGGATAAAGAGTATTTAAGTGATTTAAAACAAATCATGCTAGATAGGCAAATTGTGATGCCTTTATTCACTTCAGATGGTGCTTGGCAAGCAACTTTAGAGGCAGGTAGCATGATTGAAGATGGAATACTGCCGACAGGAAATTTTGGTTCTAAAGCCAAAGAGAATTTTGCGAATTTACAAGCATTTTTTGATAAGTATGATAAAAAATTTCCACTTATGTGTATGGAATTTTGGGATGGCTGGTTTAATCGATGGGGAGATAATGTCATTAAACGTGATCCAGAAGAATTAAGAGATTCGGTTAAAGAAGCTTTGGAATTAGGAAGTATTAATTTATACATGTTTCACGGTGGAACGAATTTTGGTTTTATGAATGGTTGCTCAGCAAGAGGTCAAATAGATTTACCACAAGTAACATCTTATGATTATGATGCCATTTTAGATGAACAAGGTAATCCAACTAAAAAGTATTACTTGATTCAAGAGTTGGTTAAAGAGATGTTTCCAGATGTTGAAATTAAGGAGCCTTTAATTAAACATTCTTTGCCTAATCAAACAGTAAAACTATCCAATAAAGTAGCTTTGTTTTCAACCTTAGAGACGTTGAGTGAAAAAGTTAAATCTAAATACCCACTTTCTATGGAAGAATTGAATCAAAATACTGGATATGTCGTATATCGAACAACCGTTTCTAAGGATAAAGAAGAAGAATATTATCGTGTAATTGATGGACGAGACAGACTTCATTTTTATTTAAACCAAGAATTAAAATTAACTCAATATCAACAAGAAATTGGTGAAAATATCACCGTACCATTAGTGAATGAAAGCAATCAAATCGATATTTTAATGGAAAATATGGGTCGAGTAAATTATGGACATAAATTATTTGCAGACACGCAACGTAAGGGGATTAGAACGGGTGTCATGTCAGATTTACATTTCATCACCGAATGGGAACATTATCCAATCAAACTGGAAACAACTGAGGGAATTGATTTTTCAGGAGAGTGGGAAGAAAATCAGGCAGCCTTTTATCAGTTTGAATTTATAGTTGATGATATAAGTGATACATATATCGACATGTCAGATTTTGGAAAAGGTGTTGTATTAGTTAATAATGTTAACGTTGGACGTTTTTGGAATAAAGGACCGTATATGACTCTCTTTGTTCCAAGTGGATTACTAAAAGTAGGACACAATGACATTGTGGTGTTCGAAACGGAAGGTCAGTATAAAGAAACGCTACAATTGGTTGAAAAACCAATAATAAAAACAATATTAGAGGAGGAATTATAAATGAGTATTATAGGAGTAAGAATAGACGGAAGATTAATACATGGACAAGTAGCTAACTTATGGACTACTAAATTAAATATTTCTCGCATCATGGTGGTTGATAATGTGGTATGCAATAACGCTATTGAAAAAAGTGGATTGAAACTAGCAACACCATCTGGAGTGAAGTTAAGCGTATTACCAGTAGAAAAAGCAGCAGCGAATATATTAGCTGGCAAATATGATTCACAGCGATTACTCATCGTAGCAAAAAAACCAGAAACTTTGTACGAGTTAGTTGAGGCAGGAGTACCAATAGAGGAAATTAATGTTGGCAATATGTCTCAAAGTACAACAACAAGATCTATTACAAAATCAATTAACGTAGATGATAATGATATCAACTATTTTAATAAATTAAATGAGAAGGGAGTAAAATTGGTTGCACAAATGGTTCCAAGTGATAAAGCAGAAGATTTTATGTCATTTTTGACAAAATAAGGAGGAAAAACTAATGACAATACTATGGTGGCAAGTGCTATTATTAACGTTATACGCAGGATACCAGATTCTTGATGAGCTACAAATTTATTCTTCTTTAAGTGCACCAGTATTTGCAGGGTTGTTTGCAGGTCTTGTAATGGGAGATATCAAAGCGGGACTTTTAATTGGTGGAAGCATGCAATTAACTGTTTTAGGAGTAGGTACTTTTGGCGGCGCTTCCAAAATTGATGCGAACTCTGGAACAATTTTAGCAACAGCATTTTCTGTTGCTTTAGGCATGGATCCAGAACAAGCCATCGCAGCGATTGCTGTACCAGTTGCTAGTTTAATGATTCAAATGGATATTCTTGGTCGATTTGCTAATACATTCTTTGCGCATAGAATTGATACAGCAATCGATAACATGGATTATAAAGGTATTGAGAGAAACTTCTTATTCGGCGGTTGTTCTTGGGCTCTTTCAAGAATGATTCCAGTATTTTTAGCATTAGCTTTTGGTGGCGGTTTAGTTGAACAAGTAGTAGCTGTTTTAAATGGAAGTTTAAAATGGTTAGGAGATGGGTTATCAGTTGCCGGAGCAGTTCTTCCAGCAGTCGGATTTGCTATTTTATTACGTTATTTACCAGTTAAAAAACATTTCCCTTATTTAATTTTAGGTTTTGTTATTACAGCACTACTTACAACAGTATTTGGTAACATTCAATTACTTGGAGCTGGTGTAGCAAGTGTTGTAAAAGATTTCCAAGGTATCTTTAATGGATTACCTATGTTAGGAGTTGCTTTAATCGGTTTTGCTTTTGCTTCAATCCATTACAAAAATGGTTATGCTGCTCAAACAAATACGTCAGTGAATGTTAAGTCAGAAAATCCATCAGCTGAGGAGGAGATTGAAGATGACGAAATATAAATTAACAAAAGAAGACTTTAATCAAATTAACCGTCGTAGTTTATTTACCTTCCAATTAGGTTGGAACTATGAAAGAATGCAGGGGTCAGGTTATTTATACACTATCTTACCTCAGTTAAGAAAAATGTATGGTGATGATACTGAAGAGTTAAAAGAAATGATGAAAACGCATGCGCAATTCTTTAACACATCGAATTTTTTTAATACTATTATTACAGGGATTGACTTAGCTATTGAAGAAAAAGAAGGCTATCAATCAAAAGAAACTGTTTCAGGTTTGAAAGCAGGTTTAATGGGACCATTCGCAGCGATTGGGGATTCGATATTTGGTGCGTTAATTCCGACAATATTTGGAGCTTTAGCTGCTAATATGGCGATTAATGGGAATCCAACAGGGATATTCATCTGGATTGCGGCACAGATTGCTGTGATGGTTTTTCGTTGGAAACAGTTAGAATTTGCCTATAAAGAAGGGGTATCTTTGGTCACTACTATGCAACATAGATTGACAGCTTTAACAGATGCAGCAACTTTATTAGGGGTATTCATGGTTGGAGCATTAGTTGCTACAATGGTCAATGTAAAATTGTCTTGGGCACCTGTTATTGGAGATTTAACAATAGATATGCAAAATAACTTGGATATGATTTTACCTCGTTTATTACCTGCAGTGGTTGTGGGTGTGATTTACTGGATGTTAGGTAAGAAAAACATGACATCTACAAGAGCAATCTTTATCGTATTAGTTGTTTGTATTGCTTTATCAGCCTTAGGCGTGATTTCTAAATAATTATTGGTAAAGGAAGTGTAAGGATGACTCATTTGGTATTAATCAGTCATGGGAATTTCTGTGAAGCATTAAAAGAAAGTACGGAAATGATTATGGGGCCACAAGATTTAATAAAAACAATTCCCTTATTACCTAGTGAAGGGCAAGAAGATTTTAAAAATAAATTTTTAGATGTAACGAAACATTTAGATGATTATATAGTATTAGCAGATTTAATGGGTGGTACGCCATGCAACGTGATTTCGAAAATGATTTTATCAGGTGAGGATATCACATTGTATGCAGGGATGAATATGCCGATGGTTATTGGATTTATTAATAGTGTGCTGACAGAACAACCTGTTGATTTATTAGATAGTGGAATAAAAAATATTATTTCAGTTAATCAAATATTAGCAGAGATGGATGACGATGATGAATAGAGAAAAAGCTTTGGTACCGAAATGTGCCAAAGCTTTTTCTCTATGCTTGTTGAATAGTTGTAAAAATTAGGTGAGGATAATTATTTAGCCTAATAGGAAAGGTGCTATTTGCCAAACCACGACTGACAATAAGATGAGAATCATTTTTAATGTATAGCCCACTAGTTAGTTTTGGTAAGATACCTTGATCAGGGGCTAAAAGGCCATCAGTTCCAGGAAAACGCCATTGACCACCATGAGCATGCCCACTAAAAATGGCTAAAGGTTGATTAAAAGAGTTTAGATACTCATGAAATAGTTCAGGATGATGTGCCAAAATTAATGTTTCTATATTAGGATTAATCTTAGTCATATCTTGATTTGAAAGTGCTGTTTGTTGGTTACTTAATCCAACAATATTAAATGACGTATCATGAATTGATAAATGGGTGACATTATTTTCTAAATAAATAGCATCACTTTCTTTGATTTTTTGTTTCCATAAAACATAATCAGGGTTTGTTTCTTCGTGATTCCCGTTGACCACATAAGTTGGGTAGCGAGTTGTCAATTCGTTTAAAAAATTAAAAAAATTAGTTGTTTCCACAGTTTCAGTCCGATCAATTGTGTCGCCTGTTAAAAAAAGAACATCAGGTTTTTCTTTATCAAGTTCATTTAATAACTGTGTTTGATTAACTCTTATTCTAGGAAATTGTAAATCAGATAATTGGGCAATTTTTATTGGTTGTCCGTTCACACGGTTACTGGTAATAATAATGGACTCAGTATCTAATTGTCTGTTTTCACGGATACCTTCAGCAATCATTAGTAGAGGTAGACTCAGTAGGACTCCTGTGATGATGTTTTTTACTTTTGTCATAAAGACGCCTCCTTTGTAAAAAAATGTCTTAAGTTAAATTAACAAAAATTAAAAAATAAAGAACTAAAATAAAAAAATTTAGAAAATTCTTAACCATATTTTCAAAAAAAAGCCTACAACATTGAATAGTGTTGAAAAATATGCTAACATAACATTGTGTGATATGAGTGGAAAGAGTGAGCGTGTTGACGCTCACTCTTTTTGATGAATTTCTCGAAAATGTATAGGGAGGCGAAAATATTGGCAAATGTAGTCGAAATAGTCACTGACTTAGTTAATCCAATCTTGGAAGGCTATCAATTTGACTTAGTAGATGTTGAATATGTTAAAGAAGGAAAAAATTGGTTTCTAAGAGTATTTATTGATAAAGATGGCGGTATTGATATCAATGAATGCGCACTAGTCAGTGAAGCGTTAGGTGAAAAACTTGACACAATCGATCCAGATCCGATTCCACAAGCCTATTTCTTAGAGGTGTCTTCACCAGGGGCAGAAAGACCATTGAAAAAAGAAGAAGATTATGTCAATGCTATCGGAGAGTATATAAATATCTCTTTTTATCAAGCTGTTGAAGGAGAAAAGCAGTATCAAGGTTTCTTAAGAGAAGTAACCCCAGAGACGCTCACCCTATCAGTAAAAATTAAAACGCAAGAAAAAGAAATGACATTTGATAGAAAAAACATTGCCAAAGCGAGATTGGCTATTCAATTTTAAAATGGAGGTTAAGGAAATACATGAACAAGGAAATGTTAGGAGCACTAGATGCTCTTGAACGCGAAAAAGGTATTTCAAAAAGTATCGTAATCGAAGCATTAGAAGCAGCGATGGTTTCAGCGTATAAACGTCATTATGGACAAGCACAAAACGTAGAGGTTGAGTTTGACGAGAAAAAAGGAGATGTACATATTTTTTCTGTTAAAGAAGTGACAGAAGAAGTAATGGACTCTCAATTAGAAGTTAGCTTAAAAGAAGCGTTAAAAATTAATGGTGCTTATGAAATTGGCGACATGATTCGTTTTGAGGTAACACCAAAAGACTTTGGTCGTATTGCAGCACAAACGGCTAAACAAGTTATCTTACAACGTGTGCGTGAAGCAGAACGCTCAATTATTTATAATGAATTTAGTGCTTACGAAAATGAAATTATGCAAGGAATTGTGGAACGTCAAGATAACCGCTACATTTATGTTAATTTAGGTAAAATTGAAGCAGTATTATCTAAACAAGACCAAATCCCAAATGAAGTTTATCAACCACACGATCGCATCAAGGTTTATATTTCAAAAGTTGAAAACACATCAAAAGGACCTCAAGTTTACGTTAGTCGTAGCCATCCTGACTTGTTAAAACGTTTATTTGAACAAGAGATACCAGAAGTGTATGATGGTGAAGTAGAGATTATTAGCATTGCAAGAGAAGCTGGAGATAGAGCGAAAGTGGCAGTGACGGCTGCTAATAAAGATATTGATCCAGTGGGAACTTGCGTTGGACCAAAAGGACAACGTGTTCAAGCTATCGTGAATGAACTAAAAGGTGAAAATATGGATATCGTGGAATGGAATGAAGACCCTGCTGTCTTTATCTCTAATGCCTTAAATCCAGCCCAAGTATTAGATGTGATTTTTGAGCCAAACCAACGCGCTTGTACGGTCGTTGTGCCAGATTTCCAATTATCATTAGCTATTGGTAAACGTGGACAAAATGCTAGACTGGCTGCTAAATTAACTGGCTATAAAATTGATATTAAACCTGAGTCTGAATGGGAAAAAATAGCCGCAGAAAATGAAGAAGAACTAATTGAAGAAGTGCTTGAAGCAAACGAAGAATTAGTTGTTGAAGACATTTTAGAAGATACTTTGGAAGAATTAGCAGAAGAACTAATTGAAGAAGTTGTGGAAGAAACAACAGAAGAAGTTATTGAAGAAGAGATTATTGAATCAGTAGAAGAAGATGAAAAATAATACCACTTTTTGGGAGGCGAAATAGATGAAACAAAGAAAAATTCCAATGCGTAAATGTGTTGTATCAAATGAAATGAAACCTAAAAAAGAAATGATTCGTATCGTTCGTTCTAAAGAAGGCGAGATTTCGATTGATCCAACTGGAAAAATGCCAGGTCGAGGGGCCTATCTATCTATGGAACCAGAAGTTGTCCAAAAAAGTTGGGATCAAAAGATTTTAGATAGAGTGTTAAACGATACGTTGACAGATGACTTCTATCAAGAGTTGCTAGACTATGTCTCACATCAAAAAGCAAGGAGAGAATTATTCGGAAATGGAAAATAAACAACGATTTCTTAATCTCCTAGGTTTAGCAATGAAAGCCGGTAAACTTGTAACTGGCGAAGAAACAACCTTACAGTCAGTGAGAAAAAATACTGTAAATTTGGTGATTTTAGCAAGTGATGCAAGTGAAAATACCGAAAAAAAAATGAGAGACAAGTGTCATAGTTATCATACAAAATTGATTTCACCATGTACATCAGCTGAATTGAGTTCAGCGATTGGTAAAAATCGTATGATTATCGGGGTATGTGACACAGGATTCTCTCGAAAGATGTGTGAACTAATGACAGAATAGGATGGTGAGAGAATGAGTAAAAAACGCGTATATGAATTAGCGAAAGAACTTAATGTTCCAAGTAAAGATATCGTAGAAAAAGCTCAGTCCGCAGGTGTTGATGTGAAGAATCATATGAGTACATTAAATGATTCAGACATTGATAAAGTCAAACACCTATTAGCACCTTCAAAAGCTAAGGGACAAGATAAACAGAACACTGGTAAAACACCAGTTCAAAAAAATAATCATTCTAACAAAAAGTTAGAAAATAATGATAACAGTAAGGGTAATCGAGTGAATAATCAGAATCAAAACAAACAACAACCAACGAATAAACCAAATAATAACCAACAATCTTCAGCTAATGGAACGAAAAAACCAGCTGGAAATACTTCTAATCAAGCAAATAGAAGCAATAATTCAACAGGCAATAACAACAACCAAAATAAAGGTGGAAACCGTAATAATAATGGTAACCGTCCTTATCAAGGTAACCAAAACAATCGTTATAACAAAAACAATAAACGACGTAACAATAAAAAAGGAAAACAACAAACATCTAATAAACCTGCTGTACCACCACGTAAATTTAAAGAATTACCAGAAGTGTTAGTTTACACTGAAGGGATGAATGTGGCAGACATTGCTAAGAAAATTTATCGTGAACCAGCAGAAATTATTAAAAAATTATTCCTTTTAGGTGTGATGGTTAACCAAAACCAAGCCTTAGATAAAGATACAATTGAATTATTAGCAACAGATTACGGTATTGAAGCGGAAGAAAAAGTTCAAGAAGATGTGGCTGATATTGATAAATTCTTTGAAGCAGATGTTGTTGATCCTGACAAATTAGTCAGTCGACCACCTGTTGTGACTGTTATGGGACACGTTGACCATGGTAAAACAACGTTATTAGATACTCTAAGAAATGCTAAAGTAACATCAGGAGAAGCTGGTGGGATTACGCAACATATTGGGGCTTACCAAATTGATATTGACGGCAAACCAATTACGTTCTTAGATACACCAGGACATGCGGCATTTACTAGTATGCGTGCTCGTGGAGCAAGTATTACAGATATTACGATTTTAGTTGTAGCAGCTGATGATGGTGTCATGCCACAGACTGTTGAAGCGATTAACCATGCTAAAGCAGCTGAAGTACCAATTATTGTTGCTGTCAATAAAATTGATAAACCAAGTGCTAATCCAGATCGCGTGATGCAAGAATTAAGTGAATATGGTTTAATTCCTGAGTCGTGGGGTGGAGATACGATTTTTGTTCCAATCTCTGCAAAATTTGGTGATAATATTGAAGAATTACTAGAAATGATTTTACTTGTTTCAGAAGTAGAAGACTTAAAAGCAGACCCAACACAACGTGCTATCGGGACAGTTATTGAAGCACGTTTAGATAAAAGTAAAGGTCCTGTTGTGACATTATTAGTACAACAAGGGACTCTACATGTACAAGACCCAATCGTTGTCGGTAACACTCATGGACGTGTGCGTGTGATGACAAATGATATTGGTCGTCGTGATAAAGCAGCAGGTCCAGCAACACCAGTTGAAATTACTGGGTTAAATGATGTGCCACAAGCTGGTGACAGATTTGTAACCTTCGAAGACGAAAAAACAGCTCGTGCAGCGGGTGAAGAAAGAGCGAAACGTGCCTTGTTAGAACAACGTCAAGTAAGCCAACGTGTTACATTAGATAATTTATTTGAAAGTCTTAAAGACGGTGAAATGAAAGAAGTTAATGTTATTATCAAAGCAGACGTTCAAGGTTCTGCTGAAGCTTTAGCAGCCAGTTTAACAAAAATTGATGTTGAAGGCGTTCGTGTAAAAATCGTCCATTCAGCAGTTGGAGCAATCAATGAAAGTGACATCACATTAGCTTCTGCAAGTAATGCAATCATTGTCGGATTTAACGTTCGTCCAACAGCACAAGCTCGTACACAAGCAGAACAAGAACAAGTAGATATTCGTTTACATCGTATTATCTATAAAGTAATTGAAGAAATTGAAACAGCTATGAAGGGAATGCTTGATCCTGAATTTGTTGAAAAAATTACAGGACAAATGCAAGTTCGTGAAACTTACAATGTGTCTAAAGTTGGGACAATTGCAGGATGTTACGTAACTGAAGGATTCATTCGTCGTGACTGTGGTATTCGTCTAATTCGTGATGGCATTGTTATCCATGAAGGTAACTTAGCTAGCTTGAAACGATTTAAAGATGATGCAAAAGAAGTTAAAATGGGATTTGAATGTGGTGCAACTCTTGAAAATTACAATGACGTAAAAGTTGATGATGTCATTGAAGGGTTCATCATGGAAGAAGTGAAAAAATAATTCAGCTCATTTATATGAGGAGGATAAGCATATGGCAAATTACCGAGATCGTCGTGTCGCTCAAGAAATATTAAAAGAAGTGAATGATATTTTACATAAAAAAGTTCGTGATCCACGCGTACAAGATGTAAGTATTACTGACGTAAAAGTAACTGGTGATTTACAAGAAGCAACTATTTTCTATAGTTTGTTAAGTGATAAAGCATCTGATAAACAAAAAGCTCAAGAAGGATTAGAAAAAGCGACAGGATTAGTACGTCGCGAATTAGGTCATAGATTAAGCATCTACAAAACGCCTGAAATCACCTTTACAAGAGATGAATCAGTTGAATATGGTAATCACATTGATGAACTATTAAGAGGATTACATAAAGATTAAGTAACGTAAGACTAGAGGATAACTTATTTTCTCTAGTCTTTTTTATTTTTCATAAAATAGCAATTATTAACGCATAATAATGAAGTATGATAAACTAAAATAAGATTAACTAGGAGGCGATTCGATTGGTAAAAAATATCGGAATAGTTGGGACAGGTGTCATTGCAACAGAATTTGTGACGCAAATAGATACGTCAAAATACACCATTCATTCAGTGTATAATCGTAACCCCAGATCTCTTGAAACATTTAAAGAAGCACATCAACTGCATCATGGATACACAGATTACAATGAATTTTTAAACGATGATGATTTAGATTGTGTCTATATTGCTACTCCAAATCAAACGCATTATGACTATGCTAAAAAAGCTATTGAAACAGGCAAACATGTACTATGTGAAAAAGTGATGGTACTAAAGGGTGAACAAGCACAGGAGTTGTTTGCATTAGCTAAAAAACATCATGTGGTCATACTGGAAGCTGTGACATTGTTCTTTATGCCAATGTATCATGAGGTGAGTCGTTTATTAGAACAGAATGTGTTAGGAAAAATCAGTGGCGCAAATATTACATTTGGTAGTTGTAAAGAGTACGATGTAAATAATCGATTCTTTTCATTAGAAAAAGGCGGTGGGGCATTATTTGATATTGGACCATATGCCTTATCAGCAGCTGTTTATTTATTAGGGACAGATATCGAGTTAGTTTCTTCTGAGGTTGTCATGGCACCAAGTGGCGTTGATGAAAAATCAGTGACAACATTAAAAACAAAAAATAATGAATTAGCCAGCGTGATGTTGTCATTTAGAGGGAAATTACCGAAACAAATTTTAGTAACAGGTGATGAAGGTTACTTATTAATTAATGATTTTCCAAGAGCAACAACTGCTGATATCTTTTACAATGATGGAACAACACAAGTCATTGAAGTAGGAGATGGAAAAGACGTATTCACCTATGAGATGGATATGTTAAATCATTTGGCTAATGAAAAAGATTTAGAACATGTCCCAGATTGTCGCGAAGTGAGTCAACGAGTGATTGAGTTGATGGACGCGATGAGACGCGAGTGGGGATGGGAACTAGAATAGTTATCTTAAAGGAGGGGAAACCTCCTTTTTTTATGTTTACAATCTCTTTTGTCTTAATTAGGTCTTTAAGTATGCTATAATATTCAAGAAATGATGAAAAGAGTAGGAGAAGATGAATGGAAGGAATTATCCCTCTATGGAAACCACGTGGTATGACAAGTCATGATTGCGTCTTCCAGTTAAGAAAGATTTTAAAAACAAAAAAAGTTGGACATAGTGGCACTCTTGATCCGGATGTTGATGGTGTGTTGCCTATTTGTGTCGGTAAAGCAACAAAAGTTGTTGAGTATTTACAAGAATCTCATAAAATATATGTTGGGGAAATAACACTGGGTTTTTCAACAGAAACAGAAGACGCGAGTGGGGAAGTTGTAGCGAAAAGTCCTATTACTAAGCCTTTAACAGAAAAAGAAATTGATGAAGCCATGTTATCTTTAACAGGTGATATTCAACAAGTGCCTCCTATGTATTCAGCAGTAAAAGTGAATGGTCGACGATTGTATGATTATGCGAGAAAAGGTGAAACAGTCGAGCGTCCTATTAGACAGACAACCATTCATCATTATAAACGAATTAGTCAACCAGAATTTTCTAACGAAGAACAAACACAGTCATGGAAATTTGAAGTGGATTGTGCAAAGGGAACATACGTTAGAACACTTGCCGTAGACACAGGAAAAAAATTAGGCTATGAGGCCCATATGTCAGATTTAACGAGGTTATCAAGTGGTGGTTTTGACGCGAAAGAAGCCATTACGTTAGAAAGAGTAAGAGAACTTGTTGAAGATAATCAATCATCAGAAATATTCTATCCCCTTGAGCGTGCAGTCGAGACGTTTCCTAAAAAACGATTAACATCAGATGAGTATCAATTAATCAGAAATGGATTAGTGATGCCAGATTCTTTTTTTGAGGGATATGATGACACACAGTTGATTGCATTATTTTACAATCAACAACTTGTTAGTTTATATGGTAAACACCCAAGTAAACCTGGTTTATTTAAACCAGTTAAAGTGATTCGAAACGATTAAAGGAGTATATGTTATGCAAATTATTAATATTCATCATCCGTATGATCCATGTAACTTACCTAAAGAGGATGTTGTGTTAGCTTTAGGTTTTTTTGATGGCGTTCATAGAGGTCATCAAGAAGTGATTCGAACAGCAAAAACGATTGCGGATGAAAAAGGATTAAAATTGGCTGTGATGACGTTTAATCATCATCCAGCAGTTGTTTTCCAAAAAATAGATCATAAGAAAATGAAATACATTACAACGATTGAGCAAAAAGAAGAGAGAATGAAAGAATTAGGTGTTGATTATTTATATATCATTGAGTTTACCTCTTCTTTTGCGAGTCTTTCACCACAAGATTTTGTAGATGAATACATGGTCGGATTACATGCTAAAGTGGTAGTGGCTGGATTTGACTATACATATGGCAAAAAAGATATTGCCAATATGAGGATATTGCCGGACTATGCGAATGGTCGATTTGATGTTGTAGAAGTCCAAAAATTAAGTGATAATGATGAAAAGGTTAGTTCAACAGCGATTCGTGAATGCATGAAGATTGGTGATATGCGTGCAGCTAATAAATTATTAGGGTATGCTTATGAAACAACAGGCATTGTGGTGCATGGTGATAAACGTGGCCGATTATTAGGCTACCCAACAGCTAACATTAAAGTGCCATCATTTTCACTATTGCCAACAGGTGGGGTATATGTTGTTAAGATAAAAGTAGCAAATAAATGGTACATGGGTATGGCTCAGATAGGATACAATATTACGTTTGAAAGCAATCGACCAATGACCATTGAAGTCAACATTCTAGATTTTTCAGATGATATTTACGGAGAACAAGTGAGTGTTGAGTGGCTACACTTTTTACGGGGAGAGAAAAAATTTGATAATGTGGATGGACTAATTGCTCAACTAAAACAAGATGAACAAGATACAAGGAATTATTTTGATACAGTAGGAGGACGAGCATGACGTCAGCCTATATACATATTCCTTTTTGTGAACATATCTGTTTTTATTGTGACTTCAATAAAGTATTTATTGAAGGACAACCTGTTGATGAATACATTGAGGCATTGTTAAAAGAGATAACATTAACAAAAGAAGCTTATCCATCAGACACAACTGAAACCATTTATATTGGTGGAGGTACGCCGACATCTTTATCTGCTAAGCAGCTCGACCGATTGTTAAGTGGTATTAAAGAATTGTTACCATTCAATCCAAGTGATGAATTTACAGTGGAAGCTAATCCAGGTGACTTGACGATGGACAAAATAAAGGTCCTACAAACGCATGGAGTGAATCGATTATCTATGGGAGTTCAAACATTTGATGATCGGTTATTAAAAAAAATTGGCCGAAAACATTCAGCTCAAGATGTATTTGATACAATGGCACTTTTAGAGCGAGCAGACTTTTCAAATGTTAGCATTGATTTGATTTATGCTTTACCAAATCAAACAATGGAAAGTTTTGAAGACACACTTGATAAAGCATTAGCGCTAGATTTACCTCATTATTCCATGTATTCGTTAATTTTAGAAAATAAAACCATGTTTTATAATTGGGCAAGACAAGGCAGGTTGCATTTACCGGGGATTGATGTTGAGGGTGATATGTTTGAGCGAGCAATTGAACGGATGACGTTAGCCGGAAAACATCAGTATGAAGTGAGTAATTTCGCTGAAGTGGGAAAAGAGAGCAAGCATAACTTGGTTTACTGGAATAATGATCATTATTATGGATTGGGCGCAGGAGCAAGTGGTTATTTAGGCAATATTCGTTATAAAAATCATGGCCCTATTCAACATTACTTAGAACCTTTAAGACAAAATAAATTACCTACTATTACAACAGAAAATTTAACGATTAAACATCAAATGGAAGAGGAAATGTTTTTAGGATTACGTAAAAAACAAGGTGTTTCTCTGCCTAATTTTGAACAAAAATTTGGTCAATCTTTTGAATCAGTTTATGGAAGTATCGCTGATGGTTTAATAGAGGAAGAAATGATTCAAATAAGAGATGGGTTTATTTCGTTAACGGATAAAGGGTTAATTTTAGGAAATGATGTTTTTGAGAAGTTTTTATTAGAAAAATAAGCATGAAACAGTCTAAAAAGAAAAAATTAGGCTGTTTTTTTGTTGTTCTCGTTTTTTTGACAAAATAAACTGACATATTCTCGTGATTAATTGATTATAAATTTGTCATAATATAGACAAATCCTTTATTTATTAAGCTTTTCTAAGACGGTATCGTTAATTTTAGCACTCTGAAACAAAGAGTGCTAAAAAAGAGATGTTTTTAGTTGACAAAAAAATTAATCCTTGTTATATTGAATAATGTAGTTAGCACTTAATACAAAAGAGTGCTAATAAGGAAGGTGATTCGCATGTTGAGTACTAGACAAGAACACATCTTACAATTATTAGTTCAACTCTATACTGAAACAGGACAACCTGTTGGATCGAAGACCTTGATGAATAACGGGATTACAGTTAGTTCAGCAACTATTCGAAATGAGTTATCGAAATTGGAAGATTTTGGTCTTATTCAAAAAATGCACACGTCTTCTGGTAGAATTCCTTCAATGCAAGGGTATCGTTATTATGTGGATCATTTAATGGATCCCAGTAAGATTAGTTCTACCGATGTTCAACATATTAAACGATTGTTTGATCGCAAATTTAATGCCACAAATGAAATCATAGAGTGGTCTGCTAATATTTTATCCGAGCTAACAAGCTACACTGCATTTTCGTTAGGGCCTGAGGTAAAAGAACGTCGATTAACTGGATTTCAAATTGTTCCATTAAATACTCGTCAATTAATGGCGATTATTGTTATTGATCAAGGATATGTTGAAAGTCAAGTGTTTTCCATTCCAAGTTCAGTGTCAACTGAAGATATCGAAAAAATGATTCGAATCATCAATGATCGATTGTTGGGAGAAACACTTTTGACAGTTTACCATAAACTTCGAACAGAGATTCCATTAGTTCTCCAACGTTACTTTAACAATTCAAGTAATATTTTGTTCTTATTTGAAGATGTGTTTAATCAAGCTTTTGATGAACAAATTTATGTGGGTGGTGGTATGAATTTATTAAATTCAGCAGCGATTACAAACCCAAATGAATTTCAGTCAGTGTATTCCTTAATTAGTGATACAGATAAATTGACTGAGCTTCTTGTATCGGATAAAGATGAAAAAATTGATATTAAAATTGGAGACGAGCTAAACAATGATTTATTGCAAAATATGAGTTTAGTGACTGGATCGTATGATGTTTTTCAACGAGGTAAAGGTTTAGTAGCTGTTTTAGGACCTGCTAACATGTCTTATTCGAAACTGTTAGGAGTTATGGATGTTTTGACAGATGAGCTATCTAGGCATCTAGAAACATATTATCGACATTTGGAAAATAGTGGAGAGTGAAAGGAGACTGACTAAAGTGAAAAAAGATGAATCAGTTGATAAAGTTAACGAGGAAGAAAAAAAAGACGAGGAGTCGACAGTTGAAACAAATGAGACTGTTGAAACCGAAGAAGTGGTAGAAGAAACCGAATCTGAAGAATCTTTAGAAGAAACATTACAAGAAGATTTAAATAAGATGGAAGATCAATTTCTAAGAGCTCAAGCGGAGATTGCTAATATGCGCAATCGACATAAAAAAGAGCGTGAGGAAGCATCTAGATATCGTGCACAAGAATTAGCAAAAGAATTACTACCAGCTTTAGACAACTTAGATCGTGCGTTAGCGATTGAAGTAAGTGATGAGCATGGTGAAGCGATGAAAAAAGGGATTGAGATGGTGAGAGAAAGCATGTTGCATGCTTTTAAAGAGTCTGGTATCGAAGAGATAAAAGCTGAAGGTGAAGCTTTTGATCCAAACTTACATCAAGCTGTACAAACGGTCCCAGCTGAAGATGGTCAAGAATCAGATGTGATTGTTCAAGTGTTACAAAAAGGCTATATCTTACATGATCGTATTTTACGACCATCAATGGTTATTGTGACACAATAATATAAATGAAAGTTAAATAAATTAATTAGACAAAGGAGATCTTTAATATGAGTAAAATAATTGGTATTGACTTAGGAACAACAAACTCTGCAGTAGCTGTATTAGAAGGCGGAGAAGCAAAAATTATTACTAATCCAGAAGGTAACCGTACAACACCATCTGTTGTATCATTTAAAAATGGAGAAATCCAAGTAGGTGAAGTTGCTAAACGTCAAGCAGTAACAAACCCAAATACTATTTCTTCTATTAAACGTCATATGGGAGAACCTGGATATAAAGTCGAAGTTGAAGGAAAAACTTACACACCTCAAGAAATTTCTGCAATGATTTTACAATACATCAAAGGATTTGCTGAAGATTACTTAGGCGAAAAAGTAGACAAAGCAGTTATTACTGTGCCAGCTTACTTCAATGATGCTCAACGTCAAGCAACAAAAGATGCTGGTAAAATTGCTGGTTTAGAAGTTGAACGTATTGTTAACGAACCAACTGCAGCAGCTTTAGCTTATGGTTTAGATAAAACTGACCGTGACGAAAAAGTTTTAGTATTCGACTTAGGTGGTGGTACATTTGACGTATCTATCCTTGAATTAGGTGATGGTGTCTTTGATGTATTATCAACTGCAGGTGACAATAACTTAGGTGGGGATGACTTTGACGAAAAAATCATCGACTACTTAGTAGAAGAATTCAAAAAAGAAAATGGTATTGACTTATCTAAAGATAAAATGGCAGTACAACGTTTGAAAGATGCAGCTGAAAAAGCGAAAAAAGATTTATCAGGTGTAACAAGCACTCAAATCAGCTTACCATTTATCACTGCTGGAGAAGCTGGACCTCTTCACTTAGAGTTAAACTTAACTCGTGCAAAATTTGATGAATTAACATCTGATTTAGTTGAAAGAACTAAAATTCCAGTTCGTCAAGCAATCAAAGATGCTGGTATTTCAACTTCAGAAATTGATGAAGTTATCTTAGTTGGTGGATCTACTCGTATTCCTGCAGTAGTTGAAGCTGTAAGAAAAGAAACTAAAAAAGAACCTAATAAATCAGTTAACCCTGATGAAGTAGTGGCAATGGGTGCTGCTATCCAAGGTGGGGTAATCACTGGTGATGTGAAAGATGTTGTATTATTAGACGTAACACCATTATCATTAGGTATTGAAACAATGGGTGGCGTGTTCACTAAATTAATCGACCGTAACACAACAATCCCAACAAGTAAATCACAAGTCTTCTCAACAGCAGCAGACAACCAACCAGCCGTTGATATTCATGTATTACAAGGTGAACGTCCAATGGCAGCTGATAACAAAACATTAGGAAGATTCCAATTAACAGATATTCCTGCAGCTCCACGTGGTGTGCCACAAATCGAAGTATCATTTGATATCGATAAAAACGGTATTGTTAATGTAAGTGCTAAAGACTTAGGTACTCAAAAAGAACAAACTATTACAATTAAATCATCTTCAGGTTTAACAGATGAAGAAATTGAACGTATGGTAAAAGACGCTGAAGCAAATGCTGAAGCAGATAAAGAACGTAAAGAAGAAGTTGATTTACGTAACGATATCGATGCGTTATTATTCTCAGTTGATAAAACTTTAGGTGAATTAGAAGGTAAAGTAGACGCTGATGAAGTGAAAAAAGCTGAAGAAGCTCGTGATGAATTAAAAGCAGCTGTTGAAGCAAATAATATTGAAGACATGAAAGCTAAACGCGATGCATTAAATGAAATCGTACAAGCATTGACTGTTAAATTATATGAACAAGCAGCAGCACAACAAGCACAAGAAAATCCAGAAGCAGCACAAAGTGGCGCGGATGATGTGGTTGATGCAGACTTTGAAGAAATCAACGACGACGAAAAATAATTGTGAGTTAAGAAAAAAGCCAAAGCATTGTGCTTTTGGCTTTTTCTCTTGATTATTACTATAAAACATTCTAAAATTGA
Organism: Vagococcus bubulae; assembly: GCF_003950315.1. Taxonomy (GTDB): domain Bacteria; phylum Bacillota; class Bacilli; order Lactobacillales; family Vagococcaceae; genus Vagococcus; species Vagococcus bubulae. The sequence goes on from NZ_NGJT01000004.1 coordinate 19,829, forward strand.
CTAAATTGTGGTATGATTTAAACGAATTTAGAGGTTTTAGAAAAATGGAGGGTTAGTTAAATATGGCCAAAAGAGATTATTATGAGGTTTTAGGAGTCTCTAAAACAGCAACAGATGATGAAATAAAAAAAGCCTATCGAAAACTATCCAAAAAATATCATCCAGACATAAATAAAGAAGCCGATGCAGAAGATAAGTTTAAAGAAGTATCTGAAGCATTTGAAGTATTAAGTGATGCACAAAAACGTGCAGCTTACGACCAATATGGCCATGCAAGTACTGATCCTAACTTTGGAGCAGGTGGTTTTGGTGGCGGTGGTTTCCAAGATTTTGGAGGTAGTTTCGGAGGGTTTGAAGACATTTTTGAATCATTCTTTGGCGGTGGAGGACGTTCAAGTAATCCTAATGCGCCGAGACAGGGTTCTGATTTACAATACACCTTGGATTTAACGTTTAACGAAGCGATTTTTGGATTAGAAAAAAGTATTCGCTATAATCGTGAAGATGAGTGTGCAACATGTCATGGAACTGGAGCAAAACCAGGAACACACCCTGAAAACTGTCCAAAATGTCATGGTTCTGGTGTCATCAATGTTGAAAGACAAACACCACTTGGCCGCATGATGAGTCAACAACCTTGTAATGAATGTCAAGGAACTGGTAAAATTATCAAAGAAAAATGTGAAACTTGTCATGGAGCAGGTCGTATGGTGAAATCACACTCTGTTAAAGTAACAGTTCCAGCAGGTGTTGAAGATGGACAACAAATGCGTTTATCAGGACAAGGGGAAGCAGGATATAATGGCGGACCTTATGGTGATTTGTATGTGGTCTTTAGGGTAGAAGAAAGCCCAATCTTTGAAAGAGATGGCTCTGAAATTTATTATGATCACCATATTACATTTGTTCAAGCAGCATTAGGTGACGAGATTGAAGTTCCAACTGTTCATGGACGAGTGAAATTAAAAATACCAGCAGGTACACAAACAGGTACAACCTTTAGACTTAAAGGTAAAGGGGCACCAAAACTTCGTGGAAATGGTAATGGTGACCAACAAGTAACCGTTCATGTTGATACACCAACCAAAATGAATGAAGAACAAAAGAAACTCTTACGTCAATTTGCTGAATTGAATGGTGAAAAAGCAGCTGTTGAACAAGAAGAAGGATTTTTTGATAAAATGAAAGATGCTTTTTCTTCAAATCATAAGAAAAAGAAAAAATAAGTAAAATGAAAAAAGTAAAACTGTTAGACTGTTTTACTTTTTTTGTTTTTTACTTGAAATAAATTCGGAAAACAAGTAAGATGTATCATTAGACAGTAATGTTTACGATTTGAGAGAAAGTGAGGATTTTTAATGAAGCGATTAACTAAAATAATATTAGGATTAACACTAGTAAGTTTACTAGTTGCATGTGGAAAAGAAAGTAAAGAAGAAAAAAAAGAGGCGGATACTTTACACGTTGTGACGTCTTTTTATCCAATGTATGACTTTGCCAAAAAAGTGACTGGCGATAAAGCAGATGTCACAGTGCTCACTGAAGCAGGCGTAGAGCCCCATGATTATGAACCAAGTGCAAAAGATTTAGCTAAAATTCAAAATGCGGATGTCTTTATTTATAATTCAAATGAGATGGAAACATGGGTAAGAGATGTACTTGCATCTATTGATACAAAAAAAGTGAAAGTCATTGAAGCAAGTCAGGGCATTGATTTAATGGAAGCAACTGAAGAACATGAACATGAAGGAGGAGATTCGCATGATCATGAATTAGATCCTCATGTGTGGCTTGATCCAGTTTTAGCTAAAAAAGAAGTAGAAACCATCACGAAAGGTTTAGTTGAAGTGGATACACCTAACAAAGATGTTTATGAAAAACAATCAAATGACTTTATTAAAGAATTAGATAAATTAAATGAAGCTTATGTTGATGCAACAAAAAATGCGACACAAAAAACGTTTGTGACACAGCACACAGCTTTTTCTTATTTAGCTAAACAGTATGGTTTAACGCAAGTAGCTATTTCGGGTATTTCGCCTGACCAAGAGCCAACGCCTAAAGAATTAAAAAATATTGAAGATTTAGTCAAAAAGGATGATATTAAAGTAATTTATACTGAAAGTAGTGCTTCTTCAAAAGTGGCTGAAACAATTACTAGTGCAACAGGTGCGACACTTTCAGAGCTTAATCCATTAGAAAGTTTAACAAAAAAAGAAATGGATAATGGAGAAGATTACTTATCTGTTATGTATACAAATTTAGACCATTTAAAATTAACCATAAAATAAACGTTGGAAACCTAGAATATTTCTAGGTTTTTATTGTTTTTATAGCCTTCCTAGTTGTAGAATAAGTCGATAAGGGAAGAGGAGGTTATAAGGTGAAAAAAGGAAGTAATAAATTAAAGGGAATGATATTAGCTATTATGGGAGGTGTGTTTTGGGGTGTTTCTGGAGTGGTAGCTGAATATTTAATGAATAATAAACATATTTCTGCTAGTTGGTTAGTTGGAGTTAAAATGATGGTAGCTGGGTGTTTAATCTTACTTTATCAGATGATGAAAGGGAATAAAGATAGTCTGTCACCACTGAAGCATAAACAAGAACTCATGCAATTAATTATTTTTAGTGTATTAGGTGTACTGGGATTACAGTATTCTTTTTTTAAAGCAATACAAGTGAGTAATGCAGCAACTGCTACTATTTTACAGTACCTTTCCCCAATATTATTAGTGGTTTATTTCATTATAGAAAAAAAAGAGTTACCAAATAAATTAAGTGTTATTAGTATTTTAATTTCATTAGTGGGAACGTTTTTATTAGTGACGAAAGGAAACATTAATGAGTTAGCTATCTCTAGTCATGGATTATTTTGGGGATTGTTATCAGCTTTTTTCGGAGCGTTTTATATTATTCAACCTAGAGCACTTATGGCTAAGTATGGAACAACCTTAATTATTGGCTGGGGAATGCTTATAGGTGGCATAGCATTTCAAGTTTATCAACCCATCTGGAAAAACATGCCAGACTTCACACCTGGAGTGGTATTAGGAATTTTAGTGATTGTTATTATTGGAACGGTATTTTCGTATATCTGTTTACTTAAAAGTACGGAATATATTCCACCACAATTTTCTAGTTTATTAACATCGTTTGAACCACTAAGTTCGGCGTTATTTTCTGTCTTATTTTTAGGATTGATCTTAAAACCGATTGAAATAATTAGTATGTTCCTCATTATTTTAGCGGTGTTTCTTTTATCTCGATGTGATGTTTAATAAGAAAAGTCATGTCTATTTATATTTTAGGTAAAATAGGCTATAATTATTTACAAGATATAAAAAAGATAAAAAAGAAACATTTTTTGAAAAATGAATTGGAGGAAGATGTATGTCTAAACAACAAATTGGCGTTGTCGGTATGGCAGTCATGGGAAAAAATTTAGCACTAAACATTGAAAGTAGAGGTTATACTGTTTCAGTTTTTAACCGTACATCATCAAAAACAGAAGAAGTGATTAAAGAACATCCTGATAAAAAATTAGTGGCAACTTATTCGATTGAAGAATTTGTTAATTCGCTTGAAACACCTAGACGAATTTTATTAATGGTAAAAGCCGGTAAAGCAACTGATTTAACGATTGAGAGTTTACTACCATTTTTAGACGAAGGTGATGTCTTAATTGATGGAGGAAATACTTACTTTAAAGATACCATTCGTCGTAATGAAGCACTCGCTACATCTGGTATCAACTTTATTGGTACTGGTGTATCTGGTGGTGAAGAAGGAGCATTAAAAGGACCTTCAATGATGCCTGGTGGACAAAAAGAAGCGTATGAATTAGTAGCCCCAATCTTTGAACAAATTGCGGCAAAAGCAGAAGATGGTGAGCCATGTGTAACGTATATTGGACCAAATGGTGCAGGTCACTATGTTAAAATGGTACATAACGGTATTGAGTATGGCGACATGCAATTAATCGCCGAGTCATATGATATTTTAACTCGTGTATTAGGTTTATCTGTTGAGGAAGTAGCAGATATCTTTAAAGACTGGAATACAGGAGAGTTGGATAGCTACTTAATTGAAATTACGTCTGATATTTTAACTCGTAAAGATGACTTAGGAACAGGTAAACCAATTGTTGACGTTATTTTAGATGCAGCTGGAAACAAAGGGACAGGTAAATGGACAAGTCAAAATGCGCTTGATTTAGGAACACCACTACCGCTTATTACAGAATCAGTATTTGCTCGTTATATTTCAGCTCTTAAATCAGAACGTGTAGCAGCAAGTGAGATTATCCCAGCTCCACCAGTGAAAGAATTTACTGGAGATAAAAAAGAATTTGTTGAAAAAATTCGTCAAGCTTTATATTTCAGTAAAATCATGAGTTATGCTCAAGGATTTGCTCAAATGCGTATGGCTAGTGAAGAATATGGTTGGGATTTAAATTATGGTAATATTGCCAAAATCTTTAGAGCCGGATGTATTATTCGTGCTCAGTTCTTACAAAAAATTACAGATGCTTATGACCGTAACCCAGAAATTAAAAATCTTATTTTAGATGATTATTTCTTAGATATTACAACAAAATACCAACAATCAGTCCGTGACGTCGTAGCGTTAGCTGTTGAAACAGGAGTACCTGTTCCAACATTCTCATCAGCTATTTCTTACTACGATTCTTATCGTACAAAAGATTTACCCGCAAATATTATTCAAGCACAAAGAGATTACTTTGGTGCTCATACTTATGAACGTAAAGATCGTGATGGCGTGTTCCATTATGATTGGTACGGTGAAGAAAATAAATAATAAAACATTCCAGCTACTCAATTAAGAGTAACTGGAATGTTTTTATTTATCGTTAAGAACCCATTCATTGATGGCGTAAGCGACGCCATCTTCGTCATTGGTTTTTGTTATTTTGTTTGCAATGCTTTTTACACTGTCTACAGCATTTCCCATCGCAACACCTAGACCAGCATATTCAATCATAGATAAGTCATTTTCATTGTCACCAATAGCCATAACTTCTTCTTGTTTAATGTTCAAGTGCTCAGCCAGTTCTTTTACTGATTCTCCTTTAGTTGCTTTAGGATCTAGTATCTCCAAATAGTATGGAGCACTTTTAACGATGGCAAAACGTGCATGAAATTCTTGTGGAATTTTTTTAATTGCTGCATCAAGAATATCTTCATGATCAATCATCATCGCTTTTACTAATTTTATATCGTCCGTCATTTCAGAGACAGGTTTATAAACTAACGGAATACCTGTGATTACTGCTTCGTTAATGGTATAGGGGCTAATATCAGGGTTAGCTGTGTACATTGTATCAGCATCTTGTACATGGAAATGAACGCCTAGTTTACGTGATAATAGTTCGACATCTTGGTAGTCATCTAATGACAGTGAATGACGTAAAATAATATCTTTTGTTCCGGCATTTTGAATCATTCCACCATTATAGGTAATAATAAAACTGTGGTCATTTTCTAATTCAAGTTCTTTGACTAAATCAATTACACCGATAGTTGGTCTTCCTGTTGTTAAAACAATATCAATCCCACTATCAGAAGCTTTTTTAATTGTTTCTTTGACTTTTGGTGTTAATTTTCTTTCTGAATTGACTAAGGTTCCATCAATATCAATTGTGACCATTTTAATTCCCAAATATTACACGTCCTTTTTTATTATTTCTCCATTTTTTAAGGAGTCGTTAAAAGAGTTAATAGAGTCTTCAAATAAAGTATAATTGTCTGATGTAGAGGATGCAAGCATTTCATCAGGGAAATAGAAGCGTTGATCTCCTTTTGTTTCTCCAGCAATCGCTCTAACTAACTCGCTGGCACTGGATAGTTCAATCAATTCACCATCTGGATAGATTAATTCGATTTGCGTTTTATTTTGTGATTTTTCTGGTTTATAAAAATCATAAGGTAAATCAAAACTTGAGTTAATCGCTGTGTAATATCTTTCATCAAAGCCAACTTTTTCTACTAGCTCTTGTAATTCAGGTAATAGAATAAAAGTTTCTTTTGAAAACGTTGCTGACTTAAACGGTACTCGGTTTAAAAATCGTTTGGATAAATCACTTAAAATCGCATCGTCTGATTGACTCCATAAATGAAAAGCAGTTGTTAATACCCCATCATCTAATGCGAGGTAATCGACTAAATCAAAATCATGTGCAAGGAAAGGAACTAAAAGAGGCGATGTTTTATTAAAATATGGTTTATTATCATGGTATAAATCTTGAGCTCGTTGTAATAAACGATCTAAAACCATTTCCATTCCTCGAGAGACGGGATGAAAATAAATTTGCATGTACATCTGATAGCGGCTAACAATGTAATCTTCAACAGCATGCATCCCGCTTACCTTAAAGACAATCCCACTTTTATGAGGTCTGATGACACGTAAAATACGTGTTAAATCAAATGTTCCGTATTCAGTTCCAGTAAAATAGGCATCTCTTAATAAATAATCCATTCTATCTGCGTCAATTTGGCTAGAGATTAATTGGACGACTTGTTTATTAGGATAAGTTTTTGCAATGACACTAGCTACTTTTTCTGGAAAATCTTCTGATACTTGACGTAAAATCTGATTAATTTCTGTTTTACTTGATGTGATGATATCAACTGTTATTTGTTCATGGTTGGTTTTAAAAATCGCTTCAAAAGTGTGCGAGAAAGGACCATGTCCTAAATCATGTAGTAAAGCTGCACATAAAGTGACCAGGCGTTCTGAATCATCCCAACCATCTTCACCATAATCTAAGACATCATAATTACGCTTGAAATAGTTACAAATACGACGAGTAATCTCATAAACACCTAAAGAATGACCAAAACGAGAATGCTCTGCTGTATGGAAGGTTAGTGAAGTCGTTCCAAGTTGTTTAATGCGTCTGAGCCGTTGGAATTCTTTGGCGTTTATTAATTCCAAAATAATCGGGTGTTCGACTTTGATATCGTGGTGAATGGGATCTCTAAATACTTTTTCAATCAATTAATTAATCTCCTTTAAAATGGTATTAATGCCTTCATTACGTTGTTCCATTCGATGGTACCCTTTGTCATAAGCTTCTTTAAAATCTTCCGAAGTTAAAAACTGATTGAAGTGTTTTTGAGCGGTATCATCAAAAGACCAGTCTTGGCTGATAGCTTCAACAATAAGAGTTTTCATTTTTTCGACGGTTAGGTCTTGGCACAATAAATCTGATAGATTTTTCATAGAGTCTGGGTTAACAGGAGGAAAAGGATCTTTTCCAAAATGTTCTTTTAATCCAGCTTGATAAAATTGTTTGACTAGATTCCCTCTTTTTTCTTGTTGGCCATTAACACTAATATAAATCATAATGCCTAAGCCTTTTTTTATTCTACGTTGGGCAATACCGGCAAATTTTTTTTCATTGATACTTAAATCATATTCGCCAGGACAGTAAGAATCTGTCACTTCAAAAGAATCTACTGTTGTATTAAATGAAGATAAAGCACTTGAAATAATAGTTTTCATGGTTTCATAGCCATGATTAATACTGGTTTGGTTAGTAAATTCTTGTGGTAATATGATTGAAAAGTTTAAAATACCGTCATCAGCTACTACAGCTAAGCCACCAGAATTTCGGACAACAGGATGATAGTGGTTAGTTTTAACAGAAGAAATCGCATTACTTAAATCTGTGACACGAGTGTCTTGCATACCGAGTATTAATTGATTTGTCATCGTCCAAAAATGAATGATAGGTATTTTCTGCTTACCAGAGTAATCAGCTAAAATATCTGTCACAATAAATGGATCGTATTTGTTTTCATTTGTTAAATGAGGTTGCTCAAATAGAACAACAGATTGTTTCAAAGACATATATACAACTCCTTTTTCTACTTTCTTCATTATACCGATTCTTTAGTGAAACTGAAAGGATTTAAGAATAATGACAAAGGTTTGACAAACCTTTTAAAAAAGACCAAAATATATAAAAAAGTAAAGAGGTGGAATGCGTGTCACAAAGAGAAAAAAAACCAGTCAGTATTTTGGTGAAAACTGAGGTTACACAAGAGCAAGAATTTAAAGAATTTTTAGTAGAAGTCAAAGGTCACATGGTCGTGATTAATGATGTTATCTATTTAAGATATGAGGAAATAATAGAAGGGATTGATACTCCTGTTCCGGTTACGATAAAAATTTTACCAGATGGAACGGTAACCTTAATTCGTTCGGGTGACGTCAAAATGAAATTAAATTTTTCTTACGAGGAGAAAAAAGAGACGACGTATACTACACCTTATGGCATGATGAGCATTTCAACCATGACCAATCACTTACATATCAGTTTAAAAGATAACCCTCAATCAGGGAGTGTTACAATTGAGTATGATTTATTTGCTGGTGAGGAAAAGTTAGGAATGTATCATTTAATGATTAATTTTAGTGCGTAATAGATGAAATAAAAATTTTGAATTGCAAAGAAACTCTAGTTATTGTATGATAAAGAGTAGACTGTGAAAGGACGTGTGTCAGTTGGAAATTAAAGCTTTTGAGGGCGTAAATAAAAATGAATTGTCAATGATTGAAGTTGCACATGCAATTTTAAATCAACGTGGAGACATTATTGATTTTAGTGATTTAGTAAATGAAATTCAAAACTACTTAGAAAAAGCAGATAGTGAAATTCGTGACATCTTGCCACAATTTTATACAGACTTAAATATTGACGGAAGTTTTATTTCTTTAGGAGATAATCGTTGGGGGTTACGTAGTTGGTACCCAATCGACTCAATTGATGAAGAAGTATCTGGTGTGGATGACGACGAAGAAGAAACACCACGTCGTAAAAAACGTAAAAAAGTTAATGCCTTTATCGCAATGGATGATGATGCCATTGACTACAATGATGATGACCCTGAAGATTTGGACTTGGTTGATCATGATGAAGACGATGATGAGTTGTATGAAGATGAAGAAGATGAAACAAAAGAAATCAAAGAATATACAACAGACTTATCTGAAATTGGTGCTGATAATGACGTTGACGAAGACGATGTACCAGAAGGCGTTGAAGAAGATTTAACTATCGTTGAAGAAGATGATTTATACGAAGAAGATGAAGAAGACGAAGAATTATAATAAAAAGAGTATCATTTGATGCTCTTTTTTGTTTATTTTAGAATAGGAGAGATGGCGATGATTAGTGAAGTAGTGGATAAAATTATCTTTGTGTTAAATGCTTTTTCAGTGATTATACTCTTAGTGGGTGTGGCAAAAGCTATCATTGATTTTACCAAAAATGAATTTGGAAGTGGCACAAGGGAAGAAATCTCTTTAAGAAATAATAAAATTAAACTATATCTCGGCTCTTATATACTGTTAAGTTTGGAAGTATTAATTGCATCAGACATTATCGAGACCATTTTAAATCCGTCAACACAGGACATCATTATTTTAGGTGGAATAGTTGTAATAAGAACAGCTATCTCTTATTTTTTAGGAAAAGAAATTGAACAAACACATAATGAGAAAGGGTAGAAATACTCTTTCTTTTTTTGTAAGCATAACACTTGAATTTTAAAATGAAAACCTATACAATTCTAACTATACCAAAATATAAAAAAATAAAAGGAGAATTGCTATGACAGTTGTTAATGACATATACAAAGAATATGAGTTATTTATTAATGGAGAATGGACAAAAGGCGCTAAGGGAGAGACGATTGATAGTTTTTCACCAGTAAATGGTGAGAAAATAGGCACGTTTATTGATGCAGTGGATGCAGATGTGGATGCAGCCGTTGGAGCCGCTCAAAAGGCATTACCTGAATGGCGTGATTGGTCACTTGTTGATAGAAGTAATTTGTTATTAAAAATCGCAGATGTTATTGATGAAAACGTGGAGCATTTAGCCTATGTAGAGTCTATTGACAACGGAAAGCCAATTCGTGAGACAAAAGCGATTGATGTCCCTTTAAGTGCCGATCATTTTAGATATTTTGCTGGCGTGATTCGAAGTGAAGAAGGATCAGCACAAGCATTAGATAAAGATACATTGACGCTTATTTTAAGAGAACCAATTGGGGTAGTGGGCCAAATTATTCCATGGAATTTTCCTATATTAATGGCAGCATGGAAATTAGCACCAGCTTTAGCAGCAGGTAATACTATTGTTATTCATCCATCGTCATCTACTTCTCTAAGTTTATTAGAATTAGTTAAATTAATTGGTCCAATGCTACCAAAAGGTGTGTTGAATTTAATTACAGGTAAAGGCTCTAAATCAGGCGACTATATGTTAAAACATGATGGGTTTAATAAATTAGCCTTTACTGGATCAACTGAAGTAGGATACAAAGTCGCTCGAGCTGCAGCAGATAAATTAATTCCAGCGACACTTGAGTTAGGTGGAAAATCAGCGAATATCTTCTTTGATGATATGCCATTTGAAAAGGCTGTTGAAGGAGCACAACTTGGTATTTTATTTAATCAAGGACAAGTATGTTGTGCAGGGTCAAGAATATTTGTACAAGAAGGTATTTATGATAAATTTGTAAATGAATTAAAAGAAAAATTTGAAGCCGTTGTTGTTGGGGACGCATTGGATGAAAACGTCCAAATGGGAGCTCAAGTAAATGAAGGCCAAGTCAATAAAATTTTAGAAGCAGTAGAGGTTGGGCGTAAAGAAGGCGCAACGATTTTAACAGGTGGAAAACGTCTTGATGGTGATTTAGGAAAAGGGTGTTATGTTGCTCCAACACTTTTAACTGATGTAACAAATGATATGGAAGTTGCCCAAGAAGAAATCTTTGGTCCAGTCGCAGTAGTAATTAAATTTAAAACGATTGATGAAGTGATTGAAATGGCAAACGATTCTGAATATGGTTTAGGTGGTGGTGTTTGGACTAAAAACATCAACACAGCTCTTAAAGTGAGTCGAGGAATTGAAACAGGACGCGTATGGGTTAATACGTATAACCAAATACCAGCCGGTGCACCATTTGGTGGATACAAAAAATCAGGAATTGGTCGTGAAACACATAAAGCTATACTTGATGCGTATAGCCAATTTAAAAATATTTACATCGATACAAAAGAAACAGGATTTAATCTTTACTAAAAAAGGACTTTAATAAAATTTTCTGAAAATACCGTCAAAGATTGTGATTTGACTAGCAAAAAAAACTAAAGAGTGTTAAAATAATTGTGTTAGTTAAGTATCACCTATGTAAAATAGAGTGATAACATAATAGGAGGAATTTAATTATGGCATTAGTATCAGCAACAGAAATGTTAAAAAAAGCTAAAGAGGGCAAATACGCAGTTGGTGCATTCAACACAAACAACTTAGAATGGACTAAAGCTATCCTACAAGGTGCACAAGAATCTAATTCTCCAGTAATGATTCAAACTTCTATGGGTGCTGCAAAATATATGGGTGGCTACCAAGTATGTTACGATTTAGTTAAAGACTTAATTGACTCAATGGGAATTACAGTTCCAGTAGCATTACATTTAGACCATGGTGAATATGAAGATGCATTAAAATGTATCGAAATTGGTTACACATCTGTAATGTTTGATGGTTCTCACTTACCATTTGAAGAAAACTTAGAAAAAGCAAAAGATGTTGTTGCTAAAGCTCATGCTAAAGGTGTTTCTGTAGAGTGTGAAGTTGGATCAATCGGTGGAGAAGAAGACGGCGTTATTGGTTCTGGTGAATTAGCTGATCCAGCTGAATGTAAAGCAATGTCTGAAACAGGAATTGATTTCTTAGCTGCAGGTATTGGTAATATTCATGGTTCTTATCCAGAAAACTGGGCAGGTCTAAGCTTTGATCGTTTAGCTGAAATTGCTGAAGTAATCGACGGTAAACCAATGGTATTACATGGTGGTTCTGGTATTCCATTAGACCAAATCCAAAAAGCAATCTCTTTAGGCGTATCAAAAATTAACGTTAATACTGAATGTCAAGAAGTATTTGCAGCTGCAACACGTAAATACATTGAAGAAGGCAAAGACTTAGAAGGTAAAGGATTTGACCCTCGTAAATTATTAGCTCCAGGTACTACTGCAGTAACTGAGTTAGTTAAAGAACGTATCCAATGGTTTGGATCAAACGGTAAAGCTTAATTTAAAATTTTTAATGTTAAAAGAGTGTCTGACTTTGTCAGTCACTCTTTTTTTATGCATAAATCTACCAAGTGCTTTTTTTCATTTATATTGTATGATAGAATACAACTATATATGAATATTGAAACTTATTTGGCTGCTTATTTTAAGCGGCTTTTTTAAAGACTAAAGTGAGGTCATTAAGACAAAATGAAAAAATTAATTATAAATGGTGGAAAAAAATTAAAAGGCACCGTCACAATTAGTGGCGCTAAAAATAGTGCTGTTGCTTTAATCCCTGCGGCTATTTTAGCCGACTCTCCTGTTATTTTAGAAGGAGTTCCTGATATTAAAGATGTACACTCTTTAAAAGAAATTTTAGAAATTATGGGTGTGAAAGTTACATTTGAAAATCATACAATGACGATTGATCCAACAGATATGGTGTCTATTCCAATGCCAAGTGGAAAAATAAATAGTTTACGTGCTTCATATTATTTTATGGGAGCTTTATTAGGTAAGTTTGGTGAAGGCGTTGTTGGACTTCCGGGTGGTTGTTATTTAGGGCCAAGACCAATTGATTTGCATATTAAAGGATTTGAGTCTCTTGGTGCTGTTGTGACAACTGAACATGGTGCTACTTATTTGAAATCACCAAATGGATTAGAAGGCACACGCATATATATGGATATGGTTTCTATTGGGGCTACTATTAACGTCATGTTAGCTGCTGTGAAAGCACAAGGGCGTACGGTCATTGAAAACGCCGCAAGAGAGCCTGAAATTATCGATGTGGCAACATTATTAAATAACATGGGTGCTAAAATTCGTGGTGCTGGTACAAATGAAATTCGTATTGATGGCGTCAAAGAATTAAAAGGATGCCGTCATTCAATTATTCCGGATCGTATTGAAGCAGGGACTTATTTATCAATGGCAGCTGCTCATGGTGATGGTGTTATAGTCCAAAATGTTATTTATGAACATTTAGAAAGTTTTATTTCAAAATTAGAAGAGATGGGCGTACCAATGACTGTTCGTGAAGATAGCATTGAAGTACATCCAGCTAAAAATTTAAAACCAATCAACGTCACAACTGTTCCTTATCCAGGATTTGCTACAGATTTACAACAACCTATCACACCTCTACTATTAAAAGCCAATGGAAAAAGTATTGTAACAGATACAATCTATGAACAACGAGTCAATCACATTCCAGAGTTAGTCCGTATGGGGGCAGATGCAAGCATTGAAGGGAAAATGATTGTGCTAAATGGTCAAGAAGATTTAGAGCTTGTGGGAGCAGACGTTACAGCGAGTGATTTACGTGCGGGTGCTTGTTTAGTGACGGCAGGAATTATGGCAAGTGGAACAACTCGTATTTCTAATGTGGATAATATTTTACGTGGGTATGATAATATCATTGATAAATTAACAAATCTAGGTGCTGATATTCGGATGGAAGAAGGCACGGATAAAGAGGGATAATATGCGTGATTATTTAACAATGGGGGAATTAGAACATAAGACCCTAAAAGAAATTTATGCTTATGCAAAAGATTTTAAAATACCTTATTATAGTCAAATGAATAAAAAGGAATTATCGTTGGCTGTCATTCGTGCGCAAGCAGAAAAACAAGGTTTTTTCATGGTAGAAGGTGTTTTAGATATTGTATCAAGTGATGGATACGGCTTTTTACGACCTATTAACTACACACCGAGTAAAGAAGATATCTATATCTCCTCATCACAAATTAGACGATTTGGCTTACGAAACGGAGATAAAGTATCAGGAAAAGCTAGACCACCTAAAGAGAGCGAACGTTACTATGGATTGATGCATGTTGAAACGGTTAATGGAAAAAATCCAGAAGATGCCAAGCAACGTCCGCATTTTCCGGCACTAACAGCACTTTATCCTGATACCAAATTAGTATTAGAAACAACAAAAACGGCTTTATCAACACGGATGATTGATTTATTTGCACCGGTTGGCTTTGGACAACGTGGTTTAATCGTTGCACCACCAAAAGCTGGTAAAACAAGTGTCATAAAAGAGATTGCTAATGGTATTTCAAAAAATTACCCAGATGTAGAATTAATCGTTTTACTAATTGATGAGCGACCTGAAGAAGTAACGGATATTGAAAGAAGTGTGGATGGGGAAGTAGTGTCATCTACCTTTGATCAAATGCCAGAAAATCATACTCGAGTAGTGGAGCTTGTGTTAGAAAGAGCGTTGCGATTAGTTGAAGATAAACGCGATGTTGTTATTTTAATGGATAGTATCACGCGTTTAGCTCGTGCCTATAATTTGGTTATCCCACCAAGTGGTCGAACACTTAGTGGAGGGATTGATCCGGCAGCTTTCTATAAACCAAAACGCTTTTTTGGAGCTGCAAGAAATATCGAAGAAGGTGGCAGTCTGACTATTCTTGCAACGGCTTTAGTGGATACAGGAAGTCGAATGGATGATGTGATTTATGAAGAGTTTAAAGGAACAGGTAATATGGAACTTCATCTATCAAGAGAATTATCAGAACGCCGTGTGTTCCCAGCAATCGATATTAAACGTTCAGGAACGAGACGCGAAGAATTACTTATGTCACCAGAACATTTGGAAGAAATTTGGAAATTACGCCGTCATATGAAAGGCGACTCGATTAACTCAACTCATCAATTATTGACTTTCTTAAAGAAAACAAAAAATAATGCAGCATTCTTTGAAACATTTAAAGACGTCTCTTTTTTAAAAAAATGAATTGCTAAAAATGTTTGAACATGTTAATATAATATCGTTGTAATAATAACTCTGTTTCAGCAAATGAATCAGGGCAAAGGAGAGAGAAATATGAAACAAGGAATTCATCCAGAATATCATCCAGTCGTATTTATGGACTCACAAACGGGTTTTAAATTCTTATCTGGATCAACTAAAACATCTGAAGAAACAGTTGAGTGGGAAGATGGTAACACATACCCAGTCATTCGTGTGGAAATCACTTCAGATTCACATCCGTTCTATACAGGACGTCAAAAATTTACACAAGCAGACGGACGTGTGGATCGTTTCAACAAAAAATATGGTCTCAAAGACGAAAACGCTGCAGAATAATCTTCAGTGTCGAAAAGGTTTCTGGTATATTATCAGGAATCTTTTTTTTATTGAAAGGATTGATTAAATGACTCATTCAACAGATAATCAACGCTTTAGAATAATAATATGGATTGAACATAATGATCATTGTTTGGTCACCACCAATAAAGAGGGTGACAAACATCTTCTTGAAGTACAACCTGAATTTGCCGAAACAACACTTGAAGCAATTGAAAGATATGGTAAAGACATACTTGATTTATCATTTGAAAACATTGAATGTGTTGATATTATCGAGCAGACCACTCCTCAACATTTCGAACGGACTGAAACATTATGTTTATATCGTGCTGAGATAAGTGAAAAAGAAGTATTACCCAAATTAGCACATAGTCAAATCGTTTTCTGGTTACCCATTGAAAAAGTTAAAAATATCGCTTCTATTAATTTGTTATCGAAACTAACTAAAATGTAAAAATGATGTATGAGAGTTGCTAATTTATGGTAAAATATGGGTTAAATACAAGGAGAGATGGATATGACAGAGTTACAACAAATGATAATAACTAATTTACAAGTGAAACCAACTATAGATGCTAAACAAGAGGTAACTAGACGTGTGGCATTTTTAAAAGAGTATATGCTGAAACACCCTTTTTTGAAGACTTATGTATTAGGAATTAGTGGTGGGCAGGATTCTACACTTGCTGGAAAATTAGCACAATTAGCTATGACTGAATTAAGAAATGAAACAGGCGACAATGCGTATCAATTTATTGCGGTACGATTGCCATATGGTATTCAAAATGATGAAGCAGATGCTCAAAAAGCGATTGATTTTATTCAGCCAGATAAATCGGTTGTCGTAAATGTGAAACCAAGCGTGGACGCATTAGTGAATGAGTTAAAAGACCACTCACAAATCAACATTAGTGATTTTAATAAAGGAAATATCAAAGCCCGTCAACGTATGGTGGCTCAATACGCCATTGCCGGTCAAGAAAGTGGTGCAGTGATTGGAACCGATCATGCAGCAGAGAATCTGACAGGTTTTTTTACTAAATTTGGAGATGGTGCTGCAGACATATTGCCGCTATTTGGTTTAAATAAGCGTCAAGGAAAAGCATTGTTAAAAGAACTTAATGCTGATAAGTCTCTCTATGAAAAAATACCAACAGCTGATTTAGAAGAAAATAAACCAATGATTTCAGATGAGGACGCGTTGGGAGTGACTTATGACGCGATTGATGACTATCTAGAGGGGAAACAAGTAAGCGATAAAGACAGAGAAACGATTGAAACATGGTATAAAAAGGCTGAACACAAACGTCATTTACCGATTACATTAGGAGACACATTTTGGAAAGAGTAAAACGACATCAAAAAAAACACTGGGCTAAGCGATTTATCACGCACCCTATTACGAAAATACTGTTAACCTTAATGATTGTTTATGCTAGTAATTTCTATTTACAATTAAGTCAAAATACCTGGAATCTGTCTTTAGCATGGAAATTTGCGATGGAGTGGCATGTTGAAAAATTTTTATTAGGAACATTGGTTTTGTTATTATTAGATACTTTTTTAATTAGTTTAAGTGGCTCATTTTTGATAGGAAATATTATTTATGTCATCAGTATCGGCATATTAGGTATTGCTAACAATCAAAAAATGCTTCTTAGGATGGAGCCGATTTATCCAGATGATTTGAAAATGATTTTTGAGTTTACGATGATGAAGGATATTGTAGGGACAACCTATTTTATTTTAGCCTTAATACTAATTGGTTTAGCTTTATTAGGTCTTTTATTTGCCATTTATCGATCAATTCGTCTAACAAAACGTCAACAAATTATTCGCCTATTTTGTTTTTTAATCTCAGTTAGTGGGTTATTTTATGCAAGCTTATTTAATCAACCAAATAATTTACTGCGAAAAGCGTATAATAAAACAGCGCTTTGGATACCTTACAGTCAAAAAATGAATTATTATAATACAGGATTTATGGGTGGCTTTTTATACAACTTAAAAGTTGAAGCAATGGACGAGCCAAAAAATTATTCAAAAGAAGAAATAGATAACATTGTTTCTAAATACAACAAACTAGCAAAAAGTAAAAATGCTACCAAAAAATATCAAGACAAACCCAATGTCGTGTTTGTCATGTCTGAAAGTTTTTCTGACCCAGATAAGTTAGATGGTATTAAACTAAATAAAAGCCCAATTACTGATTTTAGAGAAGTGGCTCGCCAGTCTGTTTATTCTGGTGAAATGCTGTCGCAAAACTATGGTGGTGGGACTGCTAATATTGAATTTGAAGCTTTAACAGGGATTTCGATGGCATTATTGAATCCGCAAATGACAACACCTTATACGATGATGCTTCCAAAGAAAACTGAATTTCCATCTATTGTGTCGAGTTTAGAACAACAAGATTATCAGACAGTTGCTATTCATCCATATAATACATCAATGTATAAACGAAAAGATGTTTACAATGTTTTAGGATTTAATCAGTTTTTAGACGAAAACACAATGACCCATAAAGATAAATTATCTAATAATGGTTATATTTCGGATGAGTCAGCTTTCAATGATGTATTAGATATTATGAAAGACTCTGACAAAGCATCGTTTGTCCATCTTGTGACAATGCAAACACATATGCCATATAATAATAAATACACGAATTCACCTTATACATTGACAACCTCAACATCGAGTACTTCGATTGATAATTATGCGTTGGATATTTCATACACATCAAAAGCATTAAAACAATTTATCGATGAAGTCAATAAATTGGATAGGCAAACAATTGTTGTATTCTGGGGAGACCATTTACCATCAATTTATCCAGATGATATCGTGGAAAAAAATAATCCATTTACAACTCATCTAACAGAATATTTAATTTATGATACCTTGAGTAAAGGCATTCATCATCAAGAAGTGATGAGTCCATTTTATTTTTCAAGTTTAATTACTGATTTTTCATCTGTTGAGCAGACAGGATTTAATGCCATGTTATTGGAGTTGCAAAAAATTCTTCCAGCATTTGAAAAACAAATGTATTATGTTAATGGAAAATGGGAAAAAGAAGTGTCCTTTACCAAAGAGGAAAGAGAATTATATGAAGCGTATCAGCTTATTGTTTATGACTTAGTATCAGGAGAAAATTATTCGAAGAAAATGTTTGAGGTTCAATCCTAGTCATGAATTTTTTTAGAAAATAGTGAATTAATTGTAACTTAAAAATTTTCATGATATAATCAACTAGAATTATTCATAAGGGAGTAACTGGCAGTTCTACATACTGCGGTAATGCCACCAATCGAAATCATTGCGCATTTCTGGTATTATCTTAAATAGTGAGACTTATGTATGTAGTTAAGCATACATAGGTCTTTTTTTATTTGACTTATGTATAGCGACAAATAAAAGGAGGAAAAGAGATGTCAGATCAAAAGAAGAAGCAGTTGAATGACGCTTTTTATGTGGAAGATGAGAAGCAAGTGTTAGAAAAACTGCAAACAACACCCCATGGGTTGAGTACTGCAGAAGCAGAAAAACGTATTCAGGAGTATGGTCATAATCAGTTGGACGAAGGGAAGAAGAAAAGTTTATTTAGTAAATTTTTAGACCAGTTCAAGGATTTTATGATTCTTATTTTATTAGCAGCGGCAGTTCTTTCATTTTTCATGGGGGATCAAGTTGAGGCGATTATGATTATTGTGGTCGTCTTTATCATGGCGATTTTTGGTGTTGTACAAGAAGCAAAAGCAGAAGAAGCGATTGAAGCATTGAAAGATATGTCAACACCTAATGCTAATGTTCGTCGTGACAACACAACAAAAACAGTGAAAAGTACAGATTTAGTTCCTGGTGATATTGTGTTACTTGAAGCAGGTGATGTCATTCCTGCAGATATGCGTTTAATTGAAACAGCTTCGTTGAAAATTGAAGAAGCCGCATTGACTGGGGAGTCTGTTCCAGTTGAGAAAAAAGATGTCATATTAGAAAAAGAAGACGTTGGTATTGGGGATCGTATCAACATGGCTTATATGAACAGTAATGTCACTTATGGCCGTGGAGTCGGTGTTGTGACAGGTACTGGAATGAACACAGAAGTTGGTAAGATTGCTAATATGTTAGCACAAGCTGACGAAACCAACACGCCATTAAAAGAAAACCTAAATAAATTAGGTAAGGTATTATCTATTGCGATTATTTTCATCTGTATTGTGATGTTTGGAGTGGGAATGTTACGTGGTGGACATGACTGGATGGAAATGTTATTAACATCTGTTTCCTTAGCCGTTGCAGCCATTCCAGAAGGATTACCAGCGATTGTAACGATTATTTTAGCCTTAGGAACACAAAAAATGGCTAAACGTAATGCATTGGTTAGAAAATTACCTGCAGTGGAAACGTTAGGTAGTACGGATATTATTTGTTCAGATAAAACAGGTACACTGACATTAAACCAAATGACAGTAGAGGAAGTCTTTACAAATAATGAATCCATTCGTGATTCAAAAGACATTTCTTTAGACAATACAACATTAAAAATTATGACATTTTGTAATGATACAAAAATTTCTGATGATGGAACATTAATAGGTGACCCAACAGAAACAGCTTTAATTAAATATGGTGAAGATCGTGGATTTGATATTGCAAGTCAATTGAAATCTGAGCCTCGTCTAGCTGAAGTCCCATTTGATTCAGATAGAAAATTGATGTCAACATTCCATAAGTTATCAGATGGTCGTTTCTTTGTTGCTGTTAAAGGAGCACCAGATGAATTATTAAAACGTTGTACAAACTATGATGTTAATGGCGAAATCAAACCAATGGATAAGTCAGAAGAAGAGTTGATTTTAAAAACAAATAAACAATTAGCGACACAAGCGTTACGTGTTCTAGCAATGGCTTATAAAATAGTAGATGAGATTCCAAGTGAATTAACTAGTGAAAATGTTGAAAAAGATTTAATTTTCTCTGGTTTAGTTGGAATGATTGACCCTGAACGTAAAGAAGCAGCAGAAGCAGTACGTGTAGCAAAAGAAGCAGGTATTCGTCCAATTATGATTACGGGTGACCATAAAGATACAGCAGAAGCGATTGCAGTACGTCTTGGTATTTTAAAGGAAGGGCAACATGATGCTGTTATTACTGGTGGCGAATTAAATGATATGTCAGATGAACAACTAGCTAATTCAATTGAACAATACTCTGTTTATGCTAGGGTATCTCCAGAACACAAAGTTCGTATTGTTAAAGCATGGCAAAAAGATGGAAAAGTGGTTGCGATGACAGGTGATGGTGTCAATGATGCACCAGCACTTAAAACAGCTGATATTGGTATAGGTATGGGAATTACTGGTACTGAAGTTTCTAAAGGGGCAAGTGATATGGTCCTAGCTGATGATAACTTCTCTACTATTATCGTTGCCGTTGAAGAAGGCCGTAAAGTATTCTCTAATATTCAAAAAACCGTTCAATACTTACTTGCTGCAAATTTAGGGGAAGTATTAACCTTATTTATTGCCACAATGGTTGGTTGGGATACCTTATTACCGGTCCATTTATTATGGATTAACGTAGTAACTGATACATTCCCTGCGATTGCATTAGGGTTAGAACCTGCTGAAAAAGGTATTATGAAACACAAACCTCGTGGACGTGATTCTGATTTCTTCTCAGGTGGTGTCATGAGTAGTATTATCTATCAAGGGATTTTAGAAGCTGGATTAACATTAGGTGTGTATATGTATGCTATTAATAACCCAGTTCATACAAATTATGGTGAAATCCATGCTGATGCATTAACCATGGCTTATGCAACACTAGGGTTAATTCAGTTAATCCATGCGTTTAACGTAAAATCTGTTCATGAATCATTATTCAAAGTGGGACCATTTAGAAATAAAATCTTTAATTATGCGATTTTACTTTCATTTGTCTTACTAGCAGTAACAATTGTTGTACCAGGATTTAATGACCTATTTAAAGTAGCTCATTTAGATGGACATCAATGGTTAGCTGTATTTATTGGATCATTTGCTATTTTACCAATTGTAGAATGTGTGAAATGGGTTCAAAGAAAAACCCTCTATAAATAGGGTGTTAAAACTATCCAATCTCTTTTGGATAGTTTTTTTGTTTTTGTTGACAAACTAAAGGTATATCTATAATATTGAAGTTAATGTGTTGCTTTTTTTAGAAAAAATATCGCAACTTATCCTTTAAATTTTGTTTAAAAAAAGGTAAAATAAACGAGAATGATTGAAAGAGGGGAATTACGTTGAAAAAACCAAATATAGGGCAATATTTACAAGTTATTAATGCCATTGTAACGGAATCTGAAAAAGTGGGAGAAAAAATGAATCCGTCATACGAAATTATTCGTACAGCGATTGATGAGGACAAACTATCCGATTTAACAGTTGAACAACTAACAGAAATTAAGAGTCAATTTACAAGTGGTACAGAAGAGTACAGAGTAATGGAAAACTCATTAACTCATTTAAAAGCACCTGTGAAAGTTTTAGGAATTCATAAAAAATTAGAAAAAGCATTCCAAGAATACGTTGAAGGATGTCAAGAAATGATTGATTCGATTGATGCCGAAAATGCTAAAGTGGATAGTGAAGCCTTTGATGTGTCAGAAGTGAAACAAGACGCTGCAACTGATGGTATCTCTTTCTGTATCCAACGTATTACACAAATTATTATGAATAAATAGTCGAAAAGAGATGAGAAATCATCTCTTTTTTTAAATATCTTTAAATAATAAAAGAAATAGCCTAACAAACAGACAGATTTTTTAATAAATGGTATCCTTATAGTATAAAAAAGGTTTTAGGGGGAGGATACTATGTCAGAAAAAAAATCCTATCCGGGTCTTACAGATGAAGAAGTATTGAATAGAATGGCTAGAGGTGAAGT
The DNA here is from genome assembly GCF_003950315.1 of Vagococcus bubulae. Classification (GTDB taxonomy): domain Bacteria; phylum Bacillota; class Bacilli; order Lactobacillales; family Vagococcaceae; genus Vagococcus; species Vagococcus bubulae. The sequence continues at coordinate 41,993 of NZ_NGJT01000004.1, forward strand.
GAATCAAGCCATACCAAAAACAACTCGGTCATTCAAGCAAATCTTATTTGAAAATAGTTTTACGCTATTTAATTTTATAAATTTAGTGATAGCTGGCTTTATTATTTATACTGGAAGTTATAAAAATTTACTTTTTCTGGGTGTCATTGTATCAAACACCTTGGTTGGTGTGTACCAAGAAATTAAAGCGAAGAATAATATTGATCGATTGAGTTTACTGAGTGAGTCAAAAGTTACAGTGACAAGAAACTATCAAACGTTTGAGATTCCACAAAATGAAGTGGTGAAAGATGATTTGATTACGATTAAACGAGGGCAACAAGTTGTGGTGGACGGAACAATATTAGATACAGAGGGAATGGAATGTGACGAATCGCAATTAACAGGTGAGTCTGATCCTGTCATAAAAACTGTTGGTTCATCAGTTTACTCTGGAAGTTATATTGTAAGTGGCAGTGGATTGATGCAAGCAACGCATGTTGGGAAAGATAGTTACAGCTATAAACTTAGTATGGAAGCTAAACAGACTAAGGGCATTTATAGTGAATTAATCATGTTAATGAATCGTCTAATTCGCTTGCTGACAATGGTTATTATTCCTATCGGAGCCATCTTAATGATTACAAGTTTAACAAGTGGAACACAACTAAATGAAGCGATTTTAGGTAGTACAGCAGCCATTATGGGGATGATTCCAGAAGGGCTTATCTTACTAACAACCGTTGCATTAGCAGTTGGTGTGATTAAATTAAGTCGTAGGCAAGTATTGGTTCAAACGATGGGAGCAATTGAAACGTTAGCTCGAGTAGATGTTCTTTGTTTAGATAAAACCGGCACGTTAACAAGTGGGCAATTAAAAGTTGTTGAGTTTGATACAGTTGATACCACTGATTTAACGGATGAGACGTTTTCTATTTTAGTTGGCTCTATCGTTAAAGGATTGAATGAAGATAATGCAACAGGACTAGCCTTAATGTATTATTTTGACCAAAGTGATGTGACACAATTTAAGCCAGTGAAACAAATTCCTTTCTCCTCTGCAAGAAAGTGGAGTGCCATTACGTTTAAAGATAATGATACCTATTTTATGGGCGCACCGGAGTACTTATTTGATGGTTTTTCTGAAGAACAAACTAAAAAAATGGGATTGGCTTTTGAAAAAGGGTTACGAATTATTGCAGTTGCTAAAAGCTGTGATGTGGAAATAGCTCAAACATTACCAAGACAATTAGAATTATTAGGGTTTATTTATCTTGAAGATGAAATTAGACCAGAAGCACCTCAAACGCTTGAGTATTTTAAACAGGAGAAAGTAGATATATGCATCATATCTGGAGACCATCCTGAAACGGTCACACAGATAGCTAAACGATCTGGCGTATCACATGATGAAGAATCAATTGATATGAGTAAACTATCAGATGATGACATCCCAGAGATTGTTAAAAAACATCGAATATTCGGCCGAGTATCTCCTGAACAAAAGAAAAAATTAGTGATGGCCTTACAAGAACAAGAGCATGTTGTTGGGATGACAGGTGATGGAGTCAATGATATTTTAGCTTTGAAGCAGGCAGATTGCAGTATTGTTATGGCTAACGGAAGTGATGCTGCTAAAGGAATTGCTGATTTTGTTTTACTAGATTCTAATTTCGACTCTATGATAGATGTTGTATTAGAGGGTAGACAGGTCATTAATAATATTCAACGAGTGTCTTCTCTTTACTTAACAAAAACGGTTTATTCTTTGTTTTTAGCTGCGATTTATATTTTTATTAGTTCGCCGTATCCATTTCAACCCATTCAGTTAAGTCCGATTAATGCTCTTACAGTGGGTATTCCCTCTTTCTTTTTAGCTCTTAGACCAAATACACAACCAATCAAAGGAACTTTTTTGAAGAATGTATTTGAACCGCCTTTAGCCAGTGGGTTAACAGTCGTGATTATGACCCTGTTCATTGAAGTGTTCGGCAATCTGCTAGGGTGGTCATATGAGCAAAAATCTACTGTGACTGTTTTATTAACAGGTTTTATAGGATTCATTGTCTTAAGGGAGATAGCTAAACCATTAACTAAAAAGATTATAGGACTTTTAAGTATTTTATTCCTATTATTCTTGTGTATTTTTACATTTTTTGATAAAATTTTTTCATTGGTAAGTATTTATACTATTCAATTGGCTATGGTGTATATACCGTTAATGTTATTATCGATACCAACTTTTTATATTATTCGGAAAATAGTTCATAAATTATTAAAAGAATAAATTAACACAAAATTCATATTTTATTATTAAAAAAGATATACTTTTCATATACTATAGAATTATATTGTAGAGGTCAGTTTATTATGGGAGGGTAAAATGAAAAAAATAGTCGTAAGTAGCATGCTAATCAGTAGTGTTTTTGTTATCTCGGGGTGTTCATCTGGAGTAGGTACTACAGCAAGTGCAGGACAAACTACTAAAAGAACTGGCGAGATTGCTTCATCAACAGTAAGTGAGTCAAGCCAAGAAAGTAGTCCTATTTTTGAAGGCCGATTGACAACAGATCCAGTTGTTGATAATGATACGGTTATTTTGTCGTTTGAATCAGTTGATGTCGTGTGCGACCCAGACTCTATTCATGATGTTCTTGATTCTAATGGTGTTGTTTTAAATGTAGATAAAAAAGTATTTAATAATACTAAAAATAAAGAAAAAATGAAGCATGGTGTATCAGTAGAGTTTACATTAACGAAAACACCAGCGTTGACATTTTCTATCCCACCACAAGTTCCTGGTGATTCGATTGAGTCATTACAGGTATTAGATAAATAGATAAACAGAAAAAGCATTGGGTGATTGTGCCAATGCTTTTTAAAATGTTTCGCTTTGGTTTAACCAAAATGTTACAATAATAAAATGAAATATGTGAAATGAGGGAATAAAGGTGACAGAGTATTTAAATGTTGGAAAAATTGTTAACACGCAAGGAATTAAAGGAGAAGTTCGAGTGATTTCTCAAACTGATTTTCCTGAAAAACGCTATAAAAAAGGGAATATATTATACTTTTTTCAAGATGGAAAAGACATGGTTGAGTTAACGATAAAATCTCACAGAAAACATAAAAACTTTGATATTGTTAGTTTTGAGGGTCATCCGAATATTAATGATGTTGAAAAATATCGTGATGGCATTTTAAAAGTTAAAAAAAATGAAGTTGGTCAATTAGAAGAAAATGCTTTTTACTATCATGAAATTATCGGCTGTGAAGTAGTAGATGAAACGGGAGAGTTGCTTGGTACAATTAAAGAAATTTTATCTCCTGGAGCCAATGATGTGTGGGTAGTTAAATCTAAAGAACATGGAAAAAAAGATATCTTATTACCATATATTGAATCAGTTGTTTTAGATGTGAATGTGGATGAACAAAAAGTAACTGTTGACATTCCAGAAGGGTTGATTGACGATGAGAATTGATGTATTAACTCTTTTTCCAAAAATGTTTGAAGGCCCGCTAACTGAATCTATTTTAGGGAAAGCCATCACTAAAGAGTTGCTTGAGGTTCATGTAAGAAATTTTAGAGAGTTTTCGACAAATAAACACCAACAAGTAGATGATTACCCATATGGTGGGGGAGCTGGAATGTTGTTGAAAGTTCAACCCATCCATGATGCTCTTACATTTATTGAAGAAGATGCACAAACTAAACCACGTGTGATTTTACTTGATCCAGCAGGCAAACGATTTAATCAAGAGATGGCAGAAGAATTTTCAAAAGAAGATCATTTAGTATTTATTTGTGGACATTACGAAGGGTATGATGAAAGAATTCGCTCTTTAGTAACAGATGAAGTGTCATTAGGAGATTATGTGTTAACAGGTGGAGAGCTTGGGGCAATGGTAATGATTGATGCAACGGTGAGATTATTACCAGAAGTTTTAGGAAATGACGAATCTGCTAAGACAGATTCTCATTCAACAGGTCTTTTAGAGCACCCACAATACACACGTCCGGCTAATTATGAAGGAATGGAAGTCCCTCACGTATTAACTAATGGAAATCATAAATTAATTGAGGAATGGCAGTTAAAAGAATCGCTTAGAAGAACCTATTTAAGACGACCTGATATGTTAGAAAGTATTGAGTTAACAAAAGAGATGGAAAGATTACTAGAAGAAGTGAAAAAGGAAGAAAAAAGTATTTAGCCTCTTTACTGAAAAGAGTAATTATGCTATTATAATTTAGTGAGTCAAATGGCTCATCTATCACAACATTCCGCTGTGTAAGATGCATATGAATGTTTAGAATAAGGAGAATGTGGACATGAATCCATTAATAGAAGAAATTACAAAAGAACAATTACGCTCTGATATCCCAGCTTTTAGACCAGGTGACACTGTACGTGTACATGCTAAAGTTGTTGAGGGTACTCGTGAACGTATCCAGTTATTTGAAGGTGTTGTAATCAAACGCCGTGGAGCTGGAATTAGCGAAACTTACACTGTACGTAAAATTTCTAATGGTGTTGGTGTGGAACGTACTTTCCCAATCCATACACCGCGTGTTGCTCAAATCGAAGTAATCCGTTATGGTAAAGTTCGTCGTGCGAAACTTTATTACATCCGTGCATTACATGGTAAAGCAGCAAGAATTAAAGAAATCCGTCGTTAATAAGTCATTATTAACCGATAAAGAACTCTATGAAAATAGGGTTCTTTTTTTATAACTAAATCTAAAAACGCAAGAGTTAAAAAACTACTCTTGCGTTTTTGATTCATTAAGATATTGAATAATACCTCCAATCCCTACACCCATTAATATCCCGAATGAGAATCCTAGTGCAAGATTATCGATTAATAATCCTAATAATAAGCCAAATGATGGTCCTAATGAGATGCCTAATATCATATAATTAATGTCATCGTTGCTAATATCGCGTCTTTTCTTTTGTTTGTCACTCATATTACCACTCCTTTTTAATAAATATACCATAAAAATACTATCGATAACATGATATCTTAGGTCAAATAGTGTTTATTACTTCGTTTTAAATCAAAGTTTTATCATAAATTTCTCGCTAAATTTAGCTAAACTATGATTATGAATGAAATGTAATGGAGGTAATAAAAGTGAATGATATATGTTTATCTAATATAGATGAATTAGTTGTTGATAGAGAATTAAAACCAATTGCTTTAACTGATGACACAATGAATCAACGATTAAAAAAAGTGATGAATCGAATGGAACAGGGAAAATTAGATGCACTAGTTATTTATGGTGATTTAGAACATGGTGGAAATTTTGAGTATTTAACAGGCTTTGTGACGCGTTTTGAAGAAGGTATGCTTGTCTTGCATAAGACTGGTAAAGCTTATTTAATACTTGGTAACGAAAACATAAATAAGGTACCTAAATCTCGTATTAAAGCAATAGGCATTCACATGCCACATTTATCTTTAGCTAATCAACCAATGGAAGATGATCGACCTATCTCAGATTACTTTAGAGAAGCTGGCTTAACAGATTCAATGAGAGTAGGGGTAGTTGGTTGGAAATTATTTACTAGTCACTATTGTGATAATAATAATCTGTTTGATTTACCTAATTTTTTAATACAAGGATTAAAAGAAGTAGTAGGTGAAAAACATCTTTCTAATCAAACAGGATTGTTCATCAGCAGTGATAATGGAGCGAGAGTTAAGAATAATAGTAATGAAATAGCTCACTATGAGTTTTGGGCTCAATTATCCAGTCAAAGTATGTCTAAAGGATTAGAATTATTTGATGTTGGTCTTTCTGAAATGAAAATAGGTGATGTCATGCAAGAAATGGGACAGCCTAGAAGTGTGGTTACGATTGTGGCGACAGGTGAAAGATTTGAAAAAGCAAATATGTATCCGACAGATAAAAAGGTGTCACTTGGAGATCCCGTTTCTATGACAGTGGGATACAAAGGAGGTTTAACATCAAGAGCAGGTTATGCTGTTAAAAATTCAGCTCAGTTACCAAAAGGCCAGGAAGATTATTTAGATAAATTAGCTAAACCGTATTTTAATGCAGTGGCAACGTGGCTTGAAAGTATAAAAATAGGTAAGACAGGTCAAGAAATGTACAAAATGATAGAAGGTATTTTACCAAAAGAAAACTATGGATGGCAATTAAATCCTGGTCACTTATTTGCAGATGAGGAATGGTTATCATCCCCAATCTATCCTAACTCAGAGATTACATTAAAAAGTGGTATGATGTTTCAACTAGATATTATTCCATCAATCTCAGGATATGCTGGCACAAGTTGTGAAAGTGGGATTGCATTAGCCGATGAAAGATTAAGAAAAGAGATAAAAGATAATTATCCTGATTTGCATCATGTTTTTATGCTTCGTAGAAAATTTATTGAAAAGCAGTTAAATATCCACTTACCTGAAGAAGTTTTACCAATGACGGATACGGTAGCTTATTATCGTCCTTTCTTTTTGGCTAAAGACCATGCATTAAAACGAATTAAATAAAAAATCACGTTTTATTCCTATTATGTCTGTATAATAGGAATTTTTTTTCGTTATAGTAAATGGGATACATTGTAGGAAAGAAGGAAATGAAGATGGATTCTCAACCTAATTTTGATGATATTGTACAAGTGTGTTTGTTATATGGAAAGATTTTACAAGAAAGTAATGCGACAAGTGATATGATTAATGCCAATATACATAAGATTATTAATCATTTAAATATAGAAAATAATGAGTTATCAACCTTTAATGCAGAAACGAGCTTTGTTATTATAAATCGACATGATAACACAGTGAAAATGATTCCCGTAGAAAAATCGGGATATAATTTTGAAAAAATACTGAGAGTTGAACGCGTATTGGATGATTTTTTAGCTAATAAAATGGATACTCAGAGTTTTTTAAATGAGTTAAGAGTCATTAATCAAAAAAACTATTCTTTTCCTGAAAAAACACGAATCATTAGCGCAGCACTTGTCTGTGGTGGGATGAATGTCATTATGAATGGCTTAAATTGGAATTTTTTCACAACATTTTTTCTAGGAATCATTGGTTATTGGTCATATTTAAAAATAAAAGAAACAACAAAAATAAATATCTTTTCTATTCTGTCTTATTCAACTATTATTTGTTTTTTTATTGTATGCCTAGTTAAAGTACATGTGGTGAGCGAACCGTATTCTATTTTATTTAGTTGCATTATGCCATTATTACCTGGAACCACGTTTGTCAATGCCATCAGGGCAATGATGGATGGGGATTATTTAACAGGAATGATTCAATCGATGGATGCTTTTAGTACAGCGTTAATGTTGGGATTACCGGTAGCTATCATTTTTTCTAGTGTTTTGTAAGGAGTGGTTTGATGATAATAAAATTATTTTTTAGTTTTATCGCTGGTTGTGCCATAGCGATTCTTTATAATATTGAAAAAAGTTATACCTTACTATGTGGACTCTCAGGTATGCTCACTTGGTTTATATATTATCTATGTACAAAATTGTCTTTTAGTGAAGCGATATCCTCATTAATTGCCTTACTAGCATTAGTCTTTTTTTCAAATATTTTGAGTAAGTGGAAAAATGTTTCCAGTTTAGTATTTAATATGCCTGGAATTATGCCGATTGTGCCTGGAGGTTTATTATTTAAAACCTTTAATAATTTAACGGAAAAACATTATGAAGTCGCGTTACATTACGGATTTCAGGCTTGCTTAGTGGGTGGTGCCATAGCGATTGGTTTTATTATTAATGAAGCGGTATCTAAAATTTTACTGGCAGCTAAAATGAAAATTGAAGAAGAACCATTTATTAATAAAAAAAATAAATCATCTGAAAAGTAAAACGGTATCAAAAGATAGTCACTTGGGACATTAAATGTTAGAATAGATAAGATGAGTATTTAAAGTAAGGAAGTGAAAAAATGGTTCAAATCAAAGATATTGTTAATCAACTACATTTGGATGTCTATTCAGGCGATGAATTTTTAAATCGTACCGTTGCCTCAAGTGAAATTTCACGACCAGGGCTAGAATTGACGGGGTATTTTAACTATTACCCATATGATCGAATCCAAGTGTTAGGTATGAAAGAAATTACGTTTATCGAAAAAATGACAACAGCTGAAAAAACAATGATTTTTAAAAAGTTATGTAATGAAGATACACCTTGTTTTGTGATTGCTAGAGGGTTGTCTGTGCCAGAAGAATTAGTTAAGGCGGCAAACAAACAAGAAATACCAATCATACAATCCACTATTTCTACTTCTCGTTTATCTGGTATGATTTCAAACTTTTTGGAAAGCCAGTTAGCTGAGCGTGTTTCTATTCACGGTGTATTAGTAGAAGTATATGGTTTAGGTGTGTTGATACAAGGTAGCAGTGGCATTGGTAAAAGTGAAACAGGTTTAGAGCTAATCAAAAAAGGTCATCGTTTGATTGCTGATGATCGTGTTGATATTTACCGTCAAGACGAGCGAACTGTTATTGGAGAAGCACCAAAAATTTTGGAGCATTTAATGGAAATTCGTGGTGTTGGGATTATCGACGTGATGAATTTATTTGGTGCAAGTGCGGTTAGAAATCACGCTCATATTTCTCTTGTGGTTAATCTTCAAGATTGGAGTGTTGATAATACCTTTGACAGATTAGGTTCAGGTACCGAGTCAATTGATTTAGCACATGTTCCTGTACCGAAAATTACCATTCCAGTGTCTAATGGTAGAAACGTTGCCACAATTATTGAAGTTGCTGCGATGAACTTTAGAGCAAAAACAATGGGATATGATGCAACGAAAAAATTTGAAAATAATTTAGCACAACTGATTGCTGAAAATTCAGAGAATGACAAGGAGCTTGATAAATGATAGCAGCAATTAATCCGACAGCTTTTCATATTTTTGGTGTAGGGATTCAGTGGTATGCGATTATTATTGTGTCTGGTATAGTGTTAGTGTCATGGCTTGCTACTAGAGAATCTATTCGTGTTGGGCTAAAAGAAAATGATGTTGTGGATATGATGTTATGGGCACTTCCTATTTCGATTATTGGAGCTAGGTTGTATTATGTCATATTTGAATGGGAATACTATGCGCAACATCCAGCTGAAATATTGGCCATAAGAAATGGTGGTTTAGCTATTTATGGTGGGTTGATAGCAGGTGGATTGGTATTGTATTTTTATACACGTCACCATTTTATTAATACGTGGACGTTTTTAGATGTCGCAGCACCAAGTGTCTTATTAGCACAAGCCATTGGTAGATGGGGAAACTTTATGAATCATGAAGCGTTTGGTGAAATAACAACAAAAGCTTTTTTAATGACATTACATTTGCCTAATTTTATTATTGAAAATATGTACATTGATGGCTCGTATAGACAACCAACTTTTTTATATGAAAGTACATGGAATTTGATTGGGTTTATCGTCATTGTGTTATTAAGAAGGAAAAATCAATTTTTCAAACAAGGTGAGATTGCGTTAACCTATGTTTTATGGTACTCATTTGGCCGATTCTTTATTGAAGGGATGAGAACAGATAGCTTGATGTTTTTTGGAGGATTAAGAGTATCTCAAATTCTTTCAGCCGTGTTATTCATAGGCGCACTTGTTTTAATCGTTATTCGACGTAAAAATAAAGAATTACCATACTATAATCGATCATATAGTATTAAATAAGAAGTAAGATGTGTGGCGAAAACGTCTCGCGTCTTACTTCTTTTAGTAACCTATGATAAAATAAGTGTACAATGTTTTTTAAAAGGAGAAATTTAATTCTATGAAACAAAAAATTGCTGTTTTAGGAGCAGGCTCTTGGGGCACTGCTTTAGCGATGGTACTCGTTGAAAATGGTCATGATGTGACGATTTGGGGAAATAAAGAAACTCAAATTAATGAAATAAATCACCATCATACCAATGCTCATTATTTAAAAGAAATTACGTTACCGACTAAATTAGTAGGGACGATTGATTTAAAAGAATGTATCAAAGATGCTGATGCGGTGTTGTTTGTTGTACCAACAAAAGCGATGCGTGAGGTATCGAAAGAATTTAATAAAGTTTGTGAGAATCAACCAATTGTGATTCATGCTAGTAAAGGATTAGAACAAGATAGTCATAAACGTATTACAGAAGTACTAGAAGAAGAAATTGATTCAAGCCATAGACAAGCTATTGTGGTATTATCTGGACCAAGTCATGCAGAAGAAGTGGCAGTCAAAGACGTGACAACCATTACAGCAGCATCAAGTTCAATGCAAGCGGCTGAGTATGTACAACGCCTATTTTCAAATGATTATTTTAGAGTATACACTAATAGTGACGTGATTGGGGTAGAAATGGGTGCGGCTTTAAAAAATATTATTGCACTTGGTTCAGGCGCTTTACATGGATTAGGTTATGGAGATAATGCTCGAGCGGCTATTATGACTCGTGGACTAGCTGAAATTAGTCGTTTAGGCGTTGCGATGGGTGCTAATCCTTTAACATTTATCGGTTTAAGTGGTGTAGGAGATTTAGCCGTAACATGTGCAAGTGAGCATTCACGCAATTTTAGAGCAGGGTATTTACTTGGAAAAGGTAATTCATTAGATGACGTATTAAATAATATGGGAATGATAGTCGAAGGTGTTTATACAACTAAAGCAGCCTATGAATTGGCTCAAGAAAGAAATATTGAAATGCCGATTACAGAAGCGATTTATGATGTTATCTATAATCATACTGATGTCCCAACAACAGTAAAAAATATTATGCTCAGAGAACATAAATCTGAACAGGAATTATAAAAGGAGATTAACAAACATGTCTAAAGTAAAAAAAGCAGTTATTCCAGCTGCAGGATTAGGAACACGTTTTTTACCCGCAACAAAAGCAATGGCTAAAGAAATGTTACCAATCGTTGATAAACCAACAATTCAATTTATTGTTGAAGAAGCACTTGCATCAGGAATTGAAGATATTTTGATTGTTACCGGAAAAGCAAAACGTCCAATCGAAGATCATTTTGATTCTAACTTAGAACTTGAAACAAATTTAAAAGAAAAAGGTAAGTTAGAATTATTAGAATTAGTAGAAGAAACCACTGGATTAAACTTACATTTTATTCGTCAATCTCATCCTCTTGGTTTGGGACATGCAGTGTTACAGGCAAAATCGTTTGTTGGGAATGAGCCATTTGTTGTGATGCTTGGTGATGATATTATGGAAGATAACATTCCATTAACGAAGCAATTAATCAACGATTATGATGAAACACATGCTTCTACTATCGCTGTCATGGAAGTACCAAAAGAAGATGTGTCTAAGTATGGCATTATCAATCCTGGTGGTGAAGTAGCTAAAAACTTGTTTAATGTCAAAAATTTTGTTGAAAAACCACCTGTTGAAAAAGCACCAAGTAACATGGCTATTATTGGTCGTTATCTTCTAACACCTGAAATTTTCCATGTGTTAGAAGAACAAAAACCAGGTGCTGGTGGGGAAATTCAATTAACAGATGCGATTGATACATTAAATAAAACGCAACGTGTGTTTGCCCATAATTTTACAGGAACTCGTTATGACGTTGGAGATAAGTTTGGTTACATGAAAACAAGTATTGAGTATGGGTTAAAACACCCTCAAATTAAGGATGATTTAGCTCAACTTATATTAGATTTAAGTGATGAAATCAAACAAGAAAAAGGCATGACAACTAAGAAAAATGAGACAAAAAAAACTGAGAAGGATTAATTCCCTTCTCTTTTTCTTGTTTAAAGGAGAATAATATGGAAATACTAAAAGCGATTTTACACATTATTGATAAAGATTCTGGACAATTAATCTGTTCACAAGCAGAACTTGATTTACGTGATTTTCATGTGAGTCAATATATGGAAACAGTGTTAAAACGATTGGATAAAGGAGAGTATAAGCATGGCATTCTATCAGCAGATAATGATATTGTTCCTTTTGTGCAAGAGATAGAAACTGACTTTATAAAAGCAACACAAGACATTTCTCAAAAAATGTTTGATGTCTTGGCTATTAGTGAAGATGCACCTAGTGGAGATGTTTTATTTTTAGAAACAAAAGATGATATAGAAGAAAATCATTATTTAGTCGTGATTAAATTTAATTATAAACCTCAATTTACACATCATGTGACTTATGTAGATGATGTGATGCAAAATAACATTATTTTAAATCGGACTGTTTTTCCTGCTGTCACACAAAAAATTGATGAATGTTTTATGATAAATTTAGCAGATTTATCTACAAAAGTTATAGAAAAACGCTATATGTTTGAAGGAGAAAAACGCTACTATTTTACAGAACGTTTGTTGCAACTTGACCCACTACCGACAGTTAGTGAGAAATTAAATATTGTGAAAAAAGCAGTGAAACAAGTTGCAAAACGTTATAATGAAGAAGAGTATGTGAGTATGAGCCAAGCACAACAGGCAATTTTTGAAAGCATTGAATCAGATGGCATTATTGACACACAAAAAGTAGCTGACGTTGTATTTAAAGATAATATTTCTGCAAAAGAAGAATACCAAGAAATGATTGGAAAAACAAAATTTACTGAGGATATTCCAGAAAATATTGTGAAATATGAAAAAAAATACAGCAAACAAAAATTTAAATTAGCTAATGGCATTGAATTGTCTATTCCAAGTGACGTGTTTAATGATGCTAATATGGTTGAGTTTATCAACAATCCTGATGGAACAATCTCTGTAATGATAAAAAATATTGAAGAGATTACTAGTAAGTTTTAATGATAAAACTGGTTATTTAGAAAGTTTGCCATATTCTCCATTGTCGGAATAGTTAAGATATGTGGTTCATCTATGCCTGTTTCAAATACCATATTTTTACCAAAATCGTCATGTTTGTACGTGTTATAAAAATCATGACTAGCTGAATAAGGGATTTTGACATCTTTTGTTCCATGCCAAAAATAAAGTGGTCGGCTATTTATTTTTTCAGGTTGTTTATTGAGGTCGTAAGATGATGTCCAAGATAAACTATCTTCTAAATCAATGGGTAACGTGAGTTGTTTTTCTTTACTATAAGAAATCAATCGGTCAATAAACCCTTGATAATTGGGAGTGCCCATTAAAATTGCAGCAGCTGTAATATCAGGATGTTTTGTTAGAAGACCCGCACTCGTCATTCCACCCATTGAAAAGCCACCAACAGCAATTTGGTTGTCTAAAATAAATTTTTTGTTGTAAAGATATTCTTTGATTAAATTAAACTCAATAAGGTTATGTTGGATACTAGACCAAAAAGCAAAAGAAGGGATGACAGATCGATTTTCAACGCGTCTCGTTCCATGAAACATGGCATCCGGAACAATCACACGGTTAGTTAACTGAGCTATTTTTCTAGCAGGTGTTAAGGCCAATTCTTTTGATGTTTGCCAGCCATGATAAAAAACAACACATGGAAGTGGATCATATTGATGAGTCTCAGGCACAACTTCTAAAACCGGAATATGTTGAATCATTCTTTCTTTAATTAAGCATTTCATAAGTTCCCTCCTTTAGTTAAGAGTATCGATTGTTCAAAAATAAAGCAATCATTACAACTCAAAAAAATGCTATAGACAAAAACAAATTGTCTGTAGCATTTTTTAGAAGCTTCCGCCACCACCGCCGTGGCTTGTTCCGCTGCTTCCCATATGAGTACTGGACCCACTACTTGGAGGCGGTTTGGGAATATGTCTAGTTGTCGTAATATCAAATACTTTTGATGTGCGAGATTCTGTTAAATCAAGTGAACTCATTTCATAATAGGGGTAATGATAAGTCGCTTTTTTTAACAAATAATTTCTAGAGATATACACATAAAAACCAATAGCTGAACCAATACCTGCGATACTGGCAATTATGATTGTCAATATTGAAAATGCTTTTGAGTTATCTCGTGCAACACGATGTGTGTTAGCAGCTGGACCATCTTTAATGTAGCCACTTGAAGCAGTTAAGACATATTTAATGACATCATAATAGCGACCATCTTTCATATCTTCAGTGCTACTGTTTACAATTTGATTGATACGATTGTCATTTAAAATATCTATCATACTTCCTGTTGTCGAAATATGAAATTTTCGATGTTCCATATCAATTAAAAAAAGCATGCCACTTTTATCATTACCGAGTCCAAAACCATTATTATCATAGAAATCATCAGCATATTCTTCCGGTGTTTTTCCATCAGTATTTTCTGTTGAGACAAAAACAAAATCTTGATTATTTTTTTCTTTGAATTCATTGATAGCTTGTTCAAGGGAATTTTTTTCATCAGCTGACAATAAATTAGCTTGATCAAATACTCGTTCTGACGTTTCTGCTACTGTATAAATAGAAAAGCTAAATAGACTAAATAGTATAATAATGGTGAAACTAATGAGTGAGTTATATTTTTTTAAAATAGCAAATACCCCCCAACTAGGATAAGTGTGGTTACTAAAATACCTAATGCAACAGAAGTCCCGATTAATTTTGGTTTATTAATTGGCAACTTCCCACTTGTTTTTCCAGTGACACCGTTCATCGCATAATAAAATGGTTCATCACTTGTCTCAGACTGATAGGTTACAACCCAAACAGGTAATAACAAATATTTATTCGATTGACTTAATACGTGACTTTCGTGATGATTGGTCGATAGAGTTGTAAATCCTTGCATTTCATTTTCTAAAATAGTTTGAGTATAGTGAGAAAGTTCTCCAACTAGAGAGGGTTCTAATGAAGAAAACTCAATATCTCGTTTTTCTGCTTGAAAGCCTGATAAATATTTGGAGTCAAAATTTGTGACATCAGTTAAAGGAAACGGTTGAACCGATTCAATCATGAGCTGTTTGGTATTTTTTTGAAGAGCATTTTTGATTAAATCTCTAAAATGAATGGTTCCACCACGGGTTAGTTTATATTTTCTCGTTCGAGTGTACTCGGTATCACCAACGCGCCAAACGGTAATTTTAGTTCCTGTCGCATTAACGCGCCCTTTTGTCGTTGCATCAGTCTTCCAATAAGGAAAGTAAATACCGGTAATTTTTTCTATTTGGGATTCATCAAAAAAGTCTTTTGGTATAAATTTTTTGGATTTTGCCCAAGATAGAAATTGTTCCTTTGCTTCATCTTTGGAAATTTTAAAAGGTAAAATATTATTAGGTAAAAACTCACCAGAAACACGGTCTTTTAACAAAACAGGATTATGACAGTAATAGCAAAATGTCGCCGCAGTTGTATCATCGGTCACGATTTCTGCTCCGCAAGACGGACAATCATAAAGGTTGAACATCTCTTGGCTCGTTTGGTCAAGGTTTTCAGCAGATTCTTTTTGTTCTGTTGAATCTAAATCACCCTCATTAAAAACACTTAAACAATATTCACAATGAAAGGTTTGATTGCTAGGGTCAAAGAGTAAGGGCCCATCACAATTTGGGCATTTATGTGAAAGCACATCGGACATTGGACCACCTCATTTCTAAATTTATAAAGGCAATCCTTGGAAAGGTGCCCCACACTCTGGACAGAATTTTGGCATTTGATTGGTGATGGTGACAACGTTATGACAGTTAGCGCATTTCATTTGAATACCAGACGTTTGTGGTGCAGGTTTTGACTGTCCGCACTCTGAACAGAATTTTCCAGTATTTTCTGTTTGATCGTTTGGACATGTCCAAGTGTCATTATTTGTTTGTTTGGCCTGTTGCTGTTGCATTTGTTCTTGGTTTCCTTTAGAACTTTGGCTTAAATAATCACCCGTTGCATTCATTCCCATTCCGACACCCATAAAGCCATTGACGCTACCGTTAGGATTACTACCAGCATCTTGTAAACCTTGCGCAACAGAACCTTGTACAAACCCTTCACGAATTGATGCATCAGAAAGCATAGCACCTTTATTTCTCATATTAATTAGTTCTTGAGAGTCATCTGTGTAAGAAATGCTTGCAACCCCAACACTAACAATTTCCATTCCGCGAAGATTTGTCCATTCTTCATCTAGGGCAGAGGACATAAATTTACTTAATTCCATACTTTTAGATGGAACGTATGAAATCCGTTCACCCATCATAGACATTTGATTAATAGATGTTTGGAAGGCAGATAAAAATTCAGATAAAAATTGGTCATTGATTTCTGAGATGGTGACATGATTTTTATTTTTTGGTAAGACATTTTTATAAAAGAGAATTGGGTCAACGACTTTGACAGAATAGGTTCCATGAGCACGTAAAAATAATTCTGCATTATAGAAATTATCAAAATAATTTAAAGGACTTGGTGTGCCAAATTTAATGCCTTTAATTTCTTGTAAGTTAATGTAAATAACTTGTTGTGTTTGTGGAGGCAGACCACCAAATTTAAACCGATTAAATGATTCTTCAATGGCTCCTTTTAAATTACCAGTAAACATAGAAGGGGCACTGGCGTTGTTGACAGTGTAATAACCTTCTTCAGCTGTGAAGTCGATGATTTTACCACCATCAACTAATAACATCATAGTATTTGGGTAAACATAAACAACGGAACCGTCTGTAATAAATCCTTCTGTTCCTTTTTTATTTCCTTGACGTTTACTATCTTTTCTGACTGGTACCCCAGTTGTCATGACAGTGTCATCACTTAAATTATATGGTTCAATGACTTCTAACCATTGGTCGGCCAATCCACCGCCAACAGAGTTAACTGCAGCTTTTATTAATCCCATTATTATCCCTACTTTCATTTTTGTGACTCGATTTAGATAAGTTTACCATAGATAAAAAAACGCGACAATCGGGCGAAAGAATGATTTATTTGGTAAGGGATTGTGTAAGACATGGCTAGAAATTTTTGAACTTTTAACATATAATAGAGAAGATTGAAAATAGAGAGGAGTGTTGATGTGGCATATCAAGCATTGTATCGTGAGTGGCGACCACAAACTTTCGATGATTTAGTTGGTCAAGGCATTATCACACAAACGTTAAAACATGCCATTATGCAACAAAAAGTATCACATGCTTATCTCTTTACTGGCCCTAGAGGAACAGGGAAAACCAGTGCCGCTAAAATTTTTGCAAAAGCTATAAACTGTGAACATTCGACTAATGGTGAACCTTGCAATGAGTGTGATAATTGTAAAGGAATTACAGAAGGTAGAATTAACGATGTATTAGAAATAGATGCTGCAAGTAATAATGGTGTCGAAGAAATTCGTGATATACGAGATAAAGTAAAGTATGCACCAACACAAGTACCATATAAAGTGTACATTATTGATGAGGTACATATGTTATCAACAGGAGCATTTAACGCCTTATTAAAAACACTTGAAGAACCACCCGAACATGTTATTTTTATTTTAGCAACAACCGAACCACATAAAATACCAGCTACAATTATTTCAAGGACGCAACGATTTGATTTTAAACGAATTAATACACGAGATATCGAGCAGCGTTTAGCTTATATCTTGCAAGAAAAAAATATTTCGTTTGATGATAAAGTATTGAAAATCGTCGCTCGCTCTGCAGAAGGTGGCATGAGAGATGCGTTAAGTATTTTAGATCAGTTGATTTCATTTAGTGATGGAACATTGAGTGTGGCGGACGCTTTAGAGGTAACAGGTAGCTTAACAAGTCAAATGATGGATGATTATTTTTTAGCTTGTTTTCACTCTGATACTCAAAAATCATTAGAGTTAGTTGACAGCATGCTAAATGAAGGCAAAGAAAGCAACCGAATTGTTGAAAATTTGTTGATTCATTGCCGAGATATCTTAATGTATCAACAAGCTCCACAAGTAGTGGAAAGTCAACTACCTTCTATTAGTGAGTCATTTAAGTCGTTGAGTGAAGCGATTGATAGTCGTGTGTTGTATCAATGGATTGAAGAGTTGAACGAGATGCAAAAAAACATGAAGTTTACGTCACAACCATCCATTTATTTAGAAGTATTAACAATCAAACTATCAGAAATAATGGCAGTAAGACCCAAAAAACAGGTGAATGATTTGCCTACTCAATCAGTTACACCGACTGATATAGAAGGAAAAAATTATCAAGAGCTTGTCCAAAAAATTCAACAATTAGAAAAAAAATTGGAGACATTACAAGAAAAGGGAAGTCTTCAACAAGAAAAAAAAGCCAAAAGTAGTTCATCTAAAGCGAAACAACCTCTTTATAAAGTACCAACTGAACGAGTCTATCAAGTGTTAGAAAATGCAACAAAAGAACACCTAGTAAATGTTAGAGACGTTTGGGTTGATTTACTTCAGTTACTATCGGTTACACAGCGAGCTATGTTAAAAGCATGTGAACCTGTAGCAGCGAGTGAAACAGGATTAGTTATAGCGTTTGATTATGATATTTTGTGTCAAAAGGCAAGTAATGATGAAGAACTTCAGCAAGCGGTGTATAATAGTTTAAATCGATTGATTGGGTATACACCTAGTTTAATCAGTATTCCAAAAGATAGTTGGCAAGAATTAAGACAACAGTTTATCTCGCAAACCGATAGAACACATGACTCTGATGAAAATAAGGTAGAGCAAGTTGAAGAAGACGTGTTAATCAGTGAAGCGAAAAAAATGTTTGGAGAACAAAATATTCAAATAATAGAAGATTAAAAATAGAAATGGAGACGATAATTATGATGCGTGGAATGGGAAATATGCAAGGAATGATGAAACAGGTTCAAAAAATGCAAAAAGAGATGGCAGCAGCTAAAGAAACATTAGATGCGCAAGTCTTTGAAGCTGAAGCAGGAAATGGATTAGTAAAAATTAC
Organism: Vagococcus bubulae; assembly: GCF_003950315.1. Lineage (GTDB taxonomy): Bacteria > Bacillota > Bacilli > Lactobacillales > Vagococcaceae > Vagococcus > Vagococcus bubulae. Next base: position 60,775 of record NZ_NGJT01000004.1, read on the forward strand.
CATGACTGGTGAAAAGAAAGTGACAAGTATTGAGATTAATCCAGATGTGTTAGATCCAGAAGATCCTGAAATGGTTCAAGACTTAGTACTTGATGCAACGAATAAAGTCATTGAAAAAATAGACGCTGAAACGGAACGAGTAATGGGTAAATACGCAAAAGCTATCCCAGGATTATAATAAGTAAGGAAAAACAGGAGGGAGACTTCCTGTTTTTTGACAGAAAAAGGAGGGTTTTGCATGCAATATCCAGCCCCTATTGCTAAATTAATTGATAGCTATATGAAATTACCAGGTATCGGTGCCAAAACGGCGACTCGTTTAGCATTTTATACACTCAATATGAAAGAAGAAGATGTTACAGATTTTGCCAAATCATTAATAAGTGTGAAACGCGATTTGCATTTTTGTGAGATATGTGGAAATATCACAGAAGAAAAATCATGTGATATCTGTCGTAATCCAAATCGTGACCAATCAACGATTTTAGTAGTAGAAGAAACCAAAGATGTTATGTCTTTAGAGAAGGTAAGAGAGTACAAAGGATTATATCATGTACTTCATGGTGTGCTCTCTCCAATGGATGGAACAGGACCAGATGATTTAAACATTGCTAGTTTAATCAAACGATTACACAACAATGAAGTAAATGAAGTCATTATTGCAACGAATGCGACAACTGATGGTGAAGCAACAGCCATGTATTTGTCTCGTTTAATTAAGCCTTCAGGAATAAAAGTGACACGCTTGGCGCATGGATTATCTGTTGGTAGTGATATAGAGTATGCAGATGAGATTACATTGTTAAAAGCAGTTGAAGGACGAACTGAATTGTAATGGAGGATAATAAATAAATGTCACGAAATGGAGTATTTATTACGATAGAAGGCCCAGATGGCGCTGGAAAATCAACAGTTATAGAAGAATTATTAAAAAAAATGTCTCATGAGTTAAAGGTTGATGTAGTGACAACAAGAGAACCAGGAGGCATCCCGATTTCTGAAAAAATCCGTGAGGTTATTTTAAATCCAACTCATACAATGATGGACGAGCGAACAGAAGCGTTATTATACGCAGCAGCTAGAAGACAACATTTAGTTGAAAAAATATTACCAGCTTTAGAAACAAATCGTTTGGTTGTGTGTGATCGATTTATCGATAGTTCCATCGCTTATCAAGGTGCAGCAAGAGGTATTGGAGTTGAGGCAGTTCGTCAGATTAATGACTTTGCTATTGAAGGAAACTATCCTGATTTGACACTATACCTAGATGTTGAAGCATCAGTCGGACTAAGTCGCATCAACAAGGGACGGAGTGAAGCAGAGTTGGACCGTTTAGACAAAGAGTCATTGGATTTTCACGAACGAGTTCGTTCAGCTTATTTAACCTTACTAGAATCAGAATCAAATCGAATAAAAAAAGTCGATGCAAGTCAATCAATAGAAAACGTCGTAAATACTTGTTATAATTTAATTAAAGAAACTTTTCCAAGTATGTTTATTAAATCAAGTAAAGGGTGATAACAATGAAATTATTATTAGCAATTATTCAAGATAAGGATAGCTCACGTTTACAAAACAAGTTTAACAAAGAGAATGTTCGTGCGACAAAATTATCCACAACAGGCGGTTTTTTAAAATCAGGAAACACGACATTTATTATTGGGATTGAAGATGAGCGTGTGGAAGAAGTGTTATCTATCATCAAATCAGTGTGTCATTCAAGAGAACAATATATGACCCCTCCTATTTCTTTAGACATTGCTATGGATGCTCATTCCACTCACCCGATTGAAATACAAGTTGGTGGAGCGACTGTTTTTGTACTTCCTGTAGAAGGGTTCTATCATTTTTAATGAGTATGATGAAAGAAAAAGTACAGATGACACAACCGTTACTCTACTCAAAATTTAATAAGGTATTTCATGATAATATGTTGAGTCATGCTTATATTATTCAAGGAAATAATGTTGAAGAAGAAGTCTTTGCTCTATTTCTTTGCCAAGGATTATTTTGTGAGAGTTTAGATAGTGATGGTTCACCATGTGGACATTGTCGGTCATGTTTACGTATTGAACAAGATGAGCATGCAGATATTGCTAAAATTGAGCCAGATGGACAAACGATTAAAGTGGATCAAATTAGACAAATAAAATCATTTTTTACAAGTAGTGGAGTAGAATCAAGAAGGAAAGTCTTATTGGTCTTAGAATCCGAAAAAATGACTGTACAATCTGCTAATAGTTTATTAAAGTTTATTGAAGAACCAGATGGAGAAGTCTATATCTTTTTCTTGACAAATAATGCTATGTCACTGTTACCAACTATCCAATCAAGATGTCAGCTCATTCTTTTAAAGCAACTTGCAAAAGATCATTTAAAACAAGAAATACTAACATTAGATCAGCCACTAGCTCATGTTGATTTATTAGTTGAGTTAACTAATTCAGTACAAGAGGCAACAGATTTAGCAAATGATGAATGGTTTAATGATACGAGAGATTTACTATCTAGGTGGTTGGAATATTTTGAAAAGAATGATACAAGAGCGTTTCTCTTTGTTCAACAATATTTGATAAAACACGCGCAAGATAAAACACAGCAACGGCAATTATTAGATATTCTAGTAGCAATGATGAGGATAAAGATGCGCAAACAAATCAATACACAGTTTTCTAATGGTATTGACTATGTTAGAATGATTATGAACGCGACACAAGCAAAACAAAAACTAGCATCAAATGTTAGCTTTCAAAATACATGCGAACAACTAGCTTTGAGAATCATGACATCTCATTAGGAGGAATGCACTGTGATAGAAGTAGTGGGTGTGAGATTTAAACCATCAGGTCGTATTTATTATTATTTGCCAAAAAAAGGTGAACAGTATTCATATAAACAAAAAGTTGTTGTTGAGTCACAAAAAGTTAAAAATGTGGCAGAAGTTGCCTTGCCTAATAAAGAAGTTGCAAAAAATGATGTACCTGATGAATTAAATACCATACTTCAGATAGCCACTGAAGCACAACTTGAACAGGTCAAAAAAAATGAACAAGATGCACTAAATGCTTTTGATATAGCAAAGAAAAAAATACGAGAACATCAATTAGAAATGAAATTAGTTGATGTTGAGTATACGTTAGATAGAAGTAAAATGATGTTTAGTTTTACAGCTGATGGTCGTATTGATTTTCGTGAATTGGTTCGAGATTTGGCCTCAATTTTTAAAACACGAATTGAATTAAAACAAATTGGTGTCCGGGATGAAGCGAAAAAATTAGGAGGCATTGGTCCTTGTGGTAGACCATTGTGTTGTAGTACCTTTTTAGGTGACTTCGTTCCTGTTTCTATCAAAATGGCAAAAGACCAAAATTTATCATTAAATCCAACAAAAATTTCGGGCTTATGTGGTCGATTAATGTGTTGTTTGAATTACGAAAATGATGAATACGAGAGACTTCGTAAAATGATGCCAGATTTTGGTGAAAAAGTTCAAACACCTGATGGTATGGGAAAAGTAATTGGATTGAATCTTTTAAGCGAAGTGATTAAAGTAAAATTAGTCTCAAGAGAAACACCTGTTGAGTATCAATATGATGAGTTAGTAGCCAGTCAGAAAGAAAATGATTAAAGGAAGAATAGCATGGATAAAATGAAATTATATGATGAATTAGTCAATGTTGAACGTCAATTAGAAACCATGTTATTTCAAGTCAAAGAGATGAAACCGATTGTTGATAGTTTAGTGGAAGAAAATTTGAACTTAAAACTAGAAAATCAGCATCTCCATGATAAATTGGATAAATTAGAAAAGCAAGAAGCTGCAGACGACGGAAAACAAGAATTATCAAAATCAAGATTAAATTTAGAAAAATTATATGAACAAGGGTTTCATGTTTGCAAAGATTTTTATGGATCTAGACGTGAAAATCAAGAGGAATGTGTGTTTTGTTCTAGCATGATTTATGGTAAATAAGCTGGATGGGAGTATCTCCCACCAGCTTTTTTAAGGAGGAAAATAATGAACACCCAAAAAAGTTTTTCCATACAAGATACTAAAGGAAAACTCTATCTAGTTCCCACGCCAATCGGCAATTTAGAAGATATGACATTTCGTGCAGTGAGATTATTACAAGACGTGTCCTTAATCGCAAGTGAGGATACTAGAAATACTCAGAAATTGTTAAATCATTTTGACATTAAAACAAAACAAACCAGTCTACATGAACATAATTCGCATGATAAAATTCCTACACTAATTGAGTTACTAAATGATGGTCAAGATATCGCACAAGTAAGTGATGCGGGCATGCCTTCTATTAGTGATCCAGGACACGATTTGGTAGTGGCTTGTATTAAAGAAGGTATCTCAGTTGTATCCATACCAGGAGCGACAGCTGGGATGACGGCCCTTATTGCTAGTGGACTATCTCCACAACCATTTTATTTTCATGGTTTTTTACCTCGAAAAAAGAAAGACCAATTAGATGAATTAATGCGTTTGAAAACAATTAATGCAACTATTATTTTTTATGAATCACCTTATAGAGTGGAAAAAACACTTGAAACAATGAAACAGGCTTTTTCAGAAGAAACACAAGTTGTTCTTTGCCGAGAATTAACTAAATTACATGAAGAATACATCAGAGGTAGCATTAAGGAAGTGCTTGATTATTTATCAGAGCATACCATAAAAGGGGAATGTTGTTTGTTATTAGAACATGTAATTGAAGAAGAAGTGATAGCTTATGATTGTGATATGTCTATTGTGGATCATGTTAATTTAGTCTCTGAACAGGAAAGTTTGACAGTGAAAGAAGCAATTAAAGAAGTATCTAAAATAAGAGGGTTAAAAAAACAAGAAGTATACAAAGAGTATCATGCATGATTAGATTTGCTTGATGAACAGTGCGAAAAGGAATGCCCTAAAAAATCTTGCATAATAATGACTGTGTGATATAATTTCATTATATATGTACAATTTCTATAATCAACTTTTTATGCTTAATTATAGAATAGAGATACAGTAGATAGGTAAATATAGCGAGGTGAAAGTTGGTTGTTTAATAAATGGCTAAGAAGACAAAACGATAATCCAGAAAAGGATTATGAAGAAGATTACGAGTCAGAGAGCTTGCCACAAACAACAGATGAGTTGTTTTATGACAGTGATGATGATGACGATTATTATTACTACTATTATTACGAAGAAGACACAGAGACTGTTGAACCAAGTATCCCTTTAATAGAAGATGATGAACTTGAGTTTGATACTCCAGAAGAAGAAACAGGTGACTTAGAAGAGGTGACAGATCTCTATGATGAACCATTAACGGAGTATGATGAAAATACATCTTCTGATACGCAAGAAATATCTTCAACGACTGCTGAAGACGAGAGTTCTCCATCGTTCCTTGAAAGGATTGACCTAGTCGTATTAGAAAATGAAAATGCGCAACTGAAAGCGCAACTTGAGCAACTAGTGGCAGAAAAACAAACTTCTTTTGAAGAGATAGAAGAATTAAAAAGTGTACGTGAAGAAAATAAAGCACTAAACAAACAATTACAAGATTTTTCACAGTTAGTTGAAGAAAAAGAGCAGCTAACAAAAGATTTAGAGGAAACAAAAGCGTTGTTTGAAAATAGTGAGACAAAGCGCATCGAGTTAGTTGCCCAATTAGAAAATCGAGAAACAGAAGTAAATGAGTTGAAATTGGTTATTAGTGAAAATGATGCTCAACTTGCTCAACTGAATGAGGAATACACAACTTCTAATGAACAATATGATTTACAAAAATCAGAAATTATTTCTTTAACGGATGAATTAAGTAATAACGAACAAGAAATAAATACTCTGAAGGAAAGTATTTCAGAAAAAGAAATAACTATTACAAAACTTGTAAATGATTTAGAAGAGAATAGAAAAATGGTTTCAGAGTTAGAACAGTCATTAAAAGAAGTGGTTGAGCAACAAGATGATAATGAACAATTAATGAATGAAATCACTACTCTAAAAAATCAGTTGCTTGAGCAAACAGCAACTATTTCTAATCAAGAAGCAACTATTAATGAGTTAACAGAACAAAGCAATCTAACTGAAAAAGAAAGATTGAAAATAAAAGAACTTGACGCTCGCATAGTAGAACAAAATGCTATTATTTCTGAGCAAGAAGAACAGATTCAAGCATTGAAAGAAACAAATAGCATTAGTGAAGAACAACAAAAACAACTAGAAGAGATGAATCAAGTACTTGCTAAGCAAGAGTCTATTATTATTGAACAAAAAGAAAAAATTATTGAATTAACAAATGAAAATAATGATAAAGAAGAACATCACAATAAAGTGATTGAATTAAATAATCGTTTGACAGAAAAAGAACAATTGGTTGTAGAACAGCAAACGACAATTAACAAATTGTCTGAGGAAAATCGCACGTTACAAATGAAAGTTTCTGATATTGAAGAGGAATTAGAAATTACAACAATTGAATTGCTTGAATTAAAAGATATTCAGCGAGAGTTAAACGACCTACAAGAAGAACTCCAACAGTCTAAGAAATTAGAAACTGATTTAATGATAAAATATGAAGAAGAGTTAAAATTAGCACAGGAAGCTGATGAAAAACGCGAAGAAACGGAACAGGAGTTAACGAAAATGACTGAAAATCTTGAAAATCAATTAAGCAAAACAGAAAAATTAGAAAAAGAATTGGCTGAATTACGAGAAAGTCAAAGAATTATTGACGAGTTAGAACAAGAAATAAATGGTATGCGTACGCAACAAGAAAGATTAACTGCTAGTTTAACAGACTTAAGTAGTGAAAGAACGCGAGCACAAGAGTTGGAAGAAGAGGTTCAACAATTACGTGCAGGAGCTTCTCCGGATGTGGCGATGTTACAAGAAGAGCTTAGACAAACACAAGAAGAACTTAGACGTGCAAGAGCGAAATCTCAACAACAATTGGGAATGAATCAATCAGATATTGCACAAGTTATGATTGAAGCTCAAGCGAAAGCTCGCGAAATAGTTGAATCAGCTAATCAAGAAGCAAAACGAAGAATTGTGGATGCTGAATCAGAATTAAGCATTATTAGCCAAGAAGCTCGCAATTACTATAGAAAATTAGAATCAATTAAATATGAGTCTGAAAGTGTCTTTTCAGAATTACTTAGAAAACTTGAAAAAATTGGTGATATTGACCGTATATAAGGGAAGAGGGGAATACAATGAGGAAACAAGATAAAAAAGATAAAAAAATATCGAAGAGAGTCATAACGAATACTATTTTAGGTGTTAGTTTATCTGTTATGTCTGTTTGTACACCAGTTTTAGAGGTACTTGCCATCTCTAAATCTGAGAGTACATCCTCTGCCCCAAAACCGTTGTATAGTTTACATGTTAATGAAAATATTTTAAAGAGTGCCACAAGAGAAACTGAAAAAACAGAAGAAAAAACGGAAGATACAGTTCCTGTTTCTGAAGCGCCGTCATCTAGTGCTGAGTCAGAAACCACATCACCGTCTAATGATACGGGATCGACTGGAGGAGAAACTTCTAGTTCTAGTGAAGGAACATCAACATCCAGTTCTTTACAAGGAACTAGTAGTTCAACAGGAAGTAGTACCCCGTCTGGAGGAAACTCATCAACTAGTTCTAGTGCTAATAAAAAACCAGCCAGTTCATCAGCTAAACCTAGTTCATCTGGCAATTCATCGTCTAGTAGCACGAAGCCTAGTAGTTCATCGTCTTCTTCAACGAGTAGCACAAAGAAAGATACTTCAACAATTAGTTACTCACGAAATCAGTCAACAGCTGAGTTTATTGAAGAAATTGGAGAAGATGCTAGAGAAATAGGACAACAAAATAATCTTTATGCATCCATAATGATCGCACAAGCCATTCTTGAAAGTGGATCAGGTAACAGTAGTTTAGCTAGAACACCAAATTACAATTTATTTGGTATTAAGGGGTCGTATCAAGGAAATTCGGTGGAAATGGCTACTTTAGAAGATGATGGTGATGGTGGTCTATACACAATTAATGCGAAGTTCAGAAAATACCCAAGTTATAAAGAATCCCTTGCTGATTATGCGATGCTGATGTCAGGTGGTGTATCTGGACGTTCGACTTTTTATCAAGGTGCATGGAAATCTACTACGTCTGATTATAAAGAAGCCACAAAGTATTTAACAGGTCGTTATGCGACAGACTCTAGATATCATGAAAAATTAAATGGCTTAATTGAAACATATGATTTAACGAAATATGATTCAGCAAAAGTTAAAAAAGAATCTGTTAAGAAAACAAAAGAAACAGAAAAATTTATTAAAGAAATAGCACCAAAAATTGAAGAGGTAGCAGATAAAAATGATGTTTATGCATCAGTTTTAATTGCAGAAGCTATCATGAAAAGTAATTCAGGTAATAATGAATTAATGGAAAAATATAATATTTATCAAACAACAGGTAAGTTTAAAGATCAATCGGTTAAAGTGGAAACATTAAAAACAGACTTAGAATCGAATAAAACGTCATTAGATAGCAAAGAGTATAAAGTTTACAGTAGTACGGATGAAGCGATTGAAGATTATATTAGTGAGTTAAAAAAAGATGAAACAACTTTTATAGAAATGACAAGAATCAAAAAAGACACACCTAAAAAAGTTACGGCTTATTTAACTGCTCAAAACAAAGAAGATAGACGTTATCATAAGAGATTAAATGGGTTGATTGATACATATAACTTAACTAAGTATGATAAATTACCTAAAACAGTAAAAAAAGAAACTGAAGAAACAAAACCTGTTGACGTAGTCAATGAGTTAGGTGCGAACATGGTTGCTCAGTTAGCAGAAAGTTTCTCACCAACTAAATTATCATCATTAACAACAAAATAATCATCACTTATATATGGCTTTAATATGGGAAGCCGTCTCTACCTGATACCGTAAATATCAGTCTATAGGTAAATAAAGGATATAAACCTTTTTTACTTATGTAAAAAAGGTTTATTTATATTATTGGAGGAAGAAAATTGGAATTATTAAAGCAAGCAATCATTGAGCAGGGTAGAGTATTGGACGAAAATATTTTAAAAGTGGATAGTTTCTTAACACATCAAATTGATCCAAGTTTAATGAATGAGATTGGTAAACATGTTGCTGAAACTTATAAAGATAAAGGTGTGACAAAAATTGTTACCATTGAATCTTCAGGAATTGCGCCAGCTGTATTTATTGGGCTACATATGGGGTTGCCAGTTGTTTTTGCTAGAAAACAAAAAAGTTTGACAATGAATAGTGAGTTATTAACCTCAGAAGTTTATTCCTTTACAAAACAAGTGACAAATACTATTGCTATTTCAAATAAATACCTTGAAGAAGGCGATAATGTATTGGTTGTGGATGATTTCTTAGCCAACGGTCAGGCTGCTTTAGGCTTAATAGAATTATGTAAACAAGCAGGAGCTACGATTGAAGCTATTTCTATTGTTATTGAAAAATCTTTCCAAGATGGTCGTCAACTTTTAGAAGAAAAAGGATACGTTGTTGATTCGTTAGCAAGAGTTAATTCTTTAAAAAACAATAAAATAGAATTTATAGACTAAGAGTGACATCATGACCGAAAGTTTGTTGTTTGGTATAGTTAAAAAATAAATAGGTATTTATAGATGAAGCAAGCGATAGAGATAGTCTATCCTTGCTTTTTTCGTGTTTTAAGCTTTACACATACACAATAGATTGATACTATTAAAGTGTTTTAAAAGAAAAGGTGAAGGTAGTGAAAAATTTGTCGGAAATAATTTTACCTGGTAGCACAATAGGTATAATTGGCGGAGGGGTTGTATCCTATCAATTAGTACTATCTGCTAAAAAAATGGGGTATAAAGTAGCTGTTTTATCAGAACATCAAGATTGCATAGCAGGAAAAGCAGCCGACACACATTTTATTAGTGATATAAATGATGCAGTTAATTTATTAAAATTTGCAGAAATATCAGATGTTGTGACAGTGATAACAGAAAAACTGGACAAAGAAACATACAATCATTTGGGAGAAAAAACAATCTTTTCTCAAAATATGTATTCGCATTCTATAATAAAAAATCGTTATTTACAAAAACAATTTTTAGACGGTCATTCTATTAATATAGCACCATATGAATCAGCAGTTGTTGTATCAGATGTTTATGATGCAGCAGAGAGGATTGGTTATCCTTGTATTGTTAAACAAGAGCAACGTCGATTATACGGGTGGGATAATAATTTAATCATCCATAGTGCGTTTGAGATTAATCAAACAGTTCCTTTGATTCAACAAGGATTATGTGTAGTAGAATCTTATATTGAAAAACAAAGTGAGTGGGAAATAACACTCTGTGTGAATGATGAAGGTTACTACACGATATTTCCTCCTATGAGAATAGAGCCAACCAATATGGGGGAAATACCCTATATTGAATCATTTGAAAAATGGGCTGATTTAAAAAAAGAAACAGTGGCACAAATGGAGTTAATTACTAAAGTGATTGCCTCAGAGTTAGGAGTATCTGGGACAGTTAAGGTGACTTTCTTTTTAACCAATGAAGACAATTTATATGTGAATAATATCTACACGTTTCCAAGAGAGCATGATATCTTGACGATTCATTCATGTAGTTTATCTATATTTGATTTACATATTAAAAGTATTTGCAACTTCTCCTTACCTACTGTCAGACAATTAGCGCCAACTTATTTACTACCTCTTTATAAAGGAGATAAAAAAGAGCTTTTTGATTTGATGGAGAAGAAAAACAAATGGCAGTTTTATATCAATGAAGGTTTTAAAAATGATAAACAACTTGGTTTTGCCCAAGTGTTTCCAATTAACAAGCAAGAAAGTTTACAAGAAATAAAATATGCAGGATTAATCAGTGATTCTGTTGATGTTCAGGATGGTCAGAGTGAGAAAAGGTAAAACACAGAAATTAGTTTATGAGTATGTAAAAAAACAAATTGAAACAGATACATGGTTAAATGGCTATCACATTGTGGAACAAGATTTAGCCAACGAATTACAAGTTAGTCGAACGCCAATTCGATCAGCAATTGATCAATTAATTGATGAAAAGTACTTAAGAAAAGAAGCTAATCGTGGCGTCGTGGTAAAAAAAGAACGAATAAGCAATAAAGAATTTATGGAACGAACGCAGTTGATTGAGTTGCTTTGTTCGCATTACCTTTTCCAGTTGCAAATTAAAGAGTATTTGATTGATGATCAATCATTTTTACCTTTAGAAGATTTAGAGAAGCAATCATCAGATAAAGAGTATCATTATGATTTATTCTGGCGAAAATTTTTATCCCCTCTAAGTAATGAATTAATGAAGTTAACTATTTTAACACAGATAGCCTCTATAAAGTTAGTTGATTTTCCAAATGTTTCCGTAGAATTTTTATACGATGAAACGTATAAATTAAGTCAGAAATTGCCTATGTTATTATTAGAAAAAAAATTTGAAGTAGCGAGAAAAGAAATTCGTGTTTATATCAATCGCTTGAATTTAGAACTAATTGATCAACAAATATAAGGAGGAATTATCATGAAAAACATTCAACTTGGAACGTCATCAATCGAGGCGTCTCAACTTGCACTTGGTTGTATGAGAATGGCAGGTTTGTCATCAGAAAAAGCAAAAGACGTGGTGACAGCGTCAATGGATGCTGGGATTAACTTTTTTGATCATGCAGATATTTACGGTGATGGAGAGTCTGAGCGTCTTTTTGGTGAAGTCATCAAGGACTTAAATGTATCAAGAGACCAATTTTATCTTCAATCAAAATGCGGTATTAGAAAAGGGTACTATGATTTTTCCAAAGAACACATTATCTCATCAGTTGAAGGAAGTCTACAACGTTTACAGACAGATTACCTTGACGTATTAGCGCTACATCGACCAGATGCGTTGATGGAACCAGATGAAGTTTCGGAAGCTTTCTATGAATTAAAAAAATCGGGTAAAGTTCGTTTCTTTGGGGTAAGTAACTTTGCACCAAGCACGGTAGAATTGTTACAACAATCATTATCGGATAAATTGATAGTCAATCAATTACAATTTGGTTTACAACATGCTGGGATGGTGTCGACCAATATGAATGTTAATATGGAGAACGAAACAGGTATTAATCGTGATGGCTCAGTATTAGATTATATGAGACTAAAACAACTAACTGTACAAGCTTGGTCTCCGTATCAGTTTGGTTACTTTGAAGGAGTATTTATTGATCATCCAGATTTTAAAGAATTAAATGATTGTTTACAAAACATTGCTAATCGTTATCAAGTGACACCAACAGTCATCGCAACGTCATGGATAAATCGACATCCAGCTAATATCCAAACAATCGTTGGTAGTATGAATCCAAAAAGAATTAAGGAAATATCACAATCAACTGGTGTTGAATTAACACGTCAAGAATGGTATGAATTATATCAAGCATCAGGATTTACATTATTATAAAGGATAAAGGGAAAAGATATGGATATCAAAATCAATCAATTAGTAAAAAAATACGGTTCTCTAGAAGTGTTATCTGTCGATCATTTGGTGTTTGAAAGTGGAAAATCTTATGGTGTGATAGGTCCAAATGGGGCTGGAAAAACAACGTTATTTAAATGTATGACCAATATTGTTACAGATTATCAAGGAGATGTTAAAATCAACGAGGTATCTGTAAGAGAGGATAATGGTATCTTATCTAATTTAGGTATTGTATTAGATGGTGTGTCAGTTTATAAAGAAAGAACAGGCTGGTTTAATATTGAGTACTTTTCTGGATTACGTGGTGAGTATAATTTAAACAAAGCTGAGGCGTTAGCTAGAGAGCTAAACATTTCAGAATACCTTGGTAGTAAAGTGAAAACCTACTCTTATGGTATGGTTAAAAAACTTATTTTATTGATTGCACTATTACATGATCCTAAAATCTTAATTTTAGATGAGCCGTTTAGAGGATTAGATAGTGAAACGGTTGACTGGTTTAAGTTTTATTTGAAGAAAATGACCTCACAAGGTATGACATTAATCATCTCCTCACATGTCAAAAGCGATATTGAAACATTATGTGAAGAAGTGATTGTCCTTAGAAAAGGCCATCCTGTTCAGCAGATTTCTTTATTAGATATGGAACAAAAGAAGATACGCGATATAGATACATCCAATCAAGAAGCTTTCTTAGTTATTTTAGAGAATTTGAATTACTATTCTAAAGTACTTCCGAATGGTTATGTGCGATTAGATATTGAGGACGAACGATGGTCAGAAGTGAAACAATTGTTAAATGTCCAAAATATTGATATCTATGAAATGAAAAAAGTCACATTGTTGGATAATCATTTAAATGGAGGGAATAACTAGTATGACGGGAACACAAATTTTTAAAATGGAATTATTTAAATATGTACGAGATAAAACGTATATTATGTCAACAGGTATTTTAGCAGTCATTAATATTTTTGTGACAATATATTTTACGAATATTATTGATAATTACACACAATATAGTGGTCTAGAAGATAACTATTTCTTTGGTTTTATGGTTGTGTTTTTAGTATTAACAATTTTTGCCAATATGATTTTTATGTTCCTTTACCCATTTCATTTAGTGTCAATGGATTATAAAAATAATGTGATGAGCATGTTAGTATCATCTGGTGTCAATCGAACTCAGTTGTTTTTTGCTAAAATAGGCGCTATCTTTTTGTGGACTATTTTATTAACATTAGTGTTAGTTTTTATCCCATTTGCGTTAATTTTATTTAAATTATTACAAGTCGTTGATGTCCAATCGCTGATTTCAGGAATCACTCAAGGGATTAATATGGCTGGATTTTCCTTTTTAGGAATGATGGTATCTAGTTTTATTTCTTATATTAATAGTTTAGTTATCATCGCAACAGCAACGATTATGTTAAAAGGAAATAGTTTAACCTTTTTCTTATTTATAGGATTAGGAATGGTGCAATCAGCTGTAGCTAGTCTGTTGTCATTTGTTCCACTATCATTGAACTTTTCAATGACGGGTATTTTGATTATGAATAACCTTATTACAGTTGTGATGACATTAATTTTTATTTTAATTTCGTTGCATTTTATGAAGACTCAAAATCTATAATTTGTCATAAACACGAACAATAATGATATAGAAAGCAAGAACTTTAATAAAAGTCCTTGCTTTTTTTTGTTATATGGTGTAGATTATCATAGGAATGAGAAACAATATATTATTATTTTTATATAAATATTCGTCTTTTTGTTCCCTATATCACGTTTTGACTCTCTAGGAGGATGGAAATGAAGATTTTTGATTATGAAGACGTTCAATTAGTACCAAACAAGTGTATTGTTAATAGTCGTTCGGAATGTGACACAACAGTGAGCCTTGGCGGAAGACAATTTAAAATGCCGGTTGTCCCAGCTAATATGCAGACTATTATTGATGAACCAATCGCTGAATACTTAGCTTCAAATGGTTATTTCTATATTATGCATCGTTTCAATGAACAAGCGAGAAAACAATTTATTAAAGATATGCATGCTAAAAATTTATTTGCTTCAATCAGTGTAGGGGTTAAACTGGCAGAGTATGATTTTGTAAATGAATTAAAAGCAGAAAACTTAATCCCTGAATACGTGACAATAGATATCGCACATGGTCATTCTGACTCAGTGATAAATATGATTAAACATTTAAAAGAACAACTACCTGATACCTTTGTTATTGCGGGAAATGTCGGAACACCAGAAGCGGTAAGAGAATTAGAAAATGCTGGAGCTGATGCGACAAAAGTTGGAATTGGTCCTGGTAAAGTATGTATTACTAAATTAAAAACAGGATTCGGTACTGGAGGTTGGCAACTTGCTGCATTAAGACGTTGTAGCAAAGCTGCTAGAAAACCGTTGATAGCAGATGGTGGTATTAGAACGCATGGTGATATTGCAAAATCCATTCGTTTTGGTGCAACAATGGTGATGATTGGGTCATTATTTGCCGGTCATGAAGAATCACCAGGTGAAATGAAAGAAGAAAATGGCGTATTGTATAAAGAATATTTTGGAAGTGCTTCTGAATTTCAAAAAGGTGAGCATAAAAATGTTGAAGGTAAAAAAATATGGACACCATTTAAAGGAAAATTAGAAGACACACTAAATGAAATGCAACAAGATCTACAATCGTCTATTTCTTATGCTGGTGGAAAAGATGTTGAAGCCATTCGTAAAGTAGATTATGTTATCGTCAAGAATTCTATTTTTAATGGCGATATCTTCTAAGACTTTTATCAAATAATAAAACTACTAAGCACATATCAATGGCTTGGTAGTTTTTACTTTATAACAGTAAAAAAATCGGTATAAATAAAACATAATAGTAGCAGTCATTTTTTTATTGATGTATCATAAGCTCTGAAAGTAAAGAGGAGGAACAATATGGGGATTTTAATAACAAAATTAAAACAAAATAAATCTCTTGTCGGGTTGTCTTTATTTATGACTGTAATCATGGTGGCATCGCAATTGTGGCAACCAAAATTATTGCAGAAAATAATGAATTCAATTATGACTGAAGATCAAGGAGAGTTGAAAAAAGTTGGAACAATGTTGATTATTGTTGCACTATTTGGTCTAGTTGCTGGGATACTTAATACGATTTTTTCAGCACGGCTCTCTCAAGAAGTTGCATCTGATATTCGTTCAGATGGATTTAAAAAAGTACAAGAGTTCTCATTTGAAAACATCGAAACGTTTTCTACAAGTAATTTGGTTATTCGTCTAACAAATGATATCACGCAAATTCAAAATGTGGTTATGATGATGTTTCAAAGTATTTTTAGAATTCCTATTATGTTTATAGGAAGTTTTATTTTAGCTATGATGACTCTACCAAAATTATGGTGGGTGATTATTTTACTTGTCGTATTAGTGGTGTTGACGGTGATGATTGTGTTTAGCATGATGGGAAAACATTTTGCTAAAATCCAACATTATCTTGAAAAAAGTAACGGGATAGCAAAAGAGAACTTAGCGGGAATGAGAGTGGTTAAGTCTTTTGTACAAGAAAAAAATCAAATTAGCAAGTTTTCAGCCGTATCAGAAAAATTAACCAAACACACCATATCTGTTGGAAATTTATTCTCCATTATGATTCCAAGTTTTATGTTAATTTCAAATTTAGCGATTGTGATGTCGATTTATTTTACAGCAAATATCGCTAAAACAGATATTGAGGCAATTAGTGCCGTGGTATCTTTTATGAATTATTTAATGCAAATTATGATGAGTATTATTATTGGTGGAATGATGTTGATGATGGCTAGTCGTGGAATGGTATCCATTAAACGATTAAACGATATATTGGAAACAAAACCAACATTGACTTACTTACCTGAAAATGAAACCACTCCAATAAAAAATGGTTCCGTTGTTTTTGATGATGTGAGCTTTACTTATGCAGGAGACGATTCACCTACGTTAAAAAATGTATCGTTTCATGTGGATAATGGCATGTCAGTCGGGATTGTTGGTGCAACAGGTTCTGGAAAATCAACACTCGCACAACTGATTGCCAGAATGTATGATCCAACAAACGGTGTGATTGACGTTGGTGGGGCAAATCTTAAAGACGTTAGTAAAGAAGAGTTAAGAAAATCCATCGCGATTGTTTTACAGCGTGCGATTTTATTTTCCGGAACAATAGGAGACAATATTCGTCATGGGGCAAAGAATGCTGACGAAAAAGAATTGTACCGTGCTTCTTCAATCGCTCAAGCGTATGAATTTATTGAACGTCAAATGGACGGTTTTGATAGTCGAGTAGAAGAGAGAGGATCCAATTTTTCTGGTGGTCAGAAACAACGTTTGTCGATTTCTAGAGGAGTAATTGGTGATCCTAAAGTTCTGATTTTAGATGACAGCACTAGTGCACTAGATGCTAAAAGTGAAAAACTCGTAAAAGAAGCGTTAGCTAATGAATTAAATGACACCACAGTTTTTATCATTGCTCAAAAGATTTCATCCGTTGTGCAAGCTGATACTATTTTAGTGCTAGATGAAGGAAAACTAGTTGCTCAAGGAACGCATCAAGAGTTATTAAAAACCAGTGATGTGTACCAAGAAATTTATGAGACGCAAAAATCAAAGGAGGTCGAGGAATTTGACTAAGGAAAATCCAAGTGTATTGAGTTTCTTTTGGAATTATCTAAAAGTGTATAAAGTGAAGTTCTTTATTATCATTGTTGCCATCATTTTCTCGACTTACTTGCAAGTAAAAGCACCACAGTATACTGGTAAAGCAATTGAGGAATTAGCCAAGTATGCTGGAGCGTACCTATCTGTTGGACATGCTGATAAATCACCTTTTACTAGTGTGATCAAGTTATTGGTTGGATTGTATGTATTAAATGCTATTTCAATGTTTATCCAAAATATTTTAATGTCACGAGTAACCGGACAGTCTACAAATAGCATGAGAATTGGTTTGTTTAGAAAGTTACAAACAATGACCATTCGCTTTTTTGATACACACCAACATGGGGATATTTTAAGTCGCTTTACGAGTGATTTAGATAATATTTCAAATACAATGAATCAAGCGTTAATTCAAGTGTTAACCAATGTATCCATGCTAATTGGTGTCACGTTTATGATGTTTCGTGAAAATACTACAATGTCATGGATTACACTCGCTATGTCTCCTATAGCCATCATTTTTGCGATTGTTATTATTAAACAAGCCGAGAAAAAAGTTGGAATTCAACAAGAAAGTATCGGGCGTTTGAATGGCTACATTGACGAAAAAATTTCTGGTCAAAAAGTGATTATCACAAACGGACTAGAAGAAGAAACCATTGAAGGATTTGAAAAAGTTAATAATGAAGTGAAGGAAGCAACCTTTAAAGGTCAAGTTTATTCAGGGTTACTGTTTCCAACGATGCAAGGTATTTCTTTATTAAACACTGCGATTGTTATTTTTGCCGGTGGATGGTTAGTGAACAGTGGGAGTATTGAAAAAGCAGCAGGTTTGGGTTTGATTGTCACATTCATCCAGTATTCACAACAATTTTACATGCCACTAACACAAATATCATCTCAATTTAGTATGTTGCAATTAGCCTTTACTGGAGCAAAACGATTGAATCAAGTATTTGTTCAACCAGATGAACCAGATGATAAAAATTTAGAAAAATTAACAGGACTAGAGAAAAACGTCACACTGTCTCATGTTGATTTTTCATATGAAGAGGGTCGACCTATATTAAAAGATATTTCGATTGAAGCCAAAAAAGGACAAATGGTTGCTTTGGTTGGTCCAACAGGTTCTGGTAAAACAACTGTCATGAATTTATTAAATCGATTTTATGATGTCAATTCAGGTGATATCACCATTGATGGTAGAGATATTAGATGGGTGACATTAGATAGCTTACGTTCTCATATTGGGATTGTATTACAGGATTCTATTCTTTTTTCTGGAACAATTCGAGATAATATTACGTTTGGAAAGCCAGATGCAACAGATGAAGAAATTATCTCAGCTGCTAAACAAGCGAATATTCATGACTTCATTGTATCACTTGAAGATGGATATGATACACTTGTAAGTGATGAAAACAGTGTCTTTAGTGTCGGGCAAAAGCAGTTGATTAGTATTGCTAGAACAATTATCACTAATCCTGATTTATTAATATTAGATGAGGCAACTAGTAATGTTGATACAGTAACGGAAAGTCGTATTCAACAGGCAATGGAAACAATTATTGATGGAAGAACAAGTTTTGTGATTGCCCATCGTCTGAAGACAATCCTAGATGCAGATTTTATTGTCGTGTTAAATCAAGGAGAGATTATTGAATCTGGAACACATGAGTCATTAGTTGCACAAAATGGCTTTTACGCCGAATTGTATCACAATCAATTTGTATTTGAGTAGCAAACAAAGAGAGGTTTGTCATAGACGACCTCTTTTTTATGCATTATCCGTTCAAATAACATGGTATTTTAATTAAATTAAATTATAATAAGACCCGTCTATCCTAGTGAAATAAGACTTTAAGTAAATTTTAGAAACAATTATAATAGATTTTTAATCAAATTATCGTTATAATAAATAAGACTGTGAAGAATACTATAAGTTCATAAGAAAGGCATGTGTGTTTATGTCAAATAAAATATTGATTATTGAAGATGAAAAAAATTTAGCTCGTTTTGTCGAGCTTGAGTTAAAGCATGAAAAATACGAAACGGAAGTTCATTATAATGGACGGACTGGACTAGAAGCTGCATTATCACAAGATTGGGATGCGATTCTACTTGATTTAATGTTACCTGAGCTAAATGGCTTAGAAGTATGTCGTCGTATTCGACAAGTAAAAAATACACCGATTATTATGATGACAGCAAGAGACTCTGTCATTGACCGCGTATCAGGATTAGACCATGGAGCAGATGACTATATTGTTAAACCATTTGCGATTGAAGAATTATTAGCACGACTTCGTGCATTACTTCGCCGAATTGATATTGAAGGCGATAAAAATGTGGCAAAACAAACAACATTATCTTATCGTAATTTAACCATTGAAAAAGAAAATCGCGTGGTTCGTCGTGGTGATGAGATTATTGAACTAACAAAACGTGAATATGAGTTACTACTGATTTTAATGGAAAACGTCAATGTGGTGTTATCAAGAGATGTGCTGTTAAATAAAGTGTGGGGCTATGAGATAGAAGTTGAAACAAATGTTGTCGATGTATATATTCGCTATTTGCGTAATAAAATTGATGTACCAGGAGAAGATAGTTATATTCAAACGGTTCGTGGTACAGGGTATGTTATGAGATCGTGATGAGGCGATTAAAAACCAAGTTTAATTGGCCCCCTAAGTTTTCTTGGAAATCCATTACATTAAAATGGACTATTTTAACCTCATTAGTGATTTCAATATTATTTACTTTATTTGCGATTATTTCCTATCAAATTAGTACGAGACTAATGATAGAACAAGAAGAGTTGACGTTTAATCGAACGGTATCAGAAGTTACCACTCGTCTATCAAGAGGAACAGAATCATTAAGTTTTAATAGCTCTGTTTTTTATTTAAAAGAATCAACAGGCGAGTATGTAGGCGATAGGTACTATGGTGCGAACACATTAGAATCCAGTATGATGAATTTGAATAGCTTTATCTCTGAATTGTCACGACCTGAAATGGATTTAAAAGTATATAATGTTGATGGTGATTTGGTATTTGAAACGAAAAATCGTTTTGTACCGTTCAATAAAGAGGAACAATCCGAAACAAGCATAAAAACGTATGAATACGTCACAGGATTAGTTTTGTTAAAACCTGTATACTCTGACCAAACAGGTAAGTTGATTGGTTATGCTCAGGGATTTTATGACTTAGGATTTTACTATAAATTTCGAAAAGAACTGTTGCAAAATTTAATTATGATTGGCATATGTGGGTTACTAGTCAGCGTGATTGTGAGCTTTTTACTATCAACATATTTTACTAGTCCATTAAGAAAAATGGTAAAAACGTTAAATAATATTGAAACAGCTCATAAAACCGGACTTAGAATGCCTGTGCCTAAATCAAATGATGAAATCTATGACTTAGCTATGGCGTTTAACGACATGATTGAGCGTATGGAGCGTTTTATTACCCAACAGCAACAGTTTGTTGAAGATGTGTCGCATGAGCTGAGAACGCCTGTTGCAGTCATTGAAGGACATATGAATTTGTTGAATCGTTGGGGAAAAGATGATCCAGAAGTGTTGGAAGAATCTTTAAGTGCCTCATTACAAGAAATCACACGTATGAAAAGTTTGGTTCAAGAGATGCTTGATTTATCTCGTGCAGAACAATCGGACTTTCATTATAAAAATGAAACATGTATGGCAAAAGAAACCATTCAAACAACAGTTAGTAACTTTCAAATGTTGTATCCAGATTTTGTGTTTAATTTAGATGACGATGATTTAGATCATTCAGTTGAAATCAAAATGTATCGTAATCACTTTGAACAAATTTTAATTATTTTAATGGATAATGCAGTGAAGTACTCTAGAGATAGAAAAGAAGTCATTATTTCAGCATCGAAATCATATCAATATGTTGATGTGATGATTCAAGATTTTGGTGAAGGAATCTCAGAAGAAGAAATTGAAAAAGTGTTTAATCGGTTTTACCGAGTAGATAAAGCAAGAGCACGTCATACAGGAGGCAATGGGTTGGGTTTATCCATTGCTCAACAGTTAATTGAAAATTATCATGGCACAATAAATGTTAAAAGTCATGTTAATTTAGGGACAGCCTTTTATTTATCTATCCCTTATGTGGTAAAAGAACCAGCTGAACCATCAGCTCAAAAAGATGTAACAGAATGAAAAACGTATCAATCAAGGAGTTAGGTAAACTCATGATTGATACGTTTTTTATTATTTGAATAAAGCTAAAAAATCTTGGTTTGATATCTTTTGGTCAAAATCTGTCTCATCAACAATAAGTGTCGGAACAAAACGAATGGATGCGTCAAGAGCTTCTTTTACAATACTATCTAACATGTCACGGTTTTGTTGTTTTACTAAACCTAATGTTTCCTCGGCAAAGAGCTCTACTTCATCAGGAGAAAATAAATTACCCCAATCATTTTGAGTATGATATATTTTTGTTATAACATCGACTGCTTGTTCATTTGTTGGCACGTATTGATGCATGACATTACCAAGAGCTAAACCTGGAGATTCTTTGTTAAAAAGTTTGATGACATAATGAAGAATACCAGTAGATACTTCATGTGTTATCAAGTCTAATTTTTCATCCCACCATTGACGGCAGTATGGACAACGTAGATTCACAAATTCGATTAATGTATTTGGTGCTTCTTTTTGTCCGATTTTAATTCCGGTTGTGCTAGTAACTTTTGATGTGTCAATTTGTGTCATAGGTGTGACTCATCTCCTTACTTTAAAGCGGCACTATTAACCATGACTTCATCAATTAAGCCGTATTTTTTTGCATCTTCAGCTGACATGAAGTTATCTCGATCTGTATCTTTTTCAATCACTTCGATTGGTTGCCCAGTGTTTTCAGCTAAAATTTTGTTTAATCTCTCTCTTGTGTTAAGGATATGACGTGCGGCAATTTCGATTTCTGTCGCTTGACCTTGAGCTCCACCAAGAGGTTGGTGAATCATAATCTCAGCATTAGGTAAAGCAAATCGTTTACCTTTTGTTCCAGATGATAATAAGAAACTACCCATTGAGGCAGCCATACCTAACACGATTGTTTGAATGTCAGATTTGACAAAGTTCATAGTGTCATAAATCGCAAGACCTGCGGACACACTTCCACCAGGAGAGTTGATATAAAGGTAGATATCTTTTTCAGGATCTTGAGCATCTAAAAATAATAATTGTGCGATAACACTATTTGCAACGTTATCATCAATTGGACCGCTTAACATAATAATACGATCTTTTAGTAAACGTGAATAGATATCATAAGCACGTTCACCTCTAGCTGATTGTTCAATAACTGTTGGTATTAAATTCATATAAATTCCTCCTAATAGTAACGCTACTAGCCATATTTTAACATAATCTTTTTAATCTACCTAGAATTTAGTGTCATTTTAGTCAAAAAAGGTCAAAATAATAAAAAGTAAAATAAAAAGGACCAATGTCCCTAAAAATATTATGATAAAATATGATATACTTCTCTTAAAAAGAAAGTAACACGCCCTAAGGGAATCGAACCCCCGTCTCAAGAACCGGAATCTTGCGTGATATCCACTACACTAAGGGCGCATCTACTTTTATTAGTTTACCAAAAATAACGTAAATAGCAAGACGAAAAGGAGGAAAAGCCAATGAAAATGTCACAAAACTTTAGGCAAGGTCAAAGTCAAATTCAAACACAAAAATTAGCGATGACCCAACAGCTTCAACAATCGATTAAAATGTTACAATATGGCACAGAAGACCTACTTTCTTTTTTAAATGATAAAATGTTAGAAAATCCACTGATTGATGTATCCGTTTCCGAGATGGATACACAATATTTAGAACCTAAAAATTATGATGCGTCAAAAAGTGATGGAAAAACGGACTGGATCAATCAGATTCCAGAAACAACCCAGTCATTGTTTCACTATTTGATTGAACAAATCCATTTGAATTATCGTGATACCGTGTTGAGAAGCCTTAGTTTATTTCTTGTTGAGTTTATTGATACAAATGGCTATTTAACGATTTCGATAGAGGAAGCAATGAAGTTAAGACAAGCGACTTATATTGAAGTGCTTGATGCGTTGACGCTTATCCAGATGCTTGAACCTGCTGGTGTTGGTGCAAGAAATCTACAAGAGTGTCTCATGTTACAGACTGAAAGAGATAATGCAGCACCAAATCAAGCCTATCTTGTGTTAGAAGAATATTTTGATGAACTGGCTAATAGAAAGTGGCAAAAAATTGAGAAAAAATTAGGCATTTCATTAGTTGAGATTCAAGAAATTTTTGACTATATTCAAAAATTGCACCCAAATCCAGGTGCGATGTTTCATTCAGACGAAGATAGTATTATTTATCCCGATTTAGTAGTAAAAGTAGATAGAAAAGAACAGGCTATTTCTATTTCTTCAACGAAAGTGGGGAAACCAACTATTAGTTTTCAAGCAAATTATTTTGAAAAGATGTCTCGACAAGGTGGGAAAGAAGTTGAAAAGTATCTAAATGATAAAAAAAGTGAATTTGAGTGGCTAAAAAAATCATTAGATCAACGTGGTGATACTATTTTAAGAGTAGGAGAAGAAATTGTTAAAAAGCAATCCGCCTTTTTCTTAGAAGAAACCCATCCGCTCATCCCAATGAAGTTAAAAGACGTTTCAACAGCATTATCACTCCATGAATCAACTATCAGTCGAGCAGTTAATGGTAAATATTTAACAACTGATTTTGGTGTATTTGAATTAAGAAGTTTCTTTTCAACCGGAATTGAACAACAACATTCTAATGAATTAATTGCAACAAATGATATTAAACAAGTAATCAAAGCACTGATTAGTGAAGAAAATAAAGCAAAGCCACTATCTGATCAAAAAATTGTGGATCTATTAAAAGAAAAAGATATGCAAATTTCCCGTAGAACTGTGGCTAAATACCGTGAAGAATTGGGGATTCAATCATCATCTAAACGAAAAAGATTTGATAATTAAAAGAAAGTTTGAGTATCAGACTTGTATTATTTACTAAGACTTGTTATTATATGCGTGTAAGGGTTGGACAAAATAAAGGATATTTTGAATCAACCCTATCAAAATACAATACGTGGGTCAAAAAAAGTCTATGTTGGACTAGAAATGTCCCTAGGGTTGAGGAGTATCATCTATGAGCAATGATTTTGATATTATTGAACAGATTGCTCCTGACATGATTCAAGTGATTGAACAACGATTTCGTATCATGCGAAATATTTATTGGAATCAACCAGTTGGGCGTAGAAAGTTATCTGAAAAGGTTAATTTAACTGAACGAATACTTCGAAGCGAAACGGAAGTATTAAAACAATTAAATTTAATTGATGTGTCTAAAATTGGGATGTCGCTTAGCGAAAAAGGATTAAGTCTTTATAGTAATTTAGAAATAGTCATGGCAGAGCAAACGGGCAATCGCGTCCTTGAAAAAAAATTAGCAAGTAAACTTGGTATTGAACGGTGTTTGATTACGCCAGGAAATAGCGATGTTGAAAGCAAAGTGTTAGAAAAATTTGGCGAGTTAATCTCTGATATACTTTCAGCACGTTTACCTGATGGTGAAAATATTATTGCCGTCATGGGTGGGACAACAATGGCAACTGTTAGTCGGTGCATGTACAAACTAGAAACACCTGAGAGACATAATATTTTTGTTCCAGCAAGAGGTGGGATTGGTGAAACCATCCAAACTCAAGCTAATTCAATAAGTGCAACTATGGCAGAACAAACTGGTGGCGAGTTTAAAGTATTGTATGTTCCAGAGCAAGTCAGTTCTGAAACGTATGAGCTATTACTTCATGAGCCAACTGTTCAACGTGTACTAGAGTTGATATCCAAATCAAATGTTGTGATTCACAGTATTGGACGAGCACTTCATATGGCGAAACGTCGTAATATGAGTGCAAATGATTTAGCCATGCTTTCCAATGAAGGAGCTGTTGCTGAGTCGTTTGGATATTTCTTTGATCAAGACGGAGAGGTCGTCTATAAAATACCTCGAATCGGTCTTCAAATGAAAGATCTTCAAAAAATACCGTATGTCATTGCTGTTGCTGGTGGTAAAACAAAAGCTCGTGCAATAGAGGCATACATCAAAAATGCTCCTAAACAAACGTGGTTAATCACAGATGAGGGAGCTGCAAAACAGATTTTAAAAGAGGAAACTCTTTAAAATAAATAAATTTTTTTCGATTTTCTAAAGGAGGAAATCTCACATGACAGTTAAAGTAGGTATTAATGGTTTTGGACGTATCGGACGCTTAGCATTCCGTCGTATTCAAGAAGTTGAAGGATTAGAAGTTGTAGCAATCAATGACTTAACAGATGCACAAATGTTAGCTCATTTATTAAAATATGATACAACTCAAGGACGTTTCAATGGTGACGTTGAAGTTCATGATGGATTTTTCAAAGTAAACGGAAAAGAAGTTAAAGTAACTGCTAACGCTAACCCAGCTGAATTACCATGGGGAGAATTAGGCGTAGACATCGTTTTAGAATGTACTGGATTCTTTACATCTAAAGAAAAAGCAGAATTACATTTACAAGCTGGTGCTAAACGTGTTGTTATCTCTGCTCCTGGTGGAAATGACGTTCCAACAATCGTTTATAACACTAATCATGAAATCTTAACTGGTAAAGAAACAGTTATTTCTGGCGCTTCATGTACAACAAACTGTCTTGCTCCAATGGCAGACGCTTTAAACAAAAACTTTGGTATTGTTGAAGGATTAATGACAACAATTCACGCATACACTGGTGACCAAATGACATTAGATGGACCACATCCAAAAGGTGATTTCCGTCGTGCTCGTGCAGCTGCTGAAAACATTGTACCTAATACAACTGGTGCTGCTAAAGCAATTGGTTTAGTTATTCCAGAATTAAATGGAAAATTAGACGGAGCTGCTCAACGTGTTCCTGTTGCAACTGGTTCTTTAACTGAATTAGTAACAGTTTTAGACAAACAAGTTACTGTTGAAGAAGTTAACGAAGCAATGGAAAAAGCTGCTAACGAATCTTACGGTTACACAATCGACCCAATCGTATCTTCTGATATCGTGGGTATGACTTACGGATCTTTATTCGATGCAACTCAAACTAAAGTAATGACAGTTGGCGACAAACAATTAGTTAAAACTGTTTCTTGGTATGATAACGAAATGTCATACACAGCTCAATTAGTTCGTACTTTACAATACTTTGCATCATTAGCTTAATTTTAATACACCCTATCAAGATTATGGAAGCGGGGAAGCTATCGCGCTTTCTCGCTTTTTTTGTTAATTCATAAGGAGGCGTCAACAAGCATGGCAAAAAGAACAGTTGAAGATTTAGAATTAAATGGTAAAAAAGTCTTAATACGTGTTGATTTTAATGTTCCTATTAAAGATGGAAAAATTACAAATGATAACCGTATTGTTGCTGCTTTACCAACAATTAATTATGTTATCGAACATGGTGGAAAAGCAATTCTTTTCTCTCATTTAGGTCGTGTAAAAACTGAAGAGGACAAAGAAGGCAAATCATTACAACCAGTTGCTGCTCGCCTATCAGAATTACTAGACAAACCAGTTTCTTTCGTTCCCCAAACACGTGGAGCTGAACTTGAAAAAGCTATCAGTGAAATGAAAGATGGAGATGTGTTAGTTGTTGAAAACACTCGTTTTGAAGATATTGATGGTAAAAAAGAAAGCAAAAATGATCCAGAATTAGGTAAATACTGGGCTTCTTTAGGGGATGTCTTTGTAAATGACGCATTTGGTACTGCTCATAGAGCACATGCTTCAAATGTTGGCATTGCATCAAACTTACCTTCAGCTGCAGGTTACTTAATGGAAAAAGAAATCAAATTTATCGGTGGTGCTGTTGATGAGCCTAAACGTCCATTTGTGGCAATTTTAGGTGGAGCAAAAGTATCTGATAAAATTGGTGTTATTGAAAACTTAATTGATAAAGCAGATAAAATTCTTATTGGTGGTGGAATGACTTATACATTCTACAAAGCTCAAGGGAAAAATATCGGTAAATCAATTTGTGAACCAGATAAAGTTGATTTAGCTAAAGAATTACTTGAAAAAGCAGCTGGAAAAATTATCTTACCAGTGGATACTGTTTGTGCACCTGACTTTGATAATGATGCACCAACTGAAATTCATGAAAATAATATTCCAGATAACTTAGAAGGATTAGATATTGGTCCAAAAACAATTGAATTGTTCACTAAAGAATTACAAGGTGCTAAAACAGTTGTATGGAATGGTCCAATGGGAGTCTTTGAATTACCTACATTTGCTAAAGGAACAATTGGTGTATGTGAAGCTATTGCAAACTTAAAAGATGCTACTACAATTATTGGTGGTGGAGATTCAGCAGCTGCTGCAATCCAATTAGGTTTTGCTGATAAATTTACACATATTTCAACAGGTGGTGGCGCATCACTTGAATACCTTGAAGGTAAAAAATTACCAGGTGTAGAATCTATTTCAGATAAATAAGACTAATAAGGAGTCGAGAACATGCGTAAACCGATTATTGCAGGAAACTGGAAAATGAATAAAACTGTCTCAGAAGCTCGTGACTTTGCTGAAGCAGTAAAAAATAAAATCCCTAGTAACGATGTAGTGGATTCAGTGATTGGCGCACCAACTTTATTCTTAACAGATTTAGTTGAGATTGCTACAGGAACTGATTTAAAAATCGCTGCACAAAACTGTTACTTTGAAGACAATGGAGCATTCACTGGTGAAACGTCTCCAGCTGCTCTTGAAGATTTAGGTGTTGACTATGTGATTATTGGTCACTCTGAACGTCGTGAGTATTTCCACGAAACAGATGAAGACATCAATAAAAAAGCAAAAGCAATCATCGCTCACAACATGACACCAATCGTTTGTTGTGGTGAATCTTTAGAAACTTATGAAGCAGGAAAAACTGCTGAATGGATTAAAGGACAAATTACAGCAGCATTAGAAGGGTTAACAGCTGACCAAGTATCAAACTTAGTTATTGCTTATGAACCAATCTGGGCTATTGGAACTGGTAAATCTGCTGACGCAACAATCGCTGATGATATCTGTGGTGTTGTTCGTCAAACAGTGGCAGATCTTTATTCAGATGACGTAGCTGGAAAAGTTCGTATTCAATATGGTGGATCAGTTAAACCTGAAAATATCGCTGAATACATGGCTAAAGAAAATGTTGACGGAGCACTTGTAGGTGGCGCAAGCTTACAACCTGATTCATTCTTAGCATTATTGGAGGCATTAAACTAATATGGAAAAAGCACCAGTAGCAATTATTATATTAGATGGTTATGGTAAACGTGATGAAGTTACAGGTAATGCTGTTGCACAAGCGAACACACCTAACTTTGATCGTTATTGGAATAACTATCCTCACAACACACTAAAAGCATCTGGCTTAGATGTAGGATTACCTGATGGTCAAATGGGAAACTCTGAAGTTGGACACACTAATATTGGTGCGGGCCGTATAGTTTATCAAAGTTTAACTCGTATCGACAAAGCAATCGAAGACAAAGAGTTTCAAACAAATGTTGCCCTAAATAATGGGATTCAACATGCGTTAGACAATGATTCTGCGCTTCATTTATTTGGTCTATTATCTGATGGTGGGGTTCATAGTCATCAAAACCATTTATACGCTCTTTTAAAAATGGCAAAAGACAGTGGCGTAAAAGAAACTTACGTCCATGCTTTCTTAGATGGTCGTGACGTGGCACCAACTTCAGCTTATGGCTATATGGAAGAATTGCTTAACGAAATGAAAAAATTAGATTACGGAAAAGTTGCGACAGTTTCTGGACGTTTCTATGCAATGGATAGAGACAAACGTTGGGAACGTGTAGCAAAAGCTTATGAAGCGATTGTTGATGGCATTGGCGTGAAAGCGACTGATCCATTACAAGCTATCCAAGAATCTTATGACAATAAAGTAAATGATGAGTTCTTAGTGCCAGTTGTGATTGAAGAAAACGGCAAACCAGTCGGACAAGTAAAAGATAATGACTCTGTTATCTTCTTTAACTTTAGACCAGACCGTGCGATTCAATTATCAAATGCTTTCACTGACAAAGAGTGGGAACACTTTGAACGTAAAAATCATCCTGAAAATGTTAAATTTGTGACAATGACTTTATTTAATCCAAGCATTGTAGCAGAAGTAGCATTTCCACCAATTGAAATGAAAAATGTGATAGGGGAAGTTTTATCAGATGCAGGCTTAAAACAATTAAGAATTGCTGAAACTGAAAAATACCCTCACGTAACATTCTTCATGAATGGTGGACGTAACGAAGAATTCCCTGGTGAAAGTCGTATTTTAATCAACTCACCTAAAGTTGAAACATATGACTTGAAACCTGAAATGAGTGCTTATGAAGTCACTGATGCTTTATTAGCTGATATTAAAGCTGACAAACATGATGCAATTATCTTGAACTTTGCTAATCCAGATATGGTAGGACATTCTGGTATTTTAGAAGCAGCAATTAAAGCGATTGAAGCCGTGGATGAATGTTTAGGTAAAGTAGTAGATGCTATCATTGCTAAAGGTGGCGCAGCAATTATTTTTGCTGACCATGGTAACTCAGAAACAATGACAACACCAGAAGGTAATCCACATACTGCTCATACAACTGTTCCAGTTCCTGTCATTGTGACAAAAGCTGGCGCAACTCTTAGAGATGGTGGTCGTTTAGCAGACGTGGCTCCGACAATGTTAGACTTATTAGGTATTAAAAAACCTGAAGAGATGACAGGTGAGTCATTAATTAAATAATTCACGTGCTTTTCTTTGAAAGTAATCGTGAAAATGGTACAATGTTTATGGAAGATTCCTTCCGTAGCTATAAAAACAATATTCCTAAAGGAGAGAAATGTTAATGTCAATTATTACAGATATTTATGCTCGCGAAGTCTTAGATTCACGTGGTAACCCAACTATTGAAGTAGAAGTTTACACAGAAAGTGGTGCTTTTGGTCGCGGTATGGTGCCTTCTGGAGCATCAACTGGTGAACACGAAGCTGTTGAATTACGTGATGGAGATAAATCTCGTTATTTAGGTAAAGGTGTTTTAAAAGCTGTTGATAACGTAAATAACATCATCGCAGAAGAATTAATTGGATATGACGTAAGAGACCAAATGGCTATTGACCGTCGTATGATCGAATTAGATGGAACTCCAAACAAAGGTAAATTAGGAGCTAACGCTATTTTAGGTGTGTCAATTGCATGTGCTCGCGCTGCAGCTGATTACTTAGAAGTACCTTTATACCATTACTTAGGAGGATTTAATACTAAAGTATTACCTACTCCAATGATGAACATCATCAATGGTGGTTCTCACTCTGATGCACCAATTGCTTTCCAAGAATTTATGATTGTTCCTGTAGGAGCTCCTACATTTAAAGAAGCTTTACGTTGGGGTGCTGAAGTATTCCACGCATTAGCTAAAATCTTAAAATCTCGTGGATTAGAAACTTCTGTTGGTGATGAAGGTGGATTTGCACCTCGTTTTGAAGGAACTGAAGACGGTGTTGAAACAATCTTAGAAGCAATTAAAGCTGCTGGATTTGTACCAGGAAAAGACATCATGATTGGATTTGACTGTGCATCATCAGAATTCTACGAAAATGGCGTATATGACTATACTAAATTTGAAGGCGAAGGTGCTGCAAAACGTACTGCTGCTGAACAAGTAGATTACTTAGAAGAATTAGTTAACAAATACCCAATCATCACTATTGAAGATGGTATGGATGAAAACGACTGGGATGGTTGGAAACTATTGACTGAACGCTTAGGCGAAAAAGTTCAATTAGTTGGTGACGATTTATTCGTTACAAACACTGAAATCCTTTCTCGTGGTATCGAAATGGGCGTAAGTAACTCAATCTTAATCAAAGTTAACCAAATTGGTACATTAACAGAAACATTTGATGCTATCGAAATGGCTAAAGAAGCTGGATTTACAGCTGTTGTATCTCACCGTTCTGGTGAAACTGAAGATTCAACAATTGCTGATATCGCAGTTGCAACAAACGCTGGACAAATCAAAACTGGTTCTCTTTCTCGTACTGACCGTATTGCTAAATACAACCAATTATTACGTATTGAAGACCAATTAGGCGAAGTTGCTGAATACAAAGGTTTGAAATCTTTCTACAACTTAAAAAACAAATAATTAATCTTTAAATAAAGCTTATTCTAATGGAATTAAAACTGTTCGGACGTAGAGCACCCTCTAGGAAACTGGAGGGTGTTTTTTTATAATGTCTACGATATAATATAGACGAGTAATAGTTAATGTGTTTAGTCATATATTTTATAAAAGAATCGTTATGAGAGGAAGTTAAAAATGAATGAGCTAATACCAGAGTTTATGAATGTACCATTATTAGAAAGAGAAGATAGAATTATGCCTGAAGTAATCAGGTGTTTATTATCATTAGGTGGAGAAGCAAGTAAAAAAGAAATTGTTAAAGAATTAATATTGACATCAGAGACAATACCAGAAGATTATATTGAATATACACGAGTATCTAAGCAATCAGGTAAAAGTTATAAGCCGTTTAACTTTCAGTTTAATTTTGCTGTCAAAAATTTAGAATATGCTGGTTATGTAACGATACCTAAACGAGGAATAATTAAACTAACCGACAAAGGACAGTCGACAAATTTAGAATCGTTCAACAGCGATGAGATGGTAAGACAATTATCAGAGCCTGTTTTTGAAGCTAATCGGAAGAAAAAATTAGAGGTCAATAATTTACAAAATGAATATGAAAACGAAGCAGGAAAAAATGAAGAAATTGAGTTTGATAATAGTCCAGTTGATACTTGGAGAGATGTATTGATAGAAGCGTTAAAAGTTATGTCTCCTAAAAAATTTGAACTGTTTTGTCGAAGACTAGTTAAACAAATGGGTGTTGAAATAGATACTAAGATTGGTGTTCAGTTTGTGGCAGATGGAGGACTAGATGGATTTGGTTATATTACCTCTGACGAATTTAGAACAACTCGAGTGGCGATTCAAGCTAAAAGATGGGAAGGAAGTGTCTCTTCTCCAGAAATAGATAAATTTAGAGGGTCTATGGATAAGCATAACGCAGAGTTTGGTGTGTTTATTACAACATCTTCTTTTACTAAAAATGCTATTGAAGCTTCAAGAATTGGTACAAGAGTGATTACACTGATTGATGGAGATACCATATGTGATTTAGTGGCAAAATACGAATTAGAAGTCACACCAGTTATGACATATGAATTGAATGATTTTTATTTAACCGAGGAATAAGTATTTCTTACACAAATGATGAAACATAATAGACAAAAAGCGTCTCGAGAATTGAGATGCTTTTTGTCTATTATGTTTTATAAGAGTATTATTTCCTCTTACTTGTATTAACAATCAATAACAAAATAATGAACACTTTTGTTATTAATTGAATAATATGATTTGTCTTTATGTTATACTTTTCATAGAATTATTTAGTTTGGAGGAAAATATGATAAACAATAAAGAAGAATTAAATCGTTTGTTGGAAGAATTAAGTCAAAAAAATAATCAGGATAAAAAGTATATCATTCAACTTGAGTTAGCTAATACAACAGATGAAACAATAAAATCAGTATTGCAAGAAATGCTTGTGGATTTAGAAAAGGCAGAAAAAAAGAAGAAAATCCGATTATCAATTGTTGGGGTTTTGATAATTGTTATGGCTGGATTAGTATTTGGTATCAAAAAAAATGAAACTAAAAGAACAATGCCATCATCTAATGTAACAGCTATACAAACATCTCAAAGTACATCAGAAGTAGGTTCAACAGAAATAGAAACAACAACAGAATCGAGTATGATTGACGAAAAGAATTTAACAACGTATCAGATGAAACGGTGGGTAGGTGCTGTATGGGAAAAACGTTTTGAAAATTTTCCTGACTTACAAGATTATCGTTTAACCATATGTAGTGATGAAAAGGATCGACTAGTATACATTGATGTGTTGCCACCAGAAGATAAGCAAGTGGATAAGTACTGCGTGTTTAGGATTAACGAAAATGGACAACTAGAAATATCTGGTTATTATTTAGGAAAAGGTGATGTCACTGGTTGGGAAGTGATATCAGATAAATACATGGATACAACTAATGTTGAAGTAAAACCCAAAATATCTAAGCAAACTCAACAAATAACAACTAGTGAAGCAGAGACTTGGGTGAAAGATTACCTTTCTTCATCAGCCACTGAGCCAATAAATTTTGAAGACATTGGCCTTCAGTCAGAAACGGATAATGAAGGAATGATTCGAGTATCTCTTTATACATGGAATCCAGCTCATACATTCAGAACGCTATCGTCTGTTTTCCGTGTGACGAAAGATGGTAAGTTACAACAAGGCTCACCGTACTCGGAAGATGAATGGCGTGTGGTGAGTGATGAATTTATAAAATAATGTCATAGCAATTATACAAGTTAATGTTTAGAGGAGAAGTAAATGAAAAAGAAAGCTAACTATATCATTTTATTCAGTTTAATTGTTTTCTTATCAGGCTGTGGTAATCACATCGGTCAAAAAATGGAAGAAATGAAAAAAGAGAAGACTAGTCAAACAGATATCAAACCAAAAGTGACGAAACATGAAAAAAAGACGGGGAAGATTATTAACCAACCGATTGAAAATTATTCTGGGAATACTTTAACAATGCTAGACTGGGTTGTGATGCCGCAAAAAATGGAATCAAATGAAGAAGATAAAGCCAATTTTGTCTTTTATTATACTATTGATAAAACTGTCTCAGAGAAATTAAATCCCCCTAGTGAGTTTTTTAGTGTGTTTAGAATTTTTTAGGACGGAAAAGAGCTTCCTGTTGCAAATTATTCGTCACAGAACTCAGTACATGATGCTTTTTCAACAAAAACGGATAGTCCCTTTGATAATTCAGGCTTGAAAAAATTTATGCTAAGCAAGGAATTTACCTTTCTAATGATCAGTCGTCTGTTACGGTAAAGTCAAAAATAACGAATTTGGAATATGAACAAACCTTTAATATTAAAGAAAGTGATCATTTATTTAAAGTTGAAGAAGCTATTGATGACAAACCAACCGAGTCTGAAATTTTAGATATTTATGCCAGTCAAGAAGTTGGAAATATAAACCGTTCAATGTTGTCTGTCAAACAAAAAAATGAAGATGGTTCGGTAGATATTAGTATTGATACGGCGAATGGATACGTTCACTCATATTTTGAAGGAGATTATTTAATATTTGAAATGAAATCATTTGAAAATATTGAGTTACATTTACAAACAAAGTATAACTATAAAAATGGAATAGTTGAAAAGAATGAGTAAAATAGAATGATGATAGAATATATTTATCATATTAATAGTCAAAGATTTTATGTTAATGATAAAATCTTTGGCTATTTTTATATTAATTAAACAAATAACCTATTTTAGATTTAAAATATACTTTAAAATCATTTGGAGTGCATTTTTAAACAAAAATACACAATAAGTGTTATAATATATTTATTAGTTAAACATTTAATGGGTTTTGTTTTTTATTTTTATGAAAAAAGACTAAAAAAAGTTTAAGTCATCATAATTATCTATCTAATTGATCTAGTATACTAAGTGCGCTTTTTTCGTTTAAGAACATATGAGTAAAGAAGTTTCCTCTTAATGCCCCAATTAGAGCACCAGTTTTAAATTTATTATTGTTAACACATATTCTTTTTGGAATTTGAAAAATTTGTTCAAGTGACAAACCAAATGTTTTATCGTTTTCTAAATTTAAAAAATGTCCATATTGATCAAAAGGTCTACCGTAAGCAAAACCACATGTTTGATTAAAAGAATCACCAAAAAGTAGGTGCTTGTTTTGATTCCATGAATCAACGCTTGTGATGGAAGCAGGTGTTGCAACAGCTGTTAGAATAATATCTGATTTTTCAGCAGTGATTAATGTTTTTTGTAACAATGGTTCTAGTGCAAGAAGCTCTCTTGCTTGATTGTTAATAATATAAAGAGGGGCGGTGAGTGTTAGATAATTTGCTTCAAATTTTGCAGCAGCTTTTTGAACCAATCTCGTAGATCCTGCTAAAGAATGATATTTCCCTATTTCACCTACAAATTGTGTGAAAACTAAATTTTCGGTAATGGCAGGTTTAAATTGTTCGATAATTTGATAAATAGAATCCCCCCAAGATAACGAGACAACATTTGATTGGATAATATAGTCCTCAATAATTTCAGCAGAAAATTTCCAAAAATAATAATTTGAGTTTGTTAGATCTTCGTTTTCTTTTAGGATGAAAAAGGACGTGTTAAACATAGAACCCAATAATCTCTCTAGTTCATAATTTCGTTCATAAGGTGCCTGGATGTTAATCGTGATAATGCCTTGTTCTTTGGCATCGTTTAAATGTTTTAATATTTTGTAGCGGCTTAATTCATATTTTTCCGTGAGAGTTGTGATGGGGATGTCCTCAATATAATAATCTTTGGCTAAATTAATCATTAACTGATTGATGTCATTTTTTTCCATAGTAATGCTCCTTGATTTGTTATTTCTTTTATTATAGCAAAATCCTCATGTATATTCTTTATAAAAATGAAAATAAGTCATTAATTTTTTGAAAATATTAAAAAATACATACCTATAATTTTAAATATTTAAAAAATAACAATAATTATTTACAAAATTTAAAATAAAATGTATAATGTGTTTATAAAAATACAAAAAGGAGCTGAGAATTTTGAATAATGAAATTCTAGAACTACATCATGAACATATCGGCGTTTTAAGTATCCAATCAGAATTACCTGTAAAAAATGGGATTGATTTAGCAAAAGCTTATACACCAGGTGTTGCTGAATTAAGTAAACTAATCGAAAAACACAATGAACTGGCTAGAGAGTACACGATTAGTGGAAAATTAGTTGCGGTGATTTCAGATGGTTCTGCAGTATTAGGTCTAGGAAATGTTGGCCCACAAGCTGGATTACCTATTGTTGAGGGCAAGTCACTTTTATATAAAACATTTGCCAACGTTGATGCTATTCCAATGGCTGTTGATCAAGTAGAAATCGATGAGTTTGTGAAAACGATTAAAAATATGTCGCATAGTTTTGCTGGAATACATTTAGAAGATATTCAAGCTCCTAGATGTTTTGAAATAGAAGACAAGTTAAAAGAGTTGTTAGATATACCTGTTTATCATGACGATCAAGAAGGAACCGCTATTGTTGTACTAGCAGGACTTATCAACGCAGCAAAAGTAAGCAACCGCAAATTATCAGATTTAAAGATTGTGTTAAATGGTGTTGGGGCTTCAGGTGTTGCCACAGCAAAATTACTTGCAGCAGCAGGGATTACTAATGTGACGTTAGTAGACAAAGAGGGGGTATTAACCAAATCATCGGATCAATTAAATCCTTATCAGGAGCAATTATTATCATTATTTACTAAAAGAGAAGCTGGAGATTTGGCTGAGGCTGTTGTAGGTCAAGATGTATTTATTGGATTATCAACAGGCAAGGTTTTAACAGAAGAGATGATTCGGACAATGAATGACAATCCAATTATTTTTGCCCTAGCTAATCCTGTCCCTGAAGTGACGCCTGAAGAGGCTAAAAAGGGTGGAGCGAAACTAATTGCGACTGGTAGCTCGGACCATCCTAATCAAGTGAATAATGTTTTAGCATTTCCCGGATTATTTGCAGGGCTTCTAGAAGCAAAGGCAAAATCTGTTGATGAGACTTTACAATTACATGTAGCTAAAACATTAGCTGATTTAGTAGAAAATCCAACAGAAGATTATTTTATTCCAAATGTATTCGAAACTAGAATTGTTCCAGCTGTCAAAAAATCTGTCGTTGAGTTTTTTAATTAAAAGAGAAGAGGAATAACAATGGAAGAAAAAAAACAACAAACTTTTTTTGAAAAAGTATCAAAAATAAAAGTAGGCTTTATTCCGCTACCTATTTATCTTATCTTAGTTGTCGTTTATTTATTACTAACAGTCAATAAAATTATGCCAAATGACATGATGGGTGCCATTGGTATTATGACACTATTTTCTTTTATTTTAGAAGAAGTAGGAAAACATATCCCTGTGTTAAATTCATTGGGAGGGAAAGTATTAGTTGTAACGTTTTTGCCATCATTTCTAGTTTATAAATCTTGGCTACCTGAATCTTCTGTTGAAACAGTGACAGCATTCATGAAAAATAATAACTTTTTATCTTTCTTTATTGCCTTGCTGATTGTCGGTAGTATTTGTTCAATGAATCGTAAAACATTATTAAAAGCAAGTTCACGTATTATTTTGATTTTAGTGATTTGTGATATTGTCGGAGCCTTAGTTGGAACTGGTGTTGGGATGTTACTAGGTTTATCAGCATTTGAAGCATTCTTCTTTGTAGTAGCACCGATCATGGCTGGAGGTGTTGGAGAAGGGGCATTGCCTCTATCAATAGGCTATGCCGGTCTTATTGCGACTCAACAAGCGGATATTTTTGCTTCGATTTTACCATGTGTCATGTTAGGTAGTTTAGTAGCAGTTATCTTTGCTGGACTATTAAAAAAACTTGGTGAAAAACGTCCAGAGCTAACTGGTAATGGACAATTAATTGATGGAGATGACGAGCACCTAGATAATTTAAAAGGTGGAAAAGTAGATGTTGATATTGAAAAAATGTTAGTAACAGGTGTATTGGCAATTACATTGTATCTTTTAGGTGTGTGGGTGAACGATATGATTCATTTGCCAGCACCAATTGTTTTATTAGTCGCTGTTATGGGTGCTAAAATGTTAGGTTGGATTCCAAAAGATATTGAAAATGGTGGTCATTCACTTTATTCTTTAACTGTTAAAGGCATTACTCCTCCACTTCTTTTTGGTGTTGGGGTTGCGATGACACCTTGGGGATCTTTGGTTAAAGTCTTTACACATGTTCCTATGTTAATTACTATCTTTGCAACAGTATTAGCCATTGTGTTAACTGCTTATTTTGTTGGAAAAGCATTAGGTATGTATCCTGTTGATACAGCCATTGCGGTTTCTTGTTGTAGTGGACAAGGTGGTACAGGAGCATTAGCTATTTTAGCTGCTGGAGATCGTATGGAACTCATGCCATTTGCACAAGTTTCAGTCCGTTTAGGTGGTGCGATGATGGTGACAGCTGCTATATTTTTAATGAGTTTATTTGTTTAGATAGTTAGAGGAAGGGGGAATAATCATGGGTGATGAATTAAATATTAGTACACTGTTTTTAAAAGATAAACAAACGCGGCATCAGTGGGAAAGTCTTTTGCATCACCATGGTATTCTTTCAGTTACAGATAAAGATATCTTAATGCTTGATCAAACATTTGGTATTTATGATAATCAACAACTAGTTGCGACTATTTCAACTGCTTCAAACGTATTGAAATATTTAGTCATTGAGGAAGAGTATCGTGAAAATGGGAGATTGTTTAATCTGCTCGTTTCTCATGCTATCAATGTATTAGCTAGTCAAGAAATTTTTCATGTACTAGTCTTTACCAAATTAGACTATGCAAAATCTTTTCAATATTTAGGGTTTTTCAACATCATGACCACTGAGTATGGTGTATTCCTAGAAAAAGGCGATCAGTCGATTGACACGTTTCTATCACAATTGCCATTAGTGATAGGTGATTATACGATTTCTGCAATCGTGATGAATGCTAATCCATTCACTAAGGGACATCTTTATCTGATAGAAGAAGCATTGAAAAAAAGTGACTATGTTTATGTGTTTGTTGTGAGTGCAAATCAATCACTCTTTACGTCAGAAGAGAGATATCAGTTAGTGTGTCAAGGAGTTGAAAATTTAGAACGTGTTATTGTGTGTCAAGGTGGAGAATACATGGTCAGTTTAGCTACCTTTCCTTCTTACTTTTTAAAAAATAAAGAAGACATTATTTCTCACCAAACACAGTTAGATGCCTTATTATTTAAAGAGTACATCGCGAAAACCTTACATATTACCAAACGCTTGTTAGGTGAAGAACCATTATCTGAAACAACGAAGCATTATAATGAAGCCTTATTAACTTATTTACCACCAGAAATAGAAGTAGAGATTATCCCAAGAAAAACGATGAATAATCATCAAGTTATTTCGGCAACAAAAGTCAGGGAATGCATTCAAATTGGAGATTTAAAGAGGATAAAACAATTGGTTCCTACGACGACTTATGATTTTATTGTGGAACATTTAGATGAATTGCAGGAACGATTGGATAATAATTAAAGAAAAGGAAGAGAATTATGGACATAAAAAAAACAGCCATCGCAGGAACACTTGAATCCAGTGACATTCAAATCATGGTATCAACTGGTGAAAATGGCATTCAACTAGAATTAGAAAGCCAAGTCATTGAACAATTTGGAAAACAAATCAAAAAAGTTATTTTAGAAACGTTTGAAAAGTATGGTATTAAAAATGCGACCGTGAAAGCAGTTGATAAAGGGGCATTAGATTGTACCATTAAAGCACGTACAGAAGCAGCCATTCAACGTGCGATTGAAAAAGATCATGATCTAAATTGGGAGGCGTTAATCTAATGGAACGATTAAGAAGAACAATGATGTTTGTGCCAGGAAATAATCCTAGCATGATTAAAGATGCGGGTATTTACGGAGCAGATTCTATTATGTTTGATTTAGAAGATGCTGTGTCCATGACAGAAAAAGATGTCGCAAGGTTGCTTGTATTTGAAGCGTTACAAACAGTCGATTATGGTGACACTGAATTAGTGGTGCGTATTAATGATTTGCACTCAGAATTTGGTCGAGCTGATATTTTTGCTGTGGTGAAAGCTGGAGTAGATGTTATTCGACTTCCTAAAACAGAAACAGTAGAAGACATTGTTGAAGTCGAAAAAGTGATTGAAGAGGCAGAAAACTTTTTTGGCATTCCAGTAGGTACAACAAAAATGATGGCTGCAATTGAAGGAGCTAAAGGGGTATTAAATGCACCTGCTATTGCTGTTGCAAGCAATCGTTTAATTGGTATTGCAATCGGAGCAGAAGATTATGTGACAAATATGAAAACCAGACGTTATCCAGATGGAAAAGAATTATTCTTTGCTCGTAGTATGATTTTACATGCAGCAAGAGCAGCTGGTATCGCCGCATTTGATACAGTATACTCTGATGTTAATAATGAAGAGGGATTATTAGATGAAGTGAAATTAATTCATCAATTAGGATTTGATGGTAAATCTGTCATTAACCCAAGACAAATTCCTATTGTTAATAGCGTATATCGACCAACTGAAAAAGAAATCAAACATGCTAAAGATGTCGTTTATGCGATTGAAGAAGCGAAGAAAAAAGGATCAGGTGTTATCTCATTAAATGGTAAGATGATTGATAAACCGATTGTTGAACGTGCTGAACGTGTGATTATGTTGGCAAAAGCATCAGGACTTTTGGATGAAGGAGAGTTTTAAATGAAAAACAAAGTGAATCGTGACATACCAGATGAATTTTTAACAGAGTATTCTGTTTTTGAAACAACCGTAATTGATCATCAAAAAATTGATTATAAAGCCCCAACTGTCAAAGTGGTTTCTCAAAAAGATACAAAATTGGTTCATAGTATTAAAGACGTCATTGAAAAAGTTGGATTAGAAAATGGCATGACGATTTCATTCCATCATCATTTCAGAGAAGGGGATTATGTCTTTAATCAAGTGATGTCTGTCATTAAAGAGATGAGATTTAAAGACTTAACGTTAGCACCTAGCTCTTTAACAAACGTGATGAATGATATGGTTGTTGAGTGTATAAAAGAGGGTGTGATTACGCATATCACCTCTAGTGGAATGCGTGGCTCATTGGGAGAGTTTATTTCTCATGGCGGACTGGATAATCCTGTTATTTTAAGATCACATGGTGGTCGGGCAAGAGCAGTCGAACAAGGTGAGATTAAAATTGATGTGGCCTTTTTAGGAGTACCAAACGCAGATGAATATGGTAACGCGAATGCTATTCACGGAAAAGCAGTTTTTGGTTCTTTAGGATATGCGATGGTGGATGCAAAATATGCTGATAATGTCGTCTTAATTACTGATACCGTGGTACCATACCCATGCACCCCAATTAGTATTCCACAAACACAAGTTGATTATGTTGTGAAAGTGGATGAAATTGGGAATCCTGAAAAAATTGGAGCTGGCGCAACTCGTTTTACAAAAGATCCGAAAGAATTAAAAATCGCACAATTAACGAATGATGTGATTACACAATCACCATATTTTAAAAATGGTTTTTCTTTCCAAACAGGTACTGGAGGAGCTGCATTAGCAGTTAGTCGGTATTTAAAAGAAAGCATGGAAAAAGAGAACGTTAAAGCCTCTTTTGCTTTAGGTGGTATCACTAAACCAACTGTTGATTTGTTAAGTGAAGGATTTATTGATAAAGTATTAGATGTACAAGATTTTGATAAAGGTGCTGCTTTAGGAATGGCAGAACATGAAAATCAACAAGAAATTGATGCCTCATTCTATGCTGATCCATTTAATAAAGGCGCTGTAGTTAATCAATTAGATATTGTCATTTTATCAGCGCTTGAAATTGATACAAAATTTAACGTGAATGTGATGACAGGTTCTGATGGTGTATTAAGAGGTGCAATTGGTGGGCATCAAGATGCCGCTAATGCTAAATTAACAATTATTACGGCACCACTTGTACGTGGCAGAATCCCAACAGTCGTAAATGATGTAACAACTGTGATTACACCAGGAGACAGTATTGATATTTTAGTGACTGAAATAGGGATTGCCATTAATCCTAAACGTGAAGATTTAAAAGAAATTTTTGCTCAGTCAAAAGTACCAGTTTTTACAATTGAGGAATTACAAAAACGTGCTGAAACAATTGTTGGAGTGCCTGAAAAATTAGAATTTACAGACCGTGTTGTGGCACTCATTGAGTACCGAGATGGGACACTAATTGATGTTGTCAAACAAATAAAAAGATAGGTGTGAGTGTTAATGAAAAATGTATTTGAAAAAGGACATGAAATAACTTTAATGGATGCGTTAGATAATCGAGAAAATCGTGTGTCTTTACAAAAAGAATTATTAGAACGTTATCCTACAAATACATTGATTTCATTAAAAATGAACATACCTGGACCAATTAAAACAAACAATGCGATACGAAAAGTGTTCCATTCTGCAAGTGGTATTCTTCAACAGTATTTAGTGAAAAATGACGTGATACTACTTGCAGACACTAATCGTGATTTACCAACTGGGCCAGAAGGTTACTTTATAGTTGAGATGAATGATGTTGAGGCAAAAGCATTGTGTATAAAACTAGAAGATGATTTTTTGCTAAGTTCTATGGTGGATTTAGATGTTTATACCTTAACAGATGATGGGATTCAAGATATCTCTAGGCAGTCATTGAATATCCCACCTAGAAAGTGTTTCGTTTGTCAACACGAAGCAAAAGCTTGTGCTAGAAGTAAACAACACACGCTAAAAGAAATCCAACAAAAGTTAGTGACGTTGTATACTGATTATTATTTTTCTGAGATAAAACAGTCTGTTGCTCAATGCGCACAAAAAGCGTTATTGTATGAAGTAACCTGTACCCCAAAACCTGGACTGGTTGATGCAATGGATTCTGGTTCGCATGATGATATGACGATATATACATTTATAAATAGCAGTTGTGTGTTAACGCCATTCTTTGCTTCTTTTTTTGAAGAAGGATATCATTATCCTAAAGAGAAACCATTAAACGAGTTATTTGCCATGATACGTCCAATTGGAATTGAGGCAGAAAAGTCTATGAATGAGGCTACCCAGCAAGTGAACACACATAAAGGGGCAATCTTTTCTTTAGGCGTGTTAATGACAGCTTTAGGATATGCCTTTGCTCAATCGGGTTATTTTGATTTAAAACACATTCAAGACATCATAAAAGACATGTTATGTCATTTGATGGATGATTTTGATGGCGTGGGAAATAAACGTTCTGAAGACTTAACTATTGGTGAAAGATTATTTTTAGATTATGGTATTTCAGGGATTCGAGGAGCAGCAAGTAGTGGTTACTCACTAGTCTTTAATCATTCGTTGCCTTATCTAACTACCCAAACCGCTGGAAACTTTAATGAGCGAATGATTGATACGTTGTTGTATTTATTACAGTTTTCTAAAGATACAAATCTTATTAAACGAGCAGGTACTGTGGAAATATTAGATGACGCTAGAAAAAGTGCAACGGATATTTTAGCTTTCGGTGGTGTAAAATCAACTAAAGGCAATGAATTATATCTTGAGATGATACATGAATACAAAGAGAGAAATTTAAGTATTGGTGGAACGGCAGATTTATTAATTATGACGTTATGTCTTTACTTTATAGAACAATTATCATAACAAGGCTACCTATAAAATGGGTAGTTTTTTTATTTTAGGATGACATTAATTATGATTGTAAGACTTAATGTGTTTATGACACTTATTATTTTGAAAATCAAGCAGAAAAGTAGGGAATAAAATGAAAATATGGTACTATTTTATAAAAGTTACTTTTAGTAAGTAATAAAGGGAGGTACCAATTTATGAAAAAACTATTTGGATTAGTCTTTATTTTAACAACACTAACTGCTTGTTCAGATAAAGTGGTGAAAGAACAAGCGACCACTTTTGAAACGAGTACGATTGAAACAATTAGCTCTTCTACTTCTCAATCGGTTGAAGCAACAGAACAATCGTCAAGTCATGTTTTAAAGAAGTTTGAATCAGGAATGTTACTTCAAGCAGTTGGGAATAATGACGTTAATCAAGTTAAAGAAATATTATCTGATTATGATTATATAGTCGACGAGCAAAATGAGAAGGGCGAAACACCTTTAGTCATAGCGACACATAACAATCAGGTGGAAATTGCAAAATTATTAGTTGATGCAGGAGCGGATGTTAATAAACAAGATAACATTCAAGATAGTGCTTATCTGTACGC
Source organism: Vagococcus bubulae (assembly GCF_003950315.1). Classification (GTDB taxonomy): domain Bacteria; phylum Bacillota; class Bacilli; order Lactobacillales; family Vagococcaceae; genus Vagococcus; species Vagococcus bubulae. The sequence continues at coordinate 105,123 of NZ_NGJT01000004.1, forward strand.
TGCTGCTCAAGGTAAGACAGAGATTTTAGCTTATATATTAGAAAATAGTACACCAAATCAAGCGATTTATAATCGTTTTGGTGGGAATGCTATTATTCCAGCAGCTGAAAAAGGGCATCTAGAAAATGTTAAATTGTTGATTAATGATGGGAAAGTAGATATTAATCATCAAAATGATTCTGGCTATACAGCTTTAATTGAAGCAGTGGCTTTAAGAGATGGATCAAAGGTCTATCAAGACATTGTGGCTGAATTGTTAAAAGCAGGAGCAGATAAAACATTAAGAGATAATTCAGGAAGAACGGCTGAAGATTATGCTAAGCAATTAGGCTATGGAAATATTCTGAAACAATTGCAACAATCATAAGTGACGTTATATTAATGAACGTGAAAGTGAGAGTAATCTTAACTTTTCACGTTTTTTTGTCTTTAGAGTTAGAAAATTTTAAAGAAATATCACTTAATCGCCCCTTTTTTTTCTTAAAGAGTTTTATTTTTCATAAACAAATGATAGAATGTATAAGATGACCTTATTATGTAAGATGTCAGTACTTCTAGGAGAATAAGGATGAGAGGGTAGGAAAGAATTCATGGCTAATTTTTTAAAGCAATTAATTGAAAATGATAAAAAAGATTTAAAACGCTTAGGACATATGGCGGATAATATTGATAAATTGGCGCCACAAATGTCAGAGTTAACAGATGATCAACTTAAAGCAAAAACAGAGGAATTTAAAGCACGTTATACAAAAGGTGAAACGTTAGATGATTTACTTTTTGAAGCATTCGCAGTTGTTAGGGAAGCGGCAAAACGTGTTTTAGGTTTGTTCCCATATAAAGTGCAAATGATGGGTGGGATTGTGTTACACGAAGGCGGTATTCCAGAAATGAAAACCGGTGAAGGTAAAACATTAACTGCCACAATGCCAGTGTATTTAAATGCCTTATCAGGTGAAGGGGTACACGTTGTAACGGTAAATGAGTACTTATCAACACGTGATGCTAGTGAGATGGGTGAGTTATATAACTTTTTAGGCCTAACAGTTGGTTTAAACATTAACTCAAAATCTTCAGATGAAAAACGTTTAGCTTATGCTTGTGATATCACTTATTCAACAAATAATGAATTAGGATTTGATTATTTAAGAGATAACATGGTTGTTTACAAAGAACAAATGGTTCAACGTCCATTAAACTTTGCGGTAGTGGATGAGGTCGATTCAATTTTAATTGATGAAGCTAGAACACCCTTGATTATTTCTGGTCAAGCTGAAAAATCAACTGCATATTACACAAGAGTGGATAATTTCATTAAAACATTAACTGAAGAAGAAGATTACAAAATTGATGTTCAATCAAAAACAATCAGTTTAACAGAACAAGGGATTACAAAAGCAGAAAAATATTTTGATGTTGAAAATCTTTACGATATTGAAAATACTTCTTTAACACATTATGTCGATCAATCTTTACGTGCCAACTATATCATGTTACGTGATATTGATTATGTGGTTCAAGAAGGTAAAGTATTAATCGTTGATCAATTTACTGGTCGTATCATGGATGGTCGTCGCTATTCAGATGGTCTTCATCAAGCAATCGAAGCCAAAGAAGGCGTAGAAATTGAAGATGAAACAAAAACAATGGCAAACATTACATTCCAGAACTATTTCCGTATGTATAAAAAATTATCTGGTATGACTGGTACAGCGAAAACAGAAGAAGAAGAGTTTAGAGAAATTTATAACATGCAAGTTATTCAAATTCCGACAAACAAACCAATTATTCGTGATGATCGTGCGGATTTATTATATCCAACACTATCAAGTAAGTTTCAAGCAGTAGTGAAAGATATTAAAGAGCGTCATGAAATTGGCCAACCAGTTTTAGTTGGTACAGTAGCTGTTGAAACGTCAGAATTATTATCTGATTTATTAAATAAAGCCAAAGTACCACATCAAATCTTGAATGCGAAAAATCACTTTAAAGAAGCCGAAATTATCATGAATGCTGGTCAAAAAGGTGCTGTAACAATCGCAACAAATATGGCCGGTCGTGGTACAGATATTCGTTTGGGTGCTGGTGTACGTGAAGTAGGCGGATTGGCTGTTATTGGGACTGAACGCCATGAATCTCGTCGTATTGATAATCAGTTACGTGGTCGTGCTGGTCGTCAAGGAGATCCAGGTATGTCACAATTCTATCTATCACTTGAAGATGATTTGATGAAGCGTTTTGGTTCTGAAAGAATTAAAGTGTTCTTAGATCGTATGAAGTTAGAAGAAGAAGATGCTGTCATTCAAAGTAAGATGTTATCTAAACAAGTAGAATCAGCTCAAAAACGTGTAGAAGGAAATAACTATGATACACGTAAGAACGTCTTGCAATATGATGACGTGATGCGTGAACAACGTGAAGTCATTTATAAACAACGTCGTGAAGTGATTATGTCAGAAGTTGATTTACAACCTGTTTTACTTGGAATGGTTGAAAGAACTGTAGATCGCTATGTTGATGGACACACTCAAGGTGAGAAAAAAGATTGGAACCTTGAAGGATTAGTAGACTTTGTTGGTTCAGCTATTACGCATGAAGATGCCATTAGCTTATCTGATTTTGAAGGTAAAACACCTGAAGAAATGAAAACATTCATTTATGACAAAGCAAAAGCTATCTATAATGAAAAAGCCGAAATTTTAAGTAGTGAAGAACAGTTATTAGAATTCCAAAAAGTAGTTATCTTAAGAGTAGTCGATACAAAATGGACAGACCATATTGATGCAATGGATCAACTAAGAGAGTCTATTGGGTTGCGTGCTTATGGGCAAAATAATCCATTGGTTGACTATCAAACTGAAGGATACGACATGTTTAATAATATGGTTGGAGCGATTGAATATGAAGTGACTCGTTTATTCATGAAATCTGAAATCAGACAAAATGTTCAACGTGAACAAGTAGCTCAAGGCGAAGCGGTCAAACCAACATTAGAACAAGGTCAAGTATCTAATGATGAGAAGAAACAACCAATTCGTGTTGACGAAAAAATTGGACGCAATGATTTATGTCCATGTGGAAGTGGCAAGAAATATAAAAATTGTCATGGTAAACCATCATAATAAATCAAGAAGCGACTTAGTCTAACTGAGTCGCTTCCCTTATTTAAAGAAAGGGAGATAAGCAATGGAGATTAGCGATATAAAAAATGAATTAAGTAAAATTGAAACAAAAATAACAAATTTTAGGGGGTCTCTTTGACTTAGAGTCTCTAGAAGAACAAATCGCTGAATGCGAGTATGAAATGGCTACACCTGGCTTTTGGGACGACAATGAATCTGCTCAGATAGTTATTGATAAAGTGAATCAATTAAAATCACAATATGATACTTTCAAAAAAACAGAAGAAGCCTATGAAGAATTAGAAATTTTATTGGAAATGGCTGAAGAAGGCGACGAAGAATCTCAAAAAGAATTAGAAGAAAAATTAGCAAAGACAACTCAAATCGTAGAAGAATACGAATTAGCACAACTACTTAATGGGGAATATGACCAAAATAATGCTGTGTTAGAACTTCATCCTGGAGCTGGTGGAACAGAGTCACAAGACTGGGGAAGCATGCTTCTTAGAATGTATACTAGATGGGCTGAATCAAAAGGATTTCAAGTTGAAACAGTTGATTATCAAGCTGGAGATGAAGCTGGGATTAAAAGTGTGACACTCTTAATCAAAGGATATAATGCCTATGGTTATTTGAAATCTGAGAAAGGCGTTCATCGCTTAGTTCGTATCTCTCCATTTGATTCTAACTCAAGACGTCATACATCCTTTTGTTCAGTCGATGTGATGCCAGAATTAACAAATGATATCAATATTGAAGTCAAACCAGATGATATTAAAGTTGACACATTTCGTGCCAGTGGAGCTGGTGGTCAGCATATTAATAAAACCGATTCAGCTGTCAGAATCACCCATATTCCAACAGGATTTGTGGTGTCTAGTCAGGCGCAACGTTCTCAATTAAAAAATAGAGAGCAAGCAATGAGTATGTTAAAAGCAAAGTTATATCAATTAGAAATTGAAAAACAAGAACAAGAAGCAGCTGCGATTAAAGGCGAGCAGTTAGAAATAGGCTGGGGTTCACAAATACGTTCTTATGTGTTTCATCCATACTCGATGGTTAAAGATCATCGAACGAATTATGAAGTGGGGAACACTCAACCAGTAATGGATGGAGAGCTAGATGGGTTTATTGATGCGTATTTAAGATGGAAATTATAATACTTTTATTTGACAGTTAACAAGTAATTGATATATATTTGTAATCAAATCCTAAAGAAGGCATGTTATACTATATTGGGATTGATTATATATTAGTCAAAATAACAAGTTGGAGAGATAAACTTATGATAGAGATGAAAAAAGTAACAAAGAAATACTCCAATGGGACAACAGCGATTCGTAACTTATCCATAACAATCAATCAAGGTGAGTTTGTTTATGTCGTTGGTCCAAGTGGGGCAGGTAAATCAACTTTCATCAAATTAATGTATCGTGAAGAAATTGCAACAAAAGGAACATTAAATGTTTGTGGATATGATTTATTGACAATTAAAAATCGTAACGTCCCTTATTTACGTCGTGAAATTGGGATTGTGTTTCAGGATTATAAATTATTACCGCAAAAAACAGTGTACGAAAACGTTGCTTACGCTATGCAGGTAATCGGAAAAAAACCGCGTGAAGTAAAACGTCGTGTTTTAGAAGTACTTGATTTAGTTGGTTTAAAACATAAGGTTCGCGTTTTTCCAGATGAACTATCTGGTGGGGAACAACAACGTGTGGCGATTGCACGTGCGATTGTTAATACACCTAAAGTACTGATTGCCGATGAGCCAACAGGTAATTTAGATCCTGAGAACTCATGGGAAATTATGGAGCTACTAGAGCGAATTAATAATCAAGGAACAACTGTTGTTATGGCAACACATAATAGTACAATTGTAAATAGAATTCGTCATCGCGTCTTAGCTATTGAAAATGGTCGTATTACAAGAGACCAAGATGAGGGGGATTATGGCTACGATGATTAGTAATTTTTTTAGACACATAGGTAGTGCATTAAAGAATCTAAAACGAAATGGTTGGATGACGTTAGCGTCAGTCAGTGCTGTAACTGTAACGTTAACACTTGTTGGAATTTTTCTAGGTGTTATTTTAAACGTTGCAAAAATTGCAGATGACATCAAAGACAATGTAGATGTTTCAGTATTTATTGATATTGGGACACCTGAGAGTGAAGTAAAAGAACTAGGTGAAAAGCTAAAAGATATTGATGGAGTAAAAGATGTTACTTTCTCTAGTAAACAAAATGAATATAAAAAATTAGTAGATAAATTAGGCGATACATGGAAACTTTTCGGTGAAGATGAGAATCCATTGTATGACGTGTATGTTTTAACAGCGGCTAATGCAGAGGATATTCCAGATATTCAAAAAGCGGCATCTGCTTTACCAAGTGTACAAAAGGCCGATTACGGTGGACGAAATTCTGATAAGTTATTTAAGATTTCTAAAGATGTGAGATTATGGGGAACGATTGCAGCTATCTTCTTACTAGGTGTGGCGGTATTCTTAATTTCTAACACCATCCGTATTACCATTATTTCGAGAAAACGCGAAATTCAAATTATGCGTCTTGTAGGAGCAAAAAATAGCTTTATTAAAGGACCATTCTTCTTAGAAGGAGCGTTTATTGGTCTTTTAGGATCAATCATTCCCGTACTACTTGTAACCTTTGCTTATCCAAGAGTGTATGTGATTTTTACGAAAAGTATGATTGCTAATGCCTCATATGATTTGATTGCACCAAGTAGTTTAATGTGGCAATTAAATACATTGTTGGTTGTTGTTGGTGTTGTCATCGGATCTATGGGTTCAGTGATGTCTATGAGACGATTCTTAAAAATATAATTTATAGGAAAGAAATAGGACAATTGTCTTATTTCTTTTTTTATACTTTTCTTTCACAGATGATACACCAGGTATGTTATAATTGAGAACAGAGAATATGAAGAAGGAGTGATGTAAATGACTGAAAACCAGATTGATAGTTTGCAATTAGTTGTCATTACTGGAATGAGTGGTGCTGGTAAGACGGTTGCAGTACAAAGTTTTGAAGACATGGGCTATTTTTGTATTGATAATTTGCCACCGACACTAATCCCTAAATTTTGGGAATTAATTAAAGAGTCAGGTAAAATCACTAAAATTGCGTTAGTTATTGACTTACGATCACGCGCATTTTTTGAAGAAATTCAAAGTATGTTAATTGAAATAGAAAATACAAAATTAGTGGATACAACCGTGATGTTTTTAGATGCCTCAGATCAAGAATTAGTGTCTCGTTATAAAGAAACAAGACGAGCGCATCCACTTGCAATGGATGGACTAGTCACAGAGGGAATCAAGAAAGAAAGAGCTTTACTTGAAGAATTAAAAGGAGAAGCACAGTTAGTGATTGATACAACAGAACTAGCTCCTAGAGAATTAAGAGAACAGATTATGAAAAACTTCAAGAAACACGATACAAATACGTTTCGTGTTGAGATGGTTTCATTTGGATTTAAGTATGGCTTGCCAATTGATGCAGATATTGTAATGGATGTCAGGTTTTTGCCTAATCCTCATTATGTGGATGAGCTGCGTCCATTAACCGGTAAAGATAAACCGGTGTATGATTATGTGATGAATTCTCAGATGACAGAGTCTTTCTATCAAAAATATGAAGAATTAATTTTGGATATTTTACCAGGTTATATAAAAGAAGGAAAAATGAGTTTAACGATCGCGATTGGTTGTACTGGAGGACAACATCGTTCGGTGGCTTTAACTGAGAGATTAGGTAAGAAAATCTCTGCAGACTATAAAACCAATATTACCCACAGAGATATGATGAAACGTAAGGAATCAGTTAATCGTTCATGAAAACGTATCGTATAAGAAAGCCTAAAATTGTAGTGATTGGTGGCGGGACTGGTTTGCCCGTCATCTTACATGGGCTTAGAGATCAAAGTGCTGATATTACAGCGATTGTAACAGTAGCTGATGATGGTGGAAGTAGTGGGCTTCTTCGTCAAAGCATTAATATGAGTCCTCCAGGTGATTTGAGAAACGTCTTAGTAGCATTATCTGATATGCCACAGATGTATGAAGATATTTTTCAATACCGTTTTAAAAAAGAAGATAATTTTTTAGCTAATCACACCATTGGAAATTTAATCATTGCGGCGATGTCTGAGATGAAAAATAGTACTTATGAAGCGATACAATTGTTAAGTAAATTTATGCATGTAGATGGACATATTTACCCAGCAAGCGAGCAATCCATGACATTGCACGCTAAATTTTCTGATGGAACAGATGCAACAGGAGAAAGCACCATCGCAAAAGAACGAAAGAAAATTGATTATGTCTATGTGACCAATACAGCAGATGGCACGCCTGTTAAACCTGCTAGAAAAGTTATTTCAAGTATTCGTGATGCAAATATGATCGTTCTTGGACCAGGTAGTTTGTTTACTAGTATTTTACCTAATTTGATGATTAAAGATTTAGGTGAAGCTGTATGTAAATCAGAGGCAGAAGTAGTGTATATTTGTAATATTATGACGCAAAAAGGCGAGACAGAACATTTTTCTGATGCGGATCATGTCCGTGTATTACATCATCATTTAGGTAAACAATTTATTGATACCGTATTGGTGAATACAGAGCCGATACCTGATAACTACATTGATCCAACCATCTATGATGAGTATTTATTACAAGTTAAGCATGATTTTCAAGGGTTGCGTGATGAAGGGTGTCGTGTGATATCGACTGACTTTTTAGAGTTAAAAGATGGAGGAGTTTTCCATGATCGCACAAAAGTAGTGGAAGAACTATTCCGTTTGGTTTTTGGAGCAAAATATTAAAAGAATGGGGTGCTTAGTGTGTCTTTTGCATCGGATGTTAAAAAAGAACTGACTACTTTGGAAGTTCATAAAGAACATGCAAAGGCTGAATTGGCAGCTTTAATTCGAATGAATGGTTCTGTAACGTTAGCTAATAGACAATTTGTATTAAATGTTCAAACGGAAAATGCTGCAATAGCTAGACGAATATATACATTGTTAAAAGATCACTATGAAGTAAATAGTGAGTTGTTAGTGCGACGAAAAATGAAATTAAAAAAAAATAATGTTTATATCGTTCGTTTGAAACAAGGAACAAAAGAAATCTTAAATGATTTAGAAATTATGGATGGCGTGATGTTTAACACGCATGTTTCAGATAGTATTATGGGGAATGAACAAAAAATGCGTTCTTATTTACGAGGGGCATTTTTAGCAGGTGGCTCAGTTAATAATCCTGAGACAAGTCGTTATCACTTAGAAATTTATTCGATGTATGAAGAACAATGCATTGATTTATGTGAGATGCTGAAATTTTATGGTTTAAATGGACGAGTGGTTGAAAGACGTACAGGTTTTATTACTTATCTAAAAGGTGCAGAAGAAATTGCCGATTTTTTAGTGTTAGTTGGGGCGACAAACGCTATGTTAAAATTTGAAGATGTTCGAATTGTGCGAGATTTACGAAATTCGGTTAACCGACTAATGAATTGTGAAAATGCCAATATGAATAAAACCGCAGATGCTGCAAAACGTCAAATTGAGAACATTCGATTAATCAAAGAAACGGTCGGTTTAGAACAATTACCCGAAAAATTAAGAGAAGTCGCAGAAATACGTTTGGAAAACCCAGAAATTAGTTTAAAAGAGCTAGGGGAGATGATTCCGTCTGGTCCAATAACCAAATCAGGTATTAATCATCGCATCCGAAAAATCAATGAATTTGCTAATAATTTAGTTCAAACAAAGTAAAAGAGGATTGACCAGTGACCTTATCTGTTAAAAAGTGTTGTTTGTTTAGCGGATAAGGGTTTTTTATGTTTTTTTCTTCTCAATATCTTGATATAAATATGGTATAATGTGAAAGTGATTGTACTAAGATAGTCAAGTTAAAGGAGGGAAAACATGGAAATTGAAAAAACCAATCGAATGAATGCTTTGTTTGAATTTTATTCAACTCTTTTAACGGAAAAACAAATGAATTATATTGAACTTTATTATGCAGATGATTTTTCTTTAGGTGAAATAGCTGAAGAATATGATGTGAGTCGTCAAGCAGTGTATGATAATATTAAACGCACAGAAAAATTACTAGAAACCTATGAAAAGAAATTACATTTGTATTCTAATTATGTGGTACGTCAAGAGATGATTGATGAAATCAAATCATTATTAAAAGCATCATACCCAGAAACAGATATGATTAATGAGTTACTAGATAAAATTCAAGAAATAGAAGAAGAGTAGGAGTTTAAAAATATGGCTTTTGAAAGTTTAACAGATCGCTTACAGGTAGCGATGAGTAAATTAAAGAAAAAAGGGACGGTAAAAGAAGAAGACGTAAAAGACATGATGCGCGAGATTCGTCTTGCGTTACTTGAAGCCGATGTTAACTTACAAGTTGTTCGTGGCTTTGTCAAAAGTGTAGGCGAACGTGCAGTCGGAGTTGAAATTCTTGAGTCTTTAAATCCAACCCAACAAATTGTTAAAGTAGTAGATGAAGAATTAACGAAAGTATTAGGTTCTGAAGCTGTTGGATTAAATAAATCACCAAAAATTCCAACTATTGTGATGATGGTTGGTCTACAAGGTGCTGGTAAAACAACGTTCACAGGAAAGATTTCAAACTTTTTAAAACAAAATGAAAATGCTAGACCTTTACTGATTGCAGCTGACGTGTATCGTCCTGCTGCGGTCGATCAATTAAAAGTCATTGGCCAACAACTAGATATCCCAGTTTTTGATATGGGAACAGATGTTGATCCAGTTGAAATTGTTCGCCAAGGGTTAGAACAAGCTAAAGAAAATAAAAATGACTATGTATTTATTGATACGGCAGGTCGTTTGCATATTGATGAAAACCTAATGGATGAGTTGAAACGTATTAAAGACTTTGCTCAACCTAATGATATTTTACTAACTGTTGATGCGATGACTGGTCAAGATGCGGTGACGGTAGCTCAAAGTTTTGATGAACAATTAGACGTAACAGGGGTTGTGTTAACAAAACTTGATGGGGACACTCGTGGTGGTGCGGCACTATCAATTCGTGCGATTACTGGTAAACCAATCAAATTCATTGGTACCGGTGAAAAATTAACTGATATCGAAGTATTCCACCCAGATAGAATGTCTAGTCGTATTTTAGGTATGGGGGATATGTTAACCTTAATTGAGAAAGCTCAAAAAGAATACGATGAAGAAAAAGCAGAAGAATTAGCGCAAAAAATGCGTGAAAATAATTTTGACTTTAATGATTTTATTGAACAATTAGACCAAGTAATGGGAATGGGTCCATTGGAAGATTTGATTAAAATGATTCCAGGGATGAACAATGTCCCAGGACTAGATCAATTACAAGTTGATCCAAAAGATGTGGCACGTAAAAAAGCCATTGTTTTCTCAATGACGCCAGAAGAACGTGAAAACCCAGAATTATTAAATCCTAGCCGTAGAAGACGTATTGCAGCAGGTTCGGGTAATTCAGTCGTTGAAGTTAACCGTATGATTAAACAATTTAACGAATCACGTAAAATGATGCAACAAATGACTAAAGGAAATATGCCAGCTGGATTAGAAAATATGATGGGTGGCGGTGTTCAAGGTAAGCTTGGTAAAATGGCCATGAACAAAATGATTAAGAAAAACAAAAAGAAAATGAAAAATAAAAATAAGAAGAAAAAGAAAAAATAGAAGGAGGCCATGAGCCTTCTTTTTTTATAAAAACAATGTTGTGTTTTTTAAGTTATTGTTATCACTTAAATCGTTTAATTAACATAATTTAATCTTATTTTATAGTAAAATCGACACCAACTAGTTAGACTTTATGTATCTTATTAAATAAAAGGAGTGTTGACGGATGAAAGATGCCACTTTTTGGGCAAATGAGATTAAACAAAAACACATATCAGTGGAAGAATTGTTAAATGAAACATATAGTAAGGTTATCAAACACAGTGAATTAAACTGTTTTGTTGGATTTGATGAAGAAAGCTATCACCAACTATTACAGTCTTTAAAAACTTCTAATCAAGAAAGTCCATTTTATGGGGTGCCTTTTCCATTAAAAAATATTGGTCAACAAAAAAAAGGTTGGATTAATACTGCTGGAGCGAAATTGATGACGGGTAATCAATCATTATTAACTGATAATTACGTGAAACAAATAGAAGCAGCTGGATTTATTCCGTTTGGTAAAACCAATGCACCTGAATTTGGATTTAAAAATGTGACGGATCCTTTACTCTATGGCGCAACAAAAAATGCGTGGAATGAAGATTATCATGCAGGGGGTAGTAGTGGTGGTGCTGCTTCAGCGATCGCTTCAGGTATTGTCCCATTAGCTGGAGCAAGTGACGGTGGTGGCTCTATTAGAATTCCAGCGAGTTTTTCTGGATTATTGGGATTAAAACCAAGTCGAGGAAATATTGTGACAGGGCCTGATGAGTGGCGAGCTTGGCAAGGCGCTTCTGTTAATTTTGTGTTGGGTGTTTCAGTAAGAGATGCAAGAGCGATGTTAGATATATTAAAACCGACACAACAAATCTCACCATTTTTAATCCCACAGACTTTTTATCAACAGAAAAAAACATTGAAAATAGCTGTTTGCAATGACTCGCCAGTTGGAAACAATGTCTCACATGCAGCAAAACAAGCAGTGGAGAAAGCTATTAAGTTTTTAGTGAGCGAAGGACACGATGTTGTTGAAATTCCCTACCCGATTAATGGAGACGAATTAATTCGAAGCTATTATACAATGAATGGTGGAGAAACATCTGCTATGATGGATTCGTTTAAAGCGCATTTGAAGCGAGATCTATCGATCAATGATATGGAGCTGATGACGTGGACGTTGTATCAATATGGTGAAACATTATCAGCTTCAGACTATGTTCAAAGTTTTTATGCATGGGATAAAGCCACTCAAGTTATGGAAGAATTATTTGAGGAGTATGATTTGTTTTTATCACCATCAGCTACCACAACAGCTCCGAAAATAATGGAGGATTTGCAAAGCAATCAAATTCGCCAATCAATGAGGATGGCACATGAATTGACTAAAAAAGAATTAGCAGAGCTAGTTTATGCAATGTTTGAAAAAAGCTTACATATAACACCTTACACTCAGTTAGCTAATTTAACAGGTCAACCTGCGATTAATTTACCAATCTATGTGGCAGAAAATGGACTACCAATAGGGGTGCAATTTATGGCAGCCAAAGGAAATGACACCCTTCTTCTTGATGTGGCAAAATTATTTGAATCTCATCAACAATTTATTTTACCAACGTACTATCATCAGTAAAAAAACATGACTAAGAGATAGCTAAATCTCATTAGTCATGTTGATTTTTTTGTAAGGTTTTATTTCTAAAGAAGAACCTTCATATAATTGATGCCGTTTTTCATCGGCACTAATATTCAGAGCAATCCCAACCAATATGGACAAGGTCATTAAGTTAGACCCACCATAACTCATGAAAGGAAACGGGACACCAGTCATTGGCATAATACTTAAAATACCACCAAGGTTGACAAACAGTTGAAGTAAAATTGCTGTGCTAATTCCAATACAAGCCAAAGAGTTAAAGGCATTAGTTGAACGAATCCCAATTGATAAAATTCTTAAAATTAGATAGAAAAGAATCATCAAAATGATAATACTGGCAATTAACCCAAGTTCTTCCATGGTGATAGAGAAAATGAAGTCCGTTTCAGCAACTGGTAAAAAGCCTTTTTTCTGAATGCTTTTCCCTAAGCCTTTTCCAAACCAGCCACCATTATAAATCGCAAAATACGAGTTAACTAATTGAAACCCATTGTTTAACTTATCTTCAAATGGGTTACTCATTACAGAAAAACGTTTATACACATGAGAAAAACGTTCAGGTATCAGCATTCCACCGTTAAACATGACAATTTGCCAGACTAGCCCAATAAACACGACAAGTCCACCAAAACTGAGAAAAGTGTATCCAGCTGGAATCCCACTTGAGAGAACCAATACAGCAAATAAGAAGAAAATAATCGCTGCTCCACCAACGTTTGGTTGGATTAACACTAATAAAATCATCCCACCAATAATGGCAGTTGGCACCATGACCGACTTGAAAAAGTCTTGATTAATGGTTTCTTGTCGCCTTGAAAAAATAAACGCACAGTAGAGAATGGTTGAAATCATAACAAACTCTGACGGTTGAAAACTAAAGCTCCCAATAGAAATCCATCTCTGTGCCCCACTTATTGTTTTTCCAAGACCTAAAACACTGGTCGCAACGAGTAAAATGTATGTGATACCAAGCATGATTTTTTGAAAGACACCAGTTTGATAAACGGTTAACTTTGTTTTATAAATAATGGCAATCAAGATTAACGAAATAACAAAAAAGATACCTTGTTTGGTTGCAATAGAAAAAATACTTTTTCCTTGTTGGTTGAGTTTATAAGAGCTAGCGCTAAAAATCATGATGATACCAATGATATTTAGTACAATATATGGAATCAAAATTTTAAAATCAATAAATTGTAATTTTTTTCTCATGGAGTAATCCCCTTTATTACGAATACATTTTTATACATACTAGACTAGTATAACAAAAAATAACGCTAAAAAAAGATGATTTAACAAAAAATAATAATTTTATAAGGAATAGGAAGAGCTTAAAGTATCCCTATCTGAACTATTAGATTAATGGTATTATAATGGAGTTGATAGCTAAGGAGAGTGTGTCATGAAAAAAAAGGTTGAAATGAATTCTTTCACAGCGATTGCCATTTTATCGATTTCATTTATTTTGACAAGTGGGGTGTCGATAAATGGCACGTTACCATTTATAAAAAAATCGCTGGAATTAACGCAAATCAAAGCAGAGTTACTTAGTACCGTTCCAAGTATTACGGTGATAATCTTTATATTATTATCTTCCAGTATCTCTAAAAAAATAGGAATGAAAAAAACAGTGGTTATTGGATTATTGCTCGTTTGTTTTGGGGGAGTATTACCAAAGTTTACCCCAAATAGTTATCTGATGATATTTATTGGTAGGTTGTTATTAGGTGCAGGATTTGGTATGTATAATGCGTTATCTGTCAGTTTTATAAATGGATTATATAGTGGAAGAAAACGTTCTGAATTGTTGGGGATTAGAAACGCGGTCGAAGGGCTTGGTCAAATGGTTTTAACGTTTGTTGCAGGATTACTTATTACCCCAAATTGGACCAATGCCTATCTCATCTATTTCTTAAGTTTACCCATCGCGTTATTTTTCTACCGCTATGTTCCAGAAGTTGCGACACAGACAGATAGAAAAAAAGCTCCCTTTTCATTAAGCAAGCCACTTGTTTTGACTGCTATTTTTGCTTCAAGTTTGGTGATGAATTCAATTGCAGTGGCTGTTAGATTTCCGTCATTAGCGATTGAGTTAAAAGGAGAAACGATTAATACTAGTCTGTTTTTATCTATTATGCCAGTTTTGGGCATTATTGCAGGATTTCTTTTTGAAAAAGTCATTCGATTATTTCGTTTTAAAGTCATCTATGTGGCATTAGGTATTAATATTCTATTTAACTTATTTGTTTATTTATCTGATTATTCTTTTAGTTTACTACTTATTGGGTTATTTATATCAAGTGTTCCAGTGGCATGGATATTACCTTATATTTTTAACCATATCGAACAAATTGCTAAAGGCGTAGATATTAATCAGTCAACATCGGTTATTTTTATTGGTTGTAATCTAGGTGTCTTGTTATCTCCGGTTATTATGAGTCTATTAAATGGATTATTTCATACAACAGATTTAAAATTCCCTTTTCTATGTTTTGTGGTATTTTATCTAATGGTATTATTAGTGATTCGAACAAATCATCATAAGATTGAGAAATTCATGAATTAAAAATGAGAATTTATTCGCCTTAGCGTTTTATGATAAAAATAAGTCTATAATGGTTTTAGAAAATGATGAGGTGAAGAGATGAAAAGAGTACTCGTTTTACACACAGGCGGAACGATTTCTATGACACAAGAAGATGGTGTAGGGGTTAGCTTATCCAATAAACATCCACTAGGCGATAAGTTTTTACCATTACCAAAAGACATAGAATTAGTGGTTGAAGAGGTGTTTAATCTACCCTCGCCACACATTACTCCTAAAGAGATGTTATTATTAAAAGAGCGTATCGTAAAAGCGCAAGCAGAAAATTTTGTGGGTGTTGTGATAACTCATGGTACAGATACGTTAGAAGAAACAGCCTATTTTTTAGAATTGACATTAAAAAATAATTTAGCCATGGTGTTAACAGGAGCGATGAGAAGTAGTAATGAAATAGGATCAGATGGATTGTATAACTTTAGACAAGCAATTATTACAGCTGCTCATGAATCAGCTCGCGATAAAGGTGTGTTGGTTGTCATGAATGATGAAATACATGAGGCGCGATTTGTTACAAAAACCCATACAACAAGTGTCGATACCTTCCGTGCCCCAACGTTTGGTCCAATTGGCATTTTATCCAAAAACAAACCTATTTTTTTAAAGGATGTTATCGAAGAAGAAGTTTACCCAATTACAACAGTGGAAGGAACCATTCCTATTATCAAAGCTTATGCAGGTATGGATGGAACATTGTTTGATTTATTAACAGAAAGAAATGTTGATGGGATTGTCATAGAAGCTCTTGGTGCAGGAAATTTACCACCTGCTGTGTTACCTAGTTTGGAAAAAGTCCTGCAAAAAAATATTCCTGTAGCACTTGTTTCAAGATGTGCGAATGGTATAGCAGAGGATATATATAGCTACGTAGGTGGTGGGGTAGAGTTAAAAAGTATGGGTGTGATGTTTGTTAGAGGCATTACCGGACCTAAAGCACGATTGCGTTTATTAGTGGCTTTAAATGCAAACTTAGATTCAACTTCTTTTAGACACTATATGACAGAGATTTAATAACTAACAAATACTGGTTTATTCATTGTTAGCTATTTATCTTTTTTAACAGTGTTTCTAATACGTTTTTGAGTAGAGAAATCTACTCTTTTTTTATACAGTTGTTTATTGTGTTACTATAAAAAAATACCCTCATATCGCTAGATGTTTATTCTAACGATATGAGGGTATTGCAAAAACTTTTTGACATGTTTTTATTTTTTCGCTTTTTTATTGTCACTTGGTGCTGCTGCTTCACCAATAAGCATGACAATAGCACAAGCAATTAAAGATACAATCACAGTTCCAGTGAAGTTATAATCAGTGACTCCGTGAAGTGCTCCACCAATATAACTAACCACTTGTCCTAATAAAATTGCCCAGATAAAAACAACAATTCTTCCCATGTTTAATGCACCTCTTTTCAAGAATTAGTTTACCAATCTTTACTTTAAAAGTAAAGGATTCATAGAGTAGTTTATGAAGAGAGAAAGGATTATTATGGTATACTAAAAAGAGAAGATTAATGGAGGGGTTTCATGAGTTTGGGACAGTTACAAGTTAGATCAGAGTATTCATTATTATCAAGTACTAATCGTATTGAAGAGCTTGTTCATGAAGCTAAAAATCGTGGTTACACAAGTTTAGCAATAACAGATATTGATACCCTTCATGGTGTCGTCATATTTTATCAAGAATGTTTAAAACAACACATCAAACCTATTATTGGAATGACGTTAACTTATAGAACAACAGAACAAATTGAAGCAGAGATCTTACTTCTAGCCAAAAATTTGTCTGGATATCATCATCTAATGAAACTTGCAACAAAAAAATCAATGACTGAAAGGCAAGAATCTTTTTCGTTAGGGGATGTATCTCATGATTTAAATGACTTGATTGCCATCCTACCTTGGCAAAAGAATGAGTTATATCAATTGCAACGAGCGACAAGCAGTGAGCAAATGGAGAAAAGAACAATAGAATTACTAGACATATTAAAGCACTGTGATGTTTATGGTGGTATAAATGTTTCGCGAGCGAAAGAGGAAGAACTAGATTTTTGGGGTTATTATTATAAAAAATATAACCTGCCGCCAGTTGCCTTACAAGATGTTCGGTATTTAAATCCTAGTGATGATTTCTCTGTTACAGTGTTAGAACACATTGACAGTGGAGAGCTGATAACGCTTGATTTTGAACAATTATCTGGTGATTATTATTTACCTCAAGCAGCAGATTTTACTAAATGGTATCATGAAAAAAATTTAGATGAGGCTTTGTCAAATATTGAAACGATTGTGTCATCCATTGATTTACAAATCCCACTACAACAAAAATTATTGCCAAGTTTTCCAGTTCCAGATAATGAAAAGGCTGATACCTATCTGCGTAGATTATGTCAAGAGGGGTTATCATTTCGCTTAAATGGTCAAGTGAATGAAACGTATCAAGCACGTTTGGATATGGAGTTAGACGTCATTCATGAGATGGGCTACGATGATTATTTTTTAATCGTGTGGGATGTGATGAAATACGCTAGAGATCATCATATCGTGACTGCCTGCCGTGGTTCTGCTGCAGGATCTCTTGTGTCTTACGTATTACAAATAACAAATGTTGATCCGATTCAGTATCAGTTACTGTTTGAACGATTTTTAAACAAAGAACGTTACACCATGCCTGATATTGATATGGATATACCTGATAACAGACGGGAAGAATTACTTCAATATGTTAACCATAAATACGGTGAAAATCGTGTTGCACAAATTGCAACGTTTGGTACCTTAGCAGCGAAAATGGCTGTCAGAGATGTTAGTCGAGTCTTTGGTTTGTCGCAAAACGAAGCGAATAAATGGGCAAATGCCATTCCAAAAGATTTAAAAATTACCTTAAGTGAAGCGTATGATAAATCAAAGACGTTACGCGAGTTAGTGGGACATTCCTATAAGAATAAATTGTTATTTGATACAGCAAAAAGAATTGAGGGTCTACCTAGACACGTATCAACTCATGCTGCTGGTGTTGTGATTAGTGATCAAGATTTGACAAACTTAATTCCATTACAAGAAGGGAATAATGGAATTCCTTTAACGCAATTTGCTATGGGAGAAGTAGAAGAAATTGGTTTATTAAAAATGGATTTTCTAGGATTGAGAAATTTATCCATTATTGGAAACGCCTTGTCATCTATCGAATACCAGACAGGCAAGCACTTTTCTTTAGAAGATATTCCTTTAGATGATGACAAAACGTTGGATCTATTTAGACAAGGAAATACCGTTGGCGTGTTTCAATTTGAATCAAAAGGAATTAAGAATGTACTACGTAAATTAGGTCCGACATCTATTGAAGATATTGCTTCAGTGAATGCCCTCTATCGTCCTGGACCAATGGAAAACATTGATACGTTTGTTAAGAGAAAAAAAGGTATTGAAGCAATTCATTACCCACATGATAGCTTGAAAGACATATTAGGCTATACATATGGTGTGATTGTTTACCAAGAGCAGGTTATGCAAGTTGCTTCAAAGATGGCAGGATTTAGTTTGGGAGAAGCAGACATTCTACGCCGAGCGATTAGTAAAAAGAGCAAAGAAGTACTTGATACCGAGCGCGAGCATTTTGTCAGTGGGGCATTGGGTCAAGGCTATACAAAAGAAGTTGCGATGCAAGTATATGATTACATTGAACGTTTTGCTAATTATGGGTTTAATCGGTCTCATGCAGTAGTCTATTCAGTGATTGCTTATCAAATGGCTTATCTAAAAGTCCATTATCCGACTGCTTTTTTTCAAGCAATCTTGCATTCGGTGAAAAATAATCCTGCAAAAATGAATGCATACATCGTAGAAGCAAAAGAAGCAGGTTTGACCATTATCCCACCTGACATTAATAAAAGTGAGTATAGTTTTACTTTTTATAAAGGATCCATTATTTATGGATTTTCTTCAGTCAAAGGAATTCGTAAAGATTTCATTCAACATATGTTGATGGTTCGAAAAGAAGGAGGACCATTTAAATCACTAGAAAATTTTTTAATTCGTTTAAGTGGAAAATGGTTAAAGAAAGCGAATATTTTACCATTAATTTATATAGGTGCATTTGACAGATTACATCAAAATCGAAAACAATTAATTATCGACTTAGATAGTATGATACAAAATATTGAATATAGTGGTGGTAGCGTAGATTTATTAGATATGTTAACCTTGAAGAAAGAAACGTGTGAAGACTTTACAATTGAAGAAAAATTAGAACAAGAAGTTGACTATTTAGGAACCTATGTGTCTGCTCATCCGGTTGATTTTTATACAAGTAAATTGGTTAATCTTCCTATTGTAAAAGCCAAAGATTTGGTGGCAAATCAAGAAGTGACAGTATTACTTTATTCATCTAATATTAAAAAGATACGTACAAAAAAAGGTGAATCCATGGCATTTATAGAAGGAACCGATCAAACTGGAAAACTATCTGTTACGTTATTTCCAACTGTTTATCGAAGTGTACAATCTATCCTTAGTGAACATGAGGTCTATGTTGTTCGTGGTAAAGTGGAGAAAAGTAAGTACAATCAAGAAATGCAAATCATAGCCAATACAGTTGAGTTAGCTAAGGATATGAAAGATATTATGAAATGTTTCATAAATATAACAGCTGAAAATGACAAAAATCAATTGTTAGCGGATTTACAAAGTACGTTATTATCGCACCATGGTGAAAATCCTGTTATTCTAGTATTTCGTCATAAAGGTCAAAATACCTTGTTAAATCAATCCTACTGGGTAGAGAAAACACCAAGTTTAATAAAAGAAGTTAGTTCTTTATTAGGTGAAGGAATGATCATATTCAAGTAATCTGTTTCTTAAAAAAACATTAGAAGAAAAAATGTATTTTCAATTTTTTTTCAATTTTTATAGGATAGGCAAAGACATTTCAAGAAAATAATGGTAGAATAGTCTTTGGATTTAAGTATTTTTTACATAATAAAAAATACAAAAGTAAGTACAACTTAGTAAAGGTGGTTATGACTATGAAACGCATCGGTATTTTGACGAGTGGTGGAGATGCACCGGGTATGAATGCGGCTATTCGCGCGGTAACACGTAAAGCCATTCATGAAGGTATGGAAGTTTATGGTATAAACTATGGATTTGCTGGTTTAGTCGCTGGTGATATTCGTAAGTTAGATGTTCCAGATGTAGGGGATATCATCCAACGTGGAGGAACTGTGTTATATTCAGCACGTTATCCAGAGTTTGCAACAGAAGAAGGTCAACTTAAAGGGATTGAGCAATTAAATAAATTCGGTATCGAAGGTTTAGTTGTTATCGGTGGTGACGGAAGTTATCATGGAGCTTTAGCATTAACAAAACGTGGATTCCCAGCTGTTGGTATTCCAGGAACAATTGACAACGATATTCCAATGACAGATTACACTATTGGATTTGATACAGCGATTAATACTGTATTAGATGCGATGGATAAAATCCGTGACACTGCAACATCACATGTTCGTACATTTATTATTGAAGTAATGGGACGCGACGCTGGAGATATCGCTTTATGGGCAGGAGTTGCCGGTGGAGCAGATGATATTATCATTCCAGAACATGATTTTGATATGGCACAAGTAGCTAAAAAAATTCGTGAAGGCCGTGACCGTGGCAAAAAACATTGTTTAATTGTTTTAGCTGAAGGCGTTATGTCAGGTCATAAATTTGCTGATCAATTAGCTGAGTATGGTGATTTCCATGCACGTGTTTCAGTATTAGGACACGTTGTTCGTGGTGGTTCTCCATCAGCACGTGACCGTGTGTTAGCAAGTAAATTCGGAAGCTTTGCTGTTGATTTACTTAAAGATGGTCAAGGTGGACTATGTATTGGTTCATTAAATAATGAAGTTGTGGCAAATGATATTGTTGCAACATTAGAAGAAAAGAAACATCAGCCAGATTTGAGTTTGTATGATTTAAATCATCAAATCTCATTCTAATATATATAAATAAAAAATACTAAGGAGCGTTTTTTACATGAAAAAAACAAAAATTGTTTGTACAATCGGTCCAGCAAGTGAATCTTTAGACACATTAGTTGAATTAATGAACTCAGGGATGAACGTCGCTCGTTTGAACTTCTCACATGGAGATTTTGAAGAACACGGAGCACGTATTAAAAACATTCGTGAAGCCGCAAAAATTACTGGTAAAACAATTGCGATTTTACTAGATACAAAAGGTCCAGAAATTCGTACTCATAATATGAAAGATGGCATCGTTGAATTAACTACTGGGGATATCGTTCGCATTGCAATGAGCGAAGTGGAAGGAACAAAAGAAAAATTCTCAATTACATACCCAGGTTTAATTGATGATGTTCATGTAGGAAGCCACATCCTTTTAGATGATGGATTAATCGACTTAGAAGTTGTTGAAATTGATTCAGTTAACAAAGAAATCGTAACAAAAGTATTAAACGAAGGCGTATTGAAAAACAAAAAAGGTGTTAACGTGCCAAACGTAAGTATTAACTTACCTGGTATCACTGAAAAAGATGCGGCTGATATTCGTTTTGGTATTGAAAACGATGTTGACTTTATCGCAGCAAGTTTCGTTCGTCGTCCAAGTGATGTATTAGAAATTACAGAAATTTTAGAACAAAACAATGCAACTCATATCCAAATTATTTCTAAAATCGAAAACCAAGAAGGTATTGATAACTTAGATGATATCTTAAAAGTATCTAGTGGTTTAATGGTTGCTCGTGGTGACATGGGTGTTGAAATTCCAACTGAAAATGTACCAGTTGTACAAAAAGAAATGATTAGAAAATGTAATGCATTAGGAAAACCAGTTATTACAGCAACACAAATGTTAGATTCTATGCAAAAAAATCCTCGTCCAACACGTGCAGAAGCAAGTGACGTGGCCAATGCGATTTATGATGGAACTGACGCAGTTATGTTATCTGGTGAAACAGCTGCTGGGGAATACCCAATTGAAGCCGTTAAAACAATGAGAAACATTGCTGTTCGTACTGAAGCTGATTTAACTGATCGTGATGCATACGCCCTTAAATTACATAGAAAAACTGATATGACTGAGTCAATTGGTCAAGCAGTTGGACATACAGCTAAAAACTTAGATATTCAAACAATTGTCGCTGCGACAGAATCAGGACATACAGCTCGTATGATTTCTAAATACCGTCCAAAAGCTCACATTGTGGCTGCAACATTTACAGATCGTGTAGCAAGAAGTTTAGCATTAAACTGGGGAGTATTCCCAACTGTTACAACTAAACCAGATTCAACTGATGATATGTTTGGTTTAGCAACTAAAATAGCCAAAGAAACAGGATTTTCTAAAGATGGTGATTTAATTATTATCACTGCAGGAGCTCCTATTGGTGAAAGAGGAACAACTAACTTAATGAAAATTCAGTTAATTGGTTCTAAATTATGTAATGGTCAAGGAATTGGTGACTCTGCTGTCTCAGCTAAAGCTGTTGTAGCTTCTTCAGCTGATGAAGCAAACAAATCAATGGAAGATGGCGCAATTTTAGTTGTCAAAACAACTGATAAAGATTATATGCCAGCTATTTCAAAAGCTTCAGCTATCATTGTTGAAGATGGTGGATTAACTAGCCATGCTGCAGTTGTAGCCATTGCTGAAAATATTCCAGTAGTTGTTGGAGTGGAAAATGCAACATCACTTATTTCTAGTGGAACAGTTTTAACAGTTGATCCACGTCAAGGATACATCTATGAAGGCGAAACAACTGTTTAATTAACAAAATAATGTTGTTTAATCAAATAAGGGTGGGAGTTGTTAACTCCTGCTCTTTATTTGTCTATGTGTATAAAAAGAGGGTTAAAAAAATATTTAGAATAACTATGGCTTTTTTTAATAGGGGTGTGTAGAATGGTCTAGATTAGACTTTTGGAAAGGAGAAAACGTATGACAAATAAAAAGAGTATGATGTATTTAGCCATTTCAAATCTATTTTTAGTGTTTTTGGGAGCAGGTTTGGTTATTCCAGTTATGCCAATGTTAAAAGAAGACATGCATTTATCAGGTTCAACAATGGGATTGATGATTTCGGTTTTTGCTGTTTTACAGTTAATCGTATCCCCCATTGCAGGTAGTTTATCAGATAAAGTTGGTCGAAAATTAATTATTGCAATTGGTATGTTAATCTTTGCTATATCTGAACTCATTTTTGGTTTGGGGCAAGTTGTTAGTTGGTTGTATATCTCTCGTGGATTAGGTGGTGTTGCAGCAGCATTAATTATGCCATCAGTGACGGCATATGTAGCAGACGTCACAACGTTTGAGGAACGACCTAAAGCAATGGGGCTTGTTTCTGCAGCCATAAGCGGTGGCTTTATTATTGGACCAGGTGTCGGTGGCTTTTTAGCGCATTTTGGGATGCGTGTGCCATTTTTTGCAGCAGCTTTTTTATCTTTTGTAGGATTTATTATGACGATGTTAATCTTAAAAGAGCCTGAAAAACAGTTGGTTCATGGACAAGTTGCAGAAAAAGGGTCAGTCATGGATATTTTAAAAGATCCAATCTTTACATTTCCGTTTGTTGTGATTCTAATTTCGTCATTTGGCTTGCAATCATTCGAATCCATCTATAGTATTATGGCAACGATTAATTTTAATTTTAGCACATCAGAAATTGCTGCAATTATTACAGTTAGTGGTGTATTGGCTTTAATTTGCCAAGTGGTATTTTTTGATGGAATCATTAAGAGAATTGGTGAAGTAGGTTTGATTCGCGTATCTTTTTTTGCGAGCGCTATATTTGTTGGTGTCATTGCTTTTACAGATAGTAAGTGGGTCGTTGTATTATCAACATTTGTGGTGTTTTTAGCTTTTGATTTATTGCGACCAGGTATTACAACTTATTTATCAAAACATGCTGGTGACAGACAAGGAACAGTAAATGGCTTAAATTCAACATTCACAAGTTTTGGGAATATATTAGGTCCTATGGCATCTGGAATGTTGTTTGATATCAATCACTTTTATCCGTATTATGTATCTGCTGTAGTACTATTATTGACTAGCTTTTTGTCATTAATGTGGAAAAAAGAATTACCAGAAAAATAAGTAAATACATTAAAAATAAAACACTTTAAATAAACATATGTTAAAAGCAAGGGATAGCTAGTCTCTTGCTTTTAT
Organism: Vagococcus bubulae; assembly: GCF_003950315.1. Taxonomy (GTDB): domain Bacteria; phylum Bacillota; class Bacilli; order Lactobacillales; family Vagococcaceae; genus Vagococcus; species Vagococcus bubulae. The sequence goes on from NZ_NGJT01000004.1 coordinate 129,415, forward strand.
TTTATGGATTCTAACCTGTTCATCATGATTTTTAAACCGACCAATGTTATACTACGATTAGTTACATGAAATTTTTCTAGAAAGGAAGTTTTAAGATGAATGAAGTGATTAATTTACAATTAAATCATAAAAGTATTAGAAAGTTTAAGGATGAAAAATTACCGCAAGATATTGTGGAAACATTAGTCGACGTTGCCCGACATACTGCAACAAGCAATTTTATGCAGTCATATAGTATTGTGTGTTTAACATCAAAAGAAAAGAAAGCAAAATTGGCTACTATTTGTAATCAACCTTATGTGGCTGAAGCAAGCCATGTATTTATTTTTGTGGCAGATCAATATCGAAATAAACAAATTGCGACAGAAAATAATCAAGAGACAACTGTCCTACACAATATGGATCGTTACATGGTTGCAATGACCGACGCTATTTTAGCTGCACAAAATGTTAATTTAGCTGCAGAAAGTTTAGATCTTGGTACTGTCTTTTTAGGAAGTATTTTAAATGATAATGAGGCAGTAAAAGAATTATTAGAATTACCAGAATTAACCTTTGCTGTTCTTGGTCTAGCTATTGGTTATAAAGATCAAGAGCCGCAGTTGAAACCACGTTTACCAAAAGAGATGATGTTTTTTGAAGAACGTTATCAAACATTTGACAATTATGTGGATAAGTTAAAAGAATACGATGATGTTGTCACGACTTACTACGATTTACGTGATGCTAATACACGTATTGACTCATTTACTCATCAGATTACACAAGGGATGAATAGAAAACCTGTGAAACGATTAAGAGTAAAATCAGACATTGAAAATCAAGGGTTTATGACAGAATAATTTAAGGATGAAATAAAGGGAGGCAGTTCGTTTGGGAAATATTACTGAAGCATATCGTAAAAATGAAGCAATTAAGCAAGGGCTAATTATTATTATTGCCGGTTTAGCCATCGCTGTTGGATTAAATATGTTTTTGATTCCCGCTGATGTTTTTTCAGTCGGCGTAAACGGGATATCGCAATTAATTTCTGGTGTTTTAGCTAAAGCTTTTAATATAAATATTGGGACAGGGGTTTGGATTTTTATATTAAACATCCCAATTGCTATTTTAGGTTGGATAAAATTAGGTCGTTCAGCTACTATTTTAAGTTTGTTAACGGTTTTGTCTGTATCTGTGATGACCATCGTTATTCCTGTTGTACAAGTGACAGATAATCCTTTAATGAATGCAATCATTGGTGGGGTATTGTCTGGGTTAGCTATTGGACTTACGATGAAATATGGATTTAGTACTGGTGGTATGGATATTGTCTCTTTAGTTTTATCAAAGACAACTGGTCGAACAGTAGGCTCATTGATGTTTATTATTAATCTGTTCATTATTGCAGCTGCTGGATTCTTATTTAGTTGGGAATCAGCATTATATACTATTATTTCAATTTTTTGTACAACGCAAGTAGTGGATAAAATACATACAAGTCATCAAAAAGTGACAGCTTTTATTATGACAAATAGAACGGAAGAAGTTATTTTTTCTGTTCAACAATCAATTGTACGTGGCATGACTTTGTTACCAGGAACTGGAGTATTTTCACGTAAAGACGTTTCGGTTATTATGATGGTTGTGACTCGCTATGAATTATATGATTTAGAACAGGCCGTCTATAATGCAGATGATAAAGCCTTTATTAATATTATTCCAACTCAAACAGTTTTCGGACAATTTTGGAGTGAAGATGATCAAAAGAAAATTAGAGCATCCAGAGTGGAGGGGTTATAAACCTCTCTTTTTTTATATTTAAAAATCTTATTATATCAATGTTTAGCACGATAATTAAGTGATGAAATAGAAATTTTATAAAAAAAAGCTTGCATTTTATAAAACTATTCCATATACTTTGATTATCAAATCATTTGATTATCAAACTATTTCACATTGCTTTTTCTTTTTTTTACCCATATACTTTGATTATCAAACAATTAAAGGAAGAGGCAAGCATATGGATGAGAAAATTACGATTGTCAATTCGCAATTAGTCAAAGTATTTAATGACATTTTAACCATTGAAGAAACTGAACTAAAAAAGAGTGATTTTTCTGATTTATCAATTAAAGAAATGCATACCATAGAAGCCATTGGTATGGGTGGAAACAAAACAACAGGTGAAGTAGCAAAAGAATTGTCAATAACCGTCGGAACATTGACTGTTGCAATCAATAATTTGGTGAAAAAAGGTTATGTTGATCGTGTGAGAAGTGAAAGTGATCGCCGCATTGTTCGATTAAAATTAACAAATAGGGGTCGATTATTTTATCGCGTCCATCAGCATTTCCATAAAAAAATGGTTGAAGCAGTGCTAGAGGATATGTCTGAGGAAGAAAAAAAAGCATTGGTTAAAGGCCTTAGTAGCTTGCATCATTTTTTAAAAAAATATTATTAAGTAAGTAGGGAGTAAGTGATGCTATATCCTAAGATAACAAAAACAGCGAAAGCATTACCGAAAAAGAAAGTCACGAATAAAGAGCTAGAAATATTTTTAGAAACTAGTGATGAGTGGATTGAGCAACGAACAGGAATTAAAGAGCGACGTATTGCTGTAGAAGAAACGACAACATCATTAAGTATTGAGGTAGCAAGAAAATTAGTAAAAGATATTGATGCTAACTCAATTGATTTAATTATCGTTGCGACAATGTCAGCTGATATGTCAACACCATCTGTTGCGTGTCTAGTACAAGAGAGTATTGGGGCGTACCAAGCACTTTGTTTTGACATTAATGCTGCTTGCTCTGGATTTATTTATGCCTTATCAGTGGCAAATAACTATTTGTCAGGAGAACATATACAACGTGCTCTTGTGATAGGAACAGATGTGATGAGTCGGCTAGTTGATTGGTCAGATAGACAAACAGCGGTATTGTTTGGCGATGGATCAGGTGGTGTTTTAATAGAAAAAACATCCGATACACCTAGTTTTATAGGAGAATTGATCCAAGCAGACGGTCGCAGATCAAGTGCTTTATATGGCCATAGTAATATAAAACAAAATCGTTTTAGTAATGTAACTGGACAGCCTTATTTGACAATGAATGGGAAACAAATTTTTGATTTTGCATTAAGGGATGTCTCGAAAAATATGGTACAGATTTTAGAAACCAATAATAAGACATCTGACGAGATTGATTTTGTATTAGCTCATCAAGCCAATTATCGTATTCTTTTAGCTCTTTCGAAAAAAACGGGAATCAAGAAGGAAAAATTTTTAACTAACGTGGCACAATTTGGTAACACGTCAGCTGCATCTATTCCTATTTTATTGGATGATGTGGTGAATAAAAAAATAGTGACACTATCTGGTAACTCATTGTGCTTATTAACAGGATACGGTGCAGGTCTTACTTGGGGAAGTCTATTAATTAAATTATAAATTTATTGGAGGAAACAACTATGACAACATTTGAAAAAATTCAGGAAATTATTGTGGATCAATTAGGGAAAGAGGAAGAAGAAGTACAATTAACAACAAACTTTAGAGAAGAATTAGATGCAGATAGTTTAGATTTATTCCAAATTTTAAATGATATTGAAGATGCTTTTGAAGAGTATGACGTCAAGATTGAAACAGATGAAGGATTAACAACGGTTCAAGACTTAGTTAATTTCGTTGACAAACAAATTACTGCAAATAAATAAGACATAAATAGCATTGGCTGTTATTAGCCGATAGCTATTTTTTTAAAACCAAAAAAGAGGTGAATCGATGAAACAATCGACAATTTGTCAACTTTTAGATATAGATTATCCCATCATTCAAGGAGCAATGGCTTGGGTGGCTGAAGAAAAATTAGCTAGTGCAGTTTCTAATGCAGGTGGCTTAGGTTTGATTGCATCAGGCCATGCACCCAAAGAGGTGATTCAAGAAAAAATTCAAGCGGCAAGAACGCTAACTGATAAAACATTTGGAGTTAATATCATGTTAATGTCTCCATTTGTTGAAGACATCGTTGACTTAGTGATTGAAGAGCGAGTAAAAGTGATTACAACAGGTGCAGGTTCACCAGGTAAATACATGAAACGTTTTAAAGAAGCAGGCATTATCGTGATACCAGTTGTTGCGTCAGTGGCACAAGCTAAACGTATGCAAAAAGAAGGAGCAGATGCGGTTGTGGTTGAAGGAATGGAAGGTGGCGGACATATCGGGAAATCTACGACCATGACGCTAGTTCCACAAGTAGCTGACGCAGTTAGTATCCCGGTTATCGCTGCAGGAGGAATTGGGGATGGACGAGGCGTTGCAGCAGCATTAATGCTTGGCGCACAAGCTGTTCAACTTGGAACTAGATTTTTAGTATCAAAAGAATCCATTGCACATGATAATTTTAAAACAAAAGTAGTTAAAGCGAAAGATATAGATACCGTTGTGACAGGAATGCTAACAGGTCATCCAGTTAGAGGGCTTCGAAATAAATTGACTCAAACATTTGAAAAAGCAGAACGCTTTGAAGGTGGTAAAGAACAACCTGATTTTGATCGATTGGAAGATCTAGGTAAGGGCGCTTTAAAACGAGCGGTCATTGATGGGGATATAAAAAATAGTTCCATGATGGCAGGCCAAATTGCCGGCATGATTAAAACAGATGAGCAAACGTGTGAAGAAATTATTCAAGAGCTCATAACTGAAACACAGGATGTTTTGAAAAATCGTTACACTGAATGGATATTGGATAAGGAGTAAATTATGACAATCGGATTTATGTTTAGTGGTCAAGGTAGTCAATATATTGGTATGGGAAAAGAATTATATGATGAATTTCCGATATTTAAGGAGCATGTTGAGTGTGCTAGTGATGTCTTATCATTTGATATGGCTCAGTTATTGTTTGAAGAAAATGATCAGCTACATCTGACAAAATACACACAACCAGCGATTTTAACCATGAGTTGTGCCACGTCAGCTGTTGTTAAACAAGAATTTGGCATAGCAGCTTCTATGGTGGCAGGTCTTAGTTTAGGTGAGTATAGTGCTCTGGTAGAAAATCAGTCACTTTCTTTTTCTGATGCGGTGGCGTTAGTTTTCAAACGAGGTGATTTGATGGCATCAGCTGTAAAAGAAGGTCGAGGGGCCATGAGTGCTGTAATTGGATTAGATAGAGAAACAGTTGAAGCGATTTGTCAGTCGATTACGCAATTAAACCACATAGTGTTACCTGTGAATTATAATATGCCACAACAGATTGTGGTTGCAGGAGATACGTTAGCTGTAACAGAGGCAGAAAAGCAATTAAGTGAGTCTGGCGCTAAAAAGGTTGTTCGTCTTAATGTGAGTGGTCCATTTCATACACCATTAATGACACAGGCAGCAGAAACATTTTTTGAAGCGTTGCAACAGATAAATTTTTCCGCTCCTAGCATTCCTTTAATCACAAATGTTACAGGGGATGTATTACCTGATACGGTTGATATTAAAGAAAATTTGACACACCAAATGATGTCGCCTGTCTATTGGGAAGAAACAGCCCATACATTTAAACGAGAATCAGTTGAAAACTTAATCGAGTTAGGTCCAGGTAAAACATTAAGTCATTTTATTCGAGCAAGTGAGAGTACGTTAAACGTACAAAATGTTGAAAATATAAAAACACTGAATCAACTTGGCAAAAAGTTGATGAAATGGGGGTACTAGATGTTTAAAGGAAAAACAGTTGTGATTACAGGAAGTTCACGAGGGATTGGGAGGCAACTAGCGATTTGTTTTGCAAAAGAAGGGGCAAACATTGTATTAAATGCAAGAAAAGACATACCTCATGATCTGATTGAAAAAATAGAATCATTGCATGTAGAAACGCATGTTGTGATTGGGGATGTACAAGAATTTGACGAGGCTAAAAAATTAATTGATGAAGCACATAATCGATTTGGACGTGTGGATGTTTTAATTAATAATGCCGGAATAACAAGAGATACCTTATTAATGAGAATGACAGAAGAGATGTTTGATGAAGTGGTGTCTGTTAACTTAAAAGGAACATTCAATACCATTCATCATGTGTCAAAATTAATGCTAAAACAACGTTTCGGTACCATCATTAATATGTCGAGTGTCATTGGAGAAATTGGTAATGCTGGACAAGCAAATTATGCAGCGAGTAAAGCAGGCATTATCGGATTAACAAAATCAACAGCCAAAGAATTGGCAGCTCGAGGTATTACGTGTAATGCAATTGCACCAGGATTTATTGAAACAGATATGACGGATCGTTTATCCGACAAAATAAAAGAAACAACGCTATCTCATATTCCGTTAAAACGATTAGGGAAAACAGATGATATTGCAGACACAGCTCTATTTTTAGCCAGTCAGTCATACATCACTGGACAAGTGATTAATGTTGATGGTGGCATGGTAATGAACGGTTAGGAGGAATTTCATGAGACGAGTAGTTGTGACAGGAATTGGTGCCGTGACGCCAATTGGAAATACAGCGCAAGAATTTTTGACAAATATTCAAGCAGGGAAAAATGGGATTGCTCCTATTACTAAATTTGATGCATCAGAGACAGGGATTCACGTTGCTGCTGAAGTAAAGGATTTTGATCCCACTCTTTATATGGAAAAAAAAGAAACCAAACGAATGGATATGTTTTCTGTTTATGGTATCTCAGCAGCTAAGCAAGCAGTTGCTGATAGTAAGATTAATATTGATGAGATTAATGCAGATCGATTTGGCGTTATCGTCAGCTCAGGAATCGGTGGGATGAAAACGATTGAAGATCAAGTTATTCGAATGCATACAAAAGGACCAAAGCGAGTGGCACCATTTTTTGTTCCGATGGCAATTAGTAATATGGCAGCAGGAAATATTGCCATAAAAGTAGGAGCAAAAGGAATTTGTACGTCAATCGTCACAGCGTGTGCTTCTTCAACCAATGCGATTGGTGAGGCATTTAGAAATATCAAACATGGTTATTCTGACATTATTTTAGCTGGAGGGTCAGAGGCAACCATTTGTGAGATAGGTATCTCTGGGTTTGCCGCATTGACCGCTTTATCAAATTCAGATAATCCAGAACGAGCGTCAATTCCTTTTGATAAAGAGCGAAATGGGTTTGTCATGGGAGAAGGTAGTGCTGTTTTAGTATTGGAAGAATTAGACCATGCGAAAAAACGAGGCGCTAAAATATATGGAGAAGTTGTTGGATATGGCTCCAATTGCGATGCAAATCATATCACTAGTCCAAGTAGTGATGGTTCTGGCGCTGGAAAATGTATGATATTAGCTATGGAAGAAGCAGGGATTACACCAGAAGATGTGAGTTATATCAATGCTCATGGAACAAGTACACCAACAAATGATGGGGCAGAAACAACGGCGATAAAATATGCCATGAAAGAATCTGCTTATACTACACCTGTATCGAGTACTAAAAGCATGGTGGGGCATTTATTAGGAGCTGCTGGAGCAGTTGAAGCGTTAGCTTGCTTGGGTGCATTAATGACTGACACTATTCCACCAACTATTGGGTTAGAAGAAGTAGATGAAGCGTGTGATTTAGATTACGTGCCAAACAAAAAACGTAACGTACCTGTTAACTATACATTAAGTAACTCACTAGGTTTTGGTGGGCATAATGCTGTTATCGCGATGAAAAAGTGGCGGGGTGAGTAGTGTGAGTATTGAATCGGTTAAAGAATTAGTGAGTCAATTTGAACAGAGTGACATTCGTGAAATGAACGTCACTGTAGAAGGGTTATCTCTCTATTTGAGTAAAAATGAAGTCAATCATTCTAATGAACCTCAAACGTTATCCAAAGTATTGAAAGAAGAAACGATGGATAGTGTAGAAGAGATAAAATCAGTTTCAACGAAAGAAAATCCTACTGATATAGAAAGTGAACCATTAGATGGAAAAATTATCACCTCACCAATTGTTGGAGTCATTTACACGTCAAGTGAACCTGGAAAACCATCTTTTGTATCAGTCGGAGACAGTGTATCTGTTGGTGACACGCTATGTATTATTGAAGCCATGAAGATTATGAATGATGTCGTGAGTGATACGTCAGGAACTATATCAGAAATATTTGTGGAAAATGAGCAAATTATTGAATTTGGTCAACCATTATTTAGAATTTCTTAGGAGGAAGAACACATGCAATTAAATGTACAAGAAATTATGGAAATCATTCCAAATCGTTACCCAATCATGATGGTTGATAGAGTATTGGAACTAGAACCTGGAAAATACGTCAAAGCAGTAAAAAATGTGACCTACAATGAACACTTTTTCCCTGGACATTTTCCTGGTGAGCCAGTAATGCCTGGCGTATTGATTTTAGAAGCACTAGCACAAACTGGATCTATTCCTTTATTAAAAAGTGAAGAATTTCAAGGGAAAACTGGTTACTTAGGAGGAATAGACAAAGTAAAATTCCGTCAAAAAGTTGTACCAGGTGATGTATTAATCATGGAAATGGAAATCATTAAACAAAAAGGGAATATTGGCATAGGAAAAGCAACGGCAAAAGTCGAAGATAAAGTTGTTTGTCAAGCGTTGATGACCTTTATTATAGGAGCATAAAAGATGTTTGAAAAAGTACTAATAGCAAACCGTGGAGAAATCGCTGTTCGGATTATTCGTGCTTGTCAAGAACTTGAAATAAAAACAGTTGCCATTTATTCTGAAGCGGATAAAGAGGCTCTTCATGTGGCGTTAGCTGATGAAGCCATTTGTATTGGTCCAGCTAAAGCAACAGATTCTTATCTTAATATGCATAATATTTTAAGCGCTGCCGTTATAACAGGTGCTCAAGCCATTCATCCTGGATTTGGTTTTTTGGCAGAGAATAGCTTGTTTGCAGAGATGTGCGAAGAATGTCAAATTACTTTTATCGGTCCAAAAGCGAAGACAATTGATGAGATGGGAAATAAAGTGAACGCAAGAAGACTGATGATTGAAGCGCAAGTCCCTGTCATACCCGGTAGTAATGGTGCTATAGACTCAATAGAGGAAGCAAAAAAAATCGCCAAAAAAATTGGTTACCCTCTGATGCTAAAAGCCGCAGCAGGCGGTGGTGGAAAAGGGATTCGTAAAGTGATGAGTGAAGAGGAGTTAGCCACTCATTTTTCATCTGCCCAAAAAGAAGCCTTAGCAGCATTTGGTAATGGTGACATGTATATTGAAAAAATTATTTATCCAGCAAAACACATTGAGGTTCAAATATTGGGTGATCATTTTGGACATGTGATTCATTTAGGGGAGCGAGATTGTTCGCTTCAAAGAAATAATCAAAAAGTCTTAGAAGAAGCCCCTGCCCATTCCTTAACAGATCAATTGAGACAAGCAATTGGTGAAACAGCGATAAAAGCGGCGAAAGCTGTGAACTATCAAAATGCTGGAACGATTGAATTTTTAGTAGACGAATACAATGAGTTTTATTTTATGGAAATGAACACACGAATTCAAGTAGAACACCCTGTGACAGAAATGATTACAGGAGTAGATATTGTTAAATGGCAATTAAAAATTGCAGCGAATCAACCTTTACTACTAAAACAGAAAGATATTCAGTTGACAGGTCATGCCATTGAGTGTCGCCTAAATGCGGAAAATCCAGCATTTAATTTTGCGCCATCGCCTGGTACTGTTTCAACGTTATTTTTACCTTCTGGATGTTTAGGTTTAAGAGTTGACAGTGCGATGTATCAGGGTTATACAATTCCACCATTTTACGACTCTATGATTGCGAAAATTATTGTACATGGAAAGACTCGTGAGGAAGCCATACTCAAAATGAATCGAGCTTTATTAGAATTGGTGGTAGAAGGTGTGACAACAAATCAGCTGTTTCAAATTGATTTATTGACCCATCCGTCTGTTGTAAAAGGTGAGTATGATACCTCATTTTTACAAACGACTTTTTTGCCAAATTGGTCTAGTGAGTAACATGCAAAAGGAGGATAAGTATGGGATTATTTAAAAAAAGAGATTATATACGAATCACTCCTGTAAAAAAAGAAACTAAATCGAGTGACAAACCTCATGTCCCTGATGGTGTATGGGAAAAATGCCCAAATTGTGCCAAAGCACTTCATCAAAAAGAATTAGGTCAAGAACGAACGTGTCATCATTGTGGTTATTGCTTCAGATTAGATGCTTATAGTCGATTAAATATGATTTTAGATGAGGGAACATTTGAAGAGATGGATACAAATTTACCTTTTAAAAATCAGATTGAGTTTCCTGGTTATGAAGAAAAGCTAAAGCAAGCGAAAGAAAAAACCGGATTAGATGAAGCTGTTGTGACAGGAATAGGACAAATTAATCAACAAAAAGTGATGATTGGTGTCATGGATAGTCGATTTATAATGGGGAGCATGAGCCATATTGTTGGAGAAAAAATCACTCGTTTATTTGAAAAAGCAACAAAAGATAAACAACCAGTTATCATCTTTACAGCGTCTGGTGGTGCACGCATGCAAGAAGGAATCATTTCTCTCATGCAGATGGCTAAAATATCTGGTGCTGTCAAACGGCATAGTGAAGAAGGATTACTTTATATGACAGTTCTCACAGATCCCACAACAGGTGGTGTGACAGCAAGTTTTGCTATGCAAGGAGATATTATTTTAGCAGAGCCGCAAGCGTTGATTGGTTTTGCAGGCCGACGTGTCATTGAGCAAACCATTCGTCAAACATTGCCAGATGATTTTCAACGAGCTGAATTTTTATTAGAACATGGCTTTGTCGATAAAATTGTGAAACGACAACATCTCAAATCTGTGTTATCACAACTATTACATTTGCATCAAGGTGGTGAAATGTGTGACTAAAAAAACAGCCAGTGATATTGTTCAATTAGCACGAGATAGTAAACGACTAACAACACGTGAGTTGATAGATGGATTAGTTGATGGATTTATCGAATGTCACGGAGATCGATACTATGGTGATGATAAAGCCATTGTAGGTGGTATAGGATTCATTGAAAAAATACCGGTGACAGTTATCGGAATCCAAAAAGGTCAAACATTAGAGGAAAATGTCCAAACAAAATTTGGCTCACCAACACCTGAAGGGTATCGAAAAGCACTTAGATTAATGAAACAGGCAGAAAAATTTAAGCGTCCTATTATGACATTAGTCAATACACCCGGAGCTTTTTGTGGAATTGAAGCAGAAGAAAGAGGTGAAGGTGAAGCTATTGCCAAAAATTTATATGAAATGAGCCAACTCCAAGTGCCTATCCTGTCAATTTTAACAGGCGAAGGCGGTAGTGGTGGTGCATTAGCATTAGCTGTAGCCAATGATGTATGGATGCTAGAGAATAGCATTTATTCGATTTTATCACCTGAAGGGTTTGCGTCAATACTTTGGAAAGACAGCAGTCGCGCTTCAGAAGCTGCTGAAATAATGAAATTAACCGCTCCTGACTTAAAGAGGTTAGGAGTAATTGATAAAATAATAAAAGAAACAGATGAGATAGGTGAGTTATCAAATGCTCAATTAATAGGTCAGTTAAAGCAAGAAATCTTAAAGCAACTTGATTATTATAAAACATGTTCCGTTTCAGAACTGCAAGATCAACGCTATGAACGATTTAGAAAATTTTAATAAAGGCATTATCTAAGTCATTTACAAACATTCATTTCTCGGTTAATATAAAAGTGAGTTTATATTGAGGGGGTAAGAATGAGTATGAGTGAATCAAAATGGACAGATGAAGAATTGAGTGCTGTACAAGAAGATATTATTGCTGCTCTTGAAACAGTTATTGACCCAGAGCTTGGGATAGATATTGTTAATTTAGGATTGATTTATGAAGTGAATTTAGATGAAGAGGGTTATTGTGAGATTAAAATGACCTTAACAACGATGGGATGTCCATTGGCAGATGTCATTACTGAACAAATCCATGATGCATTAAGTGATATAGATGAAATCAAAAAACTAGAAGTTAAACTAGTTTGGTATCCTGCCTGGACAACTGATAGAATGAGCAGATATGCCAGAATTTCTTTAGGGATAAGATAAGGCTGATATAACAGTGTTTTAACAGGTTTTTATCAGTAATCTAATCAGTATAGAACAGAATATTTTTAACAGTTACTCAGGTATCTCAGACACTTTCTGAATTACAGATGGTTATGAGGGTACTCAGAGGCAACAGTTATATAAAAGAAAGACTTTCTCTACATGTAAAAATGTAAAGGAGGTCTTTTTTGTGTTATATACAGATATTTTACTTGCTGACCTGTTACTAGAAATGGAAATAACAGACAAAGCAAGAGGACTTACAGACAAAACAGTTAAAAAGAATAGAAAGTTTTTACTTATGTTCTTTAGATATTTAGACAGTGAGTACTCTGTAACAAGTTTAAGAGAGTTACAGCCAGTTCATATAAAACAGTTCATGATCTATAAAAAGAATGAAGGGGCAGCTGAGTCTTATGTCAATGTCTTTCTAAGATGTATCAGGGCATTGTGTAAGTATGCAGAGGGTGAATGTTACATTACTGCAGAGCAAAATCCTACATTGAGAGTTAAGTGGATGAAAGAGCAAAAGAGAATTATCAGAGCATGGTCAGATGAGGACATTATTAAAATGATTAATTATTCAGAACAGAAAGTCAGAGATAGAAGAAAAAAACTTACTGGTAAAAGAGGAGCATATTCTTTGTTTATAGCAGAAAGGGACTTGCTAATGGTTCTCTTGTTAATTGATACAGGACTTAGGGTAGGTGAGTTGATGAACCTATCAAACAAGAATTTAACATCTAAAGCTGTATATGTAATCAATGGAAAAGGCAAGAAAGACAGAGTTGTTTACTGTTCCCCAAAGATTACTAAACAAAGAATGAAATATGAGAGAGCAAAGCAACTGTATTTCAATAGTAAGGAAGATATAAGTGTTCAAGATTATGTATTTGTTAATAAGGATGGCAATAGATTATCAGTTGATATGGCAGAAAGAATTGTAACAAAAATAGGACAGAATGCAGGCTGTGATAACAGTATCAGAATGAGTCCTCACACTTTTAGACATTACTTTACTCAAAAACAACTTGATTTAGGAGCTAATGTCTATGATCTACAGACACTGTTAGGACACTCATCAATAAAGACAACAGAAACTTATTTAAAATCAATCAGTTCTAAAAAGGTTTTAAAAAGAGGGCTTGAGAAAAGTCCACTCATGAATTTAAGTATAAAGAAAAACTAGATTAATTAAAGGCATAAAAAAGACTCCTGTTACAGCAGGAGTCAAGTTTGACAGTTTTACCCAGAGTTTAATTGAATAAACCAGTCATTTACTGGAATAACAAAATAAACCAGTACACTACCATTATAAAGAGTTAGGAAACTTTTATCAAGATATAGGTAGACTGGTCAGCCTCCTATTTGGACTTTCATGGGCTGAAAGAAATAACAGTAACCAGTGAGTTACATTTCATTGAAAGTGAGTCTGCTACAGGACTGATGCAAAAAAACTAGTAGGGAGTTAGATTTATGACAGTTATGTCTGACTCATACCCCCTGGAGAATGCTGCCAGTCTGTTAAAAAGTGCAAGGAAGGAGTCCTTTTGTGGGCTGCTTTTCCAACTGTATCTATACCCAAGCAGTGTTTTTAAAGTCTTGACTGCTTTGGACAGTAGGTCCTGAAATAATCTCAAGGTGGTACAGTTTGGTTTCTCAAGGGCAAGGTGAGAGAGTAAAAAGCAGTTAGTCTATACTAAAACTAGTGTTTTAAGACAGTTTTTGCTGTTCTTAGGGTAGAGTCTGCCTAAAAGCCTTGCAAGCAAGACTTGAAACAGTATTACAATGATGTATGTGTATCTGTTGTGATTTACAGATAATAAAAAAGAGCCTAAATTAATAGACTCTTAAAACTATTTATCTTTTACTGTATAGTGTTGAGTTTTAACAACTGCAGGCTCTGAAGATGAGTCATCTTGCTCAGAGAATTGAACAAGTTGTATAGTGTGTTCTCCTTCTGTAAGTTCTTCTGATCTCTTTCCAAGTTCATCTGAGTCAAGGATAACATCTGTTTGATTATGTGAGAATTGTTCTGTATCAATTTCTTTTCCATCTACAAAAATATGTGTCAGTTTTGAACCATCAAACCCCTCAACATATAGTGAAAGACCTTGTCCAAAAGTATCTTTCTTATAGAAAATAATGATTTCATCTCCATCAGCAGTGTTTCCAGATGGACTACCAATATTAAATGTACCTCCATCTACATCCTCTGGCTTAAATGTTTCTTTTTTGACAGTTTCTTTCTCTGTAGTGTCTTTCTCAATAGTTTCAACTTTTTCAGAAGAACTTTCTTTTGTTTCTTTATCTGATTTACCAGAACAACCTGCCAATAAAATTAAAGATAATAGGCTGATTGCAGATAGTTTTGTTATTTTATTCAATGCTTTCTCCTCCATTTAGTAAAGTGTTTTCATTGTTATTATACCACTAATGTATATAATTATTAAACAGTAATACTGTTATTTATATAATACATATGTAAGATTGAAATCTTGTTTGAATATAAATGAAATGTTATAGTTAAATATAAATAAGCTCTGTGTTATTGGTTGGGTGCTATCTGTTTATTCTTTATCACAAAAGCTGTAAACTGGTTTCTGCATGTTTAGGGTGGGAATGCATTGCTTATTCATTGACTTACATTAAATCAGTTTTTACTGGTTATATGTAGTCTTTTTTTTGTATAAAAATTTAAATGGCATATATGTATTTGGTCAGTAGTTGACTGGTTTTTATAGACAATTATAAGGTACTGGATACATGAGTATGTGAGTTGTTTAGATAGTGATTTTCTACTTAAAATATTTATATTGGTTATACAACTATATAATATTTCTTACACAGCTGTGTAAGTTTTCTTATACAGTTAACATTTATATTGTATTTTATTTATATATAAAAATGCATATATTAGATAATTTGCTCATAAAATTCTTGTGTTTTTTCTAAAAATTTGATATACTTATTTTGTGATAAAGAAAAAATAAAAGCAGAATTAGGAGAGATTGATTAATGATTACAGAGAATGAAAAAGTATTTAATAATGTAAAGGTTTTATTTGGTGATATAGAAAATGGTATAGATGAATATGCTGAGTTAAAAGAGGTAGTAGATGCTTTTTATCAGGACTATAAAGAGTTAACAAGCAATAAAGAAAAGTATGGTGATAGACAGGTATTGGGAATAAATATTGTATTAGCTAAACATTGTGAAGATAGTAATGTTTATGACATAGAGGCAGAGTTCAAGACAGATAGTATAAAAGAAGAGAATGGCAAAGTTATAACAGAATTTGAATGTTTAATGTCTGAGTTAAAATGGAATAGTAAAGCAGAGGTAGCAGATAGGTTGTTTAAACAGATAACTGCAGATGCTGCCATTAATGTTCCTGTAGATTTATTTGAGGTTTACAATTAAATGAGTAATACAGAGTTGTTCATGACTGGTGGACAGCTCTTTTTTTTGTGGTCTTTTTTACATAAATCACTGGATAATTCTAATTAAAATATAATGAAAAATACACTTTAAAACAGTTAAAAAGATTACTAGTTAAAACATTTTATAAAAGGATCAACAGAAAGATATAAAAGTTAAAATTGAATGGCAAACTGGCAGGCAGGGGCAAGGATGTAATTCTTTTTATTTTTATTCTTTTTTCAACAGCCTATACACTGAGTAACTGATTATCTGATTATCTATACACTGTTATATAAAAATTAAGTACTAATGTTTTTATTTAAGTTGGTCCATTCATGGACATATTTTATTACTTACTATTTTTAAAACAGTAAATACTATTATAACAAGGTTTACAACACTATATGTTTGATAGATAACCCTTAAGTACTTGCTTATATCTGTCTAACTATATATTACTGTAATACAGTATTACTGTATATACTGTAACTACAGAGTTACAACAGAAACTCACAGGGATGATTGTTGACAGATGAGCAGATGAGTAGTTGACCAGTTGGGCAGTCAATGTATGTTTACTAGAGTTATGAGCTTGTTTAAACTGGTTTACTAGAGTTGCAGTTACTGTCCTAGTCTACAATAGTTCTAATTATCCATATAATGCTGTTTAAGGTGTTTTATTGTTTATTTAATATAAATACATGTGAAATAAAATAAAAGCTCTTAGAAAGCAAATAATAGCTTTTTAAGTGTATGTGAGAATTTAACAGTTGCTTATTAGTGTTGGAACTCCTTCCAATGCTCTTTTTTTATGCCTAAAACAGTTTTAGTTAAACCAGTAAACATAATAGTGCATCAAGAAAACTTTATTTAAAAAGATTTTATATATCTGTCACACAAGCAAATAAAAAGACTATGTATAAGTATAAGACAAAATTACTAGAAAACTAGAGTAAGAAAAGGAGTTAAAAATGAGTGAAAATAAAAAGCAATTAATCAGAAAAATAACAAGAGAGCAGTTTGTTAAAGAATTACAACAATCTGAAATGCAGAAGTTACATCAACCTGAGTACAAATACATTGCCAATACTACAAAAAAGATAACTAACTATGTTGAAGATATGCCAATGCTAGTTAAATCAGAGCCAGTTGAGTTCCTGAATAACAATGATGATGTCTACAAAGATGTATTCATTCATTTCTCAGCTAATCAAGTCAGAGCTGGAATTATCAAGGAATTAGTACCTGAGGGAATTGAAAAAGGTGGAATGATTGGGGCTAGAAACTTCACTGTTTTAATGGCAATTGCAAGTTATATGGATGCAGAGGGTAAGGCATTCCCAAGCCAGAGACTATTACAAGAGATTACTGGCTTGGGAAGATCATCAATAGGAAAAGCCACAGCAGATTTGGGACAGATAAGAATAGCAGGACATAAGCTACTGACTATTGTAAAAGAAAGAGGATACAGAAATGTAGAAAAGTCTGTGTATTTTTTTAATCCTGATGCAGTCATTGAAATGATTTAATTATTAAGAGAAAGAGGTTAAATAATGGGTGAAGATAATTGGAAAGATGATGTACTAAATAAAAAAGCTAGTGGCTGGACAATCAGAAAAACTCAGGGAGATATGTTTGCAATCATAGATACAAGTAAAGCAGTTCCTTATCTGACAAAGGAAGAAATACAAGCACTTAAATCAATCACTAAACCAACTTTAGAAGATTTTGAAATATTTTATAAAGAGCTTATGGCTGATATTCATGGTGAGAATATTGTATTTGTTACAAGTAGTCTAAAGCAGGCAGAGGATGTTTTGTATGGCAGATTGTCTATAGATGATTTAAATAAGTTTCATGGCTTTGCAACACAAGAGGATCAGGAAAGAGTTAGAAATCTAATAATTGAAAGTGGATTGTGAGACCTATTTATTTTTAGATGTTTTTTTAAATAAATATTTCAAATTAGAAACTTATTACTTGAATATCTGTCATGACATAGCACCTATATATGAAAGAGTGAGACATGGTCTTAATTAATCAACCAATTCAAAATATTAGGAGGTACATGATGAGCAAAAAAGATAATCAACACAGTAAACTTTTAGATACCTATTGTCCCAAGAAACAGACAGATTATGAAGTGGCAGAAACTGTTTATTTTTTAAAAAACACATGTAAAGTCCCTTATTCAAAAATTATTAAGAGACTGGGAATATCCTTTAACACTATGAAAAGATTTTTAACTGAGCATGAAGATGAAATAAAAGCAAACCAGAAAAAAGAATGGAACAAGCAAGGCAAGAAATAACAGAAATAGCAGAACAACACAAAGACAGTAACAAGTAAATAAAAAAACTAAAAGGAGTTTATTAAAAATGGCTAATCAAGACAACAAAGTAAGCAAGAACACAAAAGGAATTGACATCTTAGCAGCAGGATTAAATCAATATTCTGAATTAATACAGGCAGAGGCAGATAAGAAAGAAAAGTTCAAAGCAGAATTTATTGAGTCACCAGAGAAATTCATTTCAAAACATGAGGTAGAGATTTACTTGAACACTCTAAATGTTAGAACAGATATTTTAGCCATTCTACAGGAGCAGCTAAATAGCTTCCAAAAAGATGCATTAGAGTTTGAAAAATACATCTATAACTCAGAGTTTGCCAATAAATCATATATGACAGCCTTAGAGCAGGTCAGCAGATTTACTGGATTAATTCAAACAGTGAACACTCTAAACCCTGTTACTTTATCAGATAAAGCAAGTATTGTTGTATCAGATGTCAAAGCAGGAACAGTAACACAAATTGATAATGCATTTGTACAAGGGGGTAAGTAGATGGCAGTTCAAAAGCTGATTTATGAAGTAGATAAAATCAAAATGCCCAGTTCAACTAAACTAGACAAAGCATTTCAAGAACTTGAAACAGTTGTAACTGACACTGATAGTTTAAAGCAAGAGCTAATAAAAAAAGTAACAGGTGAGCCAGTAAAGAAACCAACAGCCTTATCTGATTTAAAAGCACTTGTTACTAAGAAACCAACAGACAGCAAGCTATCAGAGGCAGAAGTTGGTGAGAGGATGGCAGTTCTAAATCAGTATCTGCAGGACAATGCACCTGACTTAGTGGCAACAGTAAAACAAGAATACTACAGCTATAAAAAAGCTGTTAATGATATTTGGGATCAATATGTTAAACATTTATGTATTGCTAACTCAGATGATACTGAGCAAGTAGCCACCCACCTAAGACTCTTAGTTAACAGCTATACATGGAAAATGAGACAAATTGAAGAAATTTTAAATAAGGATTTTGATGCCTACACTAGCATCAACTGTTTTATTGTTGAGTCCAAAATTGATGTAGACCTAGCTGAGGTTGAAACAGCAATCTATGGAGCTACTTTTTAACTTTGTTAAAAGACAATGGCAGATACTCACTATCAGAAATTGAGTTCTGTTTAAAGAATAAAAGTGTGTTACAGCAAAGAGCAGAGGCAACAGGCAATATGTCAGCAACAGTTGAAACAGTTATTGATGCAGAGAATTGTCTTTCTAAAGCTAATTTGACTGCTAATCAGTCTGTAGTGTTACAACTTAGATGGCTTTATAATTTTACATTAAAAGAATGTGGAAACATCTTAGGAGTGTCAGTAGAGGCAGTAAGGCAATCAGAGAACTCAGCAAAAATAAAAATACAAAAAGTATTAGATGTTTGGAATGAGGAGCTGTTAATCAATGGATAATGCAGGGTTAAAATACACCAATGCAAAAGAGTTTACTGTAAAAGTCTGGACAGGTTTAGATCAATGTAATAATAGAGCAAAGGCAAATACATATCTTTTAGATACTGTTTGTCCTGAATTACTTGCAACTCCTTTAGAACAGTTACCATCCATTGAAACAAGAAATCAGACAGTTAATGATATTACAGAAAAATATTTTGAGCTATTTAACAAGTTCCCAAGTGGGTACATTTTAGAACTGCTAGGCAATTATTTACTGTTGGACTACATTAAAGATAAAACAAAGACTAAGAATGATGAGTTGCAGTTTCTAACCCCTACCCAAGCAAAGAGAAGACACCAAAAAGAGTTCTCAGCAGTTGAAGATACTATGGATTTTCTTAAAAGTAAGCATGTCAGAAAGATGGACAGTTTAAAAAAGAAAGTAACAATTGAGAAAAAAGAAAATATGGACTAAGAAAGCAGGAAAATGAATGTCAGATAAAGATTTAACAATGTCACTTGCAGATAGCTTAAAGCTAACTCAAGACACATTACAAGCTGGAGTAATTGAGATTTTAGGAGAGGAGTCAAAGTTACTGGCTAACTTGCCTTTCAGGTATATTGATGGATCAGGACTGACTTACACAGTACAGAAAACACAAGCTAAACCACAGTACAGAACTGTTGGAGAGGCATATAAACCATCTGAAGTTGAATATGAAAACAGAACAGAGTCATTATCAATTCTAGGTGATGAAGCTGTTATAGATACATATCAAAATCAAATTGTGGCTGATTACAATGATTTAATGGCAATTGAAGTTGCTTTAAAAACAAAAGCACTTGCTCATGCCTATCAAAAAGCCTTTTTGTATGGCAATACAGAGAAAGATATAAAAGCATTTAATGGGTTAAATAAAAGATTAATTAAAAACCAGATGTTCCAGTCATCAGGTATTGTTGCAGATGATTTGGACATTTTAGCAGATGCAGTTAAAGATGCAAACTTTGCTATTATGAGTAAGTCAAAAAGAAGAAAGTTGACAAATGAAAACAGATCACTAATAACAAAATCAACTAATGAATTTGGTGTACAGGTTACACAGTATGGTGAGATTGTTATCTGTGATTTGGATGATGAAGTATTTCAAGCTGGTGATGAAGGTAGTATCTATGTTATGAGATTATCAGATGTGGATGGTGTCTGTGGCTTACAAAATGGTGGTATTAATGTAACTCCTTTAGGTCATATGACAGGGTCACCAAAGCTGAAAACAAGAATTGAGTGGTTCACTGGTATGGCTGTTTATGATGATAAATCACTTGCTAAAATTACAGAAACTAAAGAATAAAATAAAACAGATTGGGACAGTCTTACTTATGAGGCTGTCTTTTTTTATATATCAATTTAGAGGTGTATATATGATTAAAGTAAACCATGTTGAGAGCTATATTACTGACAATGTACTCCATTCTAAACAGTGGGATATGAGTTCTGAGGATGTAAAGACAAAGGCAGTAAATAACTCAATAGCCAAGCTAAAACAGATATTAAAGCCTGAGATAGAGCAAGGCTATGAGTTAGAGATTGAAGATGTAGCTTTACAAGCTGTATGGATGTTAAAAGTAGATGATAGTTTTCAGAGGGCAGAAATGGGAGCAACTTACATTGCTGTTGATGGCATCATGTTAATGTTTAGTGGCAAGGATAACACTCTTAGTCCAGATATTGCCAATAAGTTTGGTATATCACTGTTTAATGGTGTCAGAAGAAAAGCAGGCAGTTATAGAATTGCACACAGTACAAACTATAGAATACCTGTATCAGATAGTCAGAAACTAGCAAGTCAAAGAGTGAATGACTAATGGTATTAAATCTTTTCCCAACTAACAATAAGGCTATAGTATTCAGTAAGGGAAATTTTGACAGGTGGGGAGTTCCTATAAATGATAATAGAACAGGAACTGAGTATAACTGTATTGTACTAGAAAATACTAAACTTGAAAAAGTACCTGCAGGGATGGACAAGTATCAGGGCAAAGAGATAACTTTTAATGCTGTTGTTTACTTTCCTGAATTTGTAAAAGTTAAATCAGAGGACACTATTCAATATACAGATGATTTAGGGCAGACACACAAAAGAACTGTGATACAAGTTCAGGTAAAAAAGGACTTTGGGGGCAGTGTATTAGCAGTGAAAGCCTATGTATAAAACTATTAAATAGATATTAAAAAGGAGAGAAATACATGGCTAAAATAGCAGGTGTAGATGTGTTGCTTTATGTAACAGATGATAAAAAGAAAGAGGTAGCTGTTGCAGGGCAGACAGGTACAGACTTAGAACTGTCAGCAGATACTATTGATGTAACAGATAAAAACAGTAATGGATGGAAAACAGCTCTAGCAGGGTTAAAATCATGGAGCATGTCAAGTGATGGCTTTGTTGATTTAGGTGAGAATAGTTTACCACTGTTAAGAAAGTCATTCTTAGATAGAAAACCTATTCCTGTAACAATCAGAATGGGAGAAAGTACAGATGTTAAAGGAGTTACCTTTTCAGGAGATTGTTATATTACCTCATTCCCTCATTCATTTAAACAAGATGATGCAGTTACTTACTCATTAGATTTAGAGGGTGCTACTGGTTTGACTATTAAAGAGGGAGCAGATGTGACTGTAGAGTCTTTAAAAGCTAAATAAAAGCCTGTAGCTAATAAAAATGAAAGGGGGTGATATGTAATATATGAGTAATGAAGTACAAGCAAGTACAAAAGATTTGACTGTACAGCAATTAAAGGCAATCACTTTTCTTGTGGCTAAAGATGTTTATAGACTAACTGATGCACAGATTGCTGAACAGGTTGGAATTTCTACTGTAACATTGTATAACTGGAAAAGGCTACCAGAGTTCAATAAGGAGCTGCAGAAACAAGCAAGAGAACTGAACAAAGCAACTCTTGCAGATGTGTACAGTTATATCAGAAAGACTTTAAATAACCCAAAAGCAACAGATACAACTAAGGTAAAAATTGCTGAGTTAGTCCTGAAGAGCCAAGGGGAATTTAAAAACCAACAGATTGATCACTCTGTTTCTGTTACCTCAGAGAAACCACTAGATGAACTGTTTAAAGAGCTGGGAGTCTAGTAATATGTATTAAATTGAGATTATTGAACAAGTTGAAAAGTAACAATAAATATAAAAATTAAAGAATACTCTTATTGGTTAGTGTGTGGGTATGTATGGTCTACAGAGTACACATTTCTATTAGTATCTCTGTTCTTTTTTTAAATCTGATAATACCTGCCTCAATCAGAGGCTCAAGTAATGAAACACTTACTGAAATAAATAAAAAAATGTTAATGTCAAAGGGGCTACTGTGTGGAAAGCAGTGGCTCTATTCCTTTGGTTATATGTACAATAAAAGTATATTATTTATAATAGGAATACTGTTAATTACAGTAGTGAACTCTAATTTAAAACAGTGGCTACAGTTGACTACAGAATGAACTGAGAGCCTTTTAAAGTGTTCTGTAAGAATGGCTGTAACACCTGATATATAAATGTTTGTAGCAGTATTTAAACTGTCTTAGACAGCAATATAGGTGCATTCTTTTTTTAAGAGGGGGCAGGCTTTACTTTATATTTCTTCACATCTATAGATTTTAAAACAGTAGTGGGTACTTAGTTTAAACAGTGGCTATCAGTTTAAAACAGTAGGGATCATTTTAAAAGGAGGCTACCAGTCTTTAAACAGGGGGTACAGTTAAAGATACAGGGGTGCTCTTTGTTACAGTGATATACAGTAGGCTACAGTGAGGAGGTAGTAAGATACAGGTAGTAAGACACAAGCAGTAAGACATAAGCAGATAGATACTGTTGAGTACAGGTAACTACTGGTAGAAATACTAGGGAGAGTTGCCTCCTGCCCTATGTGGTAAATACTTTTATCTACTGCTTATAGTTCCAACAGATAGTGACAGATAAGTGAATAGTAGTAACAGTTAGTAACAGTGAACTCAGTTCCCTAATGCATGATACTACTGTTGGATATCACTGCATAAAGGCATGAATATACTGTATATATCACTGTTAGTTACTGTTGTTTGGTAACAAATCAATAAAATCAATGTTTTCAGTTCACTATTTTGCTCATAAAAGTGAACTCAGAAATTAAACTAATTTATTTATAACTGTTAAAACAGAACAGACAGAAAGACAAAGGGGGGCATCTGGGGGGAGGGGGGCTAAAGGCTGGGCATACTGCAGTATCACCTTACACACAATGGTTTTTACTTTAATGTTCATTTAGTTAAACAGATAGTGAACAGTGATCAACAGTAAATGACTAGTTATTAGTACAGTGATAGCAGACAAACAACAGAAAATAAATCCTACCACTAAGAGCATCCTCAAAAGTTTCTACTATAAATATACTATTTATTTACTTACTCAACTGCTCAGTATAACTACTGATAAGATGAGAAGTTAAAAAGTCTGTGGGATGCTCTTTAATACTGATGACTGTCTAGTAAAATGAATTAGAAGTCTGTCATTGGGTACTTAACTGTTTAACTGAATTTAAAGTGATTAGAATGCTCCTGTGTGCAGTAAGTTAATGTTGGATGGGTACTGGAGAGAGTTGCATGTACTTCACTGTGAAATGTCTTAGTATTCCTGTTGTTTTCTGTTATTTTTACTGGTATAATCTACTGTATAAGTACTGTAGTTGGAAGAATTTCTACTGTACTATACTGAACTGTAAAACATATCCTGCCTGGACAACTGATAGAATGAGCAGATATGCCAGAATTTCTTTAGGGATAAGATAAGGCTGATATAACAGGTTTTTATCCAGTATTTTAACAGTGAAAATTGAGCAATATTATAGTTAAGTCAGAAGTCCAGCAGAAAGTAGTTTTTGCAGTGGACTATGACCAGAAAAGTTGAGAGACTTCTCTGCCTTTTAATTTAAAAGGCTCTTTGTCAAATAGGACTGATGAGTTAAATCTATAAGATGATGAATTTGAGAGTAATCTCAGATTTATCATCTTTTTTAGTTATTTAATTTTTATAAGACCGTTTATCAAGAAAATTCTTATTCTCATGTTGCTGAATGATTTGAATCCGTATGATACTCTTTTAAGGGTTTTTATATGAGTATTCTTAGCTTCAATTTTTCCATTGGAAAAATCATAAAGAAGGGCATTGCGAATACCAGTTTCATATGCAAGTAAGTTTTCTAATTTATCTTTAAATAGCCTATCTAAGCTATTAGGTAAGTTTTTCAACAGTTCAAAAAATGAATCAGCATCTTTATTTCTAAAATGATACGTTAGTAATTGGAAGCTATCGTAGGCTTCTTTTAGA
>NZ_NGJT01000040.1 GCF_003950315.1 Vagococcus bubulae
TAAGGAAATTAACTGCCTATAGGCAGTTGAAAGATACTAATGAACTCAAAAATAAGGATTTAAGAATGATATTTCTATTCTTAAATCCTTATTTCTTTATTTTAAAGACTATTTAGTCAGCCTCTTTCTTTTTATCTATTGCAATAAAATGATGAGTTTATAAAGCCATGATGAATTAATTATCTAATGACACTGTGAATAGGATATAAAAAGACTTTTTATACAAAAATAATGAAATAAGTTAGTTATTTTTTTGACGAAAAAAAATAGTGTGATGAAATAACGAACAAAGAATTAGAAAGACAAAGAATACAAGCATTTTGTTCTTATATAAATCATATTATCCATAATTTCATTGCAAATAAATAAAAAATAAGTCAAAAATAAAACACTTTATAAACTAAAAAGTATTAAATATTTCTAAAATTTACAGTTAATATGACGTTTTTGAAACAATGGTACTAAAGATTGTTTTTAAAAAAAAAAAGAGTTATGATTTACTCACAAACGATATAAAAAACGAATTCATGAGAAATGGATGAAGAGGAGAGATGATATGTCATGAGTGCGAAAACAGCAACGCCTAATAAAAAATTGACGTTTACGTCAATTTATTTTTTGGGTATCAATGCAATTGTTGGATCAGGAGCGTTTTTATTACCACAACAAATTTATAAAAATATCGGGGTAATGAGTATCTTGGTTCTCCTTACGGCAGCTTTGACTGTAAGTATGGTTGCATTATGTTATGCGGATTTATCAAGTCGATTTTCAGGATCAGGAGCGGCATGGCTTTATTCGTATAATGCTTTTGGTAAATTTACAGGGTTTCAAATCGGCTTATTTTCGTGGTTTTTAGGATGTTTGACATTTACTGCTGAATCAGTAGCATTGCATCGAACATTAAAAAGCATGTACCCAGCGTTAGATAATCCAATTGCAAAATATGCTTTTCCAATTGGTGTGATAGTTCTATTAAGTATTATCAATCTATTTGGTACAAGTATTGTAAAAAAAATCAACAGCGTGTCTTCAATTATTAAAATTGCTACTTTGGTATTTTTCCTTGTTGTCGGTGTGTTCTTTATTAAGACAGCACATTTTACCCCTATTGTTCCTGAAAGTGTGAAAACAACAGGTAGCTTCTTTGGTCACTTTGGTCAAGCCTTTAGTGTCGTATTTTACATGTTTACTGGATTTTCATTTATCCCAGTAGCAGCTGGTCAAATGAATAATCCAGAAAAAAATATTCCAAAAGCGTTAATTGCTGTTATGTCTAGTGTGACTATTATTTATGTGTTAGTACAAGCAACAGCGATTGGTATTTTAGGTCCAAGTATTGCAAAATTTGATATTCCTATTGCTCAAGCATTGAATTCTTCTATTGGTCATTGGGCATATGTACTGATTGTCATTGGTATGATTATCTCAATCTTTGGTGTGGCTTTTGCTGTATCATTTAATACACCAGTTTTAGCAGCGTCTTTATCAACAGAACATAATCTATTACCATCAGCTGTTGGTAAAAGAAATAAAAACGATGCACCTTACATTGCTGTCATTATTACAATGATCATTAGTATTTTCTTAGTGTCATTTAGCTATATTTTCTTGGTAGCGGCAATCGTATTAGCTTCATTTATTCAATATGTTCCATCTATATTAGCCGTGATTAAATTTAAACATACAAAACAATTTCCAAATAATGGGTTCTCTTTAAAGGGAGGAGACACCATTCCGATTATTGCATTGATTATCTCAATGTATCTACTAACTAATTTTAGATTAGATGTTTTATTACTCATTCTTGGTGTGTTCATCGTTGGTTTGATTATGTATTACACAAGTATCAAAAACAAACCAGATTCACCATCAGCACCACAAGCACCAAAAGGTAAAGTCGCTCAAGCAACCACAAAATTGGCTGACAAAGTAGCGACAACTACTCAAAGTGCACCAACTCATGCATCAACAAAATAAATTAACTGAATGGAGTGTTTTATTATGACAAACGAATTAACTTTTGATCAAATTAATCATATGCAAGAACTCTTTAGTGGTGACAGAGCCAATGAAATTGCTCAAACAGCTGCTACAACAAATGGTATTTTTAAAGCATCTGAAAATATCCGTGCGATTGATGATGCGAATTTTAACTTTTCGATTGATATTGATTCACATAAAGTGACCAATCAAAATCAAAGTGGTCGTTGTTGGATGTTTGCTTGTTTAAATGTCATTCGTTTCCAATTAGAAAAACAATACAACATTGAAAACTTTGAATTATCACAAAACTACTTATTCTTCTATGACAAATTAGAAAAAGCTAATTACTTCTATCAAAATATTCTTAATACAGCGAATGAACCTATTTCTAGTCGTGACGTTCAATTTTTAATTAACTCGCCACAACAAGATGGTGGGGATTGGAACTTAATCATCTCATTAGTTGAAAAATATGGTGTCGTACCAATTTATGAAATGAATGATTCAAATTGTAGTATCACATCAGCTGAATTAAATACGATGCTAAATCGTAAATTAAGACGTGATGCAGTGGAATTAAGAAAGCTAGTTAAAGAAAATGCCACAGAAGCTACTATCAAAGATTATATCGAAAAAAGCTTATCAGAAGTGTATCGATTATTATCAATTGCTTTAGGGACACCACCAAAAACAGTTGATTTTACATTCAGAGATAAAGATAAAAAATATACGTCATATCAAGGGTTAACACCACAACAATTATATGCAGATTACATTGATATTGATGTAAAAGACTATGTGGGCTTAATCAATGTGCCAGCAGAAAATATGCCATTTGGTAAAGTTTATGAAGTGGCTTTATCAGGAAATATGGTGGGTGGAACACCAAACCGTTACTTAAACATTAAAATGGATGAGTTAAAACAAGCAACCATCAAACAACTAAAATCAGGCGAGCCAGTGTGGTTTGGTTGCGATGTGTTAAAACATTTTGACCGTCAAAAAGGGATTATGTCACATGATTTATATAAATTTGAAGACTTGTTTGATATTGATTTTTCAATGACAAAAGGCGATCGTTTCAACTACAAAGAAAGCTTACCAACACATGCCATGGTAATTGGTGGCGTAAATCTTGTGGACGATATGCCAACAAAATGGAAAGTTGAAAATAGCTGGGGAGAAAAAATTGGTGACAAAGGCTACTGTGTGATGGATGACAAATGGATGGAAGAGTTCGTCTTTGAAGTGGTCGTGAAAAAAGCTTACTTAACAGATGAGTTAAAACAAGCATTAGAAACAGAACCAGTCGAATTACCATTTTGGAATCCTATGAACCCAATTGCTTAAGCATTTATTAATAGAAAGAAGGAAACAGTATGTGTACAACCGTTGTTGTCGGAAAAAAAGCATCTAGAACAGGGTCAACTTTGATTGCTAGAAACTGCGATTCTGAAGAACCTATCCAACCTGTTCGTTTTATTACCGTTGCTGAAGATGCTCATGTGAGTGGTATCTATAAAAGTAATATGACGAAGTTTACTGAAAAATATCCTAATAAATCATTGAAATATACGATGATTCCATTTTTAGATGAAAGTAAGTTAGGAATTTTTGGTGAAGCAGGAATTAACTCAAAAAATGTTGCCATGAGCTCAACAGAAAGTATTTTCTCAAATACGGATGTGCTAGCGATTGATCCGTTAACTCCAGCAGGTTTAGGTGAAGATTCTTTACTTAATATGGTCTTACCATATATTGAATCAGCAAGAGATGGCGTAACTTATTTAGGTCAACTGATTAAAGAGCATGGTTCTCACGAAGGAAATGGTGTCATTTTTAGTGATAAAGATGAAGTGTGGTATATGGAAATCCCATGTGGTCATCACTGGGTAGCTCAACGTGTTCCTGACGATTGTTGTGCAGTGATTGCCAATCAATCAATCATTGAAGAAATAGATTTCAATGATGTAGATAACTTTATGTATTCTGAAGGCATTCGTGAATTTGTCGATGAATATCAATTAAATCCAGATTATGAAGGATTTAATTTCCGTCATATCTTTGGAACAAGTACTAAAGAAGATAGACAATATAACACAGCACGTGTGTGGTATGGACAAAATTATTTAGGTCATAAAGTAGAAGACCCAAGAAGTAGTGACATGCCGTTTGTCTTCAAACCAAATCGCTTACTGACAGTGAATGATGTGGCTGCCGTACTAAGTTCACACTTTGATGAAACAATTTATGATCCATTTAATCCTGAGAGCGATGTAGATCGTAACGTATTTAGACCGATCTCTATGAATCGTACAGCAGAATCTCACATTTTAGAAATTAGAAACAACGTACCAGAAGAAATCGCTGGAATCATTTGGTTAAATAGCGCACCAACTGCCTTTAACCCATATGTGCCATTCTTTGCTAATAGTTTAGATACACCAAAAAGCTACCGAGACACAACAGATAATTATGATATTAACCAAGCATATTGGATGTATCGTACTCTAGCCGTTTTAGTAGAACGTGATTACAATAAATTATCTTCTGTGAACTTTGACTACTTAACATCTGCAAAAACACTAGCCAAACATCTTGTGTTGGAAACAGACAAAGCTTTTAAGGAAGGAAACGTGTCAAACGTTGAAGAATTCCTAACAGAACAAAACAACAAAAACATTGATCAAATGAATGCTTTAGCCATGAAACATATTGGTGATTTGGTTCAAAGAGGTTTGGGATTATCTAAACTAACTTTTGATATTACTAAAGACGTTTAGTAAGCCGTTGAAAGGATAATCCCAGCGATTATCCTTTTGTCATTAAAACTATGGAAATGAAGGAAGAGGGAATAATATGTGTACAACTGTTGTAGTAGGAAAAAAGGCAACGATGAATGGAGCAACGCTCATCGCTAGAAACTGTGACGCAGAAATCGTTATTGAACCAGTAAAGTTTATTGTGGTTCCTGAAAATGATGTGACTGAAGGTGTTTACAAATCATACTTAACACATTTTAAAGAAAACTACCCTAAGAAATCACTTAGATATCAAATGGTGCCTTACATTCAATATAAAAAATACGGTATTTTTGGTGAGTCGGGTATCAACTCAAAAAATGTGGCAATGAGTGCAACTGAAAGTATTTTTAGTAACACAAAAGTTTTGGCTATTGATCCTTTAACAGATGGTCTTGGCGAAGATTCTTTAGTTAGTGTGGTATTACCTTATATCTCATCTGCTAGAGAAGGGGTGACTTATTTAGGAAAACTCATTGAAGAATATGGTTCTCATGAAGGAAATGGCGTTATCTTTAGTGATAAAGATGAGATTTGGTATATGGAAATTCCATGTGGTCATCATTGGATCGCACAACGCGTGCCAGATGATTGCTGTGCAGTGATTGCTAACCAATCAATCATTGAAGAAGTTGATTTCAATGACCCAGAAAACTTTATGTATTCAGAAGGATTACGAGAATTTGTCGAAACCTATCATTTGAACCCAGATTATGAAGGATTTAACTTCCGTCATATTTTTGGTACAAGCTCAAAAGAAGATAGAGAATACAACACACCACGTGTATGGTACGGCCAAAATTATTTGGGGCATAAAGTAGAAGACCCAAGAAGTAGTGACATGCCATTTGTGTTTAAACCAAATCGTAAATTGAGTTATGAAGATGTAGGGGCTGTATTAAGTTCACACTATGATGAAACAATTTATGATCCATTTAATTCAACAGATGATGCGTCTAGAAAATTATTTAGACCTATTTCAATGAATCGTACATCACAGTCGCATATTTTAGAAATCAGAAATGATGTACCAGAAGAGATTGCAGCGATTACTTGGATTAATAGTGGCCCAACCGCCTTCAATCCGTATGTGCCTTTCTACGCAAATAGTAACGACACTGCACCATCATACAACAATACAAGTATGACTTATGATATCACTCAAGCTTACTGGATGCATCGTACACTAGCTGTTTTGGTAGAACGTGATTATGACGTATTAAAAACAGTTAATTTTGATTACCTAAGTGCAGCTAGACAACTGGCAAATCACATGGTATTGGAAACAGATCGTGCATACAAAGCCATGCAATCTGGTGATGTAACAGACTTTTTAACAAAACAAAACAAACAAAATATAGAAGAAATGAATCATTTAACCATGACTCATATCGGTGAATTGGTTAAGAAAGGGCTAGGGCTATCAAAACTCACCTTTGACATAACCAAAGACGTATAAAGATAAGTGAGGAGAACATATTATGGAAAACAAAAGTGGTAGTAAAGCATCCGCTGCTTCAAGTGTTAAACCGGTAGCAACTAATGCACAAGGAAACAACACTGCAAGTAAAAAAGGTGCTTTATCAAAAATAACATTAGCAACATTTATTGGGTTAACATTCTCTCTTGTAGCAGGTCCGTATTATTCAACACTGACAGCAACAGGATGGAACATGTTTTTATTCATGGGTATAGCCGTGATTGGATTTGCTTTACCAATCGCTTTAATATCTGGTGAATTTGGGACAACATTTCCTGGTCAAGGTGGTCCAGAGTTATGGGTTAAAAACACCCTGGGACCTAAGTGGGGATTTGTGACCTCTTGGCTCATTTGGGCAGCGATGTTCCCTTCAATGGTCGTTGTTGGGACAGGTTTTGCACCAATGGTTGCGCTACTGTTGAAGAAAGAAAGTTTAATTGAGAACTCGATGTTTACATTGGCGGTTATTTTAGGATTAGTTTGGTGTATGACACTGTTGAATTTAAAATTCGACATGGCAAAAGTAAATGGTAAATTCGGTATTTGGTTAGGTTTGTATATTCCTGTCGTGATGTTATTTATACTTGGTGTGTTTACCTTTGTAAAAATTGGTTTAAACCCAGATAGTATTTTAGGGACCTTTTCATGGTCAAAATTAGTACCTAAATCTTTCACCAGTGGCTCAGGTATGTACTTTAGTGGGATTATCTTTATTTTCTTAGGAATAGAGATGTCTTCTGTGTTTATTACTCGTCTGAAAAAACCATCTCAACAATATGCTAAAGGTGTTATTACATCCCTTATCTTATTAGCATTGTTCTCATTGGTTAACTCATTTTTAGTAGCAAATGTTATCCCAGCAGGTAAAATTCAATTAAACAATGGCGCTCAACCGTTACAATTATTTGCTGATCGTTTAGGATTACCATATTTTGTTGTCCAAATCTTCTGCTTACTTTCTATTGTGAGTGTGTTGACTAATATGTCTACATGGTTTATCAGTGCTCAAAAAACAATCACTGCAAGTGCAAGAGAAGGGGACTTCCCAGAAAAATTCAAATTCTGGAAAACTAATAAATTCAATTCATCAAATACATTGTTATTTGTCCAAGCGATTGCGATTACTATTTTGTCAGGAGCATATGTTATCATTCCTGGAATTAATAAAGTATTCGTTATTATCACAAATAGTGGAACAATGATCTATTGTTTAGCTTATACATTAATGGCTTTAGGCTTTATTTCAATGAGAAGAAAATCACCTGATACAGAACATCCTTTCCGCGTAGGTAAAAAAGGAAATGGTTTTGGATTCTTCTTTGCAGGGTTACTTATAGTTACTATTGTTTTTGCCTTAACCTTAACATTTATGAGTAATACGATTGAAAACTTAATCTTTGTTTTAATCTTTGTCGGTATCTTATTTAGTATTCCATTAATCATCTATAAAAAGAAAAAAGATAGCTGGTTAATTGACGTACAAAAAGAAATGGCTAAAGACACAACTCAAACAACTAATAAATAATGATGAAAGAACTGTTTATCTTTTTAGGTAAACAGTTCTTATTTTATACAAAAATTTATTTAACTCACCATAAAAAAGTTGTGAGAGATTCACACAAATAACGCGAGATATACATATAAAAGGAGTTATATATAAGTGTACCAACAAAATAATAACTTTTAGAATGGAGTGTTTTATATGTCTAGACCACTTACTATTGAACGAATCAATGAAATGAAGAAAAACTTTAACTCAAATCGAGGGAATCAAGTTGCTCAAACAGCTGCGACAACAAATGGATTATTTAAAGCAGCAGAAAATATCCAATCAATTGATGACAATAACTTTAACTTTTCAATCGATGTGGACACTCACCAAGTAACGAATCAACGTCATAGTGGACGCTGCTGGATGTTTTCATGTTTGAATGTGATTCGATTTCAAATAGAAAAACAATATAATATTGAAAACTTTGAATTATCACAAAATTATCTATTTTTCTATGACAAATTAGAAAAAGCAAACTATTTTTATCAAAATATTTTAGACACATCAGGCGAAGATTTATCAAGCAGAGATGTGCAATTTTTATTAAACTCACCACAACAAGATGGCGGAGATTGGAACCTAATTATTTCGTTAGTTGAGAAATATGGTGTTGTACCAAAATATGAAATGGATGAGTCAAGCTGTAGCATGGATTCAACTGAATTAAACACTTTATTAAATCGTAAATTACGTGCTGATGCCATCGTGTTACGTCGAATGATGAATTCTAATAAAACAACTGATGAGATAAAAGCTTTTATTGATGAACAATTAGTAGAAGTCTATCGAATTCTTTCTATCGCTTTAGGAACACCACCTGAAACTATCAATTTTACATTTAGAGACAAAGATAAAAAATATACGTCTTATCAAAATTTAACGCCAGTAGAAATGTATCAAAAATACATTGATATTGATTTAAATGATTATGTGATTATTATCAATGTCCCAACAGAATCTATGCCGTTTAATCAAACATTTGAAGTAGAATTGTCTGGCAACATGGTAGATGGTAAACCAAATCGCTATCTAAATGTTGAGATGGATGAATTGAAAAAATTAACGATCAAACAATTAAAATCAGGTGAACCAGTTTGGTTTGCGTGTGACGTGTTGAAACACTTCGACCGTCAAAAAG
Organism: Vagococcus bubulae; assembly: GCF_003950315.1. Classification (GTDB taxonomy): domain Bacteria; phylum Bacillota; class Bacilli; order Lactobacillales; family Vagococcaceae; genus Vagococcus; species Vagococcus bubulae. The sequence continues at coordinate 8,958 of NZ_NGJT01000040.1, forward strand.
GCATTATGTCAGATAGCCTTTATAAATTTAAAGAATTATTTGATTTAGACTTTAATATGACAAAAGGTGAGAGATTCAACTACCGTGAAAGCCTGCCAACTCATGCGATGGTGATTGCTGGAGTAAATATAGTTGATGATAAACCAACGAAATGGAAAGTAGAAAATAGTTGGGGAGACACTATTGGAGACAAAGGTTTCTGTGTCATGGATGATAAATGGATGACGGATTATCTATTTGAAGTAGTCGTTAGAAAAGAGTTCTTTACAACTGAACAGCTTGCTAATTTAGAAAAAGACGCCACAGTATTGCCATTCTGGAATCCAATGAATCCCATTACACCAATGATGTAAATCGCTTGAATATTACAAGAATGTTTCTCTTAGATAAATTACTATCTGAGAGAAATATTTATTATAAGGAAGTATTTTAGGTTAGTAAAAGAAAGGTAGGAGATCCATATGAGTAGTAAACCAGATAGTACGACCAAAAGCACCAATAAACAGGGTCAAGGATATATTTCAACGTATGCGTTGATTATGATGAATGTTGCGATTGTTGCTGGGCTAGGAAATGATGCCCAACAAGCGTTTTATGGATTGTCATCAGTGACATTATTTGCAATTGGTGCCCTTGTATTTTTTGTTCCAACAGCTCTTGTAGCAGCCGAACTTGCGGGTGGTTGGTCTGAGCGTGGCGGTATTTTCCGTTGGGTTGGTGAAGGGATGGGGAAAGGCTGGGCGTTTACCTGTTTGCTGATTCTATGGTTTCAGACGACATTTAATCTGGGTGCAGGTATGCCAAACTTTGCAGCAACGATTGGATTTTTTACCCCTAATTATGATTGGGCGGTAAAATTTGCCAAAAATCCGTCTCACGAATTAATGATTATGTGTTTGTTTTTAGCAGTATTTTGGTTAGTGACCTGGTTAGCAACTCGTGGGGCTAAGACGTTTTCTAATATCTCTAAATACGGCGTGACGATAGGAACCATTATCCCATTAGCAACAATTGTTATTTTAGTGATTGTTTGGTTAGTACAAGGTCATACGCCAGCAATTAAATTAGAACCAAGTGGCCTAGTACCAAAATGGCATGGTATGAGCACATTAGCTCTTGCTGCAGGCGTCTTTTTCTCATATGCAGGAATTGATTTAAATGCAGCTCACATTAAACAACTAAAAAATCCTAAAAAGCAATTTCCAATTGCCATGCTTGTCGCAGGATTAATTGCCTTTTTAGTTTTTGTTGTTGGAACGCTTATTATTGCGATAGTCATTCCAGAAAAAAATATTAATATTATCTATGCACTCTATTCTTTATATCACGAATTGGGAGCTACTATTGGCGCTCCTTGGATGTATATGATTTTTGTCTATGTTGGGTTCTTTGCGACACTTGCTATGTGGATTACTAACTTAGCTGGTCCATCATTTATGTTAGGACAAGCTGGACGTAGTGGCTTTTTACCAAAACAATTACAAAGTAACAATAAACATGGTATGCCATCAAAAATGCTTTATTTACAAGCTATCTGTGTGACAGCTATTGCCTTTGTTGTAAAATTATTGCCAAACGTTGAAGGATTCTTTGTGATGATTACTCAAACCGTAACGATTCTTTACATGTTATATTATGTGTTGATGTTTGTCTCATTCTTACGTTTGCGTTACACTCAACCAAATCGTCCTCGTACCTTTACTGTTCCTGGTGGAAAAGTCGGAGCTTGGTTAGTTTCTATTATTGGATTAGCAGCATGTGTGTTTGGTATTGTGTTGTCACTTTACCCACCAGCTCAAGTTAAAAAAGAAGTCGGTTCTGGTACCGTTTATGTTGTGACCATTTTAGTATTACTTGCAATAGTGTTATTATTGGCATTTGGTATTTATCAAGCCTCTAAACGCCATGATTGGGTAGATAAAGACAATCAATTTGCACCATTTACATGGGAAATTGAAGGATTTGATAAACCTAAAAAAGCATTGTCTAACATTCCAAGTGAAGTGTTATCTCATTATCAAGATCCAATGGGTATGCCGATTAAACAGACGTTTGATCCAAATGAAACTATGGATGATTTTAATAAAAAGTTGAATAGTAAGATTGTTACTCAAACAACCACAGATAACAAAACCCCCATTACTTCAAATAGTAATAAATAAAGGATAAAAGGTTAAGAGGAGTTATGTCTTAACCTTTTATTTTGTTGACAAACAATAAGATAGTGGACTAAAATTAACCTAGTGTTATTTATACCTTTTTTAAACAATGTTTGACTATAAGACATATGAATGGGTGATGGATGATGAATGAAGAAAGTTTGCAAGTGATTATGGGATTGATTATGCATAGTGGAGATGCTAAAAGTCATGCAATGGAAGCCATACAGTCAGCTAAAGCATCTGATTTTTCAATGGCAGACGAAAAATTAGAAGCTGCCAAAGAGTCTTTAGTAAAAGCACACCAGTCTCAAACAGAGATGCTAACAAAAGAAGCGCAGGGTGAATCAACAGAAATAACCCTTTTAACGGTTCATAGTCAAGATCATTTGATGACAGGGATTGCCTTTACAGATTTAGCGAAAGAGATAGTTGATTTATATAAAGTGATTGATAAAAAATAATAAAACGAGGCTGACCCAAAAGTCTCCTAAAAAAGATTAAAAGGAACAAAATTATTTTGGATTTTGTTCCTTTTTTGACGAAAAAAATAGCACTTTCCTTTATAATTAAGGTGTCTAAACCAACTAAAAAGGA